>NZ_JBKIUP010000002.1:0-866010 GCF_046602535.1 Klebsiella sp. 1SOBk10mer
AACAGCTGTTCGGAGGTTCACTGACACTGCGTGACTACGATGGTCAGGTTGCAGAGGCTATGGCCCTGGTACGAGCGCTGAACAAAATGACGAAAGCAGGTATGCCTGAAAACACAACCCGCTACGGGGGAGACTTACCCGAAATCTGATTTATTCAACAAAGCCATCAACGCCCCGTCGTTTATCGATGACTGCCTGCACTTTCAGCGCGGCTTTGAGGGCACAGCGGTGAAGCTGATGCTGGAGATCACCGAACAGGAGCCGCTGTTGCTCAACGAGGCGGTTGTCGACAAGCTCAACGCGTTACACTCCCGCGGGTTTTCCATCGCGCTGGACGACTTTGGCACCGGCTATTCCGGGCTTTCCTATCTGCATGAGCTGGTTTTCGACTATATCAAAATCGATCAGAGCTTTGTCGGCCGCGTCACCGGCGAGTCGCCGCAAAGCAAACTACTGGACAGCGTGATAGAGATGGCCCGGACGTTGTCACTGCGCATCATTGCCGAGGGGGTCGAAACCCAGGCCCAGCTGGATTATCTCAACCGGCAAAATATTCATCTGTTGCAGGGCTACTATTTCTGGAAGCCGATGCCCTACGTCGCGCTGGTGATGCTTCTGCTGAGCAAACCAAAGGCGCGGATTATCGAAGAATGAACGGGCGATCGATAATCCGCGGCCTTCCAGGCCTGCCTGAGCGTCATTTCGCAGTCAACAGGTTCAGTGCATCCTGACGAGTCTCTTTAATCGAAAAGACGCGATCCATGCGGGTGAGCTTGAACAGGTTTTGGATTGTCCCATTGACCGAGCAGAGCACCAGCTCTCCCTGCCCACTGACGCTCTTGAGAATGGATACCAGGGCACCCAGGCAGCTACTGTCGATGAAATCGACGTGGCTCAGGTCCAGCACCAGGTTTTTCGTCTGACCGTCAAGGGCCTCAAGAACCTGCTGCTTAAACGCTGACGCGACGGAAGCATCCAGCCGGCGAACCAGGGGCACAATGACCTTGACGCCCTGCTCAGTATGTAATTCAACGTTCATGTTCATCCTCAATGTTGGCTGATAACCGTCGACGCGTCCCTGCTCTGTTCGGCATGTGCTCTCTTTAGCACCTGATACCCCAAATATCCCTGGCGTAGCCGCGGATGGTTCGGTCGCTGGAAAATTCCCCCATCCGGCAAATATTGAGCAAGGCCCGGCGGTGCCACTGATCCGGCTGTTCAAAATCGGCCATTGCCTGCCGTTGCACCAGACAATAACTGTCGAAATCCAGCAGATGGCAGTAATGATCGGCCCCTGTCAGCATCTGATGCAGCGGCGCAAACAGCTCGCGATCGGCTGAAAACAGCCCGGATACCAGGCTATCGACAACACGCGCGATAGCCGGGTTGTCATGATAGAACCCATGATGCCGCCCAAGGCGTCGGCTCTCTTCAATCTCTTCCGCCACCGCGCCAAACAGATAAAAATTCTCGCTCCCCACCGCCTCGCGGATTTCGATGTTCGCCCCATCATAGGTGCCAATAGTTAACGCCCCGTTCATGGCAAACTTCATATTGCTGGTGCCGGACGCCTCGGTGCCGGCGGTGGAAATTTGCTCAGAGAGATCCGTGGCGGGAATGATTTTTTCCGCCAGCGAGACTTTATAATCTTCGAGGAATACCACTTTAAGCTGCCCGGCAACCTGCGGGTCACTGTTAATTTTTCGGGCAACGGTATTAATCAACTGAATAATCAGCTTTGCCATCCGATAGCCTGGCGCCGCTTTACCCGCAAACAGATGCACCTTTGGCGCGATAGTACGCCCGTTCTCTTTGATATCCAGATACAGCGCGATCACGTGCAGAATATTGAGCAACTGGCGCTTGTATTCATGAATACGTTTGACCTGACAGTCAAACATCGCCAGCGGATCCAGCGCGATGCCGTAGCGTTGAGCCACCAGCTCGCTGAGTGCGGTTTTATTGGCAAATTTTATGGCCCGGATACGCTCAATCACGGCTGGCTCGCTGGCCAGATCTTCCAGGCGGGAAAGCAGGGGTAAATCAGTTGGCCACCCTTCCCCCAGTTGTTGCTGTAAAAATTCTGCCAGGCCCGGGTTAGCCTGCTGCACCCAACGACGCGGCGTGACGCCGTTGGTCTGATTAATGAATTTCTCCGGGGTCATAAAATAGAAGTCGGGCACCAACTGTTTTTTGACCAGTTCCGAATGCAGCCACGCTACTCCGTTGACGCGGTGGCTACCGACAATGGCCAGATTAGCCATGCGAATTTGCTTATCGTGATGCTCGTCAATTAAAGACAGTGAAGATAACAGATGAGGTTTATCCGGCCAGCGCCGGGCTACTTCTTCAAGGAAACGATGGTTAATCTCAAAGATAATCTGCAAATGACGCGGCAGTAGTTTCTCAAACAACGACACCGGCCAGGTCTCCAGCGCTTCCGGCATCAGCGTATGATTGGTATAGGCGCAGGTATTTTGCGTTATCTCCCACGCCTGCTCCCATGGCAGTCGGTATTCATCGACCAGGATCCGCATCAGCTCCACCACCGCTAATGCCGGATGGGTGTCATTAAGCTGAATAGCCACATGCTGCGCTAGCAAAGTAATGTCGTCATTAACCTCGGCATAGTCACGAAA
Organism: Klebsiella sp. 1SOBk10mer; assembly: GCF_046602535.1. Lineage (NCBI taxonomy): Bacteria > Pseudomonadati > Pseudomonadota > Gammaproteobacteria > Enterobacterales > Enterobacteriaceae > Klebsiella > Klebsiella sp. 1SOBk10mer. The sequence goes on from NZ_JBKIUP010000002.1 coordinate 2,640, forward strand.
AATATCCCGTAGCGTACAGGCCACCAAAAAATACTCCTGCGTCAGACGCAGCTCTTTTCCGGTCAGGACCTCATCGGAAGGATAGAGTATTTTTGAAATATTCTCCGAGGCGATTTTCTCACTTACTGCCTTAATATAATCCCCGCGATTAAAAATATGGATATTAAAGGAGTCAGAGGCCACCGCGCTGTAAAGGCGCAGCGTGTTAGTTGATGTATCCCGGTAGCCGGAAACAAAATAATCATGGGGAATACCGATGATGGTTTTCCAACCGAGCCACATCGGATTGTAGTTGCCATCAATATCTTCGCTGTGCTCAATATACCCCCCCAGCGGGATCAGAATTTGCTGAGCGTGATGCTCCACCAGCCATGGGGAATGCATGGAGTGCCAGTCATCAGGATGCTCGACCTGCTGATCGTTTTGAAAGGACTGGCGAAAAAGCCCATATTCGTATTTGATGCCATGCCCGGATGCGGCAATATCAAGGGTAGCCATCGAGTCGATAAAGCAAGCGGCTAAACGGCCTAACCCGCCGTTACCCAGCGCGGCGTCAGGCTCCTCGTCAAGGATCAGTTCAAGATCAAACCCCAGGTCATTGACCACCAGGCGCATCTCGTCCAGTAAATTCATATTCACCAGGTTATTACGCAGCGACTGGCCGAGTAAAAATTCCATCGACAGGTAGTAAACGCGCTTTTTTCGCTCTTCGCGCTGCCGCGCCTGGCTCGTCAGAAAATGGTCCTGCTGAAAATGACGAATGGCTAGCGCCACCGCGTTAAAAATATCGCCATGTGTCGCTTTATTTAAGTTAACACACAGCGTGTATTTTAATTTCTGTTCAACCAACGCCCGTAATGCTTTGATATCTTGCGGGTTAATGACAGGCATGCTGACCTCACTGGTCTCTGTTTCTGCGAAAGCACCATGGCAGGTAAATCATCGTTTTCCAAGTATAGACGAAGATATTTTGCACCAGGTTTTTTATTCCTGAGCACCATTTCCGTTTATAATGTGAGACTGAATAATTAAAATAACAACAATTTGAAATGGATTAATCGTCACATTTTCACCAGCGATAACGCTGCAGGCAGGGTGGGTTTGCGCAGTCGTGACGTGAAGATGACGCGCCGTCAGAACGGCCAGGGGAAAAGTAAAAAGGGGTTACCTTTCGGTAACCCCTTCTTTTATATGGCGGAAGCGCAGAGATTCGAACTCTGGAACCCTTTCGGGTCGCCGGTTTTCAAGACCGGTGCCTTCAACCGCTCGGCCACACTTCCGGTGTGAGGCGCACTATAAACACCTCGGCGGATGCTGTAAAGCACCATTTTGTTCAACTGCCTTAAAAACAAACAATTTTGTGTTATTCGTCTGAATTTCAGGCAGTTCGCGCAGAAAATCAGCGCCCGTCGCCGCTAGCGGATGGGTGTTTTTTAATGTACATGTCTTTGGTGTAGTAATACCCCAGCTTATCCGGCGTGAAGCCTCCCACCCAGGGTTTCACTAAATGGGTACGCACATAGTGATAGACCGGAATGGCGGGAACATCCTGCGCCAGCAGATCTTCCGCCTGTTGATAGTATTTGCCCCGGCTCGCCACGTCGGAGGCTTTCGCCGCATTGCGCAGCGCCTCATCGTAAGTCGGGTTGCTGTACTGACTGGTGTTCTCGCTATCCCCGGTACGGAAAGTGTTGAGGAAGGTGGCGGCATCGTCGTAGTCGGCGGTCCAGGCATAGCGGACAGCGTCAAAGTTATGCGTATGCATGGTATCCAGCATCGTCTTCCACTCCTGGTTCTGCAGCTTCACCTCGACGCCGAGGTTTTTCTTCCACATAGAGCTGGCGGCGATGGCGATACGCTGGTGCGACTCATAGGTGTTATACAGCAGGGTAAAGACCAATGGGTGACTGTCATCATACCCCGCCTGCGCCAGCAGTTTTTTCGCCTCGGCAATCCGCTTCTCGCGCGGCCAGCTGGCGTAATCCGGGTTGTGCAGCGTCACACCGCCGATATCCGGCTGGCTGATCACCCAGGCCGGGCGCTGCCCCTGGCCAAGTACTTTTCCGGCAATGATATCTTTATCAAGCGCCATATTCAGCGCGCGACGCACTCGGGCGTCGTTAAACGGCGGCCGGGTAGTATTGAATTCGTAGTAATAGGTCGCCAGCTGCGGCGAAACGTCCAGCTGGTCGCCCATGGTTTTCTGCAACTGCGCAAACTGATTGATCGGCACCGTATAAACAATATCGATCTCCCCCGCTTTGTAGCGGTTGACATCGGCAGCCTCGGAAGAGATGGGCAGGTAAGTCACTTTATTAATAACGGTGTGCGCATTATCCCAGTACTTCGCATTACGTTCAGCCACCAACCGCTCATTCACCACCCATTGGGTCAGCTTATACGGGCCGCTGGTAACGATATGCTCTGGGCGGGTCCATTTATCGGTAAAACGCTCCACCAGCACTTTGTCGATCGGTACCAGCGAAGGGTGCGCCAGCATCGCCAGGAAGGCGGCATTCGGCTGGTTCAGAGTGACCTGCAGCGTGGTGTCGTCCAGCGCTTTCACCCCCAGCGTCTCCGGTCCCTTTTGCCCCAGGGCAATTTCACGGGCGTTGGCGATATGCATATTGCCGGGATAGCTCGCATAGGGGGAGGCGGTGGTTGGCGAGACCAGCCGTTGCCAGCTCCAGACGATATCCTGCGCCGTGATGGCCGTGCCGTCGGACCAGGTCAGACCAGGGCGTAAATGGAAGGTCCATAACAGGTTGTCCTTGTTTTCCCAGCGTTCCGCCAGTCGGGGCTGGATCGCCCCCGCAGGCGTCACGCTGACCAGCCCTTCAAAGAGATCGCTAATGATGTTGAATTCAATGTCGCTCTCGACTTTATGCGGATCGAGTGAGGCAGGTTCACTGCCGTTATTTCTGACCAGTTCCTGCTTTTCTGCCAGCTGAGTCCCCGGCGGCACCTGCGCCGCCTGCGCCCCGCCGAACATTGCTATCATACTTACGGCCAGGAGCGTTCGCGTGATGTGATTGTTTTTATGTAATGTCATTTCCCTTTGCCTTTAACGTACGGAGTTATTCCCCCTTCCACACTTAGTCGCAGAATTTCAATAAAGCAATATTTTTCAGCAACCTATAAGATTTCGATCGGCTCACCGAAGCGAAACGCGAAAACATATCGCTTTTTCCAATCCATGTAGAATTTTATGCTAGTCAAACGCGGCAAAAACTAAGTAAAGATGGGTAAAAGCATTAGGGCTTCACGCTTGTTTTTCTTATTCTTTATCCCTAATTACATCTGTCATAAGAGAGTGACTCATGGATCGCATAATTACATCATCGCGTGACCGTTCCTCGCTGCTCAGCACGCACAAGGTTCTGCGTAACACTTACTTCCTGCTCAGCCTGACGCTGGCGTTTTCCGCCATCACCGCTACCGCCAGCACGGTGCTGATGCTGCCTTCCCCGGGGCTGATTTTGACCCTCGTGGGGATGTACGGTCTGATGTTCCTGACCTATAAAACGGCGAATAAGCCCACCGGGATTATTTCCGCTTTCGCCTTCACCGGGTTCCTCGGCTATATCCTTGGGCCGATGCTGAACGCGTACCTTTCTGCCGGCATGGGTGATTTAATCGGCCTGGCGCTGGGCGGTACGGCGCTGGTCTTCTTCTGCTGCTCGGCCTACGTGCTGACGACGCGCAAAGATATGTCTTTCCTCGGCGGGATGCTGATGGCCGGCGTGGTAGTGGTGCTGATTGGTATGGTCGCTAACCTGTTCCTGCAGCTGCCGGCGCTGCACCTGGCGATTAGCGCGGTGTTCATCCTGATCTCTTCGGGCGCCATCCTGTTCGAGACCAGCAACATCATCCGCGGTGGTGAAACCAACTACATTCGCGCCACGGTCAGCCTGTATGTCTCGCTGTACAACATCTTTGTCAGCCTGCTGAGCATCCTGGGTTTCGCCAGCCGGGACTAACCGCTCCCCTGCTACCAGAGGCCTCGCTTATGCGGGGCCTTTTTTTTTGCTACACTGCGGCCAGTTTCAGGCGGTATGTGAAAAATTATGTTTATTTTTGAAGGCAACGAAATTGAGACGGATAGCGAAGGCTATCTGAAGGATACTACCCAGTGGAGCGAGGCGATGGCCGACGTTATCGCCGCGCAGGAAGGGATAACGCTCGCCGTTGAACACTGGGAAGTGGTGCGCTTTGTGCGCGAGTTTTACCTTGAATTCAACACATCACCGGCGATCCGCATGCTGGTCAAGGCGATGGCCAACAAGTTTGGTGAAGAGAAAGGCAACAGCCGCTATCTCTATCGCCTGTTCCCGAAAGGCCCCGCCAAACAGGCGACCAAAATCGCCGGGCTGCCGAAGCCGGTAAAGTGCATCTAATAGAGGATCGCGAATTTGTCCCAGCTGCGGGTGGGTTGATGGGGTTCAGTCAACACCCGGTCAACCCGCGCGCTGCGCGGCCCGCCGGCTTTCAGCCAGGCGATGAGTTTCTCCACCTGCTCCGCCTCGCCGCAGGCAAGGACTTCTACGCCGCCGTCGTCCAGATTACGGGCATAGCCGGTCAACCCCAGCTGCAGCGCTTCCCGCTGCGTGGAATAGCGAAACCCTACGCCCTGAACGGAACCGTATACCCATGCCATGGTGCAGATACTGGCCATTAACCTCTCCTTTTGACTTACCCTTTACGCTGAGGATAGCAAATTCGCTCAGCGTACGTGCTTTGGTAGTAAACCATAGTGCTGGCGAAAGCGCGCGGTAAAGCGCGATCCCGACTGATATCCGCTGTTCTGCGCGATTTCGCCTATTGGCCGCGAGGTGGTCTGCAGCCGTCCCAGGGCGTGGGCCATCCGCACCTCCTCGACGATCTGGCGAAAACTCTGCGATTCCTGCTGCAGACGACGGCGCAGCGTGGACTCTCCGAGAAAGAGCATTTTCGCCACCCGCGACACGCTCCATGCCTGCGCCGGCGATAGCATGACCAGCTGCCGAACCTGCGCCGACAGATCCTGCTGCCGCTCGACGAGCAGCGGGCCGGCATACCCCGCCTCGTGGAGCGCCAGCAGCAGGCCCATGGTCTGGTGCTGCTGCAAAGCAGTGGATAATCCTTCCCGCACCGCCTGGAGAACGCTTTGCCACATAAAAGCCAGCTCACTGGTCACCGGGGCGCAGAGCGAAGTCAGACGCCCCGGTGGTTTTTCGCTGAGATAGCGGGTCTTAAACGCCGTCAGCAGCTCAGGCGTCAGCGACAGCAGATCGGAGCAAAAGAGGCCGTTGTCCGGCTGGTTAATCACTTCCAGCTCAACGTCAGCCGGCAACACAATCAGCTGTTGCGGTGTCGCCAGCACACGGCTCTCCCCTTGCACAATCACTTTGCTGCCGCGTTTCACCCGACAGAGCGCCGGGGAAAACAGACGCACGCGGTGCAGCCTGCACAGCCGTCGGGTGGTAATCTCCGCGGCGGTCAGGGCGTTATGCTGAAAATGGATACTCTCCATCCGACCACCCTTTTGTTTTAGCGCCCGGCCGTCGCCGTCAATTGCGCGCTGGCGAGAGCATGGCTGTGTAACAGATACCCGACCAGCGCCCCGCTGGCCTCGGCATTCACCGGCAGCGTGGGGACATCCAGCGCCCACACCGTAAAACGGTAGCGGTGCGGTTTATCTCCCGCCGGCGGGCAGGCGCCGCCGAAGCCGGCATAGCCAAAATCATTGCGCCCCTGCACCGCTCCGTCCGGCAGTGTAGCGCTGTTTTTATCTCCCGCACCAGCGGGTAACGAAAAGACGCTGCTGGCGATATTGACCACCGTCCAGTGCCACCAGCCGCTGCCGGTAGGCGCATCAGGATCCCGGACGGTGACCGCGAAGCTGCGCGTCCCCGCCGGGGCATTTTTCCATGCCAGCTGCGGAGAGACATTGCCTCCGGTACAGCCGAAACCGGCAAACCAGTGCTGCTGGGCCAGCGCTTGCCCGTCATGCATATCATCGCTGCTCACGCTAAACGGCGCGGCCATCGCGCCACTGCTCACTGCCGCGACCATCGCCACGGCCATCCGCATTCCTGTTTTCATCGTCTTCTCCTCCTGGGGGTGAGAAGACAGGGTATGACAGCCCATGCACGGTGAATGTGCCGATGCGCCTGCGTTTTGTGCCGAAACGCTCACCTGCGCCTGCCGGAGGAAAGATGCTTGCGTGCGCCAGGTGTGCTAATCTACGCGCCATTTTTCGGTGCCGACATTCCCGTTGCTTAAAGGTAGCTCCATGACAGATTCCCTATTCCCCCGCTTAATGTTAGCCAAAGGACGCGAGAAATCCCTGCTGCGTCGCCATCCGTGGATTTTCTCCGGCGGCGTCGCCCGTATGGAAGGTAAAGCCCGCAGCGGTGAAACCATCGATATCGTTGACCATCAGGGAAAATGGCTGGCCCGCGGCGCTTACTCGCCCTCGTCACAGATCCGTGCCCGCGTGTGGACATTCGACCGCAACGAAGCCATCGATAACGCCTTCTTTGAACGCCGCCTGCAGCAAGCGCAAACCTGGCGTGCCTGGCTGGCCGAGCGCGATGGCCTCGACAGCTACCGTCTGATCGCCGGCGAGTCCGATGGGCTGCCGGGCGTGACGATCGACCGCTTTGGCAACTTTTTCGTGCTGCAGCTCCTCAGCGCAGGCGCCGAATACCAGCGCGCCGCCATCATCAGCGCCCTGCAGACCCTGTTCCCGGACTGCGCCATTTACGACCGCAGCGATGTCGCGGTGCGTAAAAAAGAGGGTCTGGAGCTGGCCCAGGGGCCGGTGGTGGGAGAACTGCCGCCAGCGCTGCTGCCGATTACCGAGCACGGTATGAAGCTGTTGGTTGATATTCAGGGCGGGCACAAAACCGGCTACTACCTCGACCAGCGCGACAGTCGCCTGGCGACCCGTCGCTACGTGGCGGACAAACGGGTATTGAACTGCTTCTCCTACACCGGCGGCTTTGCGGTGTCGGCGCTGATGGGCGGCTGCCGCAAGGTCACCAGCGTGGATACCTCGCAGGAGGCGCTCGACGTTGCGCGCCAGAACGTGGAGCTCAACGGGCTGGATCTGTCCAAAGCGGAGTTTGTGCGCGACGACGTATTCAAACTGCTGCGTAAGTACCGGGATCAGGGAGAGAAATTCGACGTCATCGTGATGGATCCGCCGAAGTTCGTGGAAAACAAAAGCCAGCTGATGGGCGCATGCCGCGGCTATAAAGACATCAATATGCTGGCGATCCAGCTGCTGAACCCCGGCGGCGTGCTGCTGACCTTCTCCTGTTCCGGCCTGATGACCACCGATTTATTTCAGAAAATCATCGCAGATGCCGCAATTGATGCCGGGCGTGATGTACAATTTATAGAACAGTTCCGTCAGGCTGCCGACCACCCGGTGATCGCAACCTACCCGGAAGGGCTGTATCTGAAGGGGTTTGCCTGTCGCGTCATGTAACTTGAAAAACGAAACATGAGCCTCATATAGGGAGTATTCATGTTTCCCAGGAGGTGCCTATGATAGCCAGCAAATTCGGTATCGGCCAACAGGTCCGCCATACGCTCTTGGGCTACCTGGGCGTCATCGTCGATGTCGATCCCGAGTACTCGCTCGCGGAGCCGGAAGAGGATGAAATTGTCGCCAATGACGAACTGCGTGCGGCGCCCTGGTACCATGTAGTGATGGAAGATGATGACGGTCAGCCGATCCACACCTATCTGGCAGAAGCGCAGCTGAGCAGCGAAACCCGCGACGAACACCCGGAACAGCCGTCCCTTGACGAGCTGGCCAAAACGATTCGCCAGCAGCTGCAGGCTCCGCGCCTTCGCAACTAAACAAAACCCCGCCTGGCGGGGTTTTTTGTTATTTTGCTAATCCCAGTCTCGGCAGCTCTATGGCCGGGCAGCGATCCATCACCACGTTTAACCCGGCTTCTCTGGCCAGCACTGCGGCCTGCTCATTGATCACTCCCAGCTGCAGCCACAGCGTTTTCGCGCCGATAGCAATCGCCTCCTGCGCCACGCCCCATGCCGCTTCTGAATTACGGAAGACATCAACCATGTCGACCTTTTCCGGAACATCGGCAAGCGTTCCATATCCCTGCTGCCCCAGCAGCGTCTTGCCCGCCACCTTCGGCGAAACCGGGATAACGTGATACCCCTGATCCAGCAGATACTTCATGACCCGGTAGCTCGGACGGTCAGGTTTGTCGCTGGCTCCGACCAGCGCAATCGTCCGTGTCGAGGTCAGGATGTCAGCAATATCATTCTCTTTCATGGTTTCCTCCTGCTATTTCACCTAAGTGTATGCTAATCCGCAGCAGGGGGCCATCCAGGCTAACCCACAGATCCAGCAAAATTTTCATCCGCGATGCTTGCAGCGACAGCCACATTCAGTAATCTGTCAACAGGTCAAAATGTGGAATGAAAATATGGAACTGACAACACGTACCCTGCCCGCGCAAAAACATATCGCGCTGGTGGCTCACGATCACTGCAAAGATATGCTGATGAAATGGGTTGCTCGCCATCAGGCGCTGCTGGCGCAACATGTTTTGTACGCCACCGGCACTACCGGCAACCTGGTCTCCCGGGCTACCGGGCTGGAGGTCAATGCCATGCTGAGCGGCCCGATGGGCGGCGACCAGCAGGTGGGCGCTCTCATTTCAGAAGGCAAAATCGACGTGCTGATCTTCTTCTGGGATCCGCTGAACGCGGTTCCTCACGACCCGGATGTCAAAGCCTTGCTGCGCCTGGCCACGGTCTGGAACATTCCGGTCGCCACTAACGTCTCCACCGCTGACTTTATTATCCAGTCGCCGCACTTCGCTCAACCGCTCGATATTCTGATCCCGGATTATCCACGCTATCTTGCCGAGCGCCTGAAATAATCGAGCCGCGATTACGGCTTCCTGGCCACAGGCACATCCAGCGCCTGCAGGATCTCAACAAACGGCGACGGTTGCGCCTTGTTAAATAACAGCCACACCCGGTGACGGGCGCGGGTTATGGCCACGTACAGCAGTCGACGCTCCTCCGCATCCGGAAAATCTTCCGGCTGCGGCAGGAGCGCCTCCTCGATGATCGACTCGCGCGCCGGGGCCGGAAACGCATCCACGCCCTCCTGCAGTCCCAGCACAATGACATAGTCGGCCTGCTGACCTTTACTGGCATGAATGGTCATAAAATCAAGCTGCAGGTGCGGCCAACGCGTCGCCGCCTTATCGAGCGCCTCGGGCTTAAGATGGTGATAGCGGGCAAGCAGCAGGATCCGCTGCTCGGGCTTAACGTAACCGCTCAGCTTATCCAGAAGATCGTCCAGCTTATCGTCGGCTAACAGCGTGACGGCCTTTTTATCTCCCGCCGTCAGGCTGTTCAGCGGTTTGCTTAACTGATGCGGATTCTGCTGGATAAAACCATTGGCTATTTCGCCGATACGCCCGTTAAAACGATAGGTGGTATCCAGCGCACAGCAGTCCCCTTCGCCAAAGTAATGGTTGAACGCGGTGGTCAGGGAGAGCTGCGCCCCGCTGAACCGATAAATCGCCTGCCAGTCATCGCCAACGGCAAAGAGCGTAGTTTGGCTATTTTGCCGGCGTAGCGCGGCCAGCAGCAAGGCTCGCTGCGGCGAAATATCCTGAAATTCATCCACCAGAATGTGTTTCCACGGGCTGACAAAGCGGCCTTTATCGAGAATATTGACCGCCTGATGGATCAGGCCGGAAAAATCGACCGCATTCTCCGCCTTCAGCGCCGCTTTCCACTCTTTCAGTAGCGGCGACATCAGCTTCACCCGTTTACTGAACAGATCGCGTACCGTTTCCGGCGCGCCGGCGATCATCTCCGCCTGGGAGCCGCCGTGCATGCGCATCAGGCTGATCCAGCGGTCAAGCCGGCTGGCCATCCGCCGCTGCACTTTTTTATCCTGCCAGAAGTCCCCCTCCGGCAGTTGCCAGCCCATCTCCTCTTCCAGCCACAGACGCCAGCCTTTCGCCTGCGCTTTTTTCTCCTGGCACTGCTTTTGCCAGCTTTTCAGCAGCAATGCGTGGCGGGCCGCAGTATCGCTTTCCAGCTTACTGATGGTGGGCACTTTTTTGCTGCCCTGCTGGATAATATGCAGCGCCAGCGAGTGGAAGGTGCGGGCGGTAATATCGTCTGAAGCCAGACGCTCGCGGATCCGCTCATCCATCTCCTGCGCCGCCTGGCGGCCGAACGCCAGCAGCAGAATTTGCTCTGCCGCCGCTTCTCCCCGCGCCAACAGCCAGCCCGCTCGCGCCACCAGCACCGAAGTTTTACCACTGCCCGCTCCCGCCAGCACCAGCAGGGAGCGCTCGCCGTTCACCACCGCCCGCGCCTGCGACGGGTTGAGCGGGGAGGATTCCACGCCGTCAAAAAAGCCGCGATACTGCTCCAGCATCGCCTCGGTAAAGGCCTGGTTATGGGCCTGACGCGCCGCTTCAATATCCCCTAACCAGCGCTGACACTCCCGCCACAGTTCCCGGCAGTTATCAAAGGCGTCAAGCCGGCTGGTGGGCATCGGCAGCCCGGTTAACGCATGGCGAATATTATCCTGAACGTCCGCTACCTGCTGACGCGTCAGCCACTTACCTTCTGCCCGGGTGCGTTCGATGGCTGCCAGCTGCTGCTTCAGCACCCCGGCGGCGATATCGCTCATTTCCGTGCTCCACTGCTGCCAGAGCGTATGTAAATGGTGATAAAAGCGCTGCGTTTCGCTCCATTCGGTACCGTGCAAACGCACGACTTTATCGTCCGGCAGCACAAACTCCAGCTCGCCCCAGACCAGACCGCGCTTACAATGCACTGACAATAACTGATTGAAAGGGATAAGATACTCATGACGATCGCCGGAAACCTTTACCCCGGCGTTCAGTAACTGCACCCTGTCATAAGGATGCTGAGCCATGCGTTTGCCCAATGTTGTCGCTTTAAGTTCCATATAATATCGATTTTCAATCAGGGTGGATTGTTTTTCAGTTTAACCGCCCCGGACCAGGTGCTCCAGCGCAAAAAAACGTTACAATTGTCAGGTCTTCTTATCCACAGGGCAAAACCGAGGGTTTATGCGTACCATTCTGAATATTCTGAACTTTATTCTTGGCGGTTTCGCCACCACTTTAGGCTGGCTGCTCGCCACCCTGGTCAGCATTATGCTGATCGTCACGCTGCCGCTGACTCGTTCCTGCTGGGAAATCACTCGCCTTTCGTTATTCCCCTACGGTAACGAGGCGATTCATGTTGATGAGCTCGAGCCTGGTCGACAAAACAGTCTGCTGAACGCCGGCGGCACCATCCTGAACATTTTGTGGTTTATTTTTTTCGGCTGGTGGTTGTGCCTGATGCATATTTTCAGCGGCATCGCCCAGTGCCTGACTATCATAGGCATCCCGGTGGGGATCGCTAATTTTAAAATCGCCGCCATCGCCCTCTGGCCAGTGGGGCGCCGGGTCGTCTCTGTGGAAACCGCGCGCGCCGCGCGTGAAGCCAATGCGCGTCGTCGCTTTCAGTAACCGAACGGAACACGGACATGATTAGCCCCTTGCTACGCCGCTACACCTGGAACAGCGCCTGGCTTTATAACGTACGCATTTTTATCGCGCTCTGCGGCACGACGCTGTTTCCCTGGTGGATCGGCGAAGTCAAACTGACCATCCCCCTCACCCTCGGCGTCGTGGCCGCGGCGCTGACCGACCTTGACGACCGTCTGGCGGGCCGTCTGCGCAACCTCGCCATTACTCTGGTTTGCTTTTTCATCGCCTCCGCCTCTGTGGAGCTGCTGTTTCCGTGGCCGCCGCTGTTTGCCCTTGGTCTGACCGTGTCTACGATCGGCTTTATTTTGCTCGGCGGCCTCGGCCAGCGCTATGCGACCATTGCCTTCGGCGCCCTGCTTATCGCCATCTACACCATGCTTGGCGTTACGCTGTACGATCACTGGTATCTGCAGCCGTTGTTCCTGCTGGCGGGTGCCGTGTGGTACAACCTGCTGACGCTGTCCGGCCACCTGATCTTTCCGATTCGTCCACTGCAGGACAACCTGGCACGTAGCTATGAGCAACTGGCCCGCTATCTGGAGCTCAAATCACGGCTGTTTGATCCAGACCTTGAGGATGAGAGCCAGGCGCCGCTGTACGATCTGGCCCTCGCCAACGGCCAGCTGGTGGCGACCCTTAACCAAACCAAGGTTTCACTGTTGACCCGTCTACGAGGCGACCGTGGGCAGCGCGGTACTCGTCGCACGCTGCAGTATTACTTTGTGGCCCAGGATATTCATGAACGCGCCAGCTCATCGCATATCCAATATCAGACTCTGCGCGATCAATTCCGCTACAGCGATGTGATGTTCCGTTTCCAGCGCATGCTGTCGATGCAGGCGCAGGCCTGTCAGAAACTCTCGCGGGCGATTCTGCTACGCGAACCCTATCAGCATGATGCCCATTTCGAACGGGCGTTTATGCATCTCGATGCAGCACTCGAGCGCGTGCGCGCCGGCGGCGCATCCGACGAGCAGCTCAACGCCCTCGGCTATTTACTCAATAACCTGCGCGCCATTGATGCGCAACTGGCCACCATTGAATCGGTGCAAACCACGGCGCCCGCCGGGAGTAATACCGAGACGCTGCTGGCCGACGACAGGCTCGGCGGGCTGAACGATATCTGGCTGCGCCTGCAGCGCAATATGTCGCCAGAGTCAGCCCTCTTTCGCCACGCGGTGCGTATGTCGCTGGTGCTTTGCGCCGGCTACGCTTTTATCCAGTTTACCGGGCTTCAGCACGGCTACTGGATCCTGCTGACCAGCTTGTTCGTCTGTCAGCCGAACTATAACGCCACCCGCCATCGCCTGGCGTTGCGGATCATCGGCACCCTGGTCGGGGTGGCGATCGGCCTGCCGGTCCTCCTGCTGGTACCGTCGGTTGAAGGACAGCTGCTGCTGATCGTTCTCACCGGCGTGCTGTTCTTTGCCTTCCGTAACGTGCAGTACGCCCATGCCACGATGTTTATTACGCTGCTGGTGCTGCTGTGCTTTAACTTGCTTGGCGAAGGTTTTGAAGTCGCCCTGCCGCGCATCATTGATACGCTGATCGGCTGCGCCATCGCCTGGGCGGCAGTGAGCTTCATCTGGCCGGACTGGAAATTCCGCAACCTGCCACGGGTGTTGGATCGCGCGATGAACGCGAACTGCCGTTATCTGGATGCCATCCTGGAGCAGTACCACCAGGGCCGCGACAACCGGCTGGCCTACCGTGTCGCACGCCGTGACGCCTACAACCGCGATGCTGAGCTGGCTTCCGTCGTCTCGAACTTGTCGACGGAACCACGGGCGGATGCCGCACAGCGCGAGACCGCCTTTCGCCTGCTGTGTCTCAATCATACCTTCACCAGCTACATCTCCGCCCTCGGCGCACATCGGGAAAAACTGTCCACGCCGGACATCCTCGCCCTGCTGGATGATGCGGTCTGCTATGTGGATGATGCCTTACATCATACCCCAGCGGATGAACAGCGAGTGCAGAAGGCGTTGGCCAGCCTGCAAGACCGGATCCACCATCTGGAGCCGCGCGCGGACAGTAAAGAGCCCCTTGTGTTACAACAGATTGGCCTGCTGCTGGCGCTGTTGCCTGAAATCTGCCGCCTGCAGCAGCGGGTACACGCTCAAACGGAATAACCGTTGTCCGCTAGCGGGCAGCCGCCCATTCCAGAAGCTCCTGACGCCGTGGCGTCGGGAGCGCGGCGGCGTGAACGCCAACGATAGCCCCCTCCAGCGCCAGCAAGACGTTGTGTGATAGGGAAGCATTATTCTCACGCAGCTTTAGCCAGGCCTGGCGGGCGCCCACCTCCCGTAGTGCTAACACATCGGGTATGCCCGAGTGAATCAGCTGCAATTCCATATGAAAGCTGATATTAGGTAAATCCTTCAGGCGTCCCGACGACCGGCGGCGACATTTTTCACGCTGGGCGCTCTGCCACGACATCAGCGATAAGCGGAAAAGCTGTTTCTCATCGCGCCACAAGGCATCGTCAATTTGATAATACTTTAGCGGCACGATGCGCCCATGTCGGCGCAGCATCAATAAAGGATTATGGTGTTCTACCCGATAGGCAGCGCTCTGCTCGCAGGCTTTCAGATAAATATTTCCCTCTGCCACCATCGCAAACACGGTATCTTCGATAGCCAGGCTGTAGCCGCCAAACAGGGGGCGAGAATGAAGTTGACCCAGCGGTGAGACGCAGGCCTGAAATTGCGGGAGCCGCGGACATACAAGTTTTTCATGATCATTCCTTTGTGAATCATGTAATTAAACTTAAGTTGTTAACGGATCCGCTAAGAGAAAACATAAGGGACTTCCCTGACAGCAGCAAGATGATTTTTGCCTGCTTTTCCACCAGAGTGCGGTTTTGCGAGACGCTTTCAGAAAATTGCAGCTGTTGCTGCAACTGGAAGACAGGAGAGAAAGGATTAGCCGGCGTTAAGGATAGTGTTGAGGTCAGCCGCAAAGCCGGATAGTCAGGGTGGCTGAAAGTGATTAAATTTCCATCAGTAAAATGACAAATTGCGGTTGATCTTTTCCCCTGGTGGATATACTGTATATGCATACAGTAACTACAGGCGGGATAGACTATGTTTACTTCAGCTCACGCAAACCGTTCAGCACAGGCTTCTGCTCCGGCAGGCCACTACGCTCATCGTTCTGGCGAACAGGCCGCCAATGGGCTGATCAGTGAAATTGTCTATCGTGAAGATCAACCCATGATGACACAGTTGTTGTTGCTACCTTTATTACAGCAGCTGGGTCAACAGTCTCGCTGGCAGCTGTGGCTTACGCCGCAACAAAAGCTTAGCCGCGAGTGGGTTCAGTCTGCCGGTCTGCCGCTGTCTAAAGTCATGCAAATTAGTCAGCTCTCTCCTTGCCATACCGTAGACTCTATGATCCGCGCCCTGCGCACCGGTAATTATAGTGTGGTTATCTGCTGGCTGGCGGAGGAGTTAACCGCTGACGAACATGAGCGTCTGGTCAATGCCGCCCAGGAAGGCTGCGCGATGGGGTTCATCATGCGCCCGGTCCGAAATCAGGGCACGCTCGGCAGACAACTCAGCGGGCTAAAAATTCACTCAAATTTGTATCATTGAGTGAAATTAGGATTATTCCTGGAATTTTTTTTACCGGTGGTAAAGGCGTTGTGTTTTTTAGGGTCTTTTTCGCGGAATGCCTGCCACACGGGGATTTGTGCCTTTTTTTCGTGTACGAAAATCAACCATATTTGTTAAATATTGTGTACACAACCCTTTTTTTTCATATGCCTGACAGAGTTCACACTTGTAAGTTTTGAACTAAGTTGTAGACTTTACATCGCCAGGGGTGATCGGCTTACGCTGCATGTATCAGCATAGTTAACAACAAGTCACGCCCCCGGTGAAGGATTTAACCGTGAGGTCTTTTGTAACTTCATGGCGAATTTTGGATGATAATGAGGCGCAAAAAATGAAAAAGACAGCTATCGCGATTGCAGTGGCACTGGCTGGCTTCGCTACCGTAGCGCAGGCCGCTCCGAAAGATAACACCTGGTATGCAGGTGGTAAACTGGGTTGGTCCCAGTATCACGACACCGGTTTCTACGGTAACGGTTTCCAGAACAACAATGGTCCGACCCGTAACGATCAGCTTGGTGCTGGTGCGTTCGGTGGTTACCAGGTTAACCCGTACCTCGGTTTCGAAATGGGTTATGACTGGCTGGGCCGTATGGCATATAAAGGCAGCGTTGATAACGGTGCTTTCAAAGCTCAGGGCGTTCAGCTGACCGCTAAACTGGGTTACCCGATCACTGACGATCTGGATATCTACACCCGTCTGGGCGGCATGGTTTGGCGCGCTGACTCCAAAGGCAACTACGCTTCCACCGGCGTTTCCCGTAGCGAACACGACACTGGCGTTTCCCCAGTATTTGCTGGCGGCGTAGAGTGGGCTGTTACTCGTGACATCGCTACCCGTCTGGAATACCAGTGGGTTAACAACATCGGCGACGCTGGCACTGTTGGTACCCGTCCTGATAACGGCATGCTGAGCCTGGGTGTTTCCTACCGTTTCGGTCAGGAAGATGCTGCACCGGTTGTAGCTCCGGCTCCGGCTCCGGCTCCGGAAGTGGCTACCAAGCACTTCACCCTGAAGTCTGACGTACTGTTCAACTTCAACAAAGCGACCCTGAAACCGGAAGGTCAGCAGGCTCTGGATCAGCTGTACACCCAGCTGAGCAACATGGATCCGAAAGACGGTTCCGCAGTTGTTATGGGCTTCACCGACCGTATCGGTTCCGAAGCTTACAACCAGCAGCTGTCTGAGAAACGTGCTCAGTCCGTTGTTGACTACCTGGTTGCTAAAGGCATCCCGGCTGGCAAAATCTCCGCTCGCGGCATGGGTAAATCCAACCCGGTTACTGGCAACACCTGTGACAACGTGAAAGCTCGCGCTGCCCTGATCGATTGCCTGGCTCCGGATCGTCGTGTAGAGATCGAAGTTAAAGGCTACAAAGAAGTTGTAACTCAGCCTGCGGCTTAAGTTATCACTGATGAAAAAACCCGCTTCGGCGGGTTTTTTTATGCCTTCTCGCTCGCTTTAGCGGCTGAGGGCTGAAGGCTGAAGGCTGATAGCTGATAGCTGAAAGACCGTGAGCGATGGATTGTGCATTGTCGACCGTGCGCTGCGACCTGCGCCTTAGCAACCGCTAATCGGGCATGCCGGTTACTCTTTACCCAGCAGTACCTGCAGATCGTGCTTCAGGCTCGACATTTTACTGGCATATTTCTCTTTATGCTCAGCATCCTCAATCAGCTGAACAATGGTTTCGGACAAGGTTTTCCCCCGCCGCTGCGCCAGACCGGCAAGGCGCTGCCAGACGACAAACTCAAGGTCGATCGACTTCTTACGCGTATGCTGATGCTCGGCGTTAAAATGGCGTTTCCGTCGCGCGCGGATAGTCTGCTTCATGCGGTTCATCAGCGCCGGATTCATATGCTGCTCAATCCAGGCATGCACCAGCACAGGTTCATTCTCGAGCGTCAGCAAGTCATCTACCGCAGCTTGCGCAGCGCTGGCCTCAATGTAGCGGGTAATCAGCTCACCTTCCCGGTGCTTCTTTACCAGATATTTCCATTTCCAGCCGCTTTCAAGATTTTCCAGTTGTTGATATTTCATTGCGATCTCAATGTGACCGTGTAACTCATTTCAGGATATCAGTTTTTTCCTGATGTGCTGAATATAAATCATTATTCGTGATGTGGATGGCCGGGTAATCATCGGGGTACTCATAATCCTCCGTGTGCTCTGACGCGGCATCAGGTATAATTGCGCGCTTTACATCTAACTAAAAAACAGCGACTTTGACCATTACGAAACTGACCCGAACCGACCTTGCGCCTGATCTGGAACCTTACCAGGCGCTGTTTGCTCAAGCTGAACTCTCTCATCCGGCCCCCTCCCTCTCGGGCGATCTGCAGCCGCGTTTGTTCTATGCGCTTGAGCAGCTGCTGTGCACCCCGGCAGTCTCCTCCTTCATGCTGGTGAAAGCCCCTGAGGAGCCGGAATATCTGCAATGGCTGGCGGCTGAAACTCGTACGCTGCACGAACCTGCCGCACCGCTTCACGGAGTCCGCTATGAGGTTAACGGCGCTCACGTGACGCTCGCGCCGGCGCAACGCGCTGAAGATAATTTTGCCAGTACCGCTCCGGTCGTGGCGGCTGATTGGCTGGAGGCGGAACAGCTGTTTGGCTGCGTACGCCAGTTTAACGGTGAAATCACACTTCAGCCCGGCCTGGTCCATCAGGCCAACGGCGGCGTGCTGGTGCTTTCACTACGCACACTACTGGCACAACCGCTACTGTGGGTGCGCCTGAAAAATATGGTGACCCGTCAACGCTTTGACTGGCTCTCCATCGATGAATCACGGCCGCTGCCGGTCAGCATCCCTTCCATGCCGCTGAGCCTGAAAGTCATGCTGGTGGGCGAACGCGAATCTCTGGCCGATTTCCAGGAAATGGAGCCAGAGCTCTCTGCCCAGGCCATCTATAGTGAGTATGAAGACACCCTGCAGTTTGCAGACGCCGATACGCTGAAGGCCTGGTGCCAGTGGGTATGGCAGAATGCACAGCAGCTGGAATTACCGGGCCCGGCGAGCGATGCCTGGCCACTGCTGATCGATGAAGGAACGCGCTACACCGGCGACCAGGAGACCCTGCCGCTCAGCCCGCTATGGATAGCCCGCCAGCTGCGTGAGTCTGCCGCCTTCTGCGAAGGCGAAGAGATTACCGGCGAAGCGATGCAGACGATGCTGGCGCGCCGTGAGTGGCGTGAGGGCTACCTGGCGGAGCGTATGCAGGATGAAATCCTGCAGGAACAGATCCTGATTGAAACCGAAGGCGAATGCGTCGGGCAGATTAACGCCCTCTCGGTCATTGAATTCCCCGGTCATCCACGCGCCTTCGGCGAACCTTCGCGCATCAGCTGCGTCGTGCACATTGGCGACGGCGAGTTTATCGACGTCGAGCGTAAAGCCGAGCTGGGCGGCAACATTCATGCGAAAGGCATGATGATCATGCAGGCTTTTCTGATGTCCGAGCTGGAGCTGGAGCAACAACTCCCCTTCTCCGCTTCGCTGACCTTTGAGCAGTCCTACAGTGAAGTGGATGGCGACAGCGCCTCCATGGCTGAACTCTGCGCCTTAATCAGCGCTCTGGCCAACGTGCCGATTAATCAAAGCATCGCGATCACCGGCTCTGTCGACCAGTTTGGTCGTGTGCAGCCGGTCGGCGGTCTGAACGAGAAAATTGAAGGCTTCTTCACTATCTGCCAGCAGCGCGGTTTAACCGGCAAACAGGGAGTGATTATCCCTGCCGCCAACGTTCGCCATCTTAGCCTGAGCCACGAGCTACGTCAGGCCGTTGCCGACAACCAGTTTGCTATCTGGGCAATAGACGATATTAGCGAAGCGCTGCCGATGTTGACCCAGCTGATGTGGGACGGTGAAGGGCAGACGCTGCGACAAACCATTCAGGAGCGGATAGCGCAGGCGACCCAGCAGGAGACTCGCCATCGTTTTCCGTGGCCGCTACGCTGGTTAGGTGGGACAAGTTCTAACTGATCGGACTTGTTCAGCTTACACGTGTTAGCTATCCTGCGTCCCGAACTTAAAATAAGGCTTACTGAAAACATGGTAGATAAACGCGAATCCTATACAAAAGAAGATCTTCTTGCCTCTGGTCGTGGTGAACTGTTCGGTGCGAAAGGCCCGCAGTTGCCGGCGCCAAACATGCTGATGATGGACCGCGTCATCAAAATGACCGAAACCGGTGGTAACTACGACAAAGGTTATGTTGAGGCCGAACTCGACATCAACCCGGACCTGTGGTTCTTCGGTTGCCACTTTATCGGCGATCCGGTGATGCCGGGCTGCCTGGGCCTGGATGCCATGTGGCAGCTGGTGGGTTTCTATCTCGGCTGGCTCGGTGGCGAAGGCAAAGGCCGCGCGCTGGGCGTTGGCGAAGTGAAATTCACGGGTCAGGTTCTGCCGACCGCGAAAAAAGTGACCTACCGCATCCACTTCAAGCGCATCGTTAACCGTCGTCTGATTATGGGCCTTGCGGATGGTGAAGTGCTGGTTGACGATCGCCTGATCTACACCGCAAGCGATCTGAAAGTGGGTCTGTTCCAGGATACTTCCGCTTTCTGATAACGTTCAGCAGCGATTAAAAGGCGAAGCCCCCGCTATGCGGAGGCTTCTTTTTTAAAGAGACAGTGTCAGGCCGTTAGTACCCTGTCCTCCATGGCTTCTCGCCAGCCTCCCAGCCACCATGAGCGTTGATTCAGGCTCTGGTATGGACACATTTCTTTCGATCTTCCTGCGATACCCGCCTGATATCCGCGTTGATGTGCCCGTTCCAGGCGATCTCGTTTTTGTCTCTTCATGCCTCGTTTCCCTCATTCTTTGATCTGGTGGAAAAGAAAACAGTGGTCGCAAATTATGCAGCCACGGGTTACGAATACCGCGAAATGAAGGCAACGTCAATGCGCAAAATTCACGCCATTGTCATATTTGTGACCTATATAAGAGTTCATTTTTTGTTCATCTGACACACCGGCCGGTAACGAACTGACCTGACAAAAAAAAGCCGTGCGGCTCAGATGAACCGCACGGCAGATCAGCGTGATGAATTTTACTTATGGCAGACGGTTAAGCTCGCTGGCAATGGCCGCCGCCTCCTGGCTCCACGCCTGCGCCAGGGTCTTGACCATCGCGTCATAACCATCCTGATCCTGCTTAAGCACGATGTTGAACGGGCGCTTGATCAGCTGTCCCTGATGCTTCAGCAGCCACTCACCGCTGACGATAACCCGTCCGTCGTAGCGTCCGTGAAAGCCATTGACCGCGACGTTGAGCGTATCCTGCTCGCTACCCAGCGGCTGGGATGACACCACCCAGCCCGGCAGCTGTTGGCTCAGGTTCGCCACCAGCGTGGTGCGCAGCTGCTGGTCCAGTGGGCTGGCCCACAGATTATTATTGGCGATCACATACTGCACGTCGGTGGTCTGATAGACCACCCCGTTACCCGCCAGGTAATCCGGGATGCTGACCTGCTCAACCCACAGCAGACGCGCCCCCTGGCTGGCGGCGCTCTGTGCGCCGCCCTGCGCCACCGGCAGCTGGTAATATGTTTTGCTTTCGCCGCCGCTACTGCACGCCGTCAGCACGCATACGGCTGCCGCCAGTAACCATTTTTTCATTATTTCGCTCCCTTCGGCTGTGGGTCTTTTTTATCCTTCGCCTCAAATACCAGCGCATTGCTCTTATCATTGAGCGTTTTCAGGACCGGCTGCAATTCACGCAGCACCTGATCCAGACGCTGCATATCGGCCACCATCTTATTGTAGGCCGCGGAGCCCGGCTGGAAGCCCTGCATGCTGCGGTTCAGCTCGCGCAGCGTCGTCTGCATATCAGCAGGTAACTGCTGCATCGACTGGCTGGAGGTGATCTTATTCAGACTATCCAGCGTGGTCTGCACGTGCTGCATGGTCTTCTCGCTCTGCGCCAGGGTGCTGGTCGCCTGCTCCAGTAACGGATTGAGCGGCAGGTTATTAATCTTATCCAGCGCATCCATCAGACGCTGCTGGATCTGCGCCAGACCACCGCTGATGGTCGGGATAATCGGATAGCCGTTAAACTCCTGAATTTTCCCGCGCGGCGGCGCCTTCGGATAGAAGTCGAGATCGATATACAGCGCGCCGGTCACCAGGTTACCGGTTTTCAGCGAGCCGCGCAGTCCGCGGTTGATCAGATCGTCAATATGGGCACGAATATTCGGATCGCCGCCCAGCTGGTTAATCAGACGTTGCGGTTCCACCCGCACTTCCACCGGAATGCGATAATCGTCGTTCAAACGCTGCTTCAGACCGGGAATGAAGAACGGCACTTTGCCGACGGTTCCCAGACGGATGCCGCGGAACTCCACCGGCGCGCCCGGCTGCAGGCCGCGAACCGAGTCTTTGAAGAACATGACATAATCGATATGCTCGGTAAAGACCGAATCCTGGATGCTCTTCTGATCGTCAAATAAATGGTATTCCGTTTTATTTGCCACCGGCTCGCCGAGATCCAATCCTTCAGGAATATCGAAGCTCACGCCGCCGCCAAACAGCGTCGACAGCGAACCCATCTCGACGCGCATCCCCGCCGAAGTCAAATCTACAGCGATGCCGCTGTCCTTCCAGAAGCGGACATTGGTGGTCACCAGGCGGTCATTGGGCGCATTGATAAACAACTGATAAGTGATACGACGTTTCTGGGTGTCGAAGGTGCTGGTTTCCACCGACCCCACGCGATAGCCGCGGAACAGCACCGGATCGCCCGGCGACAGCTGCCCCGCCTTGCTGCTTTCCAGCAGAATACGGATCCCCTTGGCATCCGGCGAGGCCAGCGGCGGAGAATCCAGTAGCGGATACTGCGCTGGCACCGAACCTTTCGTCCCAGGCTGCAGTTCAATATAGGCCCCGGACAACAATGTCCCAAGACCGCTGATCCCCTCGCGCCCTACCTGCGGTTTCACCACCCAGAAGACGGAATCGTTGTGCAGTAATTTCTGCATCCCTGAGTTGAGGCGGGCTTTGATTTCCACGTGGGTTAAATCGTCGGTCAGCGTCGCGCTCTCCACTACCCCAACGTCCACGCTGCGGCTCTTGATGCGGGTTTTTCCCCCTTCAATCCCTTCCGCGTTGGTGGTGATCAGCGTGACCTCAGGGCCCTGATGGCTGTAATGATAGAACAGGATCCACGCCCCGATCAGCGCAGTGACGATAGGAAAGATCCACACCGGTGACCAGTTCTTCACCTTCTGCACTTTCGCTTCTCCGCTCTTATTTTCCATGTTGTTGTATTTCCTCATGGCTTGAATCTGGCTCACGATCCCACAGTAAACGGGGATCAAACGTCATGGCTGAAAACATGGTCATCACCACCACCAGCGCAAACATCACCGCGCCGATAGCGGGATAGATATTCATCAACCCTCCCATGCGCACCAGCGCAGAGAGTACGGCGATGACAAAAACATCAATCATTGACCAGCGGCCAACAAATTCCACCACTTCATAGATCAGATGCATACGTTCCGAATCGCGCTCACCGTTGCCATTGGCGTTCCAGCACAGCCAGGCAATAGCGATCATTTTCAGCGTCGGCACCATAATACTGGCGATAAAGATCACCAGCGCCACCGGATAAGAACCTTCGCTCCACAGTAAAACTACCCCAGCCATAATGGTCGACGGCATTTTATCGCCCAACAGATCGGTGATCATGATCGGCATAATATTGGCAGGAAGATAAAGGATAAATGAGGTCACCAGCAGCGCCAGCGTCCACTGCAGGCTGTTTTTACGCCGCGCCGTTCCTTTACTGTGACAGCGCGGGCAGATCGTCAGATCGGCCGGCAACACCGCCGTGCAGCACGCGCAGGAGCGCAGCCCCTGGCGGATACCGGCCACACCGACCTTCAGCGGTTGGGTAATGGCCGGCATGGGGGCGATATCATCCCACAGCCAGCGGCGGTCGACGCACTGAAAAGTACGTAACTGCAGCAGGCAAAACATACACCACGGCACAAAACTCAGACCGATGCCGATATCGCCGTAGGCCATCAGCTTGACGAAGCTCACCAGCACGCCGGCAAGAAAGATCTCCGCCATGCCCCAGGTTTTCAGGTGGAACAGAATACGCGCAAGGAACGCCTTGAGACCGGCGGGCATTCTGACCCGATTGACCAGCAGCAGAATGGTGACCAGGCAAAACGCCGGTACCAGCTGCACAAAGAGTAAAAAGAAAGTGCCGAGGCTGGCGTAATCCTCGGTAAATAACACATTGGGAATTTCCAGTAGCTCTATTTCGCTGCTGATCCCGCCCACTTTCATATAGATGAACGGAAACAGGTTGGCCAACAGCAGCATAAACAGCGCAACCAGCGCATACGCCGTGGGACGCTGGCGAGGCGCGTCCCACGTGGTGGTTAATGTTGTACCGCAGCGCGGACAAGCGGCTTTCTGGCGATGCTCAAGCTGCGGCAAAGCCACCAGCAAATCACATTGGGGACATAAAATATGTCGCGCAGCATGATGATGATCGCACATGACAACTCCTCGGCTCAGGCGCCGTTCTTTAATCCTTCGAGATATTCCCAGCGTTCAAAGGCCGCTTCCAGCGCCTGTTCCGCTTCGGCCAGCTTTGCCAGCACCTGCTGCGTGCGATCGTGCGGTTGTCCAAAGAATTCGGGATCGGCCACCTGCTCCTGCAGCGTCTGCAGTTCGGCCTCGAGGGCTTCCAGCTTCTGCGGCAGCTGTTCCAGCTCGCGCTGCAGGTTATAGCTTAGTTTGTTCCCGCCGCGTTTGACAGTTTCTGCTTTTGGCTGAGCGACTTCCAACGTTTTTTTCGCTGCCGGCTGCTTCTGCGCCAACGACTGGGCCTGCTGTCCGCGGGCGTCGTGATAGCCGCCGATATATTGGCCGATGCGACCGCCGCCTTCGAAGATCCAGCATTCGGTTACGGTGTTATCCACGAACTGACGATCGTGGCTCACCAGCATCACGGTGCCCTGATAGCCATCGATCAGCTCTTCCAGCAGCTCCAGCGTTTCGACATCCAGGTCGTTTGTCGGTTCATCGAGAATCAACAAGTTGCTGGGTTTCAAAAACAGCCGCGCCAGCAGCAGGCGGTTACGTTCCCCGCCAGAGAGCGCCCGCACCGGGGTCATCGCCCGTTTCGGATGGAACAGGAAGTCCTGCAGATAGCCCAGCACATGGCGCGGCTTACCGTTAACCATCACCTCCTGCTTACCTTCCGCAAGGTTATCCATCACCGTCCGGTCCGGATCCAGCTCTGCGCGGTGCTGGTCGAAGTAGGCGACTTCCAGTTTGGTACCGACGTGGATCCGCCCGCTGTCGGCCTGCAGCTGGCCAAGCATCAGCTTCAGCAGCGTGGTTTTCCCACAGCCGTTGGGGCCAATCAGGGCAATCTTGTCGCCGCGCTGGATCTGCGCGGAGAAATCTTTCACCAGCACTTTGCCATCAACCTGATAGTTGACGTTCTCCATTTCGAAAACGATTTTGCCGGAGCGCGAAGCCTCTTCAACCTGCATCCTGGCACTGCCCATCACTTCCCGGCGCTCGCCGCGCTCACGACGCATCGCCTTCAGGGCGCGAACGCGGCCTTCGTTACGCGTGCGGCGCGCTTTGATCCCCTGACGGATCCACACCTCTTCCTGAGCGAGCTTGCGGTCGAATTCCGCATTCTGCAGTTCTTCAACCCGCAGGGCTTCTTCTTTATCCAGCAGATACTGATCGTAATCGCCCGGGTAGGTCACCAGCTTGCCGCGATCGAGGTCGACGATGCGCGTCGCCATATTGCGGATAAAGGAGCGGTCGTGCGAAATAAAGATAATGGTGCCTTTAAAGGTTTTCAGGAACCCTTCCAGCCAGTCGATGGTTTCGATATCCAGGTGGTTGGTAGGTTCATCGAGCAGCAGCACGCGCGGCCCGCTGACCAGCGCGCGGCCCAGCGCCGCTTTACGCAGCCAGCCGCCGGACAGGGATGCCAGTTGGGCATTGGCATCAAGGCCAAGCTGCTCAATCACTTCGTTAATGCGGCTGTCCAGCTGCCACAGCCCCAGGTTATCGAGCTGCTCCTGCAGGCGCGCCAGTTCATTTAAATTTTTGTCGCTCGGATCGGTCATGACCTGATGTGATACGTCATGGTAGGCCTTCAGGTAGGCCGCCTGCTCGGCGATGCCTTCCGCGACAAAATCGTACACCGTACCGGCGACATTACGCGGCGGATCCTGCTGCAGACGCGCCACAATCAGATCCTGTTCATAAATAATGCGCCCGTCATCCAGCCCCTGCTCGCGGTTGAGGATCTTCATCAGGGTCGATTTACCGGCGCCGTTGCGTCCGACGAGGCAGACGCGTTCGTTATCTTCGATATGCAGCTCGGCATTATCCAGCAGCGGCGCATCGCTGAAGGAAAGCCAGGCGCCATGCATACTAATCAGTGACATTCTTTATTCCTTTCAGGCTGCGGTAATCAGCCAGCAGTTGTGGATCTGACGGTTGCGGGCAAAATCCTGCGACAGCGTTTTTTGCGAAATCTCTTGCGCCTTCAGGCCAAGCGCCGCCAGCCCGTCATGATCCATACGGAAACCGCGTTTGTTATTCGAGAACATAATGGTGCCGCCTTTACGCAGCAGACGTTTCAGATCGGTCATCAGGCGAATGTGATCGCGCTGGACGTCGAAAGCATCTTCCATTCGTTTGGAGTTGGAGAAGGTCGGCGGATCGATAAAGATCAGATCGAACTGCTCGGTGCTCTCCCGCAGCCAGCCCAGGACGTCCGCCTGCATCAGGCGATGCGCGCGGCCGGTCAGGCCATTGAGACGCAGGTTGCGTTCCGCCCACTCCAGATAGGTGCGCGACATATCCACCGTGGTGGTGGAGCGAGCGCCGCCGAGGCCGGCGTGGACGCTGGCGCTGCCGGTATAGGAGAACAGGTTGAGGAAATCCTTGCCTTTGCTCATCTGACCAAGCATACGGCGGGCGATCCGGTGGTCGAGGAACAGACCGGTATCCAGGTAGTCGGTGAGGTTGACCCACAGACGCGCGTTGTACTCCTGCACCTCGATAAAGTCGCCTTTCTCCGCCATCTTCTGATACTGATTTTTCCCCTTTTGCCGCTCGCGGGTCTTCAGCACCAGCTTGTTCGGCGCGATTCCTAACACCGCGATAGTCGCGGCGATAATATCGAACAGGCGCTGGCGCGCTTTATGCGCGTCGACAGTTTTCGGCGGGGCGTACTCCTGAACCACCACCCAGTCGGCGTAGCGATCGATGGCCACGTTGTATTCCGGCAGGTCAGCATCGTACAGGCGATAGCATTCAATGCCTTCCTGACGGGCCCATTTTTCAAACTTCTTCAGGTTCTTACGCAGACGGTTAGCAAAATCTTCCGCCAGCATCGCCGGCTTGCCGCCTTCGCTCTCCGCCAGGTGATAATTCTTCTGCACGCAGTCCAGCGGGCCGTTCTTGGCTTTAAACTGTTTGTCGGCGCGCAGCTGCAGGCAGCTTAACAGCTCCGGCGAGGCGCTGAACACCGACAGGTTCCAGCCGCCAAACTGACTTTTCATGATCCGGCCCAGCAAGCTGTGCAGGGCGATCAGCGCCGGCTCGCTTTCCAGACGCTCGCCGTACGGCGGGTTGCTGATCACGGTGCCGTACGGGCCTTTCGGCAGCGGATTATTCAGTTGGGCGACGTCTTTGACTTCAAAATCGATCAGCTCGCCGATGCCGGCCCGACGGGCGTTGCGGCGGGCGCGGTCAATGACGCGTGCGTCGACATCGGAGCCATAGAAGCGTGACCCATATGCCGCCAGCCCCTGACGGGCGCGGGTTTGCGCTTCCGCTTTGACCTCTTTCCAGATGGCGTCGTCGTGCTGCGCCCAGCCGCCAAAGCCCCAGTGGCCGCGGTGCAGGCCCGGCGCGCGGTCGGTCGCCAGCATCGCCGCCTCAATCAGCAGGGTACCGGAGCCGCACATCGGATCGAGCAGCGGGGTGCCCGGCACCCAGCCGGAGCGCATCACGATCGCCGCCGCGAGGTTTTCTTTGATCGGCGCCATACCGGTGCCATCGCGGTAGCCGCGCAGGTGCAGGCCTTCGCCGCTCAGATCCAGCGAGATGTGCGCCGTCTCTTTGTTCAGCCAGACGTTGATCCGCAGATCGGGCGACTCACGATCGACGTTCGGGCGCGGCAGATTCTTACGGGTGAAGCTGTCGACAATAGCGTCTTTGACCTTCAGCGCGCCGTACTGGCTGTTGCGGATCTCCTCATTGAGACCGCTAAAATGCACCGCGAAGGTGGCGCCAGGGTTGAACATCTCCGTCCACGGAATGGCCTGTACGCCGAGGTACAGATCCAGATCGCTGTATACGCGACACTCGCCCAGCGGCAGCAT
Source organism: Klebsiella sp. 1SOBk10mer (assembly GCF_046602535.1). Classification (NCBI taxonomy): domain Bacteria; kingdom Pseudomonadati; phylum Pseudomonadota; class Gammaproteobacteria; order Enterobacterales; family Enterobacteriaceae; genus Klebsiella; species Klebsiella sp. 1SOBk10mer. Next base: position 30,209 of record NZ_JBKIUP010000002.1, read on the forward strand.
GATGCGCGAAGCCAGCCGGCTCCACATCAGGCTCTGATACAGCAGGCGCGTATCCCCCTGAAAATGGACCCCGCCCTGGACTACCTGGCAGTCCGTCGCGCCAAGCCCTTCCAGTTCAGTTTTTAACAGCTCTTCCAGCCCACGAGCCGTACTGGCAAACAGAGAATTCATATCGTCACTTTTACTTAAAGAAAATTGGTGCGCATTATAGCCAATATGTGCCCTATGTCATAAAGTTATAGGCTTATTTTTGGAACCCGGAGGCAGCGTATGGTAACGCTCTCGCGTCTTTTTATTCATCCCGTTAAATCCATGCGCGGCATGGGCCTGACCCACGCCTTTGCCGATATCAGCGGCCTGGCCTTCGATCGCCTGTTTATGGTCACCGAAACCGACGGCACCTTTATTACCGCCCGTCAGTTTCCGCAAATGGTGAAATTTATTCCGGCGCCGCTGCATGATGGCCTTCACCTGACCGCACCGGACGGCAGCAGCGCCGTGGTGCGTTTTAACGATTTCGCCCCTCAGGCCGAACCGACAGAAGTCTGGGGCAACCATTTTACCGCCCTTATAGCGCCCGCAGCGGTTAATCAGTGGCTCAGCGGCTTTTTCAATCGCGACGTCCAGCTGCGCTGGCTGGGGCCACAGTTAACCCGCCGGGTGAAGCGCCACGATGCGGTACCGCTCTCCTTCGCCGACGGCTACCCTTACCTGCTGGCGAACGAGGCCTCCCTGCGCGATCTGCAGCAGCGCTGCCCGGCCAGCGTATGCATAGAACAGTTTCGCCCTAATCTCGTGGTCACCGGCGCGGCGGCCTGGGATGAAGACAGCTGGAAAGTGATCCGCGTCGGCGAGGTGGTATTTGACGTCGCCAAACCGTGCAGCCGCTGCATTTTTACCACCGTCAGTCCGGAGCGCGGGCAGAAGCATCCCAGCGGAGAGCCGCTGGAAACCTTAAAGCGCTTCCGCACCGCGCAGGATAATGGCGATGTCGACTTTGGTCAGAACCTGATTGCCCGTAACAGCGGCGTGATCCGGGTGGGGGATGAAGTGGAAATCCTCGCCCGCGGCCCGGCGAAAGCCTACGGCGCCGGCGAAAGCGACGATACCCCGGCTCCCGAGGCGCAGCAGCAGGCCACGGTTGCCATTGAATGGCAGGGTCAACAATTTACCGGCAATAACCAGCAGGTGCTGCTGGAACAACTGGAGCAACAGGGCATTCGCGTACCCTACTCGTGTCGGGCGGGGATCTGCGGCAGCTGCCGCATCCGTCTTGAAGAGGGGGAAGTGAGTCCGTTAAAGAAAAACGCGGTCGCCGGAGATGGCACCATTCTCGCCTGCAGCTGCGTGCCGAAAACGGCGCTGCGCCTGGCGCCTTAAACCGCCTGCCCCAGGCTGTAGCTGACCGCGCTCTGCGCCGGCTGCAGCCTGTCGTTCATGATTTTAATGACATCGCCCAGCTGCATAACCCGGCCGGCAAGCGTAAGACCCGGCTGAGCCAACAGACAGAGCGCGGCATTATCGCCCGGCTCCACCACCAGTAAATTCACCTGCTCGCCGGTATCGCTCAGCCAGACGCAGGCCGCGTCGCCGCCGCTCGGCTGCCAGTGATGGGTATGGGCGATAAAGTGCCAGCTTTTCGGCATCTGCGGTTTGAGAAAACGGATGGCGGTGAGCGCGTTAAGGACTAATTCCGCACGCTGCTCTTTCGATAGCTCGAGATCGCGACATTTTTCTTCAAAAGAGAAATAGAGCGCGGCGTCATCAACGCAGAATCCCGATGGGGCAAAGGCGTCCGGCGTCAGCATGCGCCGGGCGAAGCGCGAGCGAAATAACATGCCATTGGCCAGATCGAGCATCATGCGGTCGTGCTCTTCATCGTAATACCAACGCCAGTTATCGTCAGGTTTAATCCGCATTTTTCCCCCTGTCCCCTTTCATACGCCTCTGCAAAGCTGTTGCGACTTACCGCAGAATATTTTCTAAAATTAAGAAAAGTCTAAAATGTTTAAATAAGCAACAGTGAGGAAATATAAAACCACCAGGGCCGGAAATAAAGCCCTGGGTGGGATTCAAAGGGGGAAAAGATTAGATGTGGGTAACAATTTCTTTAATCAGCGGCGGACCTTTAAAAATAAATCCGGAATAAATCTGCACCAGCGATGCCCCAGCGGCCATCTTTTCCCGCGCGGCAATCACGGAATCAATACCGCCCACGCCAATGATAGGCAAACGGCCATTCAACTCTGCGGAGAGCATGCGAATAATTTCGGTACTCTTTAATTGTAATGGACGACCGCTAAGCCCGCCGGTCTCATCGCAATGTTTCATTCCCTGGACCAGAGAACGATCGAGAGTAGTATTGGTGGCAATCACCCCATCAATATTATGACGCACGAGGCTATCGGCAACCTGGATCAATTCCTCAGGCAAAAGATCCGGCGCGATCTTCACGGCGACCGGAACATATTTTTGATGCTTCTGCTGCAGCTCAAGCTGCTTATTTTTAATACCGGAGAGTAAATCGTCGAGCGCTTCGCCGTATTGCAGCGTGCGCAGCCCCGGGGTGTTCGGCGAGGAGATATTAATGGCGATATAGCCAGCGTAGGGATAGACTTTTTCCATACAAATCAGGTAATCATCTTTCCCGTGCTCAACCGGCGTATCTTTATTTTTACCGATATTGATGCCCAGCACGCCGTCAAAATGCGCCTTTTTCACGTTCTCGACCAGGTTATCGACGCCATGGTTATTAAAGCCCATGCGGTTGATCAACCCCTCAGCATCCACCAGACGGAAGATCCTTGGCTTATCGTTGCCCGGTTGCGGACGCGGCGTCACGGTGCCGATCTCAATGGAGCCAAAACCCATCGCGCCCAGCGCGTCAATGCATTCCCCGTTTTTATCCAGCCCGGCCGCCAGACCCAGCGGGTTTTTAAAGGTCAACCCCATGCAGGTGACAGGCCTGGCCGGCACCTTCTGGCGAACCAGGATTTCCAGCGGCGTCCCGGTGACACGGCGTAATTGTTGAAAAGTAACTTCATGAGCGCGCTCAGGATCGAGCTGAAAAAGGGCTTTACGAACGAAGGGGTAGTACATGAACTCTCCTGGATTCCCGGTGTGCAAACCGGGGGCGTATTATGTGCGATCTGTTGCGGAAAGGGAATTGACCTGCGACAAAAAATCCCCCATCAGCGCAAACGATTACCTCCCCGCGCGCCGTTATGCGCTTTTCGGCTATCTAACGGTGGATAAATCATTTAGGGAAATAATGGCCCTCTGTCACACTCACTATAAATGTTATCAATTATAGATAAATGCAAACATTTAGTTATAAGGAGAGAGAGATGCGCGTCATTACGCTTGCGGGCAGCCCGCGTTACCCTTCCCGTTCCAGCGCCCTGCTGGAATATGCCAGAGAGACGCTCACCGCCGCCGATATCGAAGTCTGCCACTGGCATCTGCAGAACTTTGCCCCGGAAGACCTTCTCTACGCTCGCTTTGACAACCCGGCGCTGCAGACGCTCAATGAGCAGCTGGCCGGGGCTGACGGCTTGATCATCGCCACGCCGGTGTATAAAGCCTCGTTTTCCGGCGCCCTGAAAACGCTGCTCGACCTGCTTCCTGAGCGGGCGCTGGAGGGCAAAATCGTACTGCCGCTGGCCACCGGCGGCACCATCGCCCACATGCTGGCGGTGGACTACGCCCTGAAGCCGGTGCTGAATGCCCTCAAGGCTCAGGAGATCCTCCACGGCGTCTTCGCCGACGACAGCCAGGTGACCGATTACCAGCACAAGCCGCAGTTTACCCCGAACCTGCAGCGGCGCCTCGATGAAGCCCTCGAGACCTTCTGGCAGGCGCTGCACCGCCCCAGCAGCCGCGCGCCGTCATTAACGTCTCTGCGTGGGGTGGAACATGCTTAATCCTCTCCGCGCTCTGACCCTCGGCGGACTGCTGCTCTTTTCCACCCTGGGCCACGCCGCCCCGGCGGCGCCTGACGCCCTGCGCATCGGTTATCAGAAAGGCAGCGTCAGCATGGTGCTGGCGAAAAGCCATCAGCTGCTGGAGCAGCGCTACCCAAAGACCCATATCTCGTGGATAGAATTCCCGGCCGGTCCGCAGATGCTGGAGGCGCTGAACGTTGGCAGCATCGATATCGGCAGCACTGGCGACATTCCGCCTATCTTTGCGCAGGCGGCGGGCGCCGATCTGGTGTATATCGGTTCGGAACCGCCCAAGCCCAAAGCGGAAGTGATTCTGGTGGCGCAGGGCAGCCCGATTCATAACGTTGCTGAGCTGAAAGGAAAAAAGGTCGCTTTTCAGAAAGGCTCCAGCTCCCACAATCTGCTGCTGCGCGCCCTGCAGCTGGCAGGTTTGAAGTTTAGCGACATTCAGCCGGTCTATCTCGCCCCCGCCGATGCGCGCGCCGCCTTCCAGCAGGGCAATGTCGACGCCTGGGCGATCTGGGATCCGTATTACTCCGCCGCGCTGCTGCAGGGCGGCGCCCTGGTGCTAACCGACGGAACCGACCTGAAACAGACAGGATCCTTCTATCTCGCTTCCCGCCCTTACGCTGAACGCAATGGCGCCTTTATTGAGGGTGTACTCGATACCTTTACGCAGGCCGATGCCCTGACCCATAGCCAGCGCGCGCAAAGCATTACGCTGCTGGCGAAAACGATGGGGTTACCGGAGGCGGTGATCGCCAGCTACCTGGACCATCGTCCCCCCACCTCGGTTACCCCGGTGAGCGTCGAAACCGCCGCTCGCCAGCAGCAGACGGCCGACCTGTTCTATGAGAACAAGCTGGTGCCGAAAAAAGTTGATATCCGGGCCCGCATCTGGCAGCCCGCCGCCGCACAAGGAGCGAAATCATGAGTCTGAATATGTTCTGGTTTTTACCGACCCATGGTGATGGTCGTTATCTGGGTACCGAAGAGGGAGCCCGTCCGGTCGATTATGGCTATCTGCAGCAAATCGCGCAGACGGCGGATCGGCTGGGGTTCACCGGCGTGCTGATCCCGACCGGGCGCTCATGTGAAGATGCCTGGCTGGTTGCGGCCTCGATGATCCCGGTAACGCAGCGGCTGAAATTTCTTGTCGCCCTCAGGCCAAGCGTGGTGTCGCCGACGGTGGCCGCGCGCCAGGCGGCGACCCTGGACCGACTGTCAAACGGCCGGGCGCTGTTCAATCTGGTCACCGGCAGCGATCCCGCCGAGCTGGCTGGCGACGGTGTCTTCCTCGACCACACCGAGCGCTATGAGGCCTCGGCTGAATTTACCCACATCTGGCGCAAGCTGATGGAAGGGGAAACTGTCACCTTTAACGGTAAGCATCAGCGCGTTCGCGACGCTAAACTGCTGTTTCCGCCGCTCCAGCAGCCGCGTCCGCCGCTCTATTTCGGCGGCTCGTCTGAGGTGGCGCAGGATCTGGCCGCTGAGCAGGTCGATCTCTATCTTACATGGGGGGAACCACCGGCCCAGGTGGCAGAGAAAATTGCTCAGGTGCGGGAGAAAGCCGCCCGGCACGGTCGCCGGGTGCGTTTCGGCATCCGCCTGCATGTGATCGTGCGGGAAACCAATGAGGAAGCCTGGCAGGCAGCGGACAGCCTTATCTCTCATCTTGATGATGAGACTATCGCCCGCGCCCAGGCAGCCTTCGCCAGAACCGACTCCGTCGGCCAGCAGCGGATGGCGGCCCTGCACAATGGCCGACGCGATAAGCTGGAAATCAGCCCCAACCTGTGGGCTGGCGTCGGTTTAGCGCGCGGCGGCGCCGGGACCGCGCTGGTGGGCGATGCCGCCACCGTGGCCGAACGGATCAATGAGTACGCCGCGCTGGGTATCGATAGCTTTATCTTCTCCGGTTATCCGCATCTGGAAGAGGCGTATCGGGTCGGCGAGCTGCTGTTCCCGCTGCTCGACGTCGCGGTGCCGTCTGTCCCGCAGCCGCAAAGCCTGCGCCTGCAGGGAGAAGCCGTCGCTAACGAGTTTATCCCGCGTAAAGTGGCGCAGAGCTGAGGAGGTCGTGATGGCAAAATCAACCCATCCCCTGTTATTACGCCTCGCCCCCTGGCTGCTGCCGGTGGGAACGGTCATTGTCTGGCAGCTGGCCTCGTCCGTCGGCTGGCTGTCGACGCGGGTGCTGCCCTCGCCGGAGGGCGTATTGAAAGCGTTCTGGACCCTCTCGGCCAGCGGTGAGCTGTGGCAGCATCTGGCCATTAGCTCGTGGCGGGCGCTGGTCGGCTTCGCCATCGGCGGCTCCATAGGGCTGGTGCTAGGCCTGATCAGCGGTCTGTCACGCTGGGGCGAGCGCCTGCTGGACACGTCGATCCAGATGCTGCGCAATGTGCCGCATCTGGCGCTGATCCCGCTGGTGATCTTGTGGTTCGGCATCGATGAGACCGCCAAGATCTTCCTCGTATCGCTGGGCACCCTGTTCCCGATCTATATCAACACCTGGCACGGGATCCGCAATATCGACCGTGGACTGGTGGAGATGGCGCGCAGCTATGGTTTATCCGGCTTTGCTCTTTTCCGTCACGTGATTTTGCCCGGCGCCCTACCCTCGATTATGGTCGGCGTGCGTTTCGCCCTCGGTCTGATGTGGCTGACGCTTATTGTCGCCGAAACCATCTCGGCGAACGCCGGTATCGGCTACCTGGCGATGAATGCGCGTGAATTTCTGCAAACCGACGTGGTGGTGGTCGCCATCATTCTTTACGCCATTCTTGGCAAACTGGCCGACGTCAGCGCCCAGCTGCTGGAGCGGCTCTGGCTGCGCTGGAACCCGGCGTATCATCTTCAGGAGGCGAACGCATGAACACTGCCCGTCTAAACCCAGGTATCCCGCTGCTGCTGAACGGGGTGACTAAACGCTATGGCGACAACACCATTCTTAACGAGCTGGATCTGCATATCCCCAGCGGCCAGTTTGTGGCGGTGGTGGGCCGCAGCGGCGGCGGCAAAAGTACCCTGCTGCGCCTGCTGGCGGGCCTGGAAACCCCGAACGCTGGCGAGCTGCTGGCGGGCGCAACGCCGCTGGCGGCGATCCAGGACGACACCCGGATGATGTTTCAGGATGCACGCCTGCTGCCGTGGAAAACGGTGATTGATAACGTGGGGCTGGGGTTAAAAGGCGCCTGGCGCGAAGCCGCCCTGCAGGCACTGGCCAGCGTCGGACTCGAGAGCCGCGCCCAGGAGTGGCCGGCGGCGCTGTCGGGCGGGCAAAAGCAGCGCGTTGCGCTGGCCCGCGCCCTGATCCATCGCCCGCGCCTGCTATTGCTGGACGAGCCGCTGGGGGCGCTGGACGCCCTCACCCGTCTGGAGATGCAGGAGCTGATCGTCTCCCTGTGGCAGGAGCATGGCTTTACGGTCCTGCTGGTGACCCACGACGTCAGCGAAGCGGTGGCGATGGCCGACCGGGTGCTGTTAATTGAAGAGAAGAAGATCGGTCTCGATTTGAACGTGGATATTCCGCGACCGCGGCGCACCGGTTCGGCGAAGCTGGCCGAGCTGGAGGCGGAGGTACTGGATCGGGTGATGAAGCGCGGCAAGAGCGAGAGCGTGCCGCGTTTATTTAGTCATGGCTGACCGGAGTAACGGTCTGCTGTCAGAACGGGGGCATATCGTCATCCGACATGTCCCCGGCTCGCGCTTTGCTCAGCCGGGCGACCAACGACAAATCTGCCGCGTATTCCAGACCGGGTAAGCATCGCGCCACCCGACAACATCACTGCGGCACCAGGTAACCCGGACAGGGCGCAATGTGCGCCGCAATCCGGGTTTACGCCACGGTTACGCCAGCGCCTTACTGATTTTCTCGTACAGATCGCCTGAGAGATCCTTCAGACCCTTCAGCTGCTCCAGCGCGGCGCGCATCAGCGCCTGGCGTTTCTCATCGTAACGCTTCAGGCGAATCAACGGCTCAATCAGTCGCGATGCGACCTGCGGGTTGCGCTGGTTAAGCTCGGTCAGCATCTCCACCAGGAACTGGTAGCCGCTGCCGTCTTCCGCATGGAACGCCGCCGGGTTGCTGCTGGCGAAAGCGCCGATGAGCGACCGCACGCGGTTCGGGTTGCTCATGCTGAACGAACGATGGTTCAGCAGACCGCGTACCGTTTCGACCACATTGGCCGCCGGGCTGGTGGACTGCAGGATAAACCACTTGTCCATCACCAGGCCGTCCTGATGCCATTTGTCGTCATACTCCTGCATCAGCGCATCGCGGCACGGCAGCTCAGCGGCAACCGCCGCCGACAGCGCGGCCAGCGCGTCGGTCATGTTATCCGCCTGGTGATACTGCGCCGCCACCAGCTTATCGCCCAGCGTCGGTTCTGCGAATGCCAGATAGCGCAGGCAGGTATTGCGCAGGGCGCGCTTACCGATATCGGCATGCTCCACCCGGTAGCTGTCGAGCTTATTGGCGTTATATACCGCGAGGAATTCGTCCGCCAGCTCGTTCGCCAGGGTGCGGGTGAGCGCCTCGCGCACAGTGGCGATGGCGATAGGATCGATAATGGCGAACATCTCGGCGATTTCGTTGGCCGACGGCAGGGTTAAGATCTCGGCGGCCAGCGCCGGGTCAATCTTCTCGTCGAGCAGAATCGCGCGGAAGGCGTCCGCCACGTGCACCGGCAGCGACAGCGGCTGTCCCTGCTGATGACGGTTAACGTTCAGCTTGATGTAGGTCGCCAGCAGACTCTGCGCCGCATCCCAGCGCGAGAAATCATTCCGCGCATGGCGCATCAGGAAGGTGAGCTGCTGATCGCTCCACTTGTATTCCAGTTTCACCGGTGCTGAAAACTCGCACAGCAGGGCCGGTACCGGCTGGAAATAGACATTATCAAAGACGAAGGTCTGCTCAGCCTGAGTCACATTAAGCACCGGGTGCAGCGGATGGCCGCCCTTCTGCAGGGGGATCACCTTACCTTCGTTATCGTACAGCTCGATGGCAAACGGGATATGCAGCGGCTGCTTCTCGGCCTGCTCGGCGGTCGGCGGCGTACGCTGGCTGATGGTCAACGTATACTGCTCGGTCTCCGGATTATAGTCGTCATGGACGGTGACAATCGGCGTACCGGACTGGCTGTACCAGCGGCGGAAGTGCGACAGATCGACGTTCGAGGCATCTTCCATCGCCTGGACGAAATCGTCGCAGGTGGCGGCGCTGCCGTCATGACGTTCAAAATAGAGCTGCATCCCTTTCTGGAAGTTTTCTTCACCCAGCAGGGTGTGCAGCATGCGGATCACTTCGGCCCCCTTTTCATAGACCGTCAGGGTATAGAAGTTGTTCATCTCGATAACCATATCCGGACGGATCGGGTGCGCCATCGGGCTGGCGTCTTCGGCAAACTGCAGCCCGCGCATAGTGCGCACGTTGTTGATGCGGTTCACCGCCCGCGAGCCGAGGTCGGAGCTGAACTCCTGATCGCGGAACACGGTCAGCCCCTCTTTCAGGCTGAGCTGGAACCAGTCGCGGCAGGTGACGCGGTTGCCGGTCCAGTTATGGAAATATTCATGACCAATCACGCGCTCAATATCGAGGTAGTCTTTATCGGTGGCGGTATCGGTACGGGCCAGAACATATTTGGAGTTAAAGACGTTCAGCCCTTTGTTCTCCATGGCACCCATATTAAAGAAGTCGACGGCGACAATCATATAGATGTCGAGGTCATACTCGAGGCCAAAGCGCTCCTCATCCCATTTCATGGAGTTTTTCAGCGAGGTCATCGCCCACGGCGCGCGGTCGAGATTGCCGCGATCGACGTACAGCTCCAGCGCCACTTCACGCCCGGAGCGGGTGGTAAAAGTGTCGCGCAGGACGTCGAAATCACCGGCCACCAGCGCAAACAGGTAGCACGGTTTCGGGAATGGATCCTGCCACTGTACCCAGTGACGACCGTTCTCCAGTTCCCCTTCCGCCATACGGTTGCCGTTGGAGAGCAGGAACGGATATTTGGCTTTATCGGCTATAATTTTGGTGGTAAAGCGCGCCAGCACGTCCGGACGGTCCAGATACCAGGTGATGTGGCGGAAACCTTCCGCTTCACACTGGGTGCACAGCGCTTCGCCTGACTGATACAGGCCTTCCAGCGCGGTGTTCGCCGCCGGGCTGATCTCATTGACGATGGTCAGGGTGAAATGCTCCGGCAGGCCGCCGATCACCAGCTGATTGTTTTCTTCTTTATAGTCGCTCCACGGCTGTCCGTTCACCTGCAGCGAAATCAGAGTCAGATCTTCGCCGTCCAGGCGCAATGGCACATCAGACGCTGCCGCGTGGCGGGAGACCTTGCTCTCGGCCGTAACAACGGTTTTTGCGGCATCCAGGTCAAAGGTCAAATCGATATCGCTAATCAGATACTCCGGCGCACGATAGTCGTGGCGGTATTTGGCTTGGGGCTGTTGTGTCATAAAAAACCTTTCGCATCTTCGGTAAAGTGTCGTCCCAGTCTATTCCCGTTGTGTCAATCGCGCTATGCAGAATCTTCATCTTTTCAACGTGAAACACGGAAATCGCTACATTTTGTTAACACTCGCGGCACGAAATGCCCTCGACCCGACGCAAAGCTTGTGGTGTGATCCATGTTCAATATATTAAACTAGGCCTCGCAAATGACCGTCAGCGTCGCCATTGCTCGCCATCGCGGGACAGAGCCGGGTAATAAAGGTATACTCCGCCTCCTTTTTCCGCGTTGGTTTCGATGGAACGCTCCAGTGAGAGGATGCTACTGCGCACCATGACACAATTCACTTCTCCTGTACTGCACTCGCTGCTTGATACGGATGCCTACAAGCTGCACATGCAGCAGGCTGTCTTCCACCGCTACGGCGATGTACATGTGGCGGCGGAGTTTCGCTGCCGCGGAGACGACCTGCTCGGCATCTATGCCGACGCGATCCGCGAGCAGGTGGAGTCCATGCGCGACCTGAGGCTGCGGGATGATGAATATCGCTGGCTGTCCACCCTTCCTTTTTTTCGCCAGGATTACCTCGACTGGCTGCGCGATTTTCGCTATGACCCACGCCAGGTCACGGTCACCAATGACAACGGCAAGCTGAACATTCGCCTCACCGGCCCGTGGCGGGAAGCCATCATGTGGGAAGTCCCCCTGCTGGCGGTGATAAGCGAGCTGGTCCATCGCTACCGTTCACCCGAGACGGGCGTGGAACAAGCGCTAAACGCGCTTGAACATAAGCTAGGCGACTTCGCCACCATGACCGCTGACCTCGATATGAGCGCCTTCCGCCTGATGGATTTCGGCACCCGCCGTCGTTTTTCACGCGAGGTGCAGGAAGCCATTGTGCAACGCCTGCAGCAGGAGCCATGGTTTGTTGGCACCAGCAACTACGATCTGGCGCGCCGTCTCAACTTAACCCCGATGGGCACCCAGGCCCATGAGTGGTTCCAGGCTCATCAGCAGATCAGCCCGAACCTGGCCAGCAGCCAGCGGGCGGCCCTCGCCGCCTGGCTGGAAGAGTATCCTGACCAACTGGGCATCGCACTGACCGACTGCATCACCATGGATGCGTTCCTGCGCGATTTCGGTCCGGAGTTCGCCACCCGCTATCAGGGTTTGCGCCACGACTCCGGCGACCCGGTGGAATGGGGTGAAAAAGCCATCGCCCATTATCAGAAGCTGGGCATCGATCCGCTGAGCAAAGTGCTGGTCTTCTCCGATAATCTCGATCTGGCGAAAGCCGTCGACCTGTATCGCCACTTCGCCTCGCGGGTGAAGCTGAGCTTTGGGATCGGCACCCGTTTAACCTGCGATCTGCCGCAGGTTAAACCGCTCAATATCGTGATTAAGCTGGTGGAATGTAACGGCAAGCCGGTGGCGAAACTCTCCGACAGCCCGGGGAAAACCATCTGCCACGATAAGGCCTTCGTCCGCGCCCTGCGCGAAGCGTTCGACCTGCCGCCGATTAAAAAAGCGAGCTAATTTTCTTAAGGAGCCTTTCAGGCTCCTTTTTCTTTATTATTTATTGCCGAATTATCCGCTTATGATGCGAAATCTACTTGTCTGATGGAAGATGACAGGTAACATAGATATCCCCCCGCTGTAGGGGGAAGAGACTTTTTTATTGGACTATATAGAGAGATTATTATGAGCGTTGTGCCTGTAGCCGACGTACTCCAGGGCCGCGTTGCCGTTGACAGCGAAGTCACGGTCCGCGGATGGGTGCGTACCCGCCGAGATTCAAAAGCTGGCTTTTCATTCCTCGCCGTCTATGACGGTTCCTGCTTTGATCCTGTACAGGCCGTTATTAATAATTCTCTGCCCAATTACAATCAGGAAGTGCTGCGTCTGACCACCGGTTGCTCGGTGATTGTCACCGGTAAAGTCGTGGCTTCCCAGGGCCAGGGTCAGAGCTTTGAGATCCAGGCGACCAACGTGGAAGTGACCGGCTGGGTGGAAGACCCGGACACTTATCCGATGGCGGCCAAGCGCCACAGCATCGAGTATCTGCGTGAAGTGGCCCACCTGCGTCCGCGCACCAACCTGATCGGCGCGGTTGCCCGCGTGCGTCACACCCTGGCGCAGGCGCTGCATCGCTTCTTTGATGAGCAGGGCTTCTTCTGGGTCTCCACCCCGCTGATCACCGCCTCCGATACCGAAGGCGCTGGCGAAATGTTCCGCGTGTCGACGCTGGATCTGGAAAACCTGCCGCGTAACGATCAGGGCAAAGTCGATTTCGACAAAGACTTCTTCGGTAAAGAGTCGTTCCTGACCGTTTCCGGCCAGCTGAATGGCGAGACCTATGCCTGCGCGCTGTCGAAGATTTACACCTTCGGCCCGACCTTCCGCGCGGAAAACTCCAACACCAGCCGCCACCTGGCGGAGTTCTGGATGCTGGAGCCGGAAGTGGCCTTCGCCAATCTGAACGATGTTGCCGGCCTGGCGGAAGCGATGCTCAAGTACGTCTTTAAAGCGGTACTGGAAGAGCGCGCGGACGACATGCAGTTCTTCGCCGAGCGCGTTGATAAAGACGCTATCGACCGTCTGCAGCGCTTTATCACCGCTGATTTTGCGCAGGTGGATTATACCGACGCCGTCACCATTCTGGAAAACTGCGGCAAGCAATTCGAGAATCCGGTGTACTGGGGCGTGGATCTCTCCTCCGAGCACGAACGTTACCTGGCTGAAGAACACTTCAAAGCGCCGGTGGTGGTGAAAAACTACCCGAAAGATATTAAGGCGTTCTACATGCGCCTTAACGAAGACGGTAAAACCGTCGCGGCAATGGACGTCCTGGCGCCGGGTATTGGCGAGATCATCGGTGGTTCCCAACGTGAAGAGCGCCTCGACGTGCTTGACGCGCGTATGGCCGAGATGGGCCTGAATAAAGAAGACTACTGGTGGTATCGCGATCTGCGCCGCTATGGCACCGTTCCACACTCCGGCTTTGGCCTGGGCTTCGAGCGTCTGATCGCCTACGTGACCGGCGTGCAGAACGTCCGCGATGTCATTCCGTTCCCGCGGACCCCGCGCAACGCGACATTCTAAATTTTTCTGACATAAACCTGAAAGGCCAGCGCAAGCTGGCCTTTTTTTATGTCAATTACTGTTATCAAAATTCAACAAACTTAAACATCAAGGCCTCGAATTCACATTTATGTTACGCACTGTTTCGGTGCATCCTGGTGATACAGATCGCACTTTTTGTTCATAACAGAGCAAAACCCCTGATTAATTTGCTCATTTTTTAACCATACGCCGCACATCTTGCCAAGACAAAGGCTGAATAAAAAGAAGGCGAATTCAACACATAAAATGAGCAAATTTACCTTTATCCAAATTAATCATAAATATTTCATATAGATAGATATGGAAGGGCGATTTACCTCACCATGTGGAACGGAATTTTGATTAAGTTCACAAAGTTCCCCAAAATACATATTTAGTTACATGTTTTTTCGTTTTGTTACTCATATGAGATATTAGTAGCATTTTCCGGCTAGCGAAACGTTGTCGCGGATGGAAAGATGCCTTCAGACACCAAACTCTCATCAATGGTTCTGTAAGTTTTTATTGACAGAACTTATTGACGGCAGTGGCACGTGTTCATATAAAAAATATTAATGAGGGTAATAAATAATGATGAAGCGCAATATTCTGGCAGTGGTGATCCCTGCCCTGCTGGTAGCCGGTGCAGCTAACGCTGCAGAAATCTATAACAAAAACGGCAACAAACTGGACTTCTATGGAAAAATGGTCGGCGAGCACGTCTGGACCACCAATGGCGACACCAGCAGCGACGATACCACCTACGCCCGTATCGGCCTGAAAGGCGAAACTCAGATCAACGATCAGCTGACCGGCTACGGTCAGTGGGAATACAACATGGACGCCTCCAATGTTGAAGGTTCCCAGCCGACCAAAACCCGTCTGGCGTTCGCAGGTCTGAAAGCGGGCGAGTATGGTTCATTCGACTACGGCCGTAACTACGGCGCAATCTACGACGTCGAAGCAGCAACCGATATGCTGGTTGAATGGGGCGGCGACGGCTGGAACTACACCGACAACTACATGACCGGCCGTACCAACGGCGTGGCAACCTACCGTAACTCTGACTTCTTCGGTCTGGTTGACGGCCTGAGCTTCGCGCTGCAGTACCAGGGTAAAAACGACCACGACCGTTCGATTCACAAGCAGAATGGCGACGGCTTCAGCACCGCGGCGACCTACGCGTTCGACAACGGTATTGCGCTGTCTGCTGGCTACTCCGGTTCCAACCGTAGCGTAGATCAGAAAGCTGACGGCAATGGCGACAAAGCCGAAGCCTGGGCAACCTCTGCAAAATATGACGCCAACAACGTTTACGCGGCCGTCATGTACTCCCAGACTTACAACATGACCCCGGAAAACCAGGGTAACTACTTCGCTGGCAAAACCCAGAACTTCGAAGCCGTTGTACAGTATCAGTTCGACTTCGGCCTGCGTCCGTCCATCGGCTACGTACAGACCAAAGGCAAAGACCTGCAGGCGCGCGGCGGCTTCTCCGGCGGCGATGCGGATCTGGTTAAATACGTCGAAGTGGGTACCTGGTACTACTTCAACAAGAACATGAACGTCTATGCGGCGTACAAGTTCAACCAACTGGACGACAACGCTTATACGCGTGAAGCTGGCGTAGCGACCGACGACCAGGCGGCCGTGGGTATCGTTTACCAGTTCTAATTTGCAGTACACCCCTTCGTGATATGCCTTCAGAGCAGGACTTCGGTCCTGCTTTTCTCTATTCGTGAGGCAAAGATCGTATCTTTCGAAAACCTTCGCGCTTTTTGTCGCAAACGGTTGGCAATTCGTTGTTCTCCCGTTAACCTGATAGCGGATTTCCCTTCAGTAATCACAATGGAACCTCGTCATGTTTGAGAACATTACCGCCGCCCCAGCCGACCCGATTTTAGGTCTGGCCGATCTGTTTCGTGCCGATGACCGCCCTGAAAAGATTAACCTCGGAATTGGTGTTTACAAGGATGAAACTGGTAAAACCCCCGTTCTGACCAGCGTCAAAAAAGCAGAGCAGTACCTGCTGGAAAATGAAACGACTAAAAACTATCTGGGCATCGATGGTATTCCTGAATTTGGTCGCTGCACCCAGGAGCTGCTGTTCGGTAAAGGCAATGCGATTATCGCCGATAAACGCGCCCGCACCGCGCAGACCCCGGGCGGTACCGGTGCACTGCGCGTCGCCGCAGACTTCCTCGCCGAAAACACCGACGTGAAACGCGTGTGGGTAAGCAACCCGAGCTGGCCAAACCATAAGAGTGTGTTTACCTCCGCCGGGCTGGAAGTGCGTGAATATGCCTACTACGACGCGGCTAACCACGCGCTGGACTTTGATGGTCTGCTTGCCAGCCTGAACGAAGCCCAGGCGGGCGACGTGGTACTGTTCCACGGCTGCTGCCACAACCCGACCGGTATCGATCCCACGCTCGATCAGTGGCAGACGCTGGCGCAGCTGTCGGTCGAGAAAGGCTGGCTGCCGCTGTTCGATTTCGCCTATCAGGGCTTCGCCCGCGGCCTGGAAGAAGATGCTGAAGGGTTGCGCGCCTTTGCTGCTCTGCATAAAGAGCTGCTGGTCGCCAGCTCCTACTCGAAAAACTTTGGCCTGTACAACGAGCGCGTCGGCGCCTGCACTCTGGTCGCCGCCGATCAGGAGACTGTAGACCGCGCATTCAGCCAGATGAAGTCGGTGATCCGCGCTAACTACTCCAACCCGCCTGCGCACGGCGCGTCCGTGGTGGCGACCATTCTGAGCAACGATGCGCTGAGGGCGATCTGGGAGCAGGAGCTGACCGATATGCGCCAGCGCATTCAGCGCATGCGACTGCTGTTCGTCAACACCCTGCAGGAGAAAGGCGCGAGCCGCGACTTCAGCTTTATCAGCAAACAGAACGGTATGTTCTCGTTCAGCGGCCTGACGAAAGAGCAGGTGCTGCGTCTGCGTGAAGAGTTCGCCATTTATGCGGTCGCGTCCGGCCGTATCAACGTGGCCGGCATGACGCCTGACAACATGGCGCCGCTGTGCGAAGCCATCGTCGCCGTGCTGTAAGCAATATTATTCGATATCAAGAAAAAGGCCGCGAATGCGGCCTTTTTTATGTTCGCGTCAGGTGGGTTACCAGACCGGCATCTCATCCTGCAGGAACGGGTTGTTGCGGCGTTCCTCACCCAGCGTCGACAGCGGACCATGGCCGGGAATAAAGGTCACGTCATCGCCCAACGGCAACAGCTTATCCTTAATGGCCGCGATCAGCTGCCCATGGTCGCCGCGTGGAAAATCACTGCGCCCCACTCCGCCTTTGAAAATCACATCCCCGGAAATAAGCAGTCGGGAAGCGTCATCAAAGAAGACCACATGACCAGGAGTATGGCCTGGGCAGTGCAGCACCCGCAGCGCCACATTCCCCACATTAACCACGTCGCCTTCATTAAGCCAGCGATCCGGACGCAGCGGCTGGCAATCCTCCAGGCCGAACATCCGGCTTTGCGCCGGTAAGCCTTCCAGCCAGAACTCATCTTCTTTTTCCGGACCAATAACCGGCACGCCATAATGCTCCGCCAGTTCCGCAGCGGCGCCGACGTGATCGAGGTGGCCATGCGTCAGCAGAATCTGCATCAGCGTGACGCCAGCCTCCGTCACCACCGCTTTGATACGTTCAGCATCGCCGCCAGGATCGACCAGCGCCGCCAGCCGGGTTTGTTCGCACCAGATAAGAGAACAGTTCTGCGCGAACGCGGTAACCGGAATAATACGATAGTTCATGACGCTCCTTTCGTTACCAGTGCCTTACGGGACCGGTATCAATATGCACAAAGTTACTACGTGGGTAATATCCTACACCACCTGCGCGCATAGATAACGCCGCTTTGCGAATATTGCTTAACGAAATACCTTCAATATGGAAATCCATTGCCTGCCCCTTGGTGTGATAGCTGTGTTTTGCTACACCACGGCTTCGTGCGCGAAGCTCATCATTGGTATCGAGGGAACGATAGCCAGAGATAAGCTGGACAGGTTTGTTGGTGCCAAGTAGTCCCTGCAACCGATAAAGATGATCGAACAGATTTGGATCGATGGACTTAATTTTATTCGCGCGGTAATCACGGAAAAAATGGTTAAGTCTTGCTAATTCATCCTGAATATAGCCTCTGCCATCGAAAAACTCCGCCTTGAGTGATTCACCAGTATGCAGGTTATTCAGCGTCAAAATACGCGGACGGGGGGTCGAGAGGGTGGCAAATGCCGGCGCAGGGAGAATGGCGGCAGCACCCAGCGCAGCACCACCCAACGCCAGCAATCTGCGGCGATTAGCGTCAAATTTGTCCATGATAATCAGGTCTACAGTCAATGAATCGTTATATACTTTTTCCGCCTTGCGCGATGCAGAACCTCAGCACGCCATCGCTCGCCACAGCCTTGATGCAGCCCGGCAAAAGAGAGCGTTCGCGCTGACCGCGCTACGCATTGAGCGGAATGATATGTATATGCACTTCTGGCGCACGAAAGGCACCTTACCGGGCATTATTGCCAACGTCAAGGCAGCCTCACCCCAGGAAAATCGGGCGCTGCAGAGGAGCAGCGCCCTTTTTTACCCAGTGCTAGGACAACAAAATCCATTGAACTACTTCATTTACCTGATTAATTGTTCAGCTTTCGTCAGAATTTGTGCGCTGGATCGCGCAGTGATATCGTAATTGTAAATATCTGTTCGATATTGTGTATGTCCATCAGCGTCCACAAACGCCGTTAAGTAATATAAATTCACCGGTATATTTTGCCGAATATTGACATAGCGCGTGTCCCCTTGCTTCAGGGCATCAGAAATACGCGAGTCATTCCAGCCCGCATCCTGCAGCAGCATATTGGCCAGCTCCGAAGCCTTATTCACCCTCACACAGCCGGAACTGAGCGCACGAACATCCTTCTGGAACAGATTATGGTTCGGCGTATCGTGCAGGTAGATGGCATCGGAGCTCGGCATATTGAACTTGTAGCGTCCGAGCGAGTTACGCGCCCCGGGCGCCTGCTGGAAGCGGAACGGTAAGTTGTTCTCGGTGATGGTCGACCAGTCAACCCGATAAGGATCGATGGTCTCTTTACTGTTCCAGCCGCGCATCACGGTGTAGCCATGCTGCTCCAGATAGCCTGGATTGTTACGCACCTTCGGCAGGATATCTTTGCGCGCCAGGGTTGGCGGCACGTTCCACGGCGGATTGACCACCACGTTATTCAGCGCGCTGCTCATCATTGGCGTTTTGCGGTCCGGACGCCCCACAATCACCCGCGAGGCCAGCACCTGGCTGCCGTCCTGGTAATAGACCAGCGAGAACGCCGGAATATTGACCATAATGCCGGTGGATAGTTTGCCCGGCAGTAAGCGTAAACGCTGAATATTCAGGGCCAGCACCCCTGCGCGCTGCGCGGAAGAGACGTTGAGCCAGTCGCGAGTCGACTGGCCGATGACGCCATCCGCCCCCAGCCCCTGCATCGCCTGGAAGCGCTTAACCCCCTCCACCAGCTGGCGATCGTACACGCCGCGCGCCGCGGGTTTGCTCTTTTTCTTCGCCGACGGGCTCACCACATCGCCAGGCAGAACGATATTGGCGGTATTGTCCAGCATCCCGGTACGCTGGAGGATCTCGCGCAGGGCACCGATATCATTGCTCCATTCGCCGGGGCGCAGCGAGCCGCTGCCGGTCATCTGCGGCCACGGGCGAGAATCAGCCACCAGCGCCAGCAGCGACTGATGCATGGCTTCATACTGCGGATGATGCGGCGCCAGGCCGGCGATAAACGCCGGCAGGGAGCCATTGTCCAGCGCCAGCTGCCACTGGTTAATCACCGACAGCGGCGGGGTCGCCATCTTGTACGGCGTTGAACTGTACAACCAGCGGGTCCCCTGGGTGGGGATGCCGCTGATAAAGTGCAGATAGCCCATCATGGCGTCCGACAGCACCACATCGCGCGCCATGCCGCTGACGGCGGGATCGGTCAGCAGACTGACCCAGGTGGTAAACTGCGGCTGAAAACCGGCGATGGCGATCTCCGCCAGCTGCTGCTGGAACGCCTGCACCGCCTCGCGGTTTTCCCACATCGGTTTCATATCCCTGGCGGCGTACAGCGACACCAGCGGATTCATAAAGACGGGTTTATACCCTGCCGGCAACAGCGCCTCGATCTGGGCGCGACTGTTTGCCGCCGTCGCCATCGACAGCGGCTGCTCACCGGCCAGCTTCGCGACCGCCGGCGATTGCCCATCGCTTTGCGCCAGCGCGACAGAGACCTCAGCGGGCGTCGCGGAACTGTCGCCGGGTACGACTTCAGGCTCTTCGGCCTGGACATTGAACAGCGGAGCAAATGCCAGTGCCAGGCTCAGGCTGAGCGCTGACAATGGACGACCATACCGTTTCTTTAGCAACATCCCTTGCCCCCTGTTGTCACACATTGCAGCCCACAAAATTGGGGCTCTTTTTCAGTATATAAAGACGAAAAGACTTTTGCCTTACCTAATGTAAAGAAGTTTAAAGATTATACCACCCTGACATGCCGGGCTGGATAGAAAAAAAGGGCAACTTAACGTTGCCCTCTTCACCGCTTAACCGCCAGAATGTAGCCGCAGCCTCAGGAGGCGTCGGCCGTTCCCGGCAGCGCTTCCGGCAGCGGCGCGGCAAACCCGCGCAGCCCCACCACGTGGACGTGTTCGTGATTATTGAACACTTTACGCACCAGTTTATAGGTGGTGCCTTTCTCCGGACTGATGTTCTCCGGCGCCGCGATAATCAGCTGCATCTCCAGACGTTCGCACAGCTCGAACAGCGTGGCGATGGAGCGGGCATCGAGACGCGCCGCTTCATCGAGGAACAGCAGACGGCAAGGCGAGATATCCTTGCCGCGCAGCCGGCGGGATTCATCTTCCCAGCTCTGGACGACCATCACCAGAATCGACATCCCGGTACCGATCGCTTCCCCGGTGGACAGCGCGCCGGACTCCGCGCGTAGCCAGCCGTCGGAGCCGCGGTTAACTTCCACTTCCATCTCCAGATAGTTGCGGTAGTCGAGCAGCTCTTCACCGATGGTTTGCGGCGTGCGCTGCCCCATGTCGATCTGCGGATTCAGGCGCTGATAGAGCTTAGCCAGCGCTTCCGAGAAGGTCAGGCGGTTGCTGTTGAAGAGATCCTGATGCTGTTCATGCTGCTCGGAGAGCACATCGAGCAGCATCGAATGGGTCTCACGCACATTGACGTTCAGACGCACGCTATTGACCTGGCCGAAGGAGACGCTCTGCAATCCCTGATTGAGCATCCGGATACGATTCTGCTCGCGCTGAATGGTTTTGCGAATAATGTTGGCCACGCTGCGGGAGCTGATGGCCAGCTTCTGTTCGCGGTTTGTTAGCTCTTCGGTCAGGCGGCTGAGCTCAATCTCCATCTGCTCGATCGCTTCCACCGGATCATCGGTGCGGATAATATCCTGGCGGATACGCTCGCGCAGATGCTGGTAAACGGCAACGAAGAACTGAATTTTGCGCTCCGGACGCTTCGGATCTTCCGAGATACGCAGCACGTCGCGCAGATGTTCGTTATCAGCGACAGCCAGACGCAGCGCACCGAGCGCCTTATCCGACATGGAGCGCAGCTCGTCGGCGGAAAGATAGGCCAGCTCGCGGCGGTGCAGACGACGCTCGACGCCGTTGTCTTTCACCAGGCGCATCACCGCGCACCAGCCCGCCTTAGCGGTCACCACCTGCTCGCGCATTTCGCAATAATCGCGCTCTAACTTGCGCAGTTTGCGGGTCAGGTTGTCCATTTCCGCTTCGCAGAAGGTCAACGCTTTCTCCAGCTGATTGCGACGGGAGCGGTTATTGCTCAGCTGCATGTGCAGCTCATCGCGACGCGCACGGGCCCGCTCTTCCGCGCCGGCATCGGCGCGTACGCCAATGTCCTGCAGCTCTTTATACAGATCGTTAAGCAGCTCTTTCTTGGTGTCATACGAGCTCTTCAGCGAGGCCAACACCTGATTGTACTGGCTAAGCTGCGCCGCATGGGCACGCATCGCGTCGCGCGCGCGGCTGCGTTCGGTTTCCGCCTGCTCCAGACGCTGGCGCAGCTTCTCGTTGAGATCGCTGTTGCCGCTGAGCATTTCCGCCGAATCGGAGTAACTGAAGTGGGCCCGGCGCTGGACGACCTCCGCCAGGGCAAAAGCCTGCTGGCGCGCATCGCGCTGGGTCTGCTGCGCATAGGCGTAATCTTCTTTCAGCTGCTCAAACTGCTCCGGATCGCTCTGCAGCACCGAAACAATAGGCTCCAGCTTCGCCAACTGATTGCCGTGCTGCTGAATAAAGCGCGCGGCCTCCTGCGCTTCATCCAGACGTTCCTGGATCTCGTCCACGCGGTCGGCCAGCGTATCATCCGCCAGCAGATTCAGGCGCGGCAGCAGGCGGTTAAGCGCCGACACGCCCTCTTTCGCCTGCTCATACTGCACGCGGTTCTGTTGGTTATCGCTTTCATGGGCGCTCAGCGCGCGCTCCAGCTCGCCGCGGCGGCTGTTGAGTTTGCGGATCTCTTCTTCCGGATCGTCCTCGAAGGCCACCGCCAGATGGCTGCCAATGAAGCGGCTAAAAGCCTGATGCAAACGCTGTGTTTTCTGCACGTCAAACGACAGGGTCGCAAAACGCTCGGACAGCGATTCACGCTCGGCATGCAGGGTTTCAATGCGGTTTTCACGCGCGGCGCGGCCAAACAGCGGCAGCGACGGGAAGCGCGAATAACGCCACTGGCGGTCGGCAATCTTCACCACCACCGCTTTTTCCAGCTCGTCCACGCTGAATACGCTATCGTCAAAGGACTGCGGATCGCCTTCGATCAGATAGAGATCTTCGGGACAATCTTCCAGCCCTTCAAGCTGCTCGGCTACCTGCGACAGATCCGGCACCACGATGGCATGGCGCGACGGACCGTACAGCGCGGAGAAGTACGGCGCATCGTCAAGGCTAACATCATCGTAGATCTCGGACAGCAGAACGCCGCCGAACCGTTCCGCCAGCGCGTTGAGGCGCGGATCTTCCGAACCGCCCGGCTGGCTGAGACGCTCGATTTCTTCGTCGATGGCGCGCTTGCGGGCGCCGACCTCGTCACGTTCAACGATAGCTTCGCGCTCGCGCTCCAGCAGCTGCTGCAGGTATTCGGTAACCTCCTGGCCGGACTCAAACTGCTCGCCGCTCTGCTCGCACAGCTGGTTAAGGCTATTCTGCGCCGCCAGCCAGACCGGCGCCCGGCGCATCAGCGTCTGAGTGCGCGACTGCAGCTGCTCCAGCTCCTGGCGCAGGGTCATGCGCTGTTCCTGAGCGTTAGAAACGCTGTCGGCCAGCGAAGCGATGCGCGCTTCCAGCTCCTGATGCAGCGTTTCCAGATCGTCGATATCGTAGCGTTTGCCCTGGCGTTTGCAGAACTCAGCCAGCTGGCGCTCGGCGTCCTGCTGCTCGCGCAGGCGCTGCTCCAGCTCGTTGAGGCGGCTGCGCAGCCCCTGCGCCTGCTCGGCCTGGTGGCGCTGGTTCACGCCGTCGCGCAGCAATTCGCGCGCCACGTCCCAGGCTTCATTGCGCGCCAGCGGGCCGTTAATCGCCGCCACCAGCTGGTAGGCCTGTTCAAACTGGCTGTGCGCGGTTTGCGCCACGCTCATTTTCTGTTCCAGCGACAGCATTTTCTCCGTCGCTTCCTGCTCTTTCGCCTGGAAGGTTTCCAGCCACTCGTCGGCGCTCTCCGGCGTCAGGTCCGGCAGATGGCACAGCGCCTTCGCGCGCTCCAGCGCCTGCAGCGCCTGGTGATACTGAATGGCTCGGGTCTGCTGCACGTCAAGCGCCTGCTGATAGTCGGCGAGCTGGTTTTTCAGCTCATCCACTTCCAGCTCGGCGGCCTCGGCGCGGGCTTCGTTCTCTTCCTGGCGATCGATGGCTTCCGCCACCACTTCGTTCTGCTCTTCCAGACGGATCTGCAGCTCGTCGAGATCCGCTTCGTAGCGCTCGATTTTTTCCTGCTGACGCAGCGCGGTCTGCACCAGGTTCAGGTGATCGCTGGCGGCCTGGTAATCCGCTTCCAGATCGCCTTCTGCGCCGTTATGCTCCTGCAGCTCGCGCGCCATGTCGACGTGCTTATACTGCTCCGCCGCCAGTTGCGAACGCGAGGTAAAGAGATCGCGACGATACTCCAGCGCCTTATCAAGATGAATACGCCGCTCGTTGGCGTGACGCATATAGTCCGCCGCCACGTAGTTGGTGGCTTCGCTAATCAGATGTTTGAACAGATCGCGATCGGACTGGGTGACGCGGATCGCCTCGAGAGTCATGCGGTTTTCCCGCAGCGCCGCTTCCATATCCTGGAATGCCTTACGCACGCCGCTGTTTTCCGGCAACAGGTAGTCGCGCAGCGAGCGGGTAATGGTGCTGGAGATCCCGCCGTACAGCGAGGCCTCGATCAGGCGATAATATTTACTTCGATCGGAGGCGGAACGCAGACGGCGCGCCACCACGCCCAGATCGAACATCAGCGAATGATACTCGGTGATCGAGTTGAACTGCTTAAACTGGACCCCTTCCATCGCCTCGAGCTTGTCTTTCAGCTCATTGAGACTGACTACGCGCGCCTGGCGATCGTTCAGCGTTTCGGTTAGCAGCTGGGTCGGCAGGATAGAGGTGGGCAGCCCCTGAATGGCGAAAGGCTTGATATCGACTTTGCGATCGCGCCCGGCAACCTGCTGCAGGCGCACGCCGACCACCACGCGCTGATGGCGGGAGTTGATAACGTCGAGCACTGAGTAACAGACGCCGGCGCGCAGCTTACCGTGCAGGCCTTTATCGCGTGAGCCGCTGGTGGCCCCCGCTTCGGTGGTGTTACGGAAGTGCAGCAGGGTTAAATCGGGGATCAGCGCCGTGACGAAGGCCGCCATGGTCGTCGACTTACCGGCGCCGTTCCCCCCGGAGAGGGTGGTGACCAGTTCATCAAGATCAAAGGTCCGGGCAAAGAAGCCGTTCCAGTTAACCAGCGTCAGCGAGCGAAACTTACCGCGTTCAATCATTACTCTTCCTCCCCGCTATCCGGCTGGTTCTCTTCATTCTCATCATTGAGCTGCAGGTGATTTTCCAGGGCCATCGCTTCCCCGTCGCGGATCAGGCGGCGCTGCGCCTCGCGCGGGTCGTCGCCGGCGCGTACATCGGCGCCAAAGCGGAATACCGATTCGGTAATGCGGAACTTACTGCTGTCGTGGCCCATAAACCACACCATCCCCAGACGGCGCAGGCGGTTTAGCGACGCGCGCATTTTTTCCTGCAGCTTCTGACGGTCCAGATCCGAACCGGTGGAACGGTTGTTGACCAGCTTCAGCAGCCTGGATTCATCCGCCAGGGTCAGCAGCTCGTCATACAGCTCCTGCTGGGTGAAAATTCCTTCGTTTGCCAGGCGCTCCGGGCTGAGATAGAGATAGCAAAGAATTTTGCCCACCATCATATCCAGTTCGGACAGCACCGAGCGTGAAATCAGGGTTGTGGAACGCGGGCGCAGGTAGAAAAACCCCTCCGGCGCGCGGATCAGCTCGACGTTATAGCGAGCGTAAAACTCTTCCAGATAATCCTGGAAGTCCATCAAAAATGCGTGATTATCCAGCTCGTCGAGGCCGATATGTCGGCCCGCGCGCAAGGCGCTGTCCAGCGCCGGAAATAACGGATTGGCTAACGCCTGCGCCAACTTAACCGGCATCACTTGTTCAATATTTGTCAATGACATGCGCCTGTACCTTGGCTCCGTAATCATTAATCGGCTGCCATTTGGCTGGCAGTCCGGTGAAATCTGCCTGGGCGACGCCCAGCTGTACCGCCTGATCCACGACGATCCGCGCCACGTCGAAGTGACGCCCGCGCGGATACTGCGCCAGGAACTCCCGCGCCACCAGGCCGAGATCCAGCGGTATTCCTTTCTCTTTATAGACCGCCAGCTGCGCTTCGATCAGCGCCGCCAGCTGCTCGCGAATTTCGTTAAACTCTTCAAATTCGAGGTCCGCCGGTAGCTCGCCGGTGACCTCTTCATCGCGCAGGGCCATCTCCTCGTCGCGCATATCCAGCAGACGGTCGGCGTTGGCGTAAGTCAGCGCCCACGGCTCATCAAAATAGGTCTGTACCGACTGGCGCAGACGCTGGGCGAAGACGCGGTTCTTATCCATATCGATAGCGGTACGGATAAACTTGTGCACGTGGCGGTCATAGCCGATCCACAGGTCAATCGCCTGTTGGCCCCAGCTGACGATGCGGTCCAGCTTGCTTTGCAGGTCGAACACCAGCCGGTCGACAAAATGGAGATCATCGCGCGCCATGGTCGAATCCTGAATGCGCAACAGATTCGCCTGCAGCTTATCCCCCGCCGCATCCAGCGTATCCTGCAGTTCACGCAGGGTGCCGGAGGTTTCCGACAGCAACAGTTCACAGCTGGAAATCGCCGCGCGCCAGTCTTTGTTCAACAGCTGCGCGATATCGTCTTTCACCAGCTGCTGCTGCTCATCCATGATGCGCTGCGTCAGGTCGATGCTGTCGAAAATTTCCGCTACCGAATACTTCAGCGGGGCAAAAACGTTGCGATGCCAGTGAAACTCATCGCCGCCCTCTTCCGCAGCATCCGCCGCGCGCTTCAGCTCGCCGGCGACGATCGACAACTGCATCGAGAGACGCAGCGTCGAAAATTCGCGCTGCCGGATATAATAATCGGTGATCCCGATCCCCAACGGCGTCAGACGATAGATTGCATTGCCTTCGGTAATTTCGCTGGTAAAGCGGTTCAGCAGACGCTGGCGCACCAAATCGTTGATGGCGTTATTGGCGCGCTGGCTGATGGTTTCGCTGGTCTGCTCAAACGCATCACTCACGTGGCGGAACGCATCCACCAGTTCTCCCTCGCTCATTTCCCCTTCCAGCCGTTCGCCATTCAGGGTGGCGATCGCCAGCAGGAAAGAGAGTCTGTCGACCGGCAGCGAGATAGAAAAATCATTTTTCCTGGCCCAGGCAACCAGTTCGGGGACTGTCTGGGAAAATTCACTCATACTTTATCCTTGCATCTGCGGCTATGAGCCTGGCTCTTAAGCGCGGTGACATGAATATAACGGCCCAGGCTGAGGTACGGCTCCTGACGACAGTAGCGCGTCTCCAGCTCCAGCAGCGCCGCATAGCTGTCATGCTGTTGGCGTTTTTCACGCAGATAATCATGAAACACCCGCACGCCGGTTTTGCTGACAATCTGCCAGCCAATCTCTTCCAGCCAGTGATAAACCTGCTGCGGCTCACGCGGATAGTCCGGCGACAGCGTGCGTTTTTTCTTTTTTGGCATGCCCAGTTGTACGTAATCGAAATTACCGGCAACCATATTGTGCATCAGCAGGCCGTTAGCATTGTAGAACATCAACGACAAGCCGCCGCCAGGACGCAGCGTCGACCACAGGGTACGCAGCACCGCCTGGGGCTCCGCCACCCACTCCAGCACCGCATGAAACAGTACCAGATCGACCGGGCTTTCCAAGTGCTGCGCAATATCCTGAGCCGCGCATTGTACAAAATGCATGTTGTCGATCACACCTTTATCGACAGCAGCCTGGCGGGCGCGGGCCACCATTTCAGCGGAGAGATCGCACAGCGTCACGTGATGGCCCAGTTGCGCCACTTTAATGGCCGTTTGCCCTTCGCCGCCGCCGGCATCCAGTACCCTCAGCGGCCCCGGCCCCAGCTGCGCCAGCAGCGGCTCCAGATCCTGCCAGAGGATCGCCTGGCGCAGCTGGCCTTTTGTGGTGCCGTAAATATTGCGCGAAAACTTTTCAGCAATGTCATCGAAATTGCGATCCTGCACGGGCGACTCCACAAGCCAACACAAAACCGCTATTTTGTCATACCCACGCCGAGAATGAAGCGATCTGTTATAAGATCCGAACATAACTTTGGTTATATGGTTAAAAAAGGAACCATCTGGCATGCTTTTCACGCTAAAAAAGATCGTCGGCGGTCTGCTGCTACCGCTTCCTGCCCTGCTGTTGCTGATCGGTATCGGGATCGCCCTGTTATGGTTCAGCCGCTTTCAACGTACCGGGAAGTTTTGCGTGAGCCTCGGCTGGCTGCTGCTGACGCTGCTGAGCCTGCAGCCCGTGGCAGACAGCCTGCTTAAACCGATAGAAGATCGCTATCCCACCTGGCGCGGCGAGCAGCCGGTGAGCTACGTGGTGGTGCTGGGCGGCGGCTATACCTGGAACCCGGAGTGGGCGCCTAGCTCTAACCTTATCAGCAACAGCCTGCCGCGCCTGACGGAGGGCATTCGCCTGTGGCAGGAGAATCCGGGATCGAAAATGATCTTTACCGGCGCGGCGGCAAAAACCAACCCCGTCAGCACGGCGGAGGCCGGGGCGAGAGTGGCGGAGAGCCTCGGCGTACCGCGCAGCGATATCATCGTGCTCGATAAGCCGAAAGATACGGAAGAGGAAGCGCTGGCGGTGAAGGGCGCTATCGGCGACGCCCCCTTCCTGCTGGTCACCTCGGCGTCGCATCTTCCGCGGGCGATGATCTTCTTTCGCCATGCCGGTCTGGATCCGCTGCCCGCGCCGGCTAATCAGATGGCGGTCACATCACCGCTCAATCCGTGGGAGCGGGTCATTCCTTCACCGGTGTGGCTGATGCACAGCGACCGGGTCGGCTATGAAACGCTTGGTCGCGTCTGGCAATGGCTGAAAGGCAGCTCAGGCGAGCCAGGGCAGGAGTGATTTTGCGGCGAGGTCGAAACGGGCGCGGTCAAAGCGCCCGGTATTGACCAGGCTATCCACCTCATCCCACAGCAGATAAAGCCAGCGCCGCCAGACAAAGGCCTCGGAGACCGGCGCCTGCTGCAGGTAACGCCATAGCAGCTGCTCGGCCTGGCCCCCCTCCGCGAGACGGAACAGTTCGTACTCCCGCGGCGCCCACAGCATCATCCCCGGACCAACCATCGCCAGCAGCTGATCGCTGCGCGGATCTTTCAGCATGCTGCGCAGGGTGAAATTGCCGTGCACCAGTACGGCATTATCATTGAAATCGCGGAACAGCTCCGGCAGACACTCGCGGGAGCGGAACAAAACCCGCTTATCCTGCATGGTCAGACCGGTGTCCTGATACAGGTTCAGGGTGCTCCACAACATCGCCACCCGCTGCCGGTACCAGTTCGGCCACAGATTGTCCTGGGTATTATCGACCATCCCCACGCAGCCGCCGCTGTCCTGACGATGCCAGGCCAGCAGCGCCTCGACGATCTGCTCCTGCAGCTGCTCCCAGCGCGCCGGGGTGCGGGTGGGCGCCTCCACCGGGACGCCGCGCAGACGCTCAAGCAGCAGCACGTCCGGCCCGGGATGCTCTTCATGCGTCATCACGCCATAGACCACCGGCATGCGCACCGTACCGCTGCGCGCCAGAGTGGAGATCTTCCAGGCCAGCTGCCGCGCCACGCCGGGGGTGGTGAAACTTCGCGCCAGCAGCGGCATCGGATTTCCCTGCGCGTCATACAGGGACCACAGCGCCGTAGCGGCTTTTTCACTGACACACTCCACCCGGCTCAGCTTTTCGCCAAGCAGGTGACTCAGTTCGGTTCGCAACTGTTCCATTGTCGATTACCCCTATGAACACTACTGATTTCATAATGAGCGCCCGCACCTGGGTTGTCATCGGATAAGATCAAAAATGGGCAAAAAAAGCATAAAACCGGTGGGGATATCCCCTCCTGCAAGGAGGGGACAGAGGACTAACGCAGTTCAGCGCGGACGCGCGCCAGATCTTCAGGGGTATCGACGCCGGTGCCGGGCACTTCGGCCGCCACGGCGACATGGATCTTCTCGCCATACCACAGCACCCGCAGCTGCTCGAGCATTTCTATCTGCTCCAGCGGGCTTGGCGCCCAGCTGACATAGCGGCGAATAAAGCCGGCGCGATAGCCATAGATGCCGATGTGGCGCAGCAGAGAATCACCAATGGCGTCGCGGGAGTGGGCAAAGCGATCGCGATCCCAGGGAATGGTGGCGCGGGAGAAATAGAGCGCATAGCCCTGCGCATCCATCACCACTTTGACCGCATTTGGATTAAACGCCTCTTCCGCATCGTGGATCGGTACCGCCAGCGTCGCCATTCCGCTGGTGCTGGCAGCCAGATTCTCCGCCACCTGGCGGACGATAGCCGGGGGGATCATCGGCTCATCGCCCTGGATATTGACGATGATGGTGTCATCGCTGAACGCGCACTTCTCCACCACCTCCGCCAGCCGTTCGGTGCCGGATTGATGGTCGGCGCGGGTCATGCAGACCTCGCCGCCGGCGGCTTCAACCGCCCGGGCGACCTCTTCGTGATCGGTGGCGACAATAATGCGATCCGCGCCGGATTCGCGGGCGCGCTCCAGCACATGGACAATCATCGGCTTGCCGTTAATGTCCTGCAGTGGTTTTCCCGGCAGGCGCGTGGAGGCGAAACGCGCAGGAATAATGACCACGAAACTCATGAGTGACTCTCTTCTACCGCCAGCGGACGCGCTTCTGTCTCCAGCAGCACAGGGATACCGTCGCGCAGTGGAAACGCCAGACTATCAAGTTTGCAAATAAGTTCTTGCTTATCCTGACTGTAATACAGCTTACCGTTACAGACCGGGCAGGCGATGATTTCAAGTAAACGGTGATCCATGTTTCCTCCTGATGGACCGGATAGATTTCTCAGCAGCATAACACAGGAAGGTCGGCGCCGGGATCAATCGGCATCGATTTCCCACCCTTGCTCCTGGCCGACAAACAGCCCTTCCGGCAGGCGTCGACACAGGATCCGGTCTGCCGATTGCCAGCGTGCGAAGTCGTTGATCGCCCGGCGCAGCCCCTGCTCCAGACCACGGGTGATCTTCACCTCATCCTCCAGCCACAGGGCGAAGATCTCCAGCTCCCGGCTTTTGCGATGTATTTTACTGTCCATCCGCCCGACCAGTTTCCCCTGGTGCAGCAGAGGCAGTACGAAGTAGCCATACTGACGCTTCGGCGCCGGGGTATAGCACTCCAGGCGATAGCTGAAGTTGAACAGTTGCTCAGCGCGCTTCCGATCCCAGACCACCGGGTCGAAAGGCGAGAGCACGGCGCTATGGCTGGCGGTAAGTTTACCGCCGGGCGCGGACTCCAGCTGCGCCAGCGCGTCGCGATGCAGCCACATCTCGCCAAGCGCCTCCACGTCGACTGGCACAACCAGGCCCTCTTCCTGCCAGGCCGCCAGCAAACCCGGTAGCGCCGGCTGACGTAAACGATAGTAATCCGCCAGCCACTGGGGGCGAAAGATGCCGAGGCTGCGGGCGCTGTTGCGCAGCATGATGGCCTCCGCAGCGTCGCGGGGCAGCGCATCGCGCTCGTCGTCCCAGTGCGGCATCACCCGCCGGGTTAAATCATACACGCGGTGAAAGTTGCGCCGCTCCACCACCATCACTTCACCGGCGGTAAACAGCCCTTCCAGGTGGCGCTTATGCGGTTTCCACTCCCACCAGCCGCTGGCGCCTTTGCGTGTGTGGGCAAAATCCGCCGAGCGAACCGGTCCGTTTTGTCCGATATGCTCCAGCAGCTCTGCAATACTTCCGGCATGCTCTTCCATCCACGCGCGATGATATTTCCAGCCCATCTTGTCGGGGTTCAACATTCGGTGGCGCACAAGGGCGAAATCGCTGCGCGGCAGAAAACAGGCTTCATGCGCCCAGTATTCCATCAGCTCGCCGCTGCGTAATGACTCATCCAGCCAGTGCTGCGGATAGCTGCCGAGGCGGCTGAACAACACCAGGTAGGGGCTGCGGGCCACCACGTTGATGGTATCGATTTGCAGCAGCGACATCTGCTGGATGGTGGAAAGGATGTCATTCGGGCGAGCGCGACGCCGGGGCTTTTTTAATAACCCCTGCGCCGCGAGATGGAGGTGGCGCGCCTCATTAAGCGATAGTTGCAATACCGACATGCAGGTTCTCCGTCAGGAATTCCAGCACAGCGGCGAGCAAAGCCGGCGCGTCGGTTAACGTTGCGCCAACGTCGCTAAGTCCGCAAGCAACCGCTGTGCGCGTTCATCGGCCATTATGGCGTCGACCGGTAAATACCACCAGTTCGCAGCGGCGAAATCGCGACATTTCACGGCGTCTTTCTCGGTCATCAGCAGCGTCTGCCCGGCGGTTACCAGAGCGGCGACATCGGCCTGGCTCAGCGCCTGATGGTCCGCCAGCGCCACGGTTTTGACCGGCTGGACACCACAGCTTTCGAGGGTGGCGAAAAAGCGCGGCGGATGGCCGATGCCGGCCATTGCCACTACGTTAGTGAAGGTAGAGACATCGCGACGTTCGCCGGTAAGCAGGTTGACCGCCATCCCGGGACGCAGCTGCATCGGGATCTCTCCCGGACGCGCCACGCCGCCGTTGACGATAATCGCATCAACGCTTTGCAAGCGCGATGCCCGCTCACGCATCGGCCCGGCAGGCAGCCACCAGCCGTTGCCAAAGCGGCGCACGCCGTCGATGACGACAATTTCCCGGTCCCGCGCCAGCTTATAGTGCTGCAACCCATCGTCGGTGACGATAATCTGCAGCTCGTGCGCGCTGAGCAGCGCTTTCACCGCGTCGCTGCGCAGCGGAGAGACCGCCACCGGCGCGCCGGTGCGCTGATGGATGAGCACCGGTTCATCGCCTGCCTGCGCCGTACTGGTCCGGTCAGTTAATACCAGCGGGTAGCGTTCGGCTTTACCGCCGTAGCCGCGAGAGACCACCCCAACGCGAATGCCGCGCTGCTGCAGTTGCTCCACCAGCCAGATCACCACCGGCGTTTTACCGTTGCCGCCGGCGGTCAGGTTACCGACCACCACCACCGGCACCGGCGCGTGCCAGGCTTTTTTCCACCCCAGCTGATAGCTGAGGCGAATCAACGCGCTCACCAAGCCATACAGCCAGGAGAGCGGCAGCAGCAGGCGCCACAGCGGCGACTCACCGGACCAGATGCGCGCGATCATTCGCCGAATTGCATCTTATGCAGCTGGGCGTATACGCCTTTATGCTCCAGCAGGTCATGGTGCGTTCCGCGCTCCACGATCCGCCCGTCTTCAACCACCACAATCTCATCAGCCTGCTCAATGGTTGACAGACGGTGGGCAATAACCAGCGAGGTGCGGTTTTTCTGCAGCTCATCCAGTGCCGCCTGAATCGCACGCTCGGACTCGGTATCCAGCGCCGAGGTGGCTTCATCGAGGATCAGGATCGGGCTGTTACGCAGTAGCGCACGGGCGATAGCAATACGCTGGCGCTGGCCGCCGGACAGCATCACGCCATTTTCGCCGATGATGGTATCCAGGCCATTGTCCATCTTGTTGATGAAGTCCATGGCGTAGGCCATTCGCGCAGCCTCTTCAATCTGCTCGCGGCTGTACTCTTCAGTACGGGCATAGGCAATGTTATTGGCGACGGTATCATTGAACAGGTGCACGTTCTGTGAAACCAGCGCTACCTGGTCGCGCAGCGAGCTCAGCTTGTACTCGCGCAAGTCATGGCCATCCAGCAGGATCTGCCCATCGTCGACATCGTAGAATCGCGTGATCAGGCTGGCGATGGTCGATTTACCCGAACCGGAGCGTCCCACCAGCGCCACAGTTTTCCCTTCCGGGATATCGAGATTGATATTGCGCAGCGCGGCCACTTCGCGACCCGGATAGGTAAAGGTGACGTTCTCGAACTTGAGATTGCCTTTCGCCCGCTCAATGACGCGGGTACCTTCGTCTTTCTCCTGCTCGGAATCGAGGATCGCAAACAGCGTCTGGCATGCCGCCATCCCGCGCTGGAACTGGGCATTGACGTTGGTCAGAGACTTCAGCGGACGCATCAGCGCAATCATGGAGGAGAAGACCACGGTAATGGTCCCAGCGGTCAGGGTGTCCATCACGCTCGGGAAGCTGGCGGCATACAGGACAAAGGCCAGCGCCAGGGAGGCGATAAGCTGAATGATCGGGTCGGAGATAGACGAGGCGGAAACCATTTTCATCCCCTGCAGGCGCATTTTATTGCTGACCTTATCAAAACGTTTGGTTTCCACTTCCTGGCCGCCAAACATCAGCACCTCTTTGTGCCCTTTCAGCATCTGCTCAGCGCTGGTGGTGACCTGCCCCATCGTGTTCTGCATATTCTTACTGATATTGCGAAAACGCTTGGAGACCACGCGGATTGCTACCGACACGATCGGCGCCAGTACAATTAGGATCAACGACAGCTGCCAGCTGTAATAGAACATCATCACGAACAGGCCGATAATCGATGCCCCTTCGCGGACCACGGTGATCAGCGCGCTGGAAGAGGAGGAAGCGACCTGTTCAGAATCATAGGTGATACGTGACAGCAGCGTCCCGGTAGACTGCTTGTCAAAGAAAGCCACCGGCATGCCCATCATGTGGCCGAACAGGCGACGACGCATGGTCATTACCACTTTGCCGGAAACCCAGGAGATACAATAGCTCGAGATGTAGCTGGTGATCCCACGCAGCACCATCAGCCCGATAACCACCAGCGGCATCCATAGCAGCACTGAGCGATCCGTTTTACCAAAACCATCATCCAATAACGGTTTAAGAAGCGATAACATGAAGGTGTCACTGCCCGCGTTAAGCACTAACGCCACCGCCGCTACGATTAGCCCGGCTTTAAACGGTGCAATAATCGGCCAAAGTCGGCGGAAGGTCTGCCACGTGGAGAGATCTTTATCGTTCTGCATTCAATAAACCAGCTTGTGTTGAAATAGCCGCATATTCTACCCGTTATCGGCGGGCGCGCCAAACCACTGATGATACCAACGAGGTAAAACTTGATCCCGTAAGCTATGGATTTGCCACCCTTCTGCAGAAAAAACCACCGTTATCTGCCCCTGCTGCGGCGTGGCGAACCAGCGATACCCCCGCTGGCGATAGCGCTGAACGACCTTGTGCGAGGGCATCCGCCACGCATTGTAGCGCGAAGCGGAAACCAGCGCGGCCGCGCCATCCACCCGCCGGACCAGCAGTTCGCTGGAAGAGGTGTTGCTGCCGTGATGGGGAACCTGAATAAGTGTAGACGCCAGATGCTGCCAGTAGCGGCTGATCATCGCCTGCTCCGCCTGACGTTCTATATCGCCGGTCAGCAGGATGCTGGAGCGACCGTCATCGATTCGCACCACGCAGGAGTGATTGTTTCCCTTTGCCGCGCTGCCCGGCAGCGGCCACAGCGCCTGGAAAGTGAGTCCCTGCCACTGCCAGCGTTCGCCGCGATGGCACGGCAGATGACGCGCCCAGCCTAAAGGGCTGCGCACCCACGCCTGCGGCCATGCCTGCAGCACGGATTCGAGGCCGCCGCGATGGTCAAGATGCTCGTGGCTCAGCATAATCCCCTGCAGCTGCAGATGGTGCCAGCGCAGCCAAGGGATAATCACCTGTCGACCGCTGTCGCCCTGCGGCCATGCCGGCCCGGTATCGTACAATAACGCCTTGCCGTGACGTTCGATCACCATCGCCAGCCCCTGCCCGACATCCAGCATCGTCACCCGCCATTGATCCGCGGGCGGTTGCCGGCTGAATGGCCGCGCCAGCAAAAACAGCACACTCAGACACAGCGCCGGAGTATACCGCCAGATCTGAAAACGCCAGCCCATCACCAGCAGCCACGGCAGGCTACTGATCCAGAGCCAGCGGGCATCCAGCGTCAGCCAGCCGTCCGGTAAACGTCGTAACCCCCAGAACAACACCGCCAGCACGCGATCGGCTGCCAGCCAGATCAGCGACGCCACCACCTCCGGTCCAGTGAGATGCAGGAGCATTCCGGCGAGAATGAGCGGCACCGCCAGCAGGGTCACTAACGGTACCGCCAGCAAATTAGCGGCCATCGACGTCAGGCTTATGCCATGGAAGAGCAGCAGCTGCAGCGGCATCAGCAGCAGCGTCACGCCAGCCTGCAAATGCACGAGGGCGAACAGCGCTTTCCACGGCCAGCGCCAGCGACTGTCAGGCAGCGGTAACCACTGGAACCAGAAGATCAGCCCCGCCACCGCAAAGGCGGATAGCCACAGGCTTTGCGACAACACCGCCAGCGGATCGGCAACCAGAATCGCCCCCAGACAGCAGAGCCACATCTGCCACGCCGTCCAGCGTTGACCCGACAAACGTAAAGCACAACAGACTGCAAGCCCTACGCAAGTGCGCAGGGCCGGTGGCTGCATACCGGTCAGCCAGGCATAGCCGACTGCGCCCGCCAGCCCAGCCAGCAGCGGTATCCGCCAGCCGATCCAGCGCCCCGGGAAAAGGGACTGTAAACCGCGCAGCAGGAGCACGATCAGGGAAGCCGCAAGAGCAATATGCAAACCGGAGATAGCCATCAGGTGGGAGGTGCCTGTGTTCTGCATCAGGACTTTGATCTCCGCCGGCAGCGCCAGCCGCTCCCCCATCCCCAGGCCCAGCATCACCGGATGCCAGGGATAAGTCTGCAATCGCCGGGTCAGCGACGCCAGGTAGCGGGCGCGCAGACTGCAGCGGGTATCCAACGCGTAAGCGGCGACGATCCCCCCGCTCAGCGGCCGATGCTGGGCCAGCGCATAGCGCTGGCTGTCGAAGCCTCCGTCATTGAGCTGCCCATGCACCGGCCGCAGGCGCAGCGTCATTATCCAGCGCTGCCCCGCACAGACGGGGGCTGGTGCAAGTTCCCCGTATAACGTCACGCCAACCGGGGGGAACAGGAAGCGGTCCGCCAGGCGCACAATCTGTCCGCGGTGCAGAGTCTGGCCATCCGTCTCGTGGAGGAACACTTCCGCCTGCCGGGCGGCGCCGGTGAGGTGCTGCGTTGGCCACAGCGCCTGATATGCGCTCAATACTCCCCAGACCATCAGCAGAAGCGTCATCGCCACAACGGCGATGACCGTCCCGCGCAGACGGGTCAGCAACAGCGCCAGTACGCCGGCGAACGCCAGAATGCCCGGGCCCGGCAACGCGGGTAGCCAGAGTAGCGGCAGTATCGCGATGATGGCGCATCCGGCAAGCCATGGTAGACGCATAAACACCTCCCTGTGAGCGGGCAGTGTTACGCAAAGCGAAGCTGACGTCCTCGGGCAGAATTCAGGCGCGCGTGCAGCGTTCCAGACAATCGTCACGTTTGCAGTCAGGCGCTTTTTTTTTGCGAAGCGGGACGTAAATGGCGGGCACAAAAAAAGCACCCGAAGGTGCTTTTATCGTCAGGCCGGTTGCACGTCGTGCAACTCACCCTTCATAAATATTGGCGCGGTCACGTAATTCTTTCCCGGGCTTAAAGTGCGGAACGTACTTACCTTCCAGTTCGACTTTATCACCAGTTTTCGGGTTACGTCCGGTGCGAGGTGCACGATAGTGCAGAGAGAAGCTGCCGAAACCGCGGATTTCAATGCGCTCACCTTGAGCAAGCGTTGAGGCCATATGTTCCAGCATTTCTTTAACAGCATCTTCCACCGCTTTCGCCGGAATGTGAGATTGCTGGCTGGCAAGTCTTTCAATCAATTCTGACTTGGTCATTATTCCTCCGGTTTCCTTCAAGGCAAAAATTAGCTAACAGCTTAAACAAGGGCGGCCGTAGCCGCCCTTTGTGCTTGATTACAGGACGAATCCTGCAATCTGTCAAGTAAACTCGTCACTATTCAGGTTGTTATTACCTGAATGACAAAGATTACTCGCCTTTCGCTGCTTTGAACGCTTCAGCCATGGCGTTGTTGGAGAAGTTCGCGTCTTCCTGCTTGTTCACGGTAGCGATAGCGTCTTTTTCTTCCGCTTCGTCTTTCGCACGTACAGACAGGCTCACTACGCGGTTCTTACGATCCACGCCAGTGAATTTCGCTTCAACTTCGTCGCCAACGCTCAGAACCAGAGTTGCGTCTTCAACGCGGTCACGGGATGCTTCAGAAGCACGCAGGTAACCTTCTACGCCGTCAGCCAGTTCTACGGTTGCGCCTTTAGCGTCAACTGCAGTGACTTTACCAACAACGATAGCGCCTTTCTTGTTCAGAGCAACGTAGTTGTTGAACGGATCTTCCGCCAGCTGTTTAACGCCCAGGGAGATACGCTCACGCTCTGCGTCAACCTGCAGAACAACTGCTGCGATTTCGTCGCCTTTTTTGTATTCACGAACTGCTTCTTCGCCTGCAACGTTCCAGGAGATGTCAGACAGGTGAACCAGGCCGTCGATGCCGCCGTCCAGGCCGATGAAGATACCGAAGTCAGTGATAGACTTGATTTTACCTTCAACACGGTCGCCCTTGTTGTGGGTTTCCGCGAACTGCTGCCATGGGTTAGATTTGCACTGCTTCAGACCCAGGGAGATACGACGACGTTCTTCGTCGATATCCAGAACCATCACTTCCACTACGTCGCCAACGTTAACAACTTTGGACGGGTGGATGTTTTTGTTGGTCCAATCCATTTCGGAAACGTGAACCAGGCCTTCAACGCCTTCTTCGATTTCAACGAAGCAGCCGTAGTCGGTCAGGTTGGTCACGCGACCGGTCAGTTTGGTACCTTCCGGATAACGTTTAGCGATAGCTACCCACGGATCTTCGCCCAGCTGTTTCAGGCCCAGGGATACACGGGTACGCTCGCGGTCGAACTTCAGCACTTTAACAGTGATTTCGTCGCCAACGTTTACGATTTCGCTCGGATGCTTAACGCGTTTCCAGGCCATATCGGTGATGTGCAGCAGGCCGTCAACGCCGCCCAGATCAACGAATGCACCGTAGTCAGTGAGGTTCTTAACGATACCTTTGACTTCCATGCC
This sequence comes from Klebsiella sp. 1SOBk10mer, assembly GCF_046602535.1. Taxonomy (NCBI): domain Bacteria; kingdom Pseudomonadati; phylum Pseudomonadota; class Gammaproteobacteria; order Enterobacterales; family Enterobacteriaceae; genus Klebsiella; species Klebsiella sp. 1SOBk10mer. Next base: position 68,544 of record NZ_JBKIUP010000002.1, read on the forward strand.
TTCCTGCAGGTTTTCCAGCAGCTGATCGCGCTCTGCGCTGTTTTCGGATTCGATAACGGCACGACGAGAAACAACAACGTTGTTACGCTTCTGGTCCAGCTTGATGACTTTGAACTCAAGCTCTTTGCCTTCCAGGTGCAGCGTGTCGCGCACCGGACGAACGTCTACCAGGGAACCCGGCAGGAACGCACGAATACCGTTCAGCTCAACAGTGAAGCCACCTTTAACTTTGCCGTTGATAACACCGGTAACAGTTTCAGCGTCTTCGTAAGCTTTTTCCAGCGTGATCCAAGCTTCGTGACGTTTAGCTTTCTCACGGGACAGCAGAGTTTCACCGAAGCCGTCTTCTACTGCATCCAGAGCAACGTCAACTTCGTCACCAACCTGGATTTCCAGCTCGCCCTGGGCGTTTTTGAACTGCTCAGCCGGGATGGCGGACTCAGATTTCAGACCGGCGTCAACCAGTACTACGTCTTTGTCGATAGCAACAACAACACCACGAACGATGGAACCCGGGCGGGTTTCGATTTCTTTTAAGGATTCTTCAAACAGTTGAGCAAAAGATTCAGTCATGTTTAATCTTCAGGTTAATATTAACGTCCACCTGGCTCCGTGCCGGATGGGGTTGTTTCACATACCCGCTGACCATCCATTGCCGCGGGGGTACTGCTATAATTCGGAGGCTTCGGCGCGTTACCGGTTAAGGCTTACGCAACGGCCAATTTTTCGCGCGCATATTGTAGCGCTTTTTCAATCACTTGCTCAATGTTTAGTTCGGTTGAATCGAGAACTAATGCATCGGCAGCCGGGACAAGCGGCGCCACGGCGCGATTTCTATCGCGATCGTCACGCTCTTTTATCTCGGACAAAAGACGTTCAAAGTTAACATCAAAGCCCTTTTCCTGCAACTGCCGCATGCGGCGATGCGCTCGCTCATCGGCCGATGCATCGAGGAAAATTTTCACCGGCGCGTCCGGGAAAACCACCGTGCCCATATCTCGCCCGTCGGCGATAAGCCCCGGCAGTTCACGGAAGGCGCGCTGGCGGCGCAGCAGCGCTTCGCGAACACGAGGGAAAGCCGCCACCTTCGAGGCGGCGTTCGCGACCTCCTGGGTGCGAATTTCGCCGCTGACATCTTCCCCTTCCAGCACCACTTCCAGGTTGCCGTCAGTAGAAATAAAGCGCACGTCAAGATGGGCAGCCAGGGGCACCAGCGCCTCTTCGGACTCCACGTCAACATGATGATGTAGCGCCGCCAGCGCCAGAACGCGGTAGATCGCGCCTGAATCTAACAGATGCCAGCCCAGCGCTTCCGCCATTGCCTTGCACAACGTACCTTTACCCGCACCGCCAGGCCCATCAATGGTGATTACCGGAATATTCGCCGTCATCTTTTTCTCCTTCAGCAAGGCGCATGGAATATAAACGCCGCGCATTATACGCATCAATACGCCGGAAAGTGAGCATTGCTTGTAAATTACGGACTACAGGAAATGAAAAGCAGAAGTTTTGCGCAATTATAGCGGGCTGACAGGACATCAGCCCGCGGGATGACAAAGTTTTACTCAGGCAAGGGTACTAATCCGCGCCAGTTGCTCAAAATAGTCGGGGAACGTTTTCGCCGTACATTTGGGATCAAGGATAGTCACCGGCGTATCAGAAAGCGCCACCAGCGAGAAGCACATCGCCATCCGGTGGTCGTTATAGGTGCCGATTTCAGCAAACTTCAGCGTCGCCGGCGGGGTGATGCGAATATAATCTTCACCCTCTTCCACCTCGGCGCCTACTTTACGCAGTTCTGTCGCCATGGCGAACAGACGGTCCGTCTCCTTGACCCGCCAGTTGTAGATATTGCGCAGCGTGGTAGTGCCTTGCGCGAACAGCGCGGCGGTGGCGATGGTCATCGCGGCGTCCGGAATATGGTTCATATCCATATCGATAGCCTTGAGCTCGCCACGGGTGCAGGCGATGAAATCGTCGCCCCAGGTGACGGTGGCGCCCATTTTTTCCAGTACGTCGGCGAAACGAATGTCGCCCTGTACGCTGCCGCGGCCAATACCGGTGACCTTCACCGTGCCGCCCTTAATGGCGCCAGCGGCGAGGAAATACGAGGCCGATGAAGCATCCCCTTCCACCAGGTAATCCCCCGGTGACTGATACTGTTGCTTGCCGCGCACCACAAAGCGCTGATAAGACTGGTTGTCCACCTCAACCCCGAAGGTTTTCATCAGGTGCAGGGTGATGTCGATATAGGGTTTCGACACCAGATCGCCCTTAATGGCAATTACGGTATCCTGCGGCGCCAGCGGCGCGGCCATCAGCAGCGCGGTCAGGAACTGGCTGGAGACGCTGCCGTCAACGTCGACGTTGCCCCCCTGGACCCCCCCGCGCAGGCGCAGCGGCGGATAATTGTCCTGCTCCAGATAGTCGATCTGAGCGCCGCCCTGACGCAGGGCATCCACCAGATGGCCAATCGGGCGCTCTTTCATTCGCGGCTCGCCGGTCAGCACGATATCGTTGCTGCCAAGGCACAGAGCTGCCGCCAGCGGGCGCATCGCGGTACCGGCGTTGCCGAGGAACAGCTCCAGAGCCGCTGCGGCATGCAGCGGGCCGCCGTTGCCGGTCACTTCACAGCGGGTACGGTCAGCAGACAGGGTGTATTGAACCCCCAGCGCACTCAGGGCATTCAGCATATGGCGCACATCGTCGCTGTCCAGCAGGTTGGTCAGCACCGTCGTGCCGCGGGCCAGGGCGGCCAGCAGCAGCGCGCGGTTGGAGACGCTTTTCGAACCTGGCAGGTTCACGGTGCCCTCTACGCGTGCGATGGGTTGTAACGTCAGGGATTCCATCAAACTTCACTCTCAAACAAACAGAATAAAAACCCCGCAGACAGGCCGCGGGGAGGAAGAAAGGAACGGGCGATTAACCGTGGCGGCGTTCAAAGTCCAGCATAAAATCGGTTAACGCCTTCACGCCGTCCAGCGGCATCGCGTTGTAGATGGAGGCACGCATGCCGCCCACCACCCGGTGGCCCTTCAGCGCGTGCAGCCCGGCGGCAAACGACTCTTCAAGGAACAGTTTATCCAGCGCGCTGTCCGCCAGCTGGAACGGCACGTTCATGCGGGAGCGGTTGGCTTGCGCCACATCGTTACGATAGAAGCCGCTGTTATCGATCACGCCATACAGCAGTTCGGCTTTCTGCTGGTTGATCTTGTCCATCGCGGCGACGCCGCCCTGCTGTTTCAGCCACTTAAACACCAGACCGGCCAGATACCAGGCGAACGTCGGCGGCGTGTTAAACATCGAGTCATTCTCGCTTAACACGGTGTAGTCGAGGATTGACGGGCAGGCCACGCTGGCTTTACCCAGCAGATCTTCACGCACGATAACCAGCGTCAACCCTGCCGGGCCGATATTCTTCTGCGCGCCAGCGTAGATCACGCCGTAGCGGTTGACGTCAATTTCGCGAGACAGAATAGTGGAGGAGAAATCGGCGGTCACGATGACGTCGTCGCCGAAGTTCGGCGTATCGTCAATCGCGATACCGTCAATGGTTTCGTTCGGGCAGTAGTGCAGATACGCCGCGCCCGGCGTCAGCTGCCACTCGCTCATTGGCTTGACCGCGCGCTTGCCGTCGACGGTGATTTTCGCGTCGATGACGTTAGGCGTGCAGTATTTCTTCGCCTCTTTGACCGCGCTGGCCGCCCAGTAGCCGGCGTCCACATAGTCAGCGACGTTTTTATCGCCGAGGATGTTCAGCGGGATCCCGGCGAACTGGCCGCGGCCGCCGCCATGGCAGAACAACACTTTATAGTTGGAAGGGATGTTCAGCAGAGAACGGAAGTCCTGTTCTGCCTCTTCTGCCACCTGGATGAACTCCTTACCACGGTGACTGATTTCCATGACCGACGTACCCAGACCGTGCCAGTCGCACAGTTCCTGCTGAGCCAGTTTGAGTACTTCCGCCGGCAGCATTGCCGGGCCCGAACTGAAGTTATAGACCTGAGCCATTTCCCCTCACCACGTTGCTATGTTGTTTTGCCCGCGAACCGCCGCGGGCATAAGTTATTCCTGTGGCTATCGGTTTTATCATTCAGTGACACGGTCCGCAATGGCTAAAACTCGCCGACGGCAAAACGCGGCGGCCGTCACACAACAGAATCTATCGGCTTGACGTAATAAAACCGACATATTTGCTGTCAGGTGAGCCGTTTCGCCCGGCTGGCCTTCGACCATTCTGCATTTGCGCAGCGGGGACATATTCGCTTTTCTCCCGCCTGCATCGCCATCACGATGCTGCAGCGTACGCAGGCGTAGATCCCTTCCTGAGGAATAGTGGTATAGCGCGTGGTGCAGTGCGTCGGGAGGATCGACAACCCGGCCCTCACCTCGTCATCGGGATAATAAAACACGCTGATCTGGCCGTTGGTTTCAAGGATCGCCAGCCGCACCTGGCCGAGCTGCTCGACGCTGTTGACCCGCAGCTCCATAAAAAATTCGAATTCGGTCATATTTTCCGCATGCAGTTTCTCCCAGGCCAACTGCCCCTCCTCCACCACCACGATAGGTTTCCCCTCCAGCAGATCCTCCAGCTTTTCGCTATGCCCCATCAGCCACATGATGCCGCGATAAAGCAGCGCCAGCGTGACGAAGACCACCAGCACCGGCAACAGCGGGACATCGTCATAAAACGCCACGTCCCCCGCCGCCGAACCGAGGGTCAAAATAATCAGCACCTCAAACAGCGACATCTGCCGCACGCCGCGCCGTCCGGTAATTTTGAGGAAAATAAAGACCAGAACGAAGGTGTAGAGGCTGCGCAGCGCCACCTCGCCGAGAAATTCCACCGGCACTTTATCGAGCGCCATCCGCTGCCAGTCAAAGGCTTTCATTATCATCTCCCTGAGCATTAAAAGATGTCTCTAAGCATAGCCAGATGATGGAGATAGCACCTGTCAGATAAAAGCCGTATCATTGCGCGCTTTCCGTACGACAAAAGTGATCGCCATGACCCAAACGTTTATTCCCGGCAAAGATGCCGCCCTGGAAGATTCCATCGCTCGCTTCCAGCAAAAATTGCTCGACCTCGGATTTGATATCGAAGAGGCCTCGTGGCTGAACCCGGTGCCGCACGTGTGGTCCGTTCACATTCGCGATAAGGAATGCGCGCTGTGCTTTACTAATGGTAAAGGCGCCACCAAAAAGGCAGCCCTCGCCTCCGCGCTGGGCGAATATTTCGAGCGCCTGTCCACCAACTATTTTTTCGCTGACTTCTGGTTAGGCGACACTATCGCTAATGGCCCGTTCGTTCACTACCCGAACGAAAAGTGGTTCCCGCTGACCGAAGACGACGAGGTCCCGGAAGGCCTGCTGGATGCTCGTCTGCGCGCGTTCTACGATCCGGACGATCAGCTGACGGCCAGCATGCTGGTGGATCTGCAATCCGGTAATGATGAGCGCGGCGTGTGCGGCCTGCCCTTTACCCGCCAGTCCGACGGCGAAACGGTCTATATTCCTATGAATATCGTCGGCAACCTGTATGTCTCCAACGGCATGTCCGCCGGCAACACCCGTAATGAAGCTCGCGTGCAGGGCCTGTCCGAAGTCTTTGAGCGCCACATCAAAAATCGCATCATCGCCGAAAGCATCAGCCTGCCGGAGATCCCGGCGGAGGTCATGGCGCGCTATCCGGGCGTCGTGGAGTCGATCGCCAAACTGGAAGCCGAAGGTTTCCCGATCTTTGCCTATGATGGCTCGCTGGGCGGCAAGTATCCGGTTATCTGCGTCGTGCTGTTTAACCCGGCAAACGGCACCTGCTTCGCCTCTTTCGGCGCCCACCCGGACTTCGGCGTGGCGCTGGAGCGTACGGTCACCGAACTGCTGCAGGGCCGTAGCCTGAAAGATCTCGACGTCTTCACGCCGCCGACCTTCGACGATGAAGAAGTCGCCGAGCACGCTAACCTCGAAACCCACTTTATCGACTCCAGCGGCCTGATTTCCTGGGATATGTTCAAGCAGGATGCCGACTATCCGTTCGTGGACTGGAGCTTCTCCGGCACCACAGAAGAAGAGTTCGCCACCCTGATGGCCATCTTCAAGGCCGAAGATAAAGAAGTATATATCGCCGACTACGAGCACCTGGGCGTTTACGCCTGCCGTATCATCGTCCCGGGGATGTCGGATATTTACCCAGCGGAAGATCTGTGGCTGGCGAACAACAGCATGGGCGCTCATCTGCGCGACACCATTCTGTCCCTGCCGGGCAGCGAGTGGGAAAAAGAAGATTACCTGGCGCTGATCGAGCAGATGGACGATGAGGGTCTGGATGATTTCACCCGCGTTCGCGAACTGCTGGGCCTCGCCACCGGCAAAGACAACGGCTGGTATACCCTGCGCGTCGGGGAGCTGAAAGCCATGCTGGCCCTGGCCGGCGGCGATCTGGAGCAGGCGCTGGTCTGGACCGAGTGGACCATGGAATTCAACGCTTCGGTCTTCAGCGCCGAACGTGCTAACTACTATCGCTGCCTGCAGACCCTGCTGCTGCTGAGCCAGGAAGAGGAGCGTCAGCCGCTGCAATACCTGAACGCCTTCATCCGTATGTACGGCGCCGAGGCGGTCGAAGCCGCCAGCGCGGCGCTGAGCGGGGAAGCGCCGTTCTATGGCCTCCAGGCTGTCGACAGCGATCTGCAGGCCTTCCCGGCCCATCAGTCGCTACTGAAGGCTTATGAAAAACTGCAGCGGGCGAAGGCGGCGTTCTGGGCAAAATAAGCCCTAAGCGCGCCATCGTCGTTGCCAACAACGGAGCCCAATGTGGCTCCGTTGATTTCACCTAACGAGGTGGCCACTATAGTTTGTAGTTGTAAAGTTAATTAATAGTAAATAACGCGCTTATAACATTTACCATTCGTTAATTTTAAATAAAATACTCCATATTAATTAACTCAAGAAATGGCGTGAAAACGAAAAAATTCAACATAATTTATAAATTTTAAAATTTATTTTCCTCATAATATTCAATCAGTTAATTCAATAAATCACAAAAACCACACACTAAAAAGGCATATAGTTCCGGTGAGATATGATCTATATCAATTTCCCTTCTATAATGCTTTGTTAGTATCTCACCGCCAACTTATATAAAGAGAGAGTTAGTGTGAAAGCTGACAACCCTTTTGATCTTTTGCTCCCTGCCGCGATGGCGAAAGTCGCCGAAGAAGCAGGTGTCTATAAAGCAACGAAGCATCCGATGAAGACCTTTTATCTGGCGATCACCGCTGGCGTTTTCATCTCCATCGCTTTCGTATTCTATATCACCGCGACCACCGGCACTGCCGCGATGCCTTATGGGATTGCCAAGCTTATCGGTGGGGTCTGTTTTTCCCTGGGTCTGATTCTGTGCGTTATCTGCGGCGCTGACCTCTTTACCTCTACGGTATTGATCGTGGTGGCGAAAGCCAGCGGTCGAATTACCTGGGGGCAACTGGCAAAAAACTGGCTCAACGTCTATTTTGGTAACCTGGTGGGCGCACTGCTGTTTGTGCTGCTGATGTGGTTATCAGGCGAATATATGACTGCCAACGGCGGTTGGGGGCTTAATGTCCTGCAGACCGCTGACCACAAAATGCACCATACTTTTGTGGAGGCCGTGAGCCTGGGTATCCTCGCTAACCTGATGGTTTGTCTCGCCGTATGGATGAGCTATTCCGGTCGTAGCCTGATGGATAAAGCGATGATCATGGTCCTGCCGGTAGCGATGTTCGTTGCCAGCGGCTTTGAGCACAGCATCGCCAACATGTTTATGATCCCGATGGGTATCGTAATCCGCAACTTTGCAAGCCCGGAATTCTGGACCGCAATCGGTTCGACTCCGGAAAGTTTCTCTCACTTGACCGTTATGAACTTCATCACTGATAACCTGATTCCGGTAACTATCGGGAACATTATCGGCGGGGGTCTGCTGGTCGGGTTGACATACTGGGTCATTTACCTGCGTGGCAACGACCATCACTAAGGGTTGTTTCAGGCAGTAAATAAAAAATCCACTTAAGAAGGTAGGTGTTACATGTCCGAGCTTAATGAAAAGTTAGCCACAGCCTGGGAAGGTTTTGCGAAAGGTGACTGGCAGAATGAAGTCAACGTCCGTGACTTTATTCAGAAAAACTACACCCCATATGAAGGCGACGAATCCTTCCTGGCTGGCGCGACTGAAGCGACCACCAAGCTGTGGGACACCGTAATGGAAGGTGTAAAACAGGAAAACCGCACTCACGCGCCTGTTGATTTTGACACTGCCCTGGCTTCCACCATCACCTCTCACGACGCAGGCTATATCGAGAAAGGTCTGGAAAAAATCGTTGGTCTGCAGACCGAAGCGCCGCTGAAACGTGCGATCATCCCGTTTGGTGGTATTAAAATGGTTGAAGGTTCCTGCAAAGCGTACAATCGCGAACTGGACCCGATGCTGAAAAAAATCTTCACCGAGTACCGTAAAACTCACAACCAGGGCGTTTTCGACGTCTATACTCCGGACATCCTGCGCTGCCGTAAATCCGGCGTACTGACCGGTCTGCCGGATGCTTACGGCCGTGGTCGTATCATCGGTGACTACCGTCGCGTTGCGCTGTACGGTATCGACTTCCTGATGAAAGACAAATTCGCCCAGTTCAACTCTCTGCAAGCGAAACTGGAAAGCGGCGAAGATCTGGAAGCGACCATCCGTCTGCGTGAAGAAATTGCTGAACAGCACCGTGCGCTGGGCCAGATCAAAGAGATGGCGGCTAAATATGGCTACGACATCTCCGGTCCGGCAACCACCGCTCAGGAAGCTATCCAGTGGACCTACTTCGGTTACCTGGCTGCCGTGAAATCTCAGAACGGCGCGGCAATGTCCTTCGGTCGTACCTCCAGCTTCCTGGATATCTACATCGAACGTGACCTGCAGGCGGGTAAAATCACCGAGCAAGACGCGCAGGAAATGGTTGACCACCTGGTCATGAAACTGCGTATGGTTCGCTTCCTGCGTACCCCGGAATACGATGAACTGTTCTCCGGCGACCCGATTTGGGCAACGGAATCCATCGGCGGTATGGGCGTTGACGGCCGTACTCTGGTGACCAAAAACAGCTTCCGCTTCCTGAACACCCTGTACACCATGGGGCCGTCTCCGGAGCCGAACATCACTATCCTGTGGTCTGAAAAACTGCCGCTGAGCTTCAAGAAATTCGCGGCTAAAGTGTCCATCGATACCTCTTCTCTGCAGTATGAGAACGATGACCTGATGCGTCCGGACTTCAATAACGACGACTACGCTATCGCATGCTGCGTAAGCCCGATGGTTGTTGGTAAGCAAATGCAGTTCTTCGGTGCTCGCGCCAACCTCGCGAAAACCATGCTGTACGCTATCAACGGCGGCGTGGATGAAAAACTGAAAATGCAGGTGGGTCCGAAATCTGAACCGATCAAAGGCGACGTCCTGAACTTCGACGAAGTCATGGAGCGCATGGATCACTTCATGGACTGGCTGGCTAAACAGTACGTCACTGCGCTGAACATCATCCACTACATGCACGACAAGTACAGCTACGAAGCCTCTCTGATGGCGCTGCACGACCGTGACGTTATCCGCACCATGGCGTGTGGTATCGCGGGTCTGTCCGTTGCTGCTGACTCCCTGTCTGCTATCAAATATGCGAAAGTTAAACCGATTCGTGACGAAGACGGTCTGGCTGTTGACTTCGAAATCGAAGGCGAATATCCGCAGTTTGGTAACAACGATGCTCGCGTCGATGATATGGCCGTTGACCTGGTTGAACGTTTCATGAAGAAAATTCAGAAACTGCACACCTACCGCAACGCGATCCCGACTCAGTCTGTTCTGACCATCACCTCTAACGTGGTATATGGTAAGAAAACCGGTAACACCCCAGACGGTCGTCGCGCTGGCGCGCCATTCGGACCAGGTGCTAACCCGATGCACGGTCGTGACCAGAAAGGCGCTGTTGCCTCTCTGACCTCCGTAGCGAAACTGCCGTTTGCTTACGCGAAAGATGGTATCTCTTACACCTTCTCTATCGTACCGAACGCACTGGGTAAAGATGACGAAGTTCGTAAGACCAACCTGGCGGGTCTGATGGATGGTTACTTCCACCACGAAGCGTCCATCGAAGGTGGTCAGCACCTGAACGTGAACGTGATGAACCGCGAAATGCTGCTCGACGCGATGGAAAACCCGGAAAAATATCCGCAGCTGACCATCCGCGTATCTGGCTACGCTGTACGTTTTAACTCCCTGACTAAAGAACAGCAGCAGGACGTTATTACCCGTACCTTCACTCAGACCATGTAATTCCCTGTCTGACTGAAAAAGCGTACAATAAAGGCCCCACATCAGTGGGGCCTTTTTAACAAGCAATCCCCGCCCTAGCCTGCTTTGCCAGTTATCTATACTTTGGGTATCTGTCAAAACAGACTCGACACAGCCGCTGAGCTGTGCACCAACACGGCCCCGGATGGGCCACATCTGGAGAAAACACCGCAATGTCAGTTATTGGTCGCATTCACTCCTTTGAATCCTGTGGCACCGTTGATGGCCCGGGCATCCGCTTTATTACCTTTTTCCAGGGCTGCCTGATGCGTTGCCTGTACTGCCATAACCGTGATACATGGGATACCCACGGCGGCAAAGAAATCACCGTTGAAGAGCTCATGAAAGAGGTGGTGACCTATCGTCACTTTATGAATGCTTCCGGCGGCGGCGTCACCGCATCCGGCGGTGAGGCGATCCTGCAGGCGGAGTTTGTTCGCGACTGGTTCCGCGCCTGTAAGAAAGAAGGTATTCATACCTGTCTCGATACCAACGGCTTTGTCCGTCGCTACGATCCGGTTATCGACGAACTGCTGGAGGTAACAGACCTGGTGATGCTGGATCTCAAGCAGATGAATGATGAGATTCACCAGAACCTGGTCGGCGTCTCTAACCATCGTACGCTGGAATTCGCCCAGTATCTGGCGAAGAAGAATATCAATGTCTGGATCCGCTACGTGGTGGTTCCGGGCTGGTCAGACGATGATGACTCCGCACACCGCCTGGGCGAATTTACCCGCGATATGGGCAATGTCGAAAAAATCGAGCTGCTGCCCTACCATGAGCTGGGCAAACACAAATGGGTAGCGATGGGCGAAGAATACAAGCTGGACGGCGTCCATCCGCCGAAGAAAGAGACCATGGAGCGGGTAAAAGGCATCCTTGAGCAGTATGGTCATAAAGTGATGTACTAATCCCACCCGGGCCGGTGAAGCACCTATGCCGGCCTGCAACGGCGTGGGAAGCCGTGTCCGTCCAGCCGTTTCTCATGCAAAGCGGCAGGTTGGCTGTGCAGCAGCAAGCTTAGGTAATTGAAGCGGATGACGCGCAGCATGCGCTGCGCGTTACAGGATCAGGCGTGCGCCACCGGCGTTGGATGATGCCCGGCTTTGCGCAGCAGGGTCAGCAGATAGATAAACGACACGCTGGCGATCATGATAAACAGCAGGTTATCCGAGAAGTTCTGCATCAGCATCGCCGTCAGCGTCGGGCCCAGCAGGCTGCCGATGGTATAGCTCATCAGCAGCGCCTGGTTCATCGCTACCAGCTGATGGTGCTCCACTTTCTCACAGGCCCAGGCCATCGCCACCGGATAGAGGGTAAAGCCCGAAGCGCCCAACACAAACAGCGCCGGCGCCATCGCCGCCTGGCTGAGCATCGCCATACATCCCAGAATCACCACAAAAACCTGCACCCGCAGCACCAGCAGGCGACCGTAGCGGTCTGCCAGCCGCCCTACCGGCCACTGGCCGAGGATCCCCGCGCTCACCATCACCGCCATCCAGAAGCCAATGCCGGCGTCGCTGACGCCCTGATGGTTTAGCCACAGCGGCATAAGACCATAAAGCGAGCCGAGGACAATCCCCGAGATAATACAGCCATTGACCCCGTGGCGCGCCTGGCGCAGCTTAAGCATCGGCCAGATCCGTACCGTTTCATGCGGCTCTTCGGCCTGCCCCATAATGCGGGTAAACAGCAGCGGCAGGATCGCCGCCAGCGCCAGGCCCGTCACCCACGGCAGGACGCTCATTAAATCAGTGGGTAGTTTACTGACCATCAGTTGGCCGAGTACGGTACCAACGTAATAAACCATCATGTACGCCGCCAGCAGACGACCGCGGCTGCGAGAAGTGCCGCTGCAGACCAGCGCACTTTCCACTACCACCCAAATCATCGCGCAGCCTACGCCGGCGATAAACCGCCAGCTCAGCCACGTCCAGAAGCCCACGGTGATCCCCAGCCCTACGCAGCCGACGGCAAAGATTATCGACGCGAGATAATAGCTGCGGTTAAACCCCAGGCGCTTGATCACCCAGCCGGCAAGCAACGTACCGGCCAGGTTGCCGGTAAAATAAGATGACCCCACCATGCCGACCTGCCAGGTTGGCATATTTTCATGAGCGAGCCACAGCGGGACGAGCGTATTCAGCACCGCTATCGCCAGGGTCAGTAAAAGCAGGCCACAGAGCAGCATTTGCACTGGCCGGGTGTAGATGGTCATGGGTAAAAACCGTGAGGAATGTTCAGATCGCGAGCGCATCATGCCACCGCTAAAAACATTGTCAATCCACCTGAAATCAGGCCTGACGCGGTTTTGCAGGGCACGATAGAAGTTTTTTATCCACAGAAGGGGGAAAGGTGAGGCAACAAATAATACGCTATTGTTTTTCTTAATTTATTAATAAATCCCGGCGTTAATTTCAGTCGAAAAATTTCATCTATCAACAGCACGTTTTCATCATGCCGGCACGCCTGCGCCGGCATGATGACGCTGATTAACTGGCGATAGCCATCCCGACGGTCATATGCAGACCATAGAATACGCCGCGGCCAATCATCTCTCCCGCCAGCACCAGAACAAACGCCAGGCCGAGCAGCGAGACCGCCGGCTTGCGGCCGCGAATCTGCGGCACGCACCAGCAGGCCAGGGCAAGCGCCAGCAGCACCACGCGCCAGGCCATAAGCAGCCCATAATCCGGCACCAGGGCGGAGGCCTGCTGAATTGAGCTGCGGATAGTGGCGAGTTCACTCCCCTGCATCAGGACCACCACAATACTCGCCAGCAGCGCCAGCAAAGTGACCACCGGCAGCAGGCGCAGCGCCCAACCGTCGACGCCTGCGACGCGCAGCAGCAGGTAGCCCAGCAGCGGGCCGCCGATAAACAGCGTCAGGAAGAAGCTCAGCGGCGTCCAGACGGTATACCAGGTCGGCACCGTGTCGATGGTGTTATAGACCCGCACCATCATCCAGACGAAGATCACCCCCAACGCCATGGTCACTACCAGCCACAGGCTACGCAGTCCGGCAGGCAGCTTTTTGCACACGGCCAGCAGCCAGCCAATCCCGCCAATGGCGAAGAAGATCGCCCCGCTGGCTATCTCATTACTCAGCGACGAGGCCCCCACGCGATTGAGCGAGTTAAAGGCCCGCAGCGGCGAACCGAGGTGCATTGTCGAGGCGATAAACCCGATCCCCATCAATACCCACAGGCCGAACATGCTGCCCACCACGCGCTGCTCCTGCTCACGGGGAAGCTTACCCGTCATCAGCGTCAGCGCCAGGACGATGAAGCCGCCCGCGACGCACTGGCCGAAGACCGTAAAGATCATCAGCGGCCATTCATGCCATCCGTTTCCCATCTCACACCTCCTTCGGGTTCGCCAGGTAACCGGTGGTATCGCCACACGGCCGGGCATTGGCGTTAGGTTTGATCACGATGCTCGGCCGGGTAAAGTGCGCCGAAGGCAGCGGCGCCACCGCCGCCAGCTGGCCGTGCTTAGCGCGCAGTTCGGCAATCGGCCCGAAATCCAGCGCCCGCAGCGGGCAGGACTCGACGCAGATCGGCTTTTTCCCTTCGGCGACGCGCTCGTGGCAGCCGTCGCACTTAGTCATATGGCCTTTATCGGCGTTATACTGCGGCGCGCCGTACGGACAGGCCATATGGCAGTAACGGCAGCCAATGCAGACCTCTTCGTTGACCACCACAAAACCGTCTTCGCGCTTGTGCATCGCACCGCTCGGGCAGACCTTGGTGCAGGCCGGATCTTCGCAGTGGTTACAGGCGATGGAGAGGTAATAGGCGAACACGTTCTGATTCCAGACGCCGTTATCCTCCTGCCAGTCGCCGCCGACATATTCATAGATGCGGCGGAAGCTGACCTCCGGGGTCAGATTTTTGTAGTCCTTACAGGCCAGTTCGCAGGTCTTGCAACCGGTGCAACGGGCGGAATCAATAAAAAATCCATACTGAGTTGTCATCGGTTACTCCTTACAGCTTCTCAACCTGGACGAGGTTGGTATGCGACGGGTTTCCCTTCGCCAGTGGCGAGGGGCGCTGGGTGGTCAGCACGTTGATGCTGCCCGCCTGATCCACACGCGAGGCGTCCGGGTTATACCATGCCCCTTCCCCCAGCGCGACCACGCCGGGCATCATGCGTGGGGTCACCTTCGCTTCGATATGCACTTCCCCACGGTCGTTGAAGATGCGAATGCGATCGCCGTTGGCAATGCCGCGCTGGCGGGCATCGATCGGGTTAATCCACATCTCCTGCCGACAGGCGGCTTTCAGTACATCAACGTTGCCGTAGGTTGAGTGAACGCGTGATTTATAGTGAAAACCGGTCAGTTGTAGCGGGTATTTTGCCGTCAGCGGATCGTTGTAGTTTTCGAAGCCCGGGGTGTATATCGGCAGCGGATCGATAACATCCCCTTCCGGCAGCTCCCAGGTGGCGGCGATTTTCGCCAGATCCTGCGAGTAAATTTCGATCTTGCCCGAAGGCGTGGTCAGCGGATTAGCCTGCGGATCCTCACGGAAGGCTTTGTAGGCCACATGATGACCTTGCGGATCGCGCTGCTTATAGATGCCCTGCTGACGGAAGGTGTCGAAATCCGGCAGGTCGGGAATCGCTTTGCGCGACTGCTCATACAGATAGCGCATCCAGCCTTCCTGGGTACGGCCTTCGGTAAATTTCTCCTCGACGCCAAGGCGCTTCGCCAGCTCGCTGGTCATCTCATAGATGGTTTTACATTCGAAACGCGGCTTGATGGCCTGGTCGGCAAAGATGACGTAGGACATGTTGCCGCAGGAGGCATCCAGCGCGAAATCCATCTGCTCAGAGGCGGTGCAGTCCGGCAGCAGAATATCGGCGTATTTCGCTGACGAGGTCATATGACAGTCGATGACCACAATCATCTCGCACTTCTTATCGTCCTGCAGGATTTCGTGGGTGCGGTTGATCTCAGAGTGCTGGTTGATCAGGCAGTTGCCCGCATAATTCCAGATCATTTTGATCGGCACATCGAGCTTATCTTTGCCACGCACCCCATCGCGCAGGGCGGTCATTTCAGGGCCGCGCTCAATCGCATCGGTCCACATAAACATCGAGATGCTGGTCTGAACCGGATTCTCCAGCGTCGGCATACGTTCAAACGGCAGGCTGTAGGAGCCCTCGCGCGCACCGCTATTGCCGCCGTTGATCCCGACGTTACCGGTCAGAATGGCGAGCATCGCGATAGCCCGGGTGGCGATTTCGCCGTTGGCATGACGCTGCGGCCCCCAGCCCTGGCTGATATAGGCCGGTTTAGCGGTGGCAATTTCCCGCGCCAGTTTAACAATGCGTTCGCGCGGAATACCGGTAATGGTCGAGGCCCACTCCGGCGTTTTGGCGATACCGTCAGTGCCCTCGCCAAGAATGTAAGCTTTGTAATGACCATTGGCTGGCGCACCGGCGGGCAGCGTTTTCTCGTCGTATCCCACGCAGTATTTATCGAGGAACGGCTGATCGACCAGATTCTCGGTGATCATCACCCACGCCAGACCCGATACCAGCGCCGCATCGGTGCCGGGGCGAATCGGGATCCATTCATCTTCGCGTCCGGCGCCGGTGTCGGTATAGCGCGGATCGATAATGATCATCCTGGCATTGGATTTCTGGCGCGCCTGCTCAAGATAGTAGGTCACCCCGCCGCCGCTCATCCGCGTTTCCCCGGGGTTGTTGCCGAACAGCACTACCAGCTGGCTGTTTTCAATATCCGACGGGCTGTTGCCATCTGCCCAACCGCCGTAGGTGTAATTCAACCCGGCAGCAATCTGCGCGGATGAATAGTCGCCGTAATGATTGAGATACCCGCCGCAGCAGTTCATCAGACGGGCAATCAGGGTTTTCCCCGGCGGCCAGGAGCGGGTCAGCGTGCCACCCAGCGTGCCGGTGCCGTAGTTCAGATAGATGGACTCGTTGCCGTAATCTTTAATCAGCCGCTGCGTCGTGCTGGCGATGATATCGAAAGCCTCTTCCCAGCTGATTTGCTCGAATTTACCCTCACCGCGTTTACCTACGCGCTTCATGGGATATTTCAGCCGATCGGGGTTATAAACCCGGCGGCGCATAGAACGTCCGCGCAGGCAGGCGCGCACCTGATGCAGGCCGTCATAGTTATCGTCACCGGTATTATCGGTTTCAACGTATTTAATCGCGCCATCCACCACGTGCATGCGCAGCGGGCAGCGGCTACCGCAGTTGACGGTGCATGCGCTCCAGACCACCTTCTCACTGGCCGGGGCTGGCGTGTCGGCGGCATGGGCCATACGGGTAAAGGGTAATGTTAGTGCGTTGCTGGCCAGCGCCAGGCCGCCTATTGCCGTGGTTTTCATCAGACCACGGCGGCTTACCTCAGCAGCCAGTAAAGCATCGGGGGCTTTAATTTTCATGGATACTCGCTTTGGTTGCTCACAATAAACTGATAAGCGCTATATAGTCATATATATAATGCTTTGAAATATTATTGGTTTTTTATGCTGATTTAATCCAAAGGGAGTATCACTGCATTCGCGGAAGGGATTATTGCCCGGTATCAATAAGGGTGTAAAAAAAGCGCCCGCAGGCGCTTTTAAGGGAGAAGGTAAAAATTAACCGATATATTCGAGGCCGCGCATATACGGGCGCAGGATTTCCGGGATCTCGATACGGCCATCGGCCTGCTGATAGTTTTCCATCAGCGCCACCAGGGTACGACCGACCGCCAGGCCAGAACCATTCAGGGTATGAACGAGACGGGTCTTCTTGTCGGACTTGCTGCGGCAGCGAGCCTGCATACGACGCGCCTGGAAATCCCAGACGTTGGAGCAGGAAGAGATCTCACGGTAGGTGTTCTGCGCCGGGACCCACACTTCGAGGTCATAGGTTTTGCAGGCGCTGAAGCCCATATCGCCGGTGCACAGCGCAACCTTACGGTACGGAAGGCCCAGCAGCTGCAGCACTTTCTCGGCGTGTCCGGTCATCTCTTCCAGCGCCGCCATGGAGTCTTCCGGACGGACAATCTGCACCATCTCAACTTTATCGAACTGGTGCATACGGATCAGACCGCGGGTGTCGCGACCATAAGAACCCGCTTCGGAACGGAAGCACGGCGTATGGGCGGTCATTTTGATCGGCAGATCGTCTTCATCGATAATTTCATCACGCACCAGGTTGGTCAGCGGCACTTCCGCCGTCGGGATCAGCGCGTAGTTGCTGCTGTCAGCCTCTTCTTCCAGCGGGCGAGTATGGAACAGGTCGCCGGCGAATTTCGGCAGCTGGCCGGTGCCATACAGGGTGTCCTGGTTTACCAGGTACGGGACATAGTTTTCGCTATAGCCATGCTGTTCAGTGTGCAGATCCAGCATGAACTGCGCCAGGGCACGGTGCAGACGGGCCAGCTGGCCTTTCATCACCACGAAGCGCGAACCGGTGAGCTTAACGGCGGCGGCAAAATCCAGCCCGCCGTGCATTTCACCCAGCGTCACGTGATCGCGCACGTCAAAATCGAACTGGCGCGGCGTGCCCCAGCGGCTGACTTCAACGTTGTCGTTTTCGTCACGGCCAACCGGCACGTCATCGTGAGGAATATTCGGGATCGCCAGCGCGATATCGCGGATTTCCGCCAGCAGCGCTTCCAGCTCGGATTTTGCGGCATCCAGCTGCTCGCCGAGTTTGTTCACTTCCAGGCGTAATGGCTCGATGTCTTCCCCGCGCGCTTTCGCCTGGCCAATGGATTTCGATCGGGAGTTGCGCTCCGCCTGCAGGTTTTCCGTTTGCACCTGCAGAACTTTACGACGCTCTTCAAGCGCGCGAAGTTTATCTACATCCAGCTTAAAGCCCCGGCGTGCCAGTTTTTCTGCGACTGCGTCTGGCTCGGTACGCAGCAGATTGGGATCGAGCATGCTTATCCTGTGCTTATCGAATTAAAAAAAGAAAAGTGGCCGCAGGCTACGGCCACGGAAATAGTGTAATAACCTTACCGCAACGCCTCAATTAGCGGTAGCGTTTTATCGGGCTATTTTGATCCTGTTCAGCGAGCCAGGCGAGCTTTTCGCCAATTTTGCCCTCAAGCCCCCGGTTTGTCGGGTGATAATAGCGCGTTTGCGCCATTTCCTGCGGGAAGTACTGCTCGCCGGCGGCGTAGGCGTTAGGTTCGTCATGAGCGTAGCGATACTCCTGCCCGTAGCCCATCTCTTTCATCAGCTTCGTCGGCGCATTGCGCAGATGCACCGGAACGTCATAGTCCGGACGGTCTCGCGCATCGGCCAGCGCCGCTTTAAAGGCGGTGTAGACCGCATTGCTCTTCGGCGCGCAGGCCAGATAGACAATAGCCTGGGCTATCGCCCGTTCGCCTTCCGCCGGCCCGACGCGGGTGAAGCAGTCCCACGCCGATATGGCCACCTGCATCGCCCGCGGATCGGCGTTGCCGACGTCTTCCGAGGCAATCGCCAGACAACGGCGGGCAACATACAGCGGATCGCCCCCGGCGGTGATGATCCGCGCGTACCAGTAAAGCGCCGCGTCCGGCGCGCTACCGCGCACCGACTTATGCAGGGCGGAAATCAAATCGTAGAAACGGTCGCCTTTATTATCAAAGCGCGCGCTGCGCTCGCCGGCGATCTCGGTCAGCAGTTCCGCCTTCAGCACCCGCTTGCCCGCATCATCGCTCTCGGCCATATCGGCCATCATTTCCAGGGTATTCAGCGCCCGCCGCGCGTCGCCGTTCACCAGTTCGGCGATGGCCCTGCGGGTCTCATCCGGCAAAACGATATCCTGGCCGCCGTAGCCGCGGGTTTTATCGTTCATCGCCTGGTCAAGCACCCGCTCGATATCGTCGGTAGTGAGCGATTTCAGTAAATAGACGCGGGCGCGGGAGAGCAGCGCTGAGTTAAGCTCAAAGGAAGGGTTTTCGGTGGTCGCGCCAATAAAAGTGATAGTGCCATCTTCAATATGCGGCAGAAAGGCATCCTGCTGGCTTTTATTGAAGCGATGCACTTCGTCAACAAACAGAATCGTTCGTCGGCCGGCGTTGCGATTCTGCCGCGCGCGCTCAATGGCCTCGCGGATCTCTTTCACCCCGGAGGTCACCGCCGAGATCCTTTCGACATCGGCGCTGGCATAACGGGCGATAACTTCCGCCAGGGTAGTCTTGCCGGTACCCGGCGGCCCCCAGAGGATCATCGAATGCAGGTGCCCGGCTTCGATCGCCCGCGGCAGGGGTTTGCCCGGCGCCAGCAGGTGCTGCTGGCCAATATACTGCGCTAAATTTTCTGGCCGCATGCGAGCGGCCAGAGGTTGAAACGCGTTGTCGGAAAAATCGAGCGACAGATTGCTCACTTTCGCCTCTACTTACGTTGATCGTCCACCGTCACCCCTTTCGGCGGCGTAAAGGTGAACTTAGATGCGTCGACGGCGCCGTTCTGCTGCGATTTCAGCTGATAGCTGCTGCGCTGATCGTCCTGCTCGACGGCGCTGAACTGATGGATGGTGCCGTCCCGACCGACGTTGATCGTGAACTGCTTCAGGTTGCCGCTGCCGCTTTTCGGCGTCAGCACAAAATCATCGCCGTTTTGTTTGATATTGTACTGCTGCCAGTCGCTGGACTGGTTGCGGGCAATCAGCATAAACGGCGTGTTGCTGGTGGCGTCTTTCAGCCAGGTCGCCGTGGCCTGCTCGACGAACGGGTTATAGAACCACAGGGTTTTACCATCCGAAACGAGGACGCTCTCATCCGGCTGGGTCATATGCCAGTTAAACAGATTCGGGCGTTTTACCCACAGGTCGCCCTGTCCGTCCTGCACGGCGTTGCCGCTGCCGTCGGTGACTTTTTGCGTGAAGCTGGCATGGAAGCTGCTCACTTTATCAAGACGGCTTTTTAAGTCACTGGCCGCATCTGCCCAGACCTGGCTGACGACCATACCAGACAGTAATGCACAGGTGATTGCGAGTTTTTTCATTGTTCTTCCTTAATGTGCGTCACTCCCGACGCGGGAGCCTCTTCTGCCCCTAATGTAGGACCGCCGACGGCGGCGGGACAGAAGAATTGGCTGATTTTGCGCTTATTTACCCAACTTTGCACTCATTCAAAGGGCGGCGGCGCCAGCACTTCGCGGTTACCGTTATGGCCCTGCTCGCTGACAATGCCCTGCGCTTCCATCTGTTCGATGATACGCGCGGCACGGTTATAGCCAATGCGGAACTGGCGCTGCACCCCGGAAATCGACGCTTTACGCTTCTCGGTCACAAAGCTGACCGCCTGATCGAACAGCGGATCCAGCTCTTCACCGCCGTCGAAACCGCCGCCGCCGCCTTCGCTTTCGCTGTCGGAGGTAATGCCGTCAACATACTGCGGACGACCGCGGGCTTTCCAGTCCTGAACCACAGCGTGGACTTCCTGGTCGCGAACAAACGCCCCATGGACGCGCACCGGCGTGGTGGAGTTCGGCCCGGAGTAGAGCATATCCCCCATCCCGAGCAGCGATTCCGCACCGCCCTGATCGAGAATGGTACGCGAGTCAATTTTACTCGACACGGTAAAGGCGATACGCGTCGGAATGTTGGCCTTAATCAGACCGGTAATGACATCCACCGACGGACGCTGCGTCGCCAGCACCAAGTGGATCCCCGCCGCACGCGCTTTCTGCGCCAGGCGAGCGATCAGCTCTTCCACCTTCTTACCGACGGTCATCATCAGGTCGGCGAATTCGTCCACCAGCACCACTATGTACGGCAGCTTTTCCAGTACCGGGTGCACGGCGTCCATACTGTCGCCTGGCTTCCAGTATGGATCCGGGATCGGACGGCCCATGCGCGCCGCTTCAGCAATCTTCTCGTTATAGCCCGCCAGATTACGTACGCCCAGCGCCGACATTAGCTTGTAGCGACGCTCCATCTCGTTGACGCTCCAGCGCAGCGCATTGGCGGCGTCTTTCATGTCGGTGACCACTTCCGTCAGCAGATGCGGAATACCTTCGTAGACCGACAGCTCGAGCATTTTCGGGTCGATCATAATGAAACGCACATCTTCCGGCTGCGCTTTGTAGAGCATGCTGAGGATCATGGCGTTGACGCCGACTGACTTACCGGAACCGGTGGTACCGGCCACCAGCAGGTGCGGCATTTTCGCCAGATCGGCCACCACCGGATCGCCGGCGATGTCTTTACCCAGCACCACGGTCAGCGGCGACGGGTTATCACGGAACTTGCTGTTGTCGAGCACTTCACGCAGGTAGACGGTCTGGCGCTTTTTATTCGGCAGCTCAAGCCCGACATACGGTTTACCCGGGATCACTTCCACCACGCGCACGGCGACCGTGGAAAGCGAACGCGCCAGATCCCGTGACAGGTTAGAGATTCGCGCCGCTTTGACGCCAGGCGCCAGATTCAGTTCGAAGCGGGTGATCACCGGCCCCGGCGAGTAGTTCACCACATCCGCTTTAATGCGGAAATCGGCGAGTCGCGCTTCCACCAGTCGTGCCATCTGCTCAAGAGCAAAGGTATCGACCGGCTCGACTTCACTGGGCGGCGGCGTGAGCAGATCCAGCGACGGCAGCGGCGTTGTCGGCTTTTGCAGCGGTCGACTATCGCCATTGCGCATCAGCAGCGGGTGGATCAGGCTCTCCTGCGGCGCAGGCGCGGCAGGCTGGTGCCCCTGTGGGGCAACCGGCTGTTGCTGCTGCACGGGCTGCGGCGCAGTCTGGTAAGGCTGCTGCGGCACTGGCTGAGGGTGTACCGGCTGGTGCTGCGCAGGTTGATAACCCTGCTGCGGAGCGGCGGCCGGTTGTTGATAGTGCTGGGCTGGCTGCTGCGGCTGTACTTCCGGTGTCGGCGTAAACAGCGGCTCGCTCGGACCCTCATTGACCAGCGTTTTCATCGGCGAGAATTCATAATCCGCCGGCGAGAACGGATTAGCGCCCGGCGGCTGCTCGGAGGCGTAGCGCTGCTGCTGGGTGGCGGCAAACTGGCGCGCCAGCTCCGCTTCCGCCGCGGCATCGGCGTCATCGTCATCAGTCGCGTTATCGTCTTCCCAGCGATGGCCATAGCGCTGCTGTTGAGTGGCGGCGAACTGGCGAGCCAGCTCATCCTGCTCCATAGCATCCGCTTCCTCATCCGAGAGCAGCTCATCATCATAATGGGGGTCGCGCTCGGCCTGCCGCGCGCGCTGTTCAGCTTCCCGCTGCGACGGTAGCTTGATGCCATAGGAGGCCAGTTCCCGACGCGTCGGGACACGAACGCGATTTGGCCGCGGTAGTTTTGGACCAATGCCCTCTTTCACCTGGACCCGCGGTCCGCTGGAGGCCGGGCTGAACAATGGCGCTGTCGCTGCGGACGCGGCGGTCGCCGTCTTCGCAGCGGCTGCGCCGCCGCTGGCAGCCGTTGCCTGATGCACTCCGGCCGCCACCGCAGAAACTACGGTTGACTCCACGGGCGGTTTGGACGGCGAGGCGGGCGGCGTCAGCGGTTTGGTGGCGATCGGACTTTCCGGCTCCGGAATAGGCTGATACCAGGAAGCCAGCAGCTCGCGTTCGCGCGCCCGCTTCTCTTCCACTTCCTCGAAATAATAGAGCGGCGGACGTTTCACTTCTTCCTGCACGACCTCAGGCTCTGGCTGCGCGGCAGGTACCGGCGCGGGCTCAGGCTGATACGCCTGCGGCGCAGGCTGACCGGCATGCGGATCGTAAGCCGGCTGCTGATAGGGTGCAGGCTCGGGTTGATAGCCCTGCGGCGCAGGCTGAGCAACATGTGGATCGTAAACCGGCTGCTGATACGGCGCCGGCTCTGGCTGATACCCCTGCGGCGCAGGCTGAGCAACATGTGGATCGTAAACCGGCTGCTGATACGGCGCCGGCTCGGGCTGATACCCCTGCGGCGCAGGCTGGACGGCATGCGGATCGTAAACCGGCTGCTGATACGGCGCAGGCTCAGGCTGATACGCCTGCGGCGCAGGCTGACCGGCATGCGGATCGTAAGTCGGCTGCTGATACGGCGCAGGCTCGGGTTGATACCCCTGCGGAGCCGGCTGGCCGGCATACGGATCGTAAACCGGCTGCTGATACGGCGCAGGCTCGGGTTGATACCCCTGCGGCGCAGGCTGGCCGGCATACGGATCGTAAACCGGCTGCTGATACTGCACTGGCTCAGGCTGATACGCCTGCGGTGCCGGCTGACCGGCATGAGGAGCATAAGCAGGCTGCTGATAAGGTGCCGGCTCTGGCTGGTAGGGCTGCGGCGGGTAACCAGCTTCCGGCTGATAAACCGGCGCAGCGCCCTGATGACCAGCCGGTGATTCGGCCCACGGCTGCGGCGCGGCAGTGGCCGCCGCCGCTGCGCCCACCGGCTCAGCGATACTCTGGCCGTTCAGCAACGGATCGTAAGGGTCGAAATCGCCCGGGCGCGCGGCGCTGGCGCCGGAGAACAACACATCATTCTCTGCGGGACGCGCGGCGCTGGCGCCGGAAAACAGTACATCGTCGGCGGCAACAGGCGCACCGCTGGCGCTGTACTGCACTGCCTCTTCCCCGTCATCCATCCGTTTGCCGGAGAAAAGCGCCGCGTCGGTTTTACGCCCCATGGGGTTGGTAAACTTCTCAGCGAGACGTTTACGCCGCGCCAGTGCGCTGCGCAAGATACGGGCGCGACGCGACTCCTGGGGGGTTGCCGCCTCTTCGTCGTCGTACTCTTCATCGTCGTCTTCGTATTCGCCTTCATCGACCCAGGTATCATCCCGACGGGTACGATTGCTGGCAAAGGTGAGTACGGACAGGATGCCGCCGCCCAGTTTTTCCGCAATGCTGACCCACGACCAGCCGGTAAACAGCGTCAGGCCGGCCGCCCAGATGCACAACAGCGCGATGGTGCCGCCGCTGCTGTGCAGCAGCGGTTGCAGGGTGGTGCTGAGCAGGCTGCCAATCACCCCGCCAGAGGCGAAGTACCAGATATCATCGGCGTTAATCGCCGCCAGACCGCAGGAGGTCAGGATCAGGGCTAACGCACCGATGAGGCGCAGCGAAACGGCGAAATAATCAATATATTCGTCATTTTCCTGATGCCGCCAGGCAAACCAGCATCCGCCGATGATGATCACCGGGATGGTGTAGGCCATGACGCCAAAAATGAAAAAGAGGGTATCGGCAAGCCACGCGCCGGGGGCGCCGCCTAAATTATGGATAGGCTCATGCCATGCCGTTTGCGACCAGCTTGGGTCCGAGGGGTTAAAGCTCAGTAATGCCGCCATCAGCCAGATGGCGAAGAGGGAGCAAAGGATGAGCATCGCCTCGAGGAGTCGGCGCCCGCTGCTGAGTTTGGTAAGTTTGACTTCTTTGTCTTCGGTGTATTCCTGGCTCAAGAAAGGCTCTCCAGGTATCAGGCTGTTTCCTGCCTGCTGCTAAAACGGACAACAGCGCCGGGTCTCCCCGGCACTGTTGCTGTATGGATTAACAGGAGTGTAATCAAACTACGTCGAGTTTGCACCTGTTCCGTGTTAGCGCGTCTTAATAACCAGACGATTACTTTGCTTGACTTCTTCCATTACCACATAGGTACGGGTGTCGTTAACGCCCGGCAGGCGCAGCAAGGTCTCGCCCAGTAATTTACGATACGCTGACATATCCGGTACGCGGGTTTTCAACAGATAGTCGAAATCACCGGAAACCAGATGACACTCTTGAATTTCTTCAAGTTTTTGCACTGCGGCGTTAAATTGCTCAAACACATCCGGTGCGCCACGATTCAGAGTAATCTCAACAAATACCAGAAGTGATGCATCCAGATAATGCGGGTTGAGCAGCGCCGTATAGCCCTGAATAAAACCCTGTCTTTCAAGACGACGCACACGCTCAAGGCAAGGCGTCGGAGAAAGTCCCACCCGTTTAGAAAGCTCGACGTTAGAAATTCGCCCATCTTTTTGCAATTCATTCAGGATGTTACGATCAATGCGGTCGAGATCTTTGCCAGGGCGCTTCTTGCTATCTACCATTATTATTGTCTCTCTGTATTCCTTCCCTACTCCTGTTCCGGCTCTGTGCCTTCACTGCCAGAGCCCATCCTGTTATTACCCGTACGACATTGGGTAACCCAGGGGTACGTGAGAAGCCCGTTGCCTGACGGCAGTCACCGACATCACGCATGGCGTCTGTCCACACCATGCGTAGATTTCGTTAACCCGGATAAAAATGGCATTTGCGTGCATGAAAATTCGCCGCACGCCAAATACTGCTTTTCTTCTTCCTTGAATGTTTTCGCAAAAGCACAGGGGATTGTCAAAGCAAAACATCGATTTTTAGTACAAGATGCCAGATATTCATCATCTACCCTGGTTGATTCTCATTTTTTCGTCTTATAATTGTCCCGCCAACAGTAGAAATAGTTATATTCCTTGCCGGGAAAATCGCCAATTCATCGGCCGCTTCTATTGCACACATCGTTAACAAAATCGCTGCGCTCTTTTTTTACGACAACAAATTCCCTACAATCCCAGCCCAATGTATGCCAATTATTATGGGGATCTCATGGGCACAGCCAAACACAGTAAACTGCTTATCCTTGGTTCTGGACCTGCGGGATACACCGCGGCGGTCTATGCCGCACGCGCCAACCTGCAGCCGGTGCTGATCACCGGGATGGAAAAAGGCGGTCAGCTGACCACCACGACGGAAGTGGAAAACTGGCCAGGCGATCCGAACGATTTGACCGGTCCGCTGCTGATGGAGCGCATGCACGAGCATGCCACGAAATTTGAAACCGAGATTATTTTCGACCATATCAGCCGCGTCGATCTGCAAAACCGGCCGTTCCGTCTGACCGGCGACAGCGGCGAATACACCTGTGACGCGTTGATTATCGCCACCGGCGCTTCCGCCCGTTACCTGGGCCTGCCTTCCGAAGAAGCCTTCAAGGGCCGCGGCGTTTCCGCCTGCGCCACCTGTGACGGATTCTTCTATCGCAACCAGAAAGTGGCGGTGATCGGCGGCGGCAACACCGCGGTTGAAGAGGCTCTGTATCTGTCAAACATCGCCTCTGAGGTACACCTCATCCACCGTCGCGATTCCTTCCGTGCGGAAAAAATCCTCATCAAACGCCTGATGGACAAAGTGGAAAGCGGCAACATCGTGCTGCATACCGATCGCACCCTCGAAGAGGTGACCGGCGACCAGATGGGCGTCAGCGGCCTGCGTCTGCGCGATACCAAAAACAGCGACAACGTCGAGTCCCTGGAAGTAGCCGGTCTGTTTGTCGCCATCGGCCACAGCCCGAACACCGCCATCTTTGAAGGTCAGCTGGAGCTGGAGAACGGCTACATCAAAGTGCAGTCCGGTATCCATGGCAATGCGACCCAGACCAGCATCCCGGGCGTGTTCGCCGCCGGCGATGTGATGGACCATATTTATCGTCAGGCTATCACCTCCGCCGGCACCGGCTGCATGGCGGCGCTGGACGCTGAACGTTACCTCGACGGTCTGGCTGACGCCTGCAAATAATCTTTACAAGTCAGTAACAAAGGTAAAGAAGGCGACGAAAAGTCGCCTTTATTTTTGCCGCGATGTAACATTGCCGTGCCCAATATTCCGATAACGACACCTGCAAAGCGCGCAATGAATAAAACCCGTCAACAAGAGTTAACCCGCTGGTTAAAACAGCAAAGCATTATCTCCCGTCGCTGGTTGATGATTTCCCGCCTCCTTGGCGTGGCGAGCGGTCTGCTGATCGTGGCGCAGGCCTGGTTCCTGGCGCGGATCCTGCATCGGATGGTGATGGAGAATATTCCTGCGACCGCCCTGCTGCTGCCGCTAACCCTGCTGGTGCTGACCTTTGTGCTGCGCGCCTGGGTGGTCTGGCTGCGTGAACGGGTCGGCTTTCAGGCCGGGCAGCATATTCGCTATGAAATTCGCCGCCAGGTGCTCGACCGCCTCCAGCAGGCGGGCCCGGCGTGGATCCAGGGCAAACCGGCTGGCAGCTGGGCTACGCTTATCCTCGAGCAGATCGACGATATGCATGACTATTATGCCCGCTACCTGCCGCAAATGACGCTGGCGGCCTGCGTGCCGCTGCTGATCGTCATCACTATTTTCCCGATAAACTGGGCCGCCGCGCTGATCCTCCTCGGCACTGCGCCGCTGATCCCCTTGTTCATGGCCCTGGTTGGGATGGGCGCCGCCGATGCCAACCGGCGTAATTTCCAGGCGCTGGCCCGCCTCAGCGGCCACTTCCTCGACCGCCTGCGCGGCATGGAAACCTTGCGTATTTTTCACCGCGGTCAGGCCGAAACGGATAATATTCGCGACGCCTCGCAGGATTTTCGCCAACGCACCATGGAAGTCCTGCGCCTGGCGTTCCTCTCCTCCGGGGTACTGGAATTTTTCACCTCGCTCTCCATTGCGCTGGTAGCGGTTTATTTCGGCTTCTCATACCTTGGCGAGCTTAACTTCGGCCACTATGGCGCGGGCGTCACGCTGATGGCGGGCTTCCTGACGCTGATCCTCGCCCCGGAGTTTTTCCAGCCATTACGTGACCTGGGCACCTTCTACCATGCCAAAGCCCAGGCCGTCGGCGCTGCGGACAGTCTGAAAACGTTTATGGAAACCCCGCTGACCCAGGTGGAGCGTGGCGAAAAAACCTTAAATGACAACGATCTGATTGGCGTGGAAGCGCGCGATCTGCTGATTAAATCTCCCGAAGGGAAAGTCCTCGCCGGGCCGCTGACCTTTTCACTGCCTGCAGGCGCGCGGGTGGTGCTGGTGGGGCAGAGCGGCTCAGGGAAAAGTTCACTACTGAACACCCTGCTCGGCTTTTTGCCCTATGAGGGTTCGCTGAAGGTCAATGGCGTGGAGCTGCGAGAGCTGGACGCCGATCGCTGGCGTCGCCTGTTAAGCTGGGTGGGGCAGAATCCCCAGCTTCCTGCCGCCACGCTGCGGGAAAATGTGCTGCTGGCGTGGCCGGAAGCCAGCGATGCCCAGCTTCGACTGGCGCTGGACAAGGCCTGGGTGAGCGAGTTTATCGCTCTGCTGCCGGATGGGATCCATACCGCCGTGGGCGATCAGGCGGGCCGTCTGTCGGTCGGCCAGGCGCAGCGTATCGCGGTCGCCCGCGCGCTGTTGGTGCCGTGCCGCCTGCTGCTGCTGGATGAACCCGCCGCCAGCCTCGACGCCCATAGCGAACAACGGGTCATGCAGGCATTGACCCACGCCTCCACCCAGCAAACCACGCTGCTGGTTACCCATCAGCTTGAGGGACTGGCGGACTGGGATGCCGTCTGGGTGATGCAGGACGGACAGATTATCGAACAAGGCGACTACGCCACGCTGGCCCGCGCCGGCGGGGTCTTCTCGGCGCTGCTGGCCCATCGTCAGGAGGAGATTTAAATGCGCGCGCTCTTACCCTATCTGGCACTGTACAAACGCCACAAATGGATGCTGCTGCTCGGCATCGTACTGGCTATTGTGACCCTGCTGGCCAGTATCGGCCTGCTGACGCTCTCCGGCTGGTTTCTCTCCGCCTCTGCGGTGGTGGGCGTCGCCGGGATCTACAGTTTTAACTATATGCTGCCCGCCGCGGGCGTTCGCGGCGCAGCGATTATCCGGACCGCCGGACGCTACTTCGAGCGTCTGGTCAGCCACGACGCCACCTTCCGCGTGCTACAGCACCTGCGCGTCTTCACCTTCAGCAAACTACTCCCCCTCTCTCCGGCGGGGCTGGCGCGCTTTCGCCAGGGTGAACTGCTCAACCGCGTGGTAGCCGACGTCGACACCCTGGATCATCTCTACCTGCGGGTCATTTCGCCGCTGGTCGGCGCGCTGGTGGTGATTGTGGTGGTGACCTGCGGATTAAGCCTGCTCGATGTCACCCTCGCGCTAACGCTCGGCGGTATCATGCTGGTGACCGTGCTGGTTATGCCGCCGCTGTTCTATCGCGCCGGTAAACCGGCCGGAGAGAGTATGACCCAGCTGCGCGGCCAGTATCGGCAACAGCTTACCGCCTGGCTGCAGGGCCAGGCGGAGCTGATGGTGTTTAACGCCAGCGACCGCTATCGCGCGCAAATGGAAAAGACCGAGCTCAGTTGGCAGGAGGCGCAGCGTCGCCAGGCCGAGCTGACCGCGCTTTCGCAGGCGCTGATGCTGTTGATCGGCGGTATCGCCGTGGTGGCCATGCTCTGGCTGGCCTCAGATGGCGTCGGCGGCAACAGTCAGCCCGGGGCGCTGATCGCCCTGTTCGTCTTCTGCGCCCTGGCGGCTTTCGAAGCCCTGGCGCCCGTCACCGGCGCTTTCCAGCATTTAGGTCAGGTGATCGCCTCCGCGCTGCGGATCTCGCAGATCACTGACCAGCAGCCGGAAGTCTCCTTCGTCGAGGGCGAGGCCTGCAAGCCTGCGCAGGTGGCCTTAGATTTCAGGCTGGTCACCTTCCGCTACCCGCAGCAGCCCTCCCCCGCTCTGGAGAACATCTCCCTGCAGATTGCCGCCCGGGAACATATTGCTATTCTTGGCCGAACCGGCTGCGGAAAGTCGACGCTGTTGCAGTTACTCACCCGCGCATGGGATCCGACACAGGGTGAAATATTGCTCAACGACCAGCCGCTGTCCGGGCTCAGCGAAGCCACCCTGCGGCAGTCAATGAGCGTGGTGCCGCAGCGCGTGCACCTGTTCAGCGCCACCCTGCGCGACAACCTGCTGCTGGCGGCGCCTGAGGCTGATGACACTCTGCTCTGCGCCACCCTTGAGAAGGTAGGCCTGGAAAAACTGCTGGAAGATGGCGGGCTCAACGGCTGGTTGGGCGAAGGCGGACGCCAGCTTTCCGGCGGCGAACTGCGCCGGCTGGCCATTGCCCGCGCGCTGCTCCACGATGCGCCGCTGATGCTGCTGGACGAACCGACAGAAGGTCTGGATGCGGCCACCGAAAGCCAGATCCTGCATCTGCTGGCGGAAGTCTTACGCGAGAAAACCGTGCTGATGGTCACCCACCGCCTGCGAGGCCTGGCGCGTTTTAATCAGATAATAGTCATGGACAACGGCCAGATAATTGAGCAAGGTAGTCACGCGGAGCTGCTCGCTAAACAGGGCCGGTACTTCCAGTTTAAACAGCGTCTGTAGGCTATTATCTAATTTTTGCTGATGCGTATTGAGGTTAAAATGCGTCTGGTTCAGCTCTCCCGGCATTCTATCGCCTTCCCTTCTCCGGAAGGCGCCCTGCGTGAACCTAACGGCCTGCTGGCGCTCGGCGGCGATCTGAGCCCCGCGCGCCTGCTGATGGCCTATCAGCGTGGTATTTTTCCCTGGTTTTCCCCCGGCGACCCGATCCTCTGGTGGTCGCCCGATCCCCGCGCGGTGCTCTGGCCGGAACAGTTCCATCTCAGCCGCAGCATGAAGCGCTTTCATCAGCGTTCGCCCTACCGCGTCACGCTCAACCACGCCTTTGGCGAGGTGATTGAGGGCTGCGCCAGCGATCGTGACGAAGGCACCTGGATAACCAGCAGCATCGTTCGCGCCTACCACCAGCTGCATGAGCTGGGGCATGCCCACTCCATTGAAGTCTGGCAGGAGAATACTCTGGTGGGGGGAATGTACGGCGTGGCACAGGGGGCGCTGTTTTGCGGTGAGTCGATGTTCAGCCGGGCGGAAAATGCCTCCAAAACCGCGCTGCTGGTATTTTGCCAGGACTTTGCGCAGAGCGGCGGTAAATTAATTGACTGTCAGGTGCTGAACAACCATACCGCATCATTAGGCGCGGTGGATATTCCCCGCCGCGATTATCTGGACTATCTGTCAGTATTACGCAGCTACCGTCTGCCCGAGCGATTTTGGGTACCGCGGGTGCTATTTCCGGGCGGACAATAAAATGTTTTCA
The DNA here is from genome assembly GCF_046602535.1 of Klebsiella sp. 1SOBk10mer. Classification (NCBI taxonomy): domain Bacteria; kingdom Pseudomonadati; phylum Pseudomonadota; class Gammaproteobacteria; order Enterobacterales; family Enterobacteriaceae; genus Klebsiella; species Klebsiella sp. 1SOBk10mer. The sequence goes on from NZ_JBKIUP010000002.1 coordinate 99,756, forward strand.
GCACATTTTGCGTCAGGATGGTATAATTGCGCGGTAGAGTAGCTTCTGCCTGTTGCCCCGCTGCCGTTTGGGAATAATAAGAGTCAGATAACGCCCATCGTTCTGTCACTCCCCTTTACGTTTGCGCCTGTCACGCGGCATGGCCGTGTGTGTCCCGGGCAATGCGCCAAAACTACTTCGGCGATTCATACCCGTCATATTTCCATTGCCGGCGTGCTGACTGCGCGCCTTGCGGCAAGGTGAATGATTCAGGGTAGACACGTAAAACTTTACTTACATGATGAACTTCGGCATTATCTTGCCGGTTCAAAACTACGGTAGTGATACCCCAGAGGACTAGATGGCCAAAGAAGACAATATTGAAATGCAGGGCACCGTACTTGAAACGTTGCCTAACACTATGTTCCGCGTAGAACTGGAAAACGGTCACGTGGTAACCGCGCATATCTCCGGTAAAATGCGTAAAAACTACATCCGCATTCTGACGGGCGACAAAGTGACTGTTGAGCTGACCCCGTACGACCTGAGCAAAGGCCGCATTGTCTTCCGTAGTCGCTGATTGTTTTCGCCCTTAAGGCGTCAGATGCTGAAGGCCGGGATAATTCCCGGTCTTTTCATTTCTACCGCCAGTTGGCAAAAAAAAACCGGCCCCTGGCCGGTTTTTTACATTGAAGATATCGCCTTAATGGGCGGCTTCCGGTTTGTGCTTCGGCGCGCTCTGGAAGTCGTAGGTCAGCGTATTTTTCGCGCTGTCCAGAGAGACCGTCACCTGCCCGCCGTCGACCAGCGAGCCAAACAGCAGCTCGTTCGCCAGCGGTTTTTTCAGGTTGTCCTGAATGACGCGTCCCATTGGACGTGCCCCCATTGCCCGGTCGTAGCCTTTTTCCGCCAGCCAGTCGCGCGCTTCCTGGCTGACTTCCAGGGAGACACCTTTCTGATCCAGCTGAACCTGCAGCTCGACGATAAACTTGTCGACAACCTGATGGATCACCGTGGTGGAGAGGTGATCGAACCAGATGATGTTGTCGAGACGGTTACGGAACTCCGGCGTAAAGATCTTCTTGATCTCATCCATTGCGTCCAGACTGTTGTCCTGCTGGATAAGGCCAATCGATTTACGCTCGGTTTCCCGCACCCCGGCGTTGGTAGTCATCACCAGCACCACGTTGCGGAAGTCCGCTTTACGTCCGTTGTTATCGGTCAGCGTGCCGTTGTCCATCACCTGCAGCAGCAGGTTGAACACGTCCGGATGCGCTTTTTCGATCTCATCGAGCAGCAGCACCGCGTGCGGATGTTTTATCACCGCATCGGTCAGCAGCCCGCCCTGGTCGAAGCCGACGTAGCCCGGAGGCGCCCCGATTAAACGACTGACGGTATGACGTTCCATATATTCGGACATATCAAAACGCAGCAGCTCAATACCCAGCGCCTTCGCCAGCTGCACGGTCACTTCGGTTTTCCCCACCCCGGTCGGCCCGGCGAACAGGAATGAACCCACCGGCTTGTGCTCATGGCCCAGCCCGGCGCGCGCCATCTTGATGGCTTCCGTCAGCGCCTCGATGGCCTTATCCTGACCAAAGACCAGCATTTTCAGTCGATCGCCAAGGTTTTTCAGCGTATCGCGATCGCTGCGGGAGACGCTCTTCTCAGGGATCCGCGCAATGCGCGCCACCACGGACTCGATATCCGCCACATTGACCGTTTTCTTACGCTTGCTGACCGGCATTAAGCGCGCCCGCGCCCCCGCCTCGTCAATTACGTCAATCGCCTTATCCGGCAGATGGCGATCGTTAATGTATTTCACCGCCAGCTCAACCGCCGCACGCACCGCCTTGGCGGTATAACGCACATCGTGGTGCGCTTCGTACTTCGGCTTCAGGCCGTTGATAATCTGGACGGTCTCTTCCACCGACGGTTCGGTAATATCGATTTTCTGGAAACGGCGGGCCAGCGCACGATCTTTTTCAAAGATGTTGCTGAACTCCTGGTAAGTGGTGGAGCCAATCACCCGGATCTTGCCGCTGGAAAGCAGCGGTTTGATCAGGTTAGCCGCATCGACCTGGCCGCCAGACGCCGCTCCCGCACCGATGATGGTGTGGATCTCATCAATGAACAGGATGCTGTTGGTATCCTGCTCCAGCTGTTTCAGCAACGCTTTAAAGCGTTTTTCAAAATCGCCACGGTATTTCGTCCCGGCCAGCAGAGAACCAATATCAAGCGAGTAGATGGTGCAGTCAGCCATGACTTCCGGCACATCGCCCTGCACAATACGCCAGGCAAGGCCTTCGGCGATGGCGGTTTTACCGACGCCGGATTCCCCCACCAGCAGCGGGTTATTTTTACGCCGACGGCACAGCACCTGAATGGCGCGCTCCAGCTCTTTTTCACGGCCGATCAGGGGATCGATGCCGCCAACGCGAGCAAGCTGATTGAGGTTGGTGGTGAAGTTTTCCATACGTTCCTCCCCGCCGGCTTGCTCTTCATTGCCAGGCTGGCTTCCGCTGTTATCGGAAGACTGGCTCGGCTCATCTTTGCGTGTACCATGAGAAATGAAGTTCACCACATCGAGTCGGCTCACTTCATGTTTACGCAGCAGGTAGGCGGCCTGCGACTCCTGCTCGCTGAAAATGGCCACCAGCACGTTGGCGCCGGTCACTTCGCTGCGGCCAGAAGATTGCACGTGGAAAACGGCGCGCTGCAGCACACGCTGGAAGCTCAGCGTCGGCTGGGTGTCGCGCTCTTCTTCCGTGGCTGGCAGGACGGGTGTGGTTTGTTCGATGAAGGCTTCAAGTTCCTGACGCAATGCCACCAGGTCCACTGAACACGCTTCCAGGGCCTCACGGGCCGAGGGGTTGCTTAGCAGAGCCAGCAGCAAGTGCTCGACGGTCATAAACTCATGACGGTGCTCGCGCGCTCTGGCGAAAGCCATATTTAAACTGAGTTCCAGTTCTTGATTGAGCATAGGCACCTCCCCCAATTTTCATGCCTGAATTCAGGCTTTTTCCAGCGTACACAGCAATGGATGCTCGTTCTCCCTCGCGTACTGATTCACCATAGCGACTTTGGTCTCCGCCACTTCCGCGGTAAACACGCCACAAATCGCCTTACCTTCATAGTGAACCGTGAGCATCAGTTGCGTTGCACGTTCAACATCATAAGAAAAGAATTTTTGTAACACGTCAATAACAAACTCCATTGGAGTGTAGTCATCATTGACCAATATCACTTTATACATAGATGGCGGTTTAATCGCATCACGAACTTCGTCGTCAACCAGGTGCTCGAAGTCCAGCCAATCTCTCTTACTCATCGTCAGTGTTCATCATCGGTTGCTGTTGCCAACAGGCGGAGGCCTGTCGATGACCAGAGGTTATGCTCATCACAAATCTACAACAGATCATAGATAACTATCATCTATCGCTTCTATCCGCGACGGCTGTCACATTCCCCGGCAATAGCGTTAACTGCTTCAAATTTTGACGCATTTTTCGCCGTTCCCCCTCCTCAATCGCTTGACGCGTTTTCGTATTTCTCTAAATTGTAGTGGCGAGAGTTGGCGAGCAATTGAACAACTCGTCACTCCACCACCGGTTCATTCCATCTTACTAATAAAGATTTACGAAGGATGTCGAAGTATGGAAATGGGTACTGTTAAGTGGTTCAACAATGCCAAAGGGTTCGGTTTTATCTGCCCTGAGGGCGGCGGCGAAGACATTTTCGCCCATTACTCCACCATCCAGATGGATGGTTACAGAACGCTAAAAGCCGGACAAGCCGTTCGGTTTGATGTTCACCAGGGGCCAAAAGGCAACCACGCCAGCGTGATCGTCCCTGTGGAAGCGGAAACGGCTGCATAACTCTTTTGCTTCATTGTGTACATCCTGCTAATAAAATGCCAGTCCTTCTGACTGGCATTTTTATTTCTCATCCCGACTACTCCCGCGCCAGGGCATCCACCGGATCGAGCCGCGCCGCATTGCGCGCCGGCAGCCAGCCAAACAGCACCCCGGTTAACGTCGAACAGAGAAACGCCGTCACCAGCGCCAGCGGCGAAAAACCGATCTCCCAGCCCGGGAGAAACAGCTGAAGAATAAACGCGATCATCAGCGACAACGTTACCCCCAGCGCGCCGCCGACCAGGCAAACCAGCACCGCCTCGATGAGAAACTGCTGCAGCACATCGCTGGCCCGCGCGCCAACCGCCATGCGGATGCCGATCTCCCGCGTCCGTTCGGTCACCGACACCAGCATAATATTCATCACCCCAATCCCGCCGACCACCAGGGCGATCACCGCCACCAGTGTCAGGAACAGCTGTAAGGTATGTGTGGTCCTTTCGGCGGTTTTCAAGACGCTGTCCATATTCCAGGTGAATACATCTTTTTTACCATGCCGCAGCTCCAGCAGACGCAGCAGCTGTTTCTCTGCGGTTTCACTGTCGTAGCCTTCATGAACGCGCACAGTGATGGAGTTCAGCCACGACTGGCCCATCACTCTTCCCGCCATGGTGGTGTAAGGCAACCAGACGCGGAGAATTTTACTGCTGCCGAACATCGACTGCTTTTCATCCGCAACGCCAATCACCGTGGCCGGCATATTGCCCACCAGGATCACCTCGCCCACCACTTTCGCTTTATTGGGAAACAGCTGGCGACGGGTATTGCTGTCGAGCACCACCACCTGAGCCCGGCTGTTGAGCTGCAGTTCATTAAAGGTATTGCCCTCGCTGAAGGTCATGCCGTAAACATTAAAGTACTGCGGCCCGACCCCTTCCGCGCTGGCGGCAACGTCAATATTGTTGGCGCGCAGGCGCAGGCTTTTTGACACCGCCGGCGTAGCGGAACGCACCCACGGCTGTTTCTGGATCGCCAGCAAGTCGTCATACTTCAGCGCCTGTTGATAGCGCGGGTCGTCATCGCCAAAATCCTTACCAGGATACACATCAATGGTATTGGTGCCTATCGCGCGAATATCTGCCAGCACCATCTGCTTGGCGGCATCGCCCACCACAACGATCGACACCACCGAGGCAATCCCAATAATAATGCCGAGCATGGTCAGCAGGGTGCGCATTTTATTCGCCGCCATCGCCCGCCAGGCCATGACCAGCGCCTCGCGAAAGCCGCTGGTGAACTGACGCCACGCCGAGGGCTCCTCCTGCTGACGGGCGCGCAGCCCACCGCCCTGGCGGCTGGCGGAGGGATTGCGGACGATTTCGCCATCGCGGATCTCGACGATCCGCTCCGCCTGAGCGGCAACCTGCGGATCGTGAGTGACAATGATAACCGTATGGCCCTGCGCTTTCAGCTGATGCAGGATCGCCATCACCTCTTCGCCGGAATGGCTGTCCAGCGCGCCGGTGGGCTCATCGGCGAGGATCACTTCCCCACCATTCATCAGGGCGCGGGCGATACTGACCCGCTGCTGTTGGCCGCCGGACAGCTGCGACGGCTGATAGTCGGCGCGATCGCCAAGCCCCAGGCGCGCCAGCAGCTCATGCGCGCGCGCCAGGCGCGCCCGCCGTTCACTGCCGGCATACACCGCCGGCACTTCGACGTTCTGCGCGGCGGTCAGATGCGAAAGCAGGTGATAGCGTTGAAAGATAAAGCCAAAGTGTTCCCGCCGCAGACGGGCCAGCGCATCGCCATCCAGCTGTGCAATATCGGTTCCCGCCACCCGATAGGTGCCGCGGGTGGGTTTATCGAGGCAGCCAAGGATGTTCATCAGCGTTGATTTACCCGAGCCGGAGGCGCCCACGATCGCCACCATCTCCCCGGCATGGATACTGAGGGTGATCCCCTTGAGGACCTCAACGCTGCCGTCGCCGGAAGGATAGCTGCGACGAATATCACGCAGCTCGAGCAGGGCCGTCATTTTGCCGCCCCGCTCGCGCTCTCGCCGACGATCACCTCATCCCCCTCTTCAAGTTCCTGCACCACCGCGACGTCGGTATCATTGCGCGCGCCAATGACAATCTCACGCTCTTTGACCTCGCCGGTACGCAACAGCCGGACGTGGTAGCGGTTATCACCGACCGCATCACCCAGGGCGCTCAGCGGGATGGTGATCACGTTCTTCACCTCGGCCAGTTGGATATGCACCTGCGCGGTCATGTCGAGGCGCAGAATTCCCTGCGGGTTCGGGACCTCGAAGCGGGCATAATAGAAGATGGCGTCGTTGACTTTTTCCGGCGTCGGCAGAATGTCCTTCAGCTTGCCTTCATAGCGAGTTAGCGGGTCGCCCAGCACGGTAAACCACGCCTTTTGTCCCGGTCTGAGGTGGATGACATCCGCTTCGGAGACCTGCGCTTTCACCAGCATGGTGCTGAGGTCCGCCAGGGTCAGAATGTTCGGCGCCTGCTGGGCAGCGATCACCGTCTGTCCCTGCAGGGTAGTAATTTGCGTCACTTCACCAGCCATCGGCGCCAGGATCCGCGTGTAGTCGAGGTTGGTCTTCGCCGTGTCGAGCGTTGCCTGGTTGCGCTTAATTTGCGCTTCAATGGTGCCGATTTGCGCCTGTTTCACCGCCAGGTCGGTGGCCGCGGTATCGAGGTCTTGTCGCGAGACCAGCTGGCGCTGCGCCAGCTGCTGCTGACGGGCCAGGGTCACCTGCGCCAGCTTACTCTCCGCGCGCGCCTGATTGAGCTGGGCGCGCAGCTCCATCAACGTCGCCTCCACCTCTTTGATCTGGTTTTGCGCCTGCTCAGGATCGATAACCCCCAGCAGTTGGTCCTTTTTGACCTTATCGCCGATATTCACGTGCAGCGTCTTCAGCTGTCCGCTGACCTGGGCGCCGACGTCAACTTTTCGCAGGGCATCCAGCTTGCCGGTGGCCAGCACGCTCTGCTGGAGATCGCCTTTGCGCACCACCAGCGTCTGGTAGTGCGGTAGCGGCGCATTGAGAATCCGCCATCCCCAGACAGCCAGACCCAGCACAACGATCGCCAACAGCCACCAGACGGTCCTGCGTTTTCCCTTCACTTTCATATTCCGATTCCTGCTGTTTCCCTGCCGCTCCAGGCGGTGATTCTATCGAAACCCGTCGGCAACAGGACACCCATTTTTCGCGCCAATGATGTTTTGTTTAGCTGCCGGAGAGCTTTGCGCCGCCGAAATTCCCGACGGCGAAGAGATTAATCAGCGCGACCGCGGGCCAGCCACAGTACCCGCGAGAACATTTTTTTCAGCAGCGTCGGCACAGCGTCCACCCCACGGCGGCCGGCTTCCATTGCCACCTCAATCGCCAGGTCCGGCTTGGATGAGCGATGGATGGCCTTGGTGATCACCCGCCGCATATTCATGGGCACATTATCCGGGATCTGCGCCACCCGGTGGTAAACGTCATCAAATCCCTGACGATACATAAAGTGTTCCATATCCAGCGCCGGCAGAGCGGTCAGATGGTCGCGCTCCAGCTCGCGATCGTTATTCAGCAGACCGCGTACGGTCGCGGCATATTTTTTTCCTGCCTCATCGCCATCCACCAGCACGTGCCACTGGATCCCCATCCGGCGGGCGAATTTGATCAATGGCTTCAGGCCCGACTGGGCGAATTCAATCACTTTCACCCCTTCAGCATCAAAATGATGGCCGCACTGGCGGGCCAGCTCGTTGATAACCCAGGTTTCCGTCTCCCCCTCCACCAGCAGCCAACAGCGGGCGAAGAGCGATGAGGCGCGATTGAAGCGGATGTGAAAGGCAATGCGTCGACTCTCTTCGGCATTCATTCCGCCCGGCCCCAGCCGCCATGCCGACACCCGCGCCGATTCACGCACCAGCCGACAAACCTGCTCCACCGGCGTCAGGGACAGCAGCTCTCCGGAGTTGGTGGTGGTCACACGCTGCAACGGCAGCAAATTCAGCAGATGCCAGGCGACGGAGAGCATGATCGGGTGCAGGCGGGTCTCGGGATCCTCAATCAACAGCAGCGGCCGCGCGTCGCGATCGAGGCGCACCGTCCCTTTCGCCTGCAGCAGGGTAGCAAACAGCCCCAGCAGGATCACCCGATGGCTGCGCCCGCCGGGCTTGTCGATCATCCGGTTGATAATATCCAGGTAACGCCAGCTACGCTGCTCATCATGGGAACGTCGACGCATCAGGCGATGTCGCGTCTGGGCGCTGCTTTGCTCGGCAAAGTAATGCTCCAGCAGCTGCACCATGGCCGACAACCCCTGACGGATCTGACCGTCGGATAAATTTTGCGGATGGCTGACCAGCTCTCTGGAGAGAAAATCCAGCTGGCGGGCAGTGATCTCTATCTGCGGCGAGTGCGGTACCGTCCCGTTATGAATGCGCCGCATAAAGCGCGCGTCGCGCAGGCGCAGCACCGGCATCAAACGCACCAGGTGTCTGGCCAGCTCATCGATATCCTCCAGCGCCAGCGCTTCGCCTTCGCCATCGATAAAACTGCGCAGGGTCATCACGCTATCGTCATCGGCGAGTTCGCCTTCCAGGCGGTAGAACACCCGGTGATACCCGTCATCACAGGGCACCCAACAGCGCTGAAGCGGACGGAAACGCCGCACCCGATGGCGCCCCGGCTCGGTTTCACGAAAGGTCAGAATAATATGCAAATGGTGCTCGCGCCCCTGGATGTCGCCTGCGGGAAACCAGAAGTCATCGCGGACAAAGTGATAAAGATCGAACTCTGGCGACAAAAGCAGGGTCAGCGCATCAAGCAGACTGGACTTCCCCCACGCGTTCTCCCCGATCAGGACGTTATTTTGCTCCAGCATCAACGACAGACGATTGATACCGCGAAAACCGACGATTTCTACGCGCTCAAGAAGCATATCCCCTCCGCTACACCACCACTCTCCTTCAGTAATCAACAGTATAGCGAGGGCGGCGGCAAGATGACACTCCGCTTAATCACCTCTGCGCATCCTATTCAGGAGATTAAATATATTCATAAAATTACGCACTTATCGTCTATTAACGGCTATTGATTATTCATCAAACAAAATAGTTTTATTTCAGACGTTATGTTCTACACTATTGATAATCTTGGATGGATATAGGAAGAGTTAAACTGGCAAACGCAATCCCTTCACCTTGCCCTAAATCAAATAATATCAATATATTTAACTGGCTCTGGGATGGCGATTATCTCTAGAATAACGCCGCTTTATTTTTATCGTCGTCCCTTATCACGATAAATAAAGACCGGCACGGTCCGCTCGTGCGCGTATACATTTAAATTGAGGTGGTTATGTTCAGAAAATTAGCAGCCGAATGCTTCGGCACCTTCTGGCTTGTATTTGGCGGCTGCGGTAGCGCCGTACTTGCCGCAGCATTTCCCGAGTTGGGTATCGGTTTTGCCGGCGTGGCGCTGGCATTTGGTTTAACCGTATTAACCATGGCGTATGCGGTTGGCCATATTTCCGGCGGTCATTTCAACCCGGCGGTAACCTTAGGCCTGTGGGCCGGTGGTCGTTTCCCGGCGAAAGAGGTCATTGGCTATATTATCGCCCAGGTGGTCGGCGGAATTATTGCCGCCGCGGTGCTGTACGTGGTGGCCAGCGGTAAAGCCGGATTTGATGCCGCCGCCAGCGGCTTTGCCTCAAACGGCTATGGCGAACACTCCCCGGGCGGCTTCTCTATGCTGTCGGCTATCGTTATTGAAATCGTACTGACCTGCGGCTTCCTGCTGGTTATCCATGGCGCGACCGACAAACACGCGCCGGCGGGCTTCGCGCCGATCGCTATCGGCCTGGCGCTGACTCTCATCCATTTAATCAGCATTCCGGTCACCAACACTTCCGTCAACCCGGCGCGCAGCACCGCGGTGGCGATTTTCCAGGGCGGTTGGGCGCTGCAGCAGCTGTGGCTGTTCTGGGTCATGCCGATCGTCGGCGGGATCCTTGGCGGCGTGCTGTACCGCACTCTGCTGGAAAAACGCGATTAATCCTTTCTAAGCCCGGGTCTCCGGGCTTTTTCTTTCTGGCGACAGCTTTACTCGGCCCGGCTATTTGGGTAGTGTCATGAGCGCTATTCTCATCATGCAAGGGCTGCATCGTTCATGTTCTCGGGACTGTTCATCATTCTGTTGCCGCTGGTCGTCGGCTATTTACTGCCTCTTCGTCACTCCTCTGCGCTAAAACTGATTCACCGGATGCTGAGCTGGATTGTCTATGTGATCCTCTTTTTTATGGGTATCAGCCTGGCGTTTCTCGACAATCTGGCCAGCAATCTGCTGGCGATATTGCATTACGCCGCGGTGAGCGTGGTCATCATTTTACTGTGTAATATTACCGCTCTGCTGTGGCTGGAAAGAAAAATGCCCTGGCGCAGTCTGCATCGTCAGGAGAAATTACCCTCGCGCCTGGCCATGGCCCTGGAATCACTCCAGCTGTGCGGGGTGGTGGTCCTCGGTTTTTTGCTTGGCCTGACCGGCCTGCCTTTTTTACAACACGCCACCGAAGCCAGCGAATATACGCTGATCTTTCTCCTGTTCCTCGTCGGTATTCAATTACGCAATAATGGAATGAGTCTGCGACAAATAGTCCTTAACCGCCGGGGAATGATCGTCGCCGTGGTGGTCACGATCAGTTCATTACTCGGCGGCATCCTCAACGCCTTTATTCTGGATTTGCCGCTAAAGACCGGTCTGGCGATGGCCAGCGGCTTCGGCTGGTATTCACTCTCCGGTATTTTACTGACCGAATCCTTTGGCCCGGTAATCGGCAGCGCGGCGTTCTTTAACGACCTGTGCCGCGAGCTGCTGGCCATCATGTTAATTCCGGGCCTGATTCGCCGAAGCCGCTCCACGGCGCTGGGTCTGTGCGGCGCCACCTCCATGGACTTCACCTTACCGGTGCTGCAGCGTTCCGGCGGCGTGGAGATCGTCCCTGCCGCCATCGTACACGGTTTTCTGCTGAGCCTGCTGGTCCCGATCCTGATCGCCTTTTTTGCCGCCTGAGTAGGCGCTGGCGGCAGACTTCCTGCCGCCAATTTTGCGCTAAATCAATCTCCCTTTAAGTTGTATCAGAAATACCTTTTCTCCTCACGCGCTCGGGCATAACCTTAAACATGTATATCAAATATAACTTTAAAGGTGTGACCATGTTTTGTGTGCAATGTGAACAAACCATTCGTACCCCGGCCGGCAACGGCTGCTCTTACGCGCAGGGGATGTGCGGTAAAACAGCGGAAACCTCCGATCTACAGGATCTGCTGATTGCGTCACTGCAAGGCCTCTCCGCCTGGGCGCTTAAGGCCCGCGAATATGGCATTATCGATCATGAGGTCGACAGCTTCGCCCCCCGCGCCTTCTTCTCTACGCTAACTAACGTCAATTTCGATTCTCCGCGCATCGTCGGCTATGCCCGTCAGGCGATTGCCATGCGTGAGGCGCTGAAAGCGCAGTGCCTGGACCTTGATGCCAGCGCCAAAGTTGACAGCCCGGTGGCCGACCTGCAGCTGGTCGGCGACGATCTGGGTGACCTGCAGCGTCAGGCGGCAGACTATGCCCCGAATAAAGATAAAGCCGCTATCGGCGAGAATATCCTCGGCCTGCGCCTGCTGTGCCTGTACGGCCTGAAAGGCGCGGCAGCTTATATGGAACACGCGCACGTGCTCGGCCAGTACGACAACGCCATTTATGCCCAGTACCACAAGATCATGGCGTGGCTGGGCACCTGGCCTGCGGATATGAATGCGCTGCTCGAATGTTCGATGGAAATCGGCCAGATGAACTTCAAAGTGATGAGCATCCTTGACGCCGGCGAAACCACCAAATATGGCCACCCAACGCCGACTCAGGTCAACGTAAAAGCCACCGCAGGTAAATGTATCCTGATCTCTGGCCACGACCTGAAAGATCTCTATAACCTGCTGGAGCAGACGGAAGGCACCGGCGTCAATGTCTATACCCACGGCGAAATGCTGCCGGCGCACGGCTATCCGGAGCTGCGTAAATTCAAACATCTGATCGGCAACTACGGCAGCGGCTGGCAGAACCAGCAGGTGGAATTCGCCCGCTTCCCAGGCCCCATCGTGATGACCTCTAACTGCATCATCGATCCCACCGTCGGCGCTTACGACGATCGCATCTGGACCCGCAGCATCGTCGGCTGGCCGGGCGTGAACCACCTGGAAGGCGAAGACTTCTCCCCGGTCATTGCCCAGGCGCAGCAGATGGCGGGCTTCCCGTACAGCGAAATCCCGCATCTGATCACCGTCGGCTTTGGCCGTCAGACCCTGCTCGGCGCGGCGGATACGCTGATCGATCTGGTCAGCCGTGAAAAACTGCGCCATATCTTCCTCGTCGGCGGCTGCGACGGCGCGCGCGGGGAACGTAACTATTTCACCGATTTTGCCACCAGCGTGCCGGATGACTGCCTGATCCTGACGCTGGCCTGCGGTAAATACCGCTTTAACAAGCTGGATTTCGGCGATATCGAAGGCCTACCGCGTCTGGTCGACGCTGGTCAGTGTAATGATGCCTATTCGGCGATTATTCTGGCGGTCACGCTGGCGGAAAAACTGGGCTGCGGCGTCAACGATCTGCCGCTGTCGCTGGTGCTCTCCTGGTTCGAACAGAAAGCGATTGTCATCCTGCTGACGCTGCTGTCTCTCGGCGTGAAAAATATCGTCACCGGCCCGACGGCGCCAGGCTTCTTCACTCCGGATCTGCTGGCTGTCCTCAATGAGAAGTTTGGTCTGCGTTCCGTGACCACCGTGGAACAAGATATGCAGCAGCTGCTGAGCGCGTAAGGAGTCCCTGATGACCATGCCAACTTCGCAATGCCCGTGGCGGATGCAGGTTCACCACATTCACCAGGAAACCCCGGACGTGTGGACCCTTTCGCTGCTGTGCCACGATTACTATCCGTATCGCGCCGGGCAGTACGCCCTGGTCAGCGTGCGTGATTCCGCGGAAACGCTGCGCGCCTACACCCTCTCCTCCACGCCGGGGGTCAGCGAGTATATTACGCTGACCGTTCGCCGCATTAACGAGGGCGCGGGTTCACAATGGTTAACCCACGAGGTCAAACGCGGCGATTATCTTTGGCTGTCCGATGCGATGGGCGAGTTTATCTGCGACGATAAAGCAGAAGATAAATTCCTGCTGCTGGCCGCCGGCTGCGGGGTGACGCCGATAATGTCGATGCGCCGCTGGCTGGCGAAGTACCGCCCGCTGGCAGACGTGCAAGTGATCTATAGCGTTCGTTCGCCGGAGGATGTGATCTTTGCCGAGGAGTGGCGCAACTATCCGGTTACCCTGGTGGCGGAGCACAACGCAACGCACGGTTTTGTCGCCGGCCGTCTGACCCTGGAGCTACTGCAGAGCGTGCCGGATATCGCCAGCCGCACCGTGATGACCTGCGGGCCAGCGCCGTATATGGAGAAGGTTGAGCAGGACGTGGCCGCCCTGGGTGTCACCCGCTTCTTTAAGGAGAAGTTCTTCACACCGGTGGCAGAGGCCGCCACCAGCGGGCTGAAATTCACCAAACTGCAGCCGGCGAGAGAGTTTTACGCGCCGGTGGGCACCACCCTGCTCGAGGCGCTGGAGAGCAATCAGGTGCCGGTGACCGTCGCCTGCCGCGCCGGCGTCTGCGGCTGCTGCAAAACCAGAGTCGTTTCCGGGGAGTATAGCGTCACCAGCACCATGACGCTGACCGAAGATGAAATCGCCGACGGCTATGTGCTGGCCTGCTCCTGTCGCCCGCAGAGCGATCTGGTTCTCGCCTGAGGTCAAAATCCCCGGTGGCGCTACCGCTTACCGGGGCTACAGCGCTGTGCGATTTGGTAGCCCGGAGAAGGCGCAATGCGCCGCCTCCGGGAAAACCCCTGGCGACAATAAACTCTCAGGCGACATGAGATAAACGCTTTCCCGGACTGAAAAGCGGCAAACCGACAACAGTATCGACTTTACGCCCCAGGACGAATGAGGCATTTTTACCGCCAGACCGACTGACCGGCCAGCGAGTAACGCCCGGCGCCCAAAAGCGCAATCGCCAGCGCGCCAACAAAGAAATAGACCAGATTCTCGATCGCCCACGCCCCCACCGCATCAAGCGCAAATGTCTTGCCGAGACCGACCATCAGCCACGCCACCACCATGGTGAAAGCCAACACCAGCGCCGCAGGGCGCGTCAGGATGCCGACAATCAACAAACAGGGGGCGACCACTTCCCCCGCCAGCACACCGTAGGCGATAAACCCCGGCAACCCCTTCGCCACCAGCATCCCGCTAATGCCATCCACGCCATCCAGCAGCTTGTGCAAACCGTGAAACAGCATTAACCCGCCGACGGCGAGTCGTAACAAGAGTTTACCGGCGTCTTCATGCGACAGCGTTCTGTTTACTGCGTTTAACAATCCCTTAACCATTTGATGTGCTTCCTGTTTTACACCCTGTGAGATCCCAGAGTATGCCCAATGCTTCAGCAATAAAACCAGCAAAAAATTGAGGGCAATCGGCAACGTAAGCTGCAGTTTCATCTAAGCTTGAAGGCGTTATCAAAAAAAGGAGATGGAGATCATGAAACAAACCGTGGCCGCATACATTGCCAAAATGCTGGAACAGGCCGGCGTGAAACGTATCTGGGGCGTCACCGGCGATTCCCTCAATGGATTGAGCGATAGCCTGAACCGCATGGGCACCATCGACTGGATGGCCACCCGGCACGAAGAGGTTGCCGCTTTCGCCGCCGGCGCGGAGGCGCAACTGACCGGTGAACTGGCGGTCTGCGCTGGTTCCTGCGGACCGGGTAACCTGCATCTGATCAACGGTCTGTTTGACTGTCACCGCAACCATGTCCCGGTGCTGGCGATTGCCGCCCACATCCCATCCAGCGAGATTGGCAGCGGCTATTTCCAGGAGACCCATCCCCAGGAGCTGTTCCGCGAATGCAGCCACTACTGCGAGCTGGTCTCCACCCCGGAGCAGATCCCGCAGGTGCTGGCGGTGGCGATGCGCAAGGCGGTGATCAACCGCGGCGTTTCGGTGGTGGTGCTGCCCGGCGACGTGGCGCTGAAGGCGGCCCCGGAGAGCGCCAGCAGCCAGTGGTATCATGCGCCGTTGCCGACGGTCACCCCGGCGGAAGAAGAGCTGCGCAAGCTGGCCCAGCTGATCCGCTACTCCAGCAATATCGCGCTCATGTGCGGCAGCGGTTGCGCCGGCGCCCACCAGGAGCTGGTGGAGTTCGCGGCGAAAATTAAAGCTCCCATCGTCCATGCGTTGCGCGGTAAAGAGCATGTGGAGTATGACAACCCGTATGATGTGGGCATGACCGGGCTGATTGGCTTCTCTTCTGGCTTCCACACCATGATGAATGCCGACACCCTAATCCTGCTCGGCACCCAGTTCCCCTATCGCGCCTTCTATCCGACCGACGCCAAAATTATTCAGATCGACATTAACCCCGGCAGCATCGGCGCGCACAGTAAGGTCGATATGGCGCTGGTGGGCGACATTAAATCAACGCTGAAGGCGCTGCTGCCGCTGCTGGAAGAGAAAACCGATCGCCGCTTCCTCGATAAGGCGCTGGAGCACTATCGCGACGCGCGAAAAGGACTCGACGATCTGGCGAAGCCCAGCGAGAAGGCGATCCACCCGCAATATCTGGCGCAGCAGATCAGCCATTTTGCCGATGAAGACGCCATTTTCACCTGCGATGTCGGCACCCCGACCGTCTGGGCGGCACGCTATCTCAAGATGAACGGCAAACGCCGCCTGCTGGGTTCATTCAATCACGGCTCCATGGCCAACGCCATGCCGCAGGCCATTGGCGCCAAGGCCACCGCGCCGGAGCGTCAGGTGGTGGCCATGTGCGGCGACGGCGGGTTTAGCATGCTGATGGGGGATTTTCTGTCGCTGGCGCAGATGAAGCTGCCGGTGAAAATTATCATCTTTAACAACAGCGTGCTGGGTTTCGTGGCGATGGAGATGAAGGCCGGGGGCTATCTCACTGACGGCACGGAGCTACACGACACCAACTTCGCCCGCATCGCCGAAGCCTGCGGGATTAAAGGTATTCGCGTTGAGAAAGCCTCCGAGGTGGATGAAGCGCTGCAGACCGCGTTCCGCACCGACGGTCCGGTGCTGGTCGACGTCGTGGTCGCCAAAGAGGAGCTGGCGATCCCGCCGCAGATCAAGCTGGAGCAAGCTAAAGGCTTTAGCCTGTATATGCTGCGGGCGATCATCAGCGGGCGCGGCGATGAAGTCATCGAACTGGCGAAAACCAACTGGCTCAGGTAAAACAGAAGCAATACTCTGAACCAGAACAAGGAATAGCCGTGATCGATCTGCGCAGTGATACCGTTACCCGCCCCGGGCGCGCCATGCTGGAAGCCATGATGGCCGCCCCGGTCGGGGACGATGTGTATGGCGACGACCCTACCGTCAATGAACTTCAGCGCTACGCCGCCGACCTGGCCGGCAAAGAGGCGGCGCTGTTTCTGCCCACCGGCACCCAGGCCAACCTCGTCGGCCTGCTCAGCCATTGCCAGCGCGGCGAAGAGTATATCGTCGGCCAGGGGGCGCATAACTATCTGTACGAAGCCGGCGGGGCGGCGGTTCTCGGCAGTATTCAGCCGCAGCCGATTGACGCCGCGGCGGACGGTTCGCTGCCGCTGGATAAAGTCGCAGCAAAAATCAAACCTGACGATATCCATTTTGCCCCGACCCGCCTGCTGAGTCTGGAAAACACCCATAACGGTAAGGTGCTGCCTCGCGACTATCTGCAGGAAGCCTGGGCGTTTACCCGCCAGCGCAATCTGGCGCTGCACGTCGACGGCGCGCGCATCTTTAACGCCGTGGTGGCCTACGGCTGCGAGTTACGCGATATCGCCCAATACTGCGACTCCTTCACCATCTGTCTGTCAAAGGGGCTTGGCGCCCCGGTAGGCTCGCTGCTGATCGGTAGTGAGGCGTACATTCGCCGCGCCGTTCGCTGGCGGAAAATGGTCGGCGGCGGGATGCGCCAGGCGGGCATTCTGGCCGCCGCCGGACTGTACGCGCTGAAAAATAATGTCCAGCGCCTGCAGGAGGATCACGATAACGCCGCGTGGATGGCGGATCAGCTGCGCGCCATCGGCGCCGACGTTACTCGTCACGATACCAACATGCTGTTCGTTCGCGTCGGTGATGAGCAGGCCCGGGCGCTCGGCGAGTTTATGCAGGCGCGCAACGTGCTGATCAACGCTTCGCCAGTCGTCCGTCTGGTCACTCACCTGGATGTCGACCGTCAGCAGTTGAGCGAGGTGGTCGCCCACTGGCAGGCTTTTTTACAACGCTAAGGAGTCAGGCGTGTCGCAATCTGTTCTGGTGCTCGGCGCCAGCGGCTATATCGGTCAGCATTTAGTCCGCGAGTTAAGCGCGCGGGGATATCCGGTGCTGGCGGCGGCGCGCCATACCGACCGACTGCAAAAACTCGCGTTGCCCGGCGTCACCTGCCGGTCCGTCGATCTCAATCAGCCGCAGATTCTGCCTGCGCTGCTCACGGGTATCGATACGCTTTATTATCTGGTACATGGCATGGGCGAAGGCGGCGATTTTATCGTCCATGAGCGTCGGGTGGCGACGCATGTTCGCGATGCCCTGCGCCAGACGCCGGTGCGTCAGATTATCTTTCTCAGCTCGCTGCAGGCACCAGCGCAGGAGCAGTCCGACCATCTGCGCGCTCGTCAGGTCACCGGCGATCTCCTGCGCGAGTCGGGTGTGCCGGTAACCGAGCTGCGGGCCGGAATTATCGTCGGTGCCGGCTCCGCCGCCTTCGAGGTGATGCGCGACATGGTCTATAACCTGCCGGTGCTGACTCCTCCGCGCTGGGTGCGTTCGCGTACCACCCCTGTCGCGCTGGAAAACCTGCTCGTTGACCTCGTTGAGCTGCTGAATCATCCTTCCGACGCGCACCGCGTCTTCGAAGCCGCCGGTCCGGAGGTGTTAAGCTACCAGCAGCAGTTCATTCGCTTTATGGCCGTCAGCGGCAAACACCGCCCGCTTATTCCGATTCCCCTGCCGACGCGCTGGATCTCGGTGTGGTTCCTCAATGTCATCACCTCGGTGCCGCCGACCATCGCCAAAGCGCTGATTCAGGGGTTGAAGCACGATCTGATCGCCGATGACCGGACGCTGCGGGCGCTGATCCCGCAAACGCTGATCCCCTTCGATCAGGCGGTTCGCCGCACCCTGAAAGAAGAAGAGCAGCTGGTAAACTCCAGCGACTGGGGCTACGACGCCCAGGCTTTCGCCCGCTGGCGACCGGAGTATGGCTACTATCCGAAACAGGCAGGCTGCACCGTCGCCACTCCGGCGAGCCGCAAAGCCCTGTGGCAGGTTGTTAACCAAATCGGCGGTAAAGAGGGATATTTTTTCGGCAATCTGCTGTGGAAAACCCGCGGCGCGATGGATCTGCTGGTCGGCCACCGGCTGGCCAAAGGGCGACCGCAGCGCGACTATCTGCAGACCGGCGATACGGTCGACAGCTGGAAGGTGATTATTGTGGAGGAAGAAAAACAGCTCACTCTGCTGTTCGGCATGAAAGCGCCGGGGCTGGGCCGGTTAAGCTTTACCATTAACGATAAAGGCGATCGTCGTGAACTGGACGTCCGCGCCTGGTGGCACCCGCACGGTATGCCGGGCCTGGTCTACTGGCTGCTGATGATCCCGGCGCACCTGTTTATTTTCCGCGGTATGGCGCAACGCATCGCCCGGTTGGCCGAACAAATCTCAGGCAGAGTCGAAGGATAAGCATTATTCTTTCATGATTCTCATTGCATAGTCGGGAGAATCACGGAAAAATGCGCACGAAATTCTTTTCTGGGACAGTAGAGTGATATGAAGGTACTGGTTACCGGTGCGACCAGCGGATTAGGCCGCAACGCAGTGGAATATCTGCGCAACAAGGGCATCAGCGTGCGAGCGACCGGGCGCAACGAAGCGATGGGTAAGCTTCTGAGCAAAATGGGGGCGGAATTCATCCCGGCGGATTTAACCGAGCTGGTCTCTTCGCAGGCTAAAGTGATGCTCGCCGGTATCGATACCCTGTGGCACTGCTCAAGCTTTACCTCGCCCTGGGGCACGCAGCAGGCTTTCGATCTCGCTAACGTCCGCGCCACCCGTCGCCTCGGCGAGTGGTCTGTAGCATGGGGCGTACGCAATTTCGTTCATATCTCTTCGCCCTCGCTCTATTTTGATTATCACCACCATCGCGATATTCAGGAAGATTTCCGCCCGCACCGCTTCGCCAACGAGTTTGCCCGCAGCAAGGCAGCCAGCGAAGAGGTGATCAACCTGCTGGCGCAGGCCAACCCGCACACCCGTTTTACCATTTTGCGCCCGCAGAGTTTGTTCGGGCCGCACGATAAAGTCTTTATTCCCCGGCTGGCGCAAATGATGCAACACTATGGCAGCGTCCTGTTGCCACGGGGCGGCAGCGCGCTGGTCGATATGACCTATTATGAAAACGCCGTCCACGCGATGTGGCTGGCGAGCCAGCCGGCGTGCGATCATCTTCCCTCCGCCCGCGCGTGGAATATCAGCAACGGCGAACCGCGCACCCTGCGCAGTATCGTGCAGAAACTGATCGACGAGCTGGGTATCAAATGCCGGATCCGCTCAGTCCCCTACCCGATGCTGGATATTATCGCCCGCAGCATGGAGCGTTTTGGCGATAAAACGGCCAAAGAGCCGGCCTTTACCCACTACGGCGTCTCGAAACTGAATTTTGATTTTACGCTCGATATCACTCGCGCGCAGGATGAGCTGGGTTATCAGCCGGTGGTGACGCTGGACGACGGGATTGTGCGTACCGCCGCCTGGCTGCGCGACCACGGTAAACTTCACCGCTAACCCTGACCATACTTTTCTAACAGCGCCTCGGCTATCGCTTCGGTTTGCGCATCTGCTACGCCATCCCAGCGCTGGGGGCGGAAGTGCATCTGGAAGGCGGTAATCACTCGTTTTTTCTGCGCGGGAGTCATCTCCGGCGTGACCTGATAGCCGTAGCGCGCCAGCAAATCCAGTACTACCTCAGGGTCCACTGGCTCACTGGCCGGGCGCCCGTTCAGATAGAAAGCCACCCGCTGCTCGTCCGGCCAGGCGCCAATCCCCTGCTGCGCCAGCTGTTGCCAGGGGAACAACGGTCCCGGATCGTCTTTGCGCTGCGGGGCGATATCGGCATGGGCTACCACGTTCTGCGGCGCGATGTGATAGCGGGTGATAATATCGCGCGCCAGCGGGATCAGGGCCGCGATCTGCTCCGGGTGAAAGGGGGTAAAGCTTTTACCCCCCGCGGTCTTCTGCCAGCCGCGGTTTTCCAGTTCAATACCAATGGAAGTATCGTTGATGCGCGTGCTGCCGCGCCAGTAGCTCACCCCGGCGTGCCAGGCCAGATCCTCTTCCGGCACCAGCTGCCAGATCCGCGGTTTATGATGGTGGCGCGGCGGCTGTTCAGGAATTAAATAGTGGGAGCTGACCTCTTTATCAGTCAGGGTTGCCAGGGAGACATCAAAATTATCTGCGGTATAGTGGATAACCAGCACTTTTATGCGCGGATAGGCCGCCTGCGCCGGATGGCGAGTGTCCAGCTGATATCCGTCGCGATCGATGATGCCTTTTTCCCCCGCGCAGCCGGCCAGCAGTAGCGCCAACAGGAGTACATAGGCAATCCGTTTCATCCCTTCTCCCTTGCCCGGCAGCGTCTCCGGGTTAATAAGACCATTGATTACGTCCTTTATTTTTCGCCTGGTACAGCGCACTGTCCGCCCGGGCGATCAGCGTCTCCATCGGGACCGTGCCATCGGAATCGACGATCCCGATACTGACGGTCACCACCGACGCCACCTCTGATGCCTCATGAGGAAGCGCCGCCTCGTGAATTTTCTGCTGAATGCGCTCGGCAATCGCGGTGGCATGCACCAGGGGAACCCTAGGCAACGCCACCACAAATTCCTCGCCGCCATAGCGAGCAACCAGATCATCTTCGGCCCGGACCGCCATTTTCAGCACCTGCGCGACAGAAGATAAGCACTCGTCACCAGCCTGATGACCATAGCGATCGTTATAGCGTTTAAAGTAATCGACATCGATCATCATCAGCGACAACGGCGTGTTTTGCTGCCAGATCTCCGCCAGATACGCATTCAGCGCCCGGCGGTTAGCGGTCCCGGTTAATGCATCCTGGTTGGCAATACTTTCCAGCCGCTGAATAAGCTGCATATTTTCCTGATGCGTATCCCAGGCTTCATCGTACCAGCGCTGGAGAATACGTCGTCCATACAGCAAAATCGCCGTAAAGATGGTCCACAGGATCAAAAAGCGAATTTCAGCGTGATAGTGGATCTGAATTCCCGCTAGCAAGGCCGTCCCCCATAGCGGCAGCATAAAAGCGATAATGCCCGGCCAATGGTGATACAACGCAGTGAGGCCAGTGGTCAACAATATAACCAGCAGCGGCCAGGCGAAGGGCAAAGCCCAGAAAAAGATAAAACAGTAATTACTCAGGGACCAGCACAGGCTGAGCACCAGCAGCAGCGCGGTGATGATATTCAGCGTATAACGCCCCTGCGCCAGACGCGGCGTGATGGCAATAATCACTAAAATGGCCGAAATAATAATAACCGCAATCAGCGCTATTTCGATATAAGGAATAACCGCCTGGTGAGTCAGGAGCTTCTTATCAAAATAGGTAAAAATAAAGTTGCGGGAGAAAATCATTAACGCAAACGCGATATTTACAAAAGCCAGCCAGGGCAGACTCATTGACAGCGCATGGCGCTGGACATCATCTCTGGTGGCCCACAACGCGGTTCGCTGCTGCCGGGCGCGCTCTCGCTTATTTGTTAACATCTTATCTCCCTGGTGACCTGCATGACCATAGGCGCAGCCCCTGCTTGTCTATATGATAAACTATGTTTCCGGGAATGTCTGTCCGCGCGCTGTCTCCCCTGCCCCGGCCTCTTAAGCTGATTTTCAGCTAATGTCAGTAGAAATTGGTATGCTCCGTTCACGATGTGTAACCGGCAAAAAAAAGCAAGCATTATCAATGCGAATTCTGTCATCTTTTCTTTAAAAAAGAGTTAACTAGCCGTCATAAAATTGCAGTATTTTGCTTGAAAAAAAAGCAGTGTTAGTACAATCTGAAATCGCTCATTGGTGAGTTAAAACAAGAGCATGATGATAGCAAGATAAACAATGGAGTCTAAAAATATGAAATATGCAGCTTTAGTGGCAGGTGCGGCATTGTTTTTAACGGCGAACGCCTTCTCCGCTGAGATTTTATCGAAAGAAGCTTTTGATAAGGTCCATACGCAATACACCAAGATCGGCACCATTTCTTCTACCGGCCAGACCGCACCGAGCGATGCTCGTGAAGAGCTGATTAAAAAAGCTGATGAAAAAGGCGCGGATGTTATCGTGCTCTCTTCCGGGAACACGGATAAAAAACTGCACATTTCCGCTAATATCTATAAGAAGAAATAACTAATCTTATCTCTCAAGAAACACTACCCTGTTTCCGGGGTAGTGTTTCTTGTTTATGCAAAGCCATAATTTATTTTTATCCCGCCGTGATTTTTTCTGCCTGAAAACCGCCGTCATCCCCCTGCTGATTTCCAGCCCTAAGGCTGTAGCCACATCAAGGTCTTAGCTCTTTGCGTCAAGTACAATCCGCACGCTATACGCTATGCTTTAACGGAAACTGAAAACGTAGTTCGCTTATAAGGAAATCATCATGCGCTACAAACTTCTTGCAGCACTTCTCCCTTGCGCGCTGGCGCTCAGCGCCTGTACGACCGTCACCCCGGCCTATAAAGATAATGGCACCCGCAGCGGCCCTTGTGTCGAAGGCGGCCCTGACGACGTAGCGCAAAAATTCTATGACATTCAGATCCAGAACCGTACTCAGGATCCGGCGTCGCTGCGCCCCTATCTCAGCGACGGCCTGGCGAAGTTACTCAATGACGCCCGTCAGGATCCCGCCAACAGCAAGCTGCTGCAGGCTAACCCGTTCTCCAGCAGCAGCACCCCCGCGGACAGCGCCGTCGTCGCCAGCGCCTCAACCATCCCTAATCGCGATGCGCGCAACATTCCGCTGCGCGTGGAGCTGAAACAGGGAACCCAGAACTGGAAAGACGAAGTGCTGATGATCCAGGAAGGCCAGTGCTGGGCCGTCGATGACGTTCGCTATCTCGGCAACAACAGCCACGCGCCGGCCGGAACGTTGCGACAGAGTCTGGAGAAACGCTAGTTCGGGAGTTGAAGCGACGCCGCTGAAACGATAACCCCGGTAAAATGTCGGTATTCGCCCCGAGAATGCCGACATTTACGCCCCCCTCACCCACCAGGCAATATTTTGTGCTAACTTTAAAGCTAAACGTGGTTTAGATTTAACTTTTAACGCATAAATATTGCATAACTATTCTGCCAAAGGTACTATTTGCGGCCTCAATAGCTATTCGTATCAGACTGCCCAGATGAGTATTAAACTAAACGGCATTAATTGCTTCTACGGCGCGCACCAGGCGCTGTTCGACATCACGCTGGATTGCCCGCAGGGGGAAACGCTGGTGCTGCTCGGCCCCAGCGGTGCCGGGAAGAGCTCGCTGCTGCGCGTACTCAACCTGCTGGAGATGCCGCGTTCCGGTTCGTTAACCATCGCCGGTAACCATTTCGACTTCACCAGAGCGCCGTCCGATAAAGCGATTCGCGAACTGCGGCAGAACGTCGGCATGGTTTTTCAGCAGTACAACCTGTGGCCGCACCTGACGGTACAGCAGAACCTGATCGAAGCCCCCTGTCGCGTACTGGGGTTAAGCAAGGATCAGGCGCTGGCTCGCGCCGAGAAGCTGCTGGAGCGCCTGCGTCTGAAGCCCTACAGCGATCGTTACCCGCTGCATTTATCCGGCGGCCAGCAGCAGCGTGTGGCGATCGCCCGCGCGCTCATGATGGAGCCGCAGGTTCTGCTGTTCGATGAGCCTACCGCGGCGCTCGACCCGGAAATCACCGCCCAGATCGTTAGCATCATCCGCGAGCTGGCTGAAACCGGCATCACCCAGGTTATCGTCACCCATGAAGTTGAAGTGGCGCGCAAGACGGCCAGCCGGGTGGTGTATATGGAAAATGGCCATGTCGTCGAGCAAGGGGATGCCTCCTGCTTCACGCATCCGCAAACTGACGCGTTTAAAAACTATCTTTCACATTGATGTTTTTCGGGGAAATGACGATGAAAAAAGTACTGATTGCCGCCCTGCTCGCAGGCATGAGCCTCTCCGCTTCCGCCGCGCAGACCATTCGTTTCGCCACCGAGGCCTCCTACCCTCCGTTTGAGCTGGTGGACGCCAACAACCAGATCGTCGGTTTCGATGTGGATCTGGCTAACGCGCTGTGTAAAGAGATCGATGCCACCTGTACCTTCACCAACCAGGCCTTTGACAGCCTGATCCCGGGGCTGAAATTCCGCCGTTTCGACGCGGTCATGGCCGGGATGGACATCACGCCTGAGCGTGAAAAGCAGGTACTGTTCTCCACCCCGTATTATGACAACTCGGCGCTGTTCGTCGGTCAGCAGGGCAAGTTCACCAGCATTGATCAGCTGAAGGGCAAAAAAGTGGGCGTACAGAACGGTACCACGCACCAGAAATTTATCACCGATAAACATCCGGAAATCACTACCGTCCCTTACGACAGCTACCAGAATGCGAAGCTGGATCTGCAGAACGGTCGTATTGACGCGGTCTTTGGTGATACCGCCGTGGTCACCGAATGGCTGAAGAGCAATCCGAAGCTGGCGGCCGTGGGCGATAAAGTGACCGACAAAGCCTATTTCGGCACCGGGCTGGGCATTGCCGTGCGTCAGGGCAACACCGACCTGCAGCAGAAATTTAACGCTGCGCTGGAAAAAGTGAAGAAAGACGGCACTTACCAGACCATCTATAACAAATGGTTCCAGAAGTAAGACTGAATGAACGAAATTTTTCCATTAGCAAGCGCCGCCGGGATGACCGTCGGCCTTGCCGTTTGCGCGCTCGCCATCGGCCTCGTCCTGGCGATGCTCTTCGCGGTACTGGAGTCAGTGAAATGGCGCCCGGTAGCCTGGCTTGCAACCGGCATTGTGACCATCCTGCGCGGACTACCTGAAATTCTGGTGGTGCTGTTTATCTATTTTGGCTCGTCCCAGCTGCTGCTGACGCTCTCTGACGGTTTTACCATCCCGCTCGGGTTCACCCAGATCCCGGTGCAGATGCAGATTGAGAACTTTGACGTCAGTCCGTTCCTCTGCGGGGCGATCGCCTTGTCGCTGCTGTATGCCGCCTACGCCTCGCAAACGCTGCGCGGCGCGCTGAAAGCCGTTCCGCAGGGTCAGTGGGAGTCCGGCCAGGCGCTCGGGCTGTCGAAAGCGGCCATTTTCTTCCGCCTGGTGATGCCTCAGATGTGGCGCCATGCGCTGCCCGGTCTCGGCAACCAGTGGCTGGTGCTGCTGAAGGACACCGCGCTGGTGAGCCTTATCAGCGTCAACGATCTGATGCTGCAGACTAAAAGCATCGCCACCCGCACTCAGGAGCCCTTTAACTGGTATATCATTGCCGCGGCAATCTATCTCGTCATCACCCTGTTGAGTCAATACATCCTTAAGCGGATTGACCAGCGTGCGACGCGCTTCGAACGGAGACCAGGCTGATGCTCGACTACTTACCCGAACTGCTGAAAGGACTGCATACCAGCCTGACGCTGACCGTGGCGTCGATTATCGTGGCGCTGATCCTGTCGCTGATCTTTACCATTATCCTGACGCTGAAGACGCCGGGGCTGGTGTGGATAGTGCGCGGCTACATCACGCTGTTTACCGGTACGCCGCTGCTGGTGCAGATCTTCCTGATCTACTACGGCCCAGGACAGTTTCCTTCGCTACAGGAATATCCCTGGCTGTGGCATCTTATCTCCGAGCCGTGGCTGTGCGCCCTGATCGCCCTTTCGCTCAACAGCGCCGCCTATACCACCCAGCTGTTTTATGGCGCCATCCGGGCGATCCCCGACGGGCAATGGCAGTCGTGCAGCGCGCTGGGGATGAGTAAAAAAGATACCCTGGCGATCCTGCTGCCGTATGCCTTTAAGCGCGCGCTGTCGTCCTATTCCAACGAAGTGGTGCTGGTCTTTAAGAGTACCTCTCTGGCCTACACCATCACCCTGATGGAAGTGATGGGCCACGGCCAGCTGCTGTACGGACGGACCTACGACGTGATGGTGTTCGGCGCCGCCGGGATTATCTATCTCATCGTCAACGGGCTGCTGACGCTGCTGATGCGGCTGGTGGAGCGCAAAGCGCTAGCCTTCGAGCGGCGTAATTAGCGCCTGGCGTATTTTGCATAATAAGTGAACAACAAGACGGACAAGTCTAATACCTGTCCGTCTTTTTTTATATTAAATAAAATACTTAATCATTTTTATTGCATATAAATTCATTTAATGGCATTGTCACCCTATGCCGCAGACACGCGAATAATCATAAGATTGACAGACGGGAGTTCCACGATGAAAAAGTTAGTTCTGGCTGCACTGCTCACCACGTTCACCTTCGGCGCCGCCGCCGCGGAGAAAATCAGCTTCGGCGTGTCCGCGACCTATCCGCCGTTTGAATCGATGGACGCTAATAACCAGATTGTCGGCTTTGATATCGATCTGGCCCATGCGCTGTGCAAACAAATGCAGGCAGAATGCACCTTTACCAACCACGCGTTTGACAGCCTGATCCCGGCGCTGAAGTTTAAGAAGTATGACGCGGTGATTTCCGGAATGGATATTACGCCGGAGCGCAGCAAGCAGGTCGCCTTCACCGACCCGTACTACGCCAACTCCGCGCTGGTGATCGCCAAAAAAGACGCATTCCACTCGTTCGATGATTTGAAAGGCAAACGGATCGGCATGGAAAACGGCACCACCCACCAGAAATATCTGCAGGATAAACATCCTGAGGTGAAGACCGTCGCCTATGACAGCTACCAGAACGCGATTATCGATCTGAAAAATGGCCGTATCGACGGCGTGTTCGGCGACACGGCGGTGGTCAACGAGTGGCTGAAAACCAACCCGCAGCTGGGGGCAGCCACGCCGAAAGTGACCGACCCGCAATACTTCGGCACCGGCCTTGGGATTGCCGTGCGCCCGGATAACAAGGCGCTGCTGGAGAAACTGAACGCGGCGCTGAAGGCGATTAAAGCCGACGGTACCTACCAGAAAATCAGCAACCAGTGGTTCCCGGAGTAACTTTTTTGCCGGGTGGCGCTGCGCTGACCCGGCCTACACTTTCCCCGTAGCCGGGTAAGGCGTAGCCGCCACCCGGCAATTTCTCAAAGTGGCACGAAGAACCTGAACCGCGCCCCGCTTACCGACTCCACCAGCCTGATCCCGCCCCCGTGCAGCTCCAGCATTCGTTTCACAATCAGCAGCCCTAACCCGCCGCGATCCTCCCGCGACGCCTGGGCAGACAACGCCGACGGCCGCTGGAACAGATCGTCGCGCAGCGCGGCATCGACGCCCGTTCCGTTGTCAGCCACTTCGACCTGGATCTGTTGATTCTCCTGCCAGACCGCCAGACGAATCTCCCCGCCGACGGGAGTATGCCGCATGGCGTTGTCGAGCAGATTGGTCACCACCCTCTCAATCATCGACACATCGGCGTTAACCAGCGGCAGCGGCCCCGGCACATCAATTTGCAGGTTCACCTCGCGCGTGCGGGCGGTTAATTCAAACTTCTGCGCCACGTCGGAAATCAGCTCCCCCATCGCGAAACGCTCGCGCTGCGGCTTAATGCCCCCGTGCTCCAGTCGCGCCAGCTCAAACAGCTGCTGCGAAAGATGGCGCACTTTGTTGCCCTGGCGCAGGGCGATGGTGAGATACTGCCTGCGCTCCTCGGCGGTCAGCCGTTCGTCCTTCAGGGTCAGCGTTTCCAGATACCCCAGCAGCGAGGTGAGCGGCGTACGTAAATCGTGGGAAATATTGGCCACAAATTCGCGGCGCTGGCGGTCGCTGTCGGCCAGCCGATCCCACTGACCGGCTATCTGCCGGGCAAGGTCAATAAAGCGATTTTCGAGCACCGCCACCTCGTTACCGGGATGGGGCTCCGGCGTGCGGGCCGCCAGGGTTTTGATGGCGCTGATGCTGTCCCGATCGTTCGCCGCCACCTGGGCGGTGAGCTGGCGGACCGGCCGGGTCACCCAGAACCATGCCAGGCCTCCCGCCAGCAGGCCAAACAGAGTCACCAGCAGCAGGGTCCACAGAACAATGCTCCACAGCGTTTTTTGCCAGGCGTCGGCCGCCAGCTGATTAAAGGTCTCCCCCTGCAAAATGATATACAGGTAACCGCGCAGCTGGCCGTCGACGCGCAGCGGGGCGGCGCTGAAGACTTTTCGCCCGTCAAGGCTGCGGGGATCGTCGCCATACACCGGCGACGTACTGCCGGTGAGAAAAACCTGCACCGGCGCCATGTCGATCCGCTGGCGTTGGATATGTCCCGGCGGCGCCGCATCGGCCAACAGGTCGCCATCCGGCGACAGCAGATAGAGCTCCACGCTGGGATTAAAGGTCATCAGACGGTCAAACAGAGACTTCAGGGTTTGCCGGTTGACCTCGCCGTGGGCGTCCAGCAGCGGTTCGCGGGCCACAATTTGCTGAGCCAGCCCGGCGGAGAGGCGCTGCACCATGGCGTTGCCATACTGCGCGCTGCTGTGTAACTGAACGACGCACACCGCCGCCGCGCACAGTATCAGCAGGGAGACCACCACCAGCGCCAGCCGCTGGCTGAGGCTCAGGCGGCGGATCACGGGGCGGCCTCTTGCGTCACCGGGGCGAACTTATAGCCTTTGCCCCAGACGGTCAGAATGATGTCCGGCTCGGCCGGGTCACGTTCGATTTTGCTGCGCAGGCGGTTGATATGGGTATTGACCGTGTGCTCATAGCCCTCGTGCTGATATCCCCAGACCTGCTCCAGCAGCGCCAGCCGCGAAAACACCTCCCCGGGATGGCGGGCAAAGTAATACAGCAGCTCGAATTCGCGCGGCGTGAGGTCCACCAACTCGCCGCGCAGCCTCACTTCGCGAGACAGCGGGTCGATGCTCAGACCATGGCAGGACAGGCGCCCGGCGTCCATCAACAGGTTCTGCCCCATCGCCTCCTGGCGACGAAACAACGCTTTAACGCGGGCGATAAGCTCCAGCAACGAAAAGGGTTTCGCCAGATAGTCGTCGGCGCCCATCTCCAGGCCCAGCACGCGGTGCATTTCGCTGGTGCGAGCGCTGATGATGATCACCGGCAGATAGCGGGTCATCTGGCGGATACGCCGGCAGATCTCCAGGCCATCGACGCCGGGCAGCATCAAATCGAGGATCACCGCATCCCAGACCCGCGTTTCCAGCCGGGCGAGAGCCTGGCCGCCGTCGGCCTCATGCACAATCTGATAGCCCTCATCCTGAAGATTGAGCCGCAGCAGCGTGGCAATATCCTCATCATCTTCCACCAGCAGAATGGTTTTGGCCATTAGATTCCCCCCACCAATAACAAAACATGCTGCGTCAAGCTTACCCGATCTCTGCGACGCAAAGCCTTCACATTTTGTTTAAACTTCGCGGACCAGCAGGGTCAGCACTTCGTAGTGGGCGGTGTGGGGGAACATATCAAATAGCTGGACCCGCTCGACGCGATAGCCGCTAAGAAGAGCAATGTCGGTCGCCATGGTGCGGGCGTTACAGCTGGAATAGATAATATAGGGCGGCGCCATGCGGCTTAAATAGTCGCACAGTTCGGCGCCAATGCCGCGACGCGGCGGGTTGACCAGCACCAGCTGCGGGATATCCGCTTCATGCGTGGCGAACTGCGTGGAGTCCAGCGCCTGAAAATGCAGATTGCTGAGCCCCAGCTGCGCGGCAGACTGCCTGGCGCAGGCGATCGCCTCCGGGGCAATCTCTATACCGGTCAGGCGCATCGCCGGCGTCGCGCAGTGCAGGCCAAAACCCCCGACGCCGCAAAACAGATCCCACATATGCTGGACCGGCAGCGCGCGCACCCAGTCGCGGGCGGTGGCGTACAGCCGGCTGGCTACCGTCGGGTTAGTTTGAAAGAAGCTTTGCGGACGGATCCACAGCGGCACCTCATTAAAGACCTCCCCCAGCGCCTGCTGTTCAGTGAAGAAGATCTCCTGCTCGCCTTCCATAATAGCCATATGCACTGGCTGGATATTCGCCGTGATCACCTTAAGCTGCGGCAACTGTGCCTGTAACCAGGGCAGCGCGGCGCGCAGCTGGGCCAACTTGGCCTCTGAGCGCAGCACGAAGCGCAGCATCATCTCCCCTTGCTGGCTGGCGGTTAGCAGCAGATATTTCAGCTCCCCGCGCTTGCGCGCGACGTTGTAGGGGGTTAACCCGGCGCGGGCGATAAAGGGCTTCAGGACGGCAAATACCGGCGCAAACTCGGCGGGATAGAGCGGGCAGTCGGTGAGATCCACCGGGGTGCCGTCGCGGTGCAGCATCCCCAGCAGCGGACGCTCAACGCTGCCGCTGACCACCATTTTGGCCTTGTTACGGAATGCCGCCTCCGGCCCGCTGACCGGCTCGCCCCAGTCGGCGACAGGGATCGCCGCCAGCAGCGTGCGCAGGTCGGCCATTTTATCGGCGAGCTGTTGCGGAACCGACCGTTCCAGCCATTGACAGGAGCGGCAGCGGCCGGCGTCGTAGAGTGCGCAATGCATAATTGACCTTCAAAATTCCAGGGGCGGGGATTGTATCACCGTTATTGCAGGCGGAAAAACCGGCGGCAGTTCGCAGGCACAAACAGCAGCGTCAGGACCAGCAGATCCGGCAGTTTTTGCATCACCAGCGAGTGGAAGATCTCCCGTTTGGATTCGCCGGGAATGCTGAACAACTCCGGATACCCGTAGCCCAGCGACGCCGCCCACAGGTAGCCGGCGGCTATCATCTGCGTCAGCAGATAGACCCAGCGCGCCCAGTTGCGCCCTTTCACCAGCGAGAAGGCGCACCAGATTTCGATAAACACCAGCGCCAGGCTGCCGAGGAAGACCAGCGTCAGGTTCCAGGTCTGGACGCTACGGTGTATGAATTCGTTCAGCCCCTGCAGGCCCAACAGATTGAGGATCATCAGCAGATCCAAACCGCGAATCAAAATAATCGCAAAGGCCGCCACCTGCACCAGCGCAGGGACGTTAAGGCGGGCATGCGATGAGCGAGTTTTCGTAAACAATCCCAACGTAATGTCTTCCATGAAAACGGCGCCACAGGGTGGCGCCGACCGGAGGCTGCTGTACCGATTTTAGGTGGTTCAGCCTTGTCTTGCACGCTGGATATCGCGCACTCGCTGCTTTTCTGCGCGGGCCATCAAATACCAGGCGATAAAACCAACAATACCAACCACGCCGAGGATGAGCGTCGCCAGGGCGTTGATCTCCGGGTTGACCCCCATGCGCACGCTGGAGAAGACCAGCATCGGCAAGGTCGTGGCCCCGGGACCGGAGACAAAGCTGGCGATCACCAGGTCATCCAGCGACAGCGTGAAGGCCAGCAGCCAGCCGGAGATCACCGCCGGCATAATCATCGGCAGCGTGATGACGAAGAAGACCTTCAGCGGCGCGGCGCCCAGATCCATCGCCGCCTCTTCGATCGAGTGGTCCAGCTCGCGCAGGCGCGAGGAGATCACCACCGCCACGTAGGCGGTACAGAAGGTGACGTGCGCCAGCCAGATGGTCAACATCCCGCGATCAGACGGCCAGCCGATGGCGTGACCCAGAGCCACGAACAGCAGCAGCAACGAGAGCCCGGTGATCACGTCCGGCATGACCAGCGGCGCGGTGATCATAAACGCGAAGCCGTTGGAGCCGCGAAAACGCCCAAAGCGCACCATCACCACCGCGGCGATGGTGCCCAGGATCGCCGCCGCCGTCGCCGCGCAGGCGGCGATAGTCAGGCTCAGCCCCACCGCGCTCATCATCGCGTCATCGTGGAACAGTTCGCTATACCAGCGCGTCGACCACCCGGCCCAGACCGTCACCAGCTTCGAGCTGTTGAACGAGTAGATCACCAGCATCAGCATCGGGGCATAAAGGAAGGTGAATCCGAGCACGAGGATCAGAATGCGCCACGGCGAGCGTACTACAGGCAAGTCGTTCATCCCTGCTCCCCCATCTGTTTTTGCTGGTGCTTGTGGAACCACATGATCGGCACAATCAGCAACAGCAGCATAACAATCGCCACCGCCGAGGCGACCGGCCAGTCGCGGTTGTTAAAGAACTCCTGCCACAGCACGCGGCCAATCATAATGCTGTCCGGCCCGCCCAGCAGCTCCGGGATCACGAACTCCCCCACCGCCGGGATAAACACCAGCATGGAGCCAGCGATAATCCCCCCTTTGGTGAGCGGAACGATCACCTGAAAGAAGGTCTTCAGGGGCCGGGCGCCGAGGTCCAGCGAGGCCTCCACCAGCGAATAGTCGATGCGGGTCAGCGCGGTGTAGATAGGCAGCACCATAAACGGCAGATAGGCGTAGACGATACCGATATAAACCGCCAGGTTGGTGTGCAGGATCTCCAGCGGCTGATCGATAACCCCTAGCCACAGCAGGAAGTTATTCAACACCCCGTTGCTCTTCAACAGTCCCATCCAGGCATAGACACGGATCAAAAACGACGTCCACGACGGAAGGATCACCAGCAGCAGCAGAATATTGCGCGTCGATGGCTTGCTGTGCGCTACCGCCCATGCCAGCGGATAGCCCAGCAGCAGGCAGCAGAGCGTCGAGATGCCCGCCACCTGCAGCGACTGCAGATAAGCCTCGAAATAGAGCGGATCGTCGGTCAGCTGCAGGAAGTTGGCAAAGTTAAGGGTCAGCGTCAGCTGGCCATCCGCCCACTCCATCAGATCGGTGTAGGGAGGGATCGCCCGCGCCATCTCGGCAAGACTTATCTTGAACACGATCAGGAACGGCAGCATAAACAGCAGGATCAGCCACAGATAGGGCAGCGCGATCACCAGCTTGCGGCCATGCGCCATCTGCAGGCGCGCCACCCACAGCGCGAAGCCGCCCGGTTTTTTCGCCCCTGACGGGGATTCAACGGTACTCATCGCCCTCTCCTTACACCGTCAGTACAACGCAGCTGTCCGCATCCCAGCATAAACGCACCTCGTCACCCCAGGTGGGCGTCCCTTTCCGATGGCGGTGCTCATTCTGCAGCTGGGCGCTGATCATCTGCCCGCTTTGCAGGCGCACATGATAGATAGAGAGATCCCCCAGATAGGCGATATGAATCACCTCGCCGACGGCAAAATTGTAACCATCCGCCGGCGGCTCATCGCACAGCATGATCTTCTCCGGACGCAGCGCCACCCATACCGGCACGTTGTCCACCACCGAGGCGTCGGGGTCAACCTTCAGCGGATGCATCAGGCCCGGCGAGCTCAGCACCAGGCCATCTTCGAGGCGCTCTTTCACCAGTCCTTCAAAGACGTTCACCGAGCCGATGAACTCGGCGCTGTAGCGGGTGGTCGGGTGTTCGTAAATCTCTTCCGGTTCGCCAATCTGCACAAACTTGCCGCGGTTCATGATGGCGATACGGCCCGCCATGGTCATGGCCTCTTCCTGATCATGGGTCACCATCACGCAGGTCACGCCAACGCGCTCAAGAATATCCACCACCTCCAGCTGCATGCGATCGCGCAGCTTTTTATCCAGCGCCCCCATCGGTTCGTCGAGCAGCAGCAGCTTAGGTCGTTTCGCCAGACTGCGCGCCAGCGCGACACGCTGGCGCTGGCCGCCAGAGAGCTGGTGCGGCTTACGTTTAGCGAACTCCTGCATGTGCACCAGAGCCAGCATCTCCTGCACCCGGGCGGTGATTTCCGCCTTCGGCAGGCGATCCTGTTTCAGGCCGAAGGCGATATTCTGCTCAACGGTCATATGGGGAAACAGGGCGTAGGACTGGAACATCATATTGATAGGCCGCTGATAGGGCGGCACGCGCGCCAGATCCACGCCGTCGAGCATAATCTGTCCGGCGGTCGGTTGCTCAAAGCCCGCCAGCATGCGCAGCAGGGTCGATTTCCCGCAACCTGATGCGCCCAGCAGAGCAAAAATTTCGCCTTTGTAAATAGTGAGACTGACATCGTCGACAGCATGCTGGCCGTCAAACGACTTGGTTAAGTTACGGATTTCCAGCAGCGGGGTCAGCGCTTTGGGGGCTTTCGCCTGTGGGCGGGGCGTTACGTCGTTCAATCGGGTGCTCTCCGGCAAAAAAACGATCACCATATGGTCCGGTGCCATACTTCGTGCTTAACAGTGCATGTGCACCATCCTGGTGCTTCTGCTCGCCGGGCGCGCTGCCATTTCCCGGCGAGTGCCGTTCTGATTCGGCCCGCTTACCGGGCCGTCAGAGTTTATTTACCGCTCTTCACTTTGGTCCACGCGCGAGTACGCACGCGGTCGATCTTCGGATCCTGCACCTTCAGCGTGAACAGTTTGGCGAACACATCCGCTGGCGGATAAATCGCCGGGTTGTTACGGATAGTCTCGCTGACCAGCGGCGTGGAAGCCTTGTTGCCGTTGGCGTAGAACACCTGGTCGCTGATTTTGGCGATCACATCCGGGCGCATCAGATAGTTAAGGAACTGATAGGCCTCATCTTTATTTTTGGCGTCGGCCGGCATGGCAAAGACGTCAAAGAACGCCAGCGCGCCCTCTTTCGGAATAAAGTAAGAGACGTTGACGCCGTTCTTGGCCTCTTTCGCACGGTTTGCCGCCTGCCAGACGTCCCCTGCCCAGCCGATCGCCACGCAGATGTCGCCATTGGCGAGGTCGTTAATATATTGCGAAGAGTGGAAGTAGCGGATGTTCGGCCGCAGCTTCAGCAGCAGATCGGTAGCCGGACCGGTGTAATCATTCGCTTTGCTGCTGTTCGGATCCTTGCCAAGGTAGTTCAGCACAGTGGCGAAAATCTCTTCCGGCGCGTCGAGGAAGGAGACGCCACAGCTTTTCAGTTTTTCAAGGTTCTCCGGCTTCAGCACCAGATCCCAGCTGTCCACCGGCGCATCTTTGCCGAGGACGGCTTTCACTTTATCCACGTTATAGCCAATGCCCGTCGTCGCCCACAGGTAAGGCATAGCGTATTTATTATCCGGGTCATGCTTGGCGACCAGCTTCAGCACTTCGGGATCAAGGTTCTTCCAGTTCGGCAGCTTGCTCTTATCCAGCGGCTGGAACACCCCCGCCGCCAGCTGGCGCTCAAGGAAGCTTGCCGACGGCACCACCAGATCGAAACCGGTGCTGCCGGCCATTAATTTGCCTTCCAGCACTTCATTGGAATCAAAAACGTCATACACGACTTTAATCCCGGTCTCTTTTTCGAAATTGGCCACGGTGTCCGGCGCAATATAATCAGACCAGTTATAGACATGCAGGGTTTTTTGTTCGGCGGCGAGCGAACCGGCAGAGACGGCCATCAGCGCACCCGTAACCAGACCTGTTAACCATTTTTTACCAAAGGCGGTCATATCTCTTTTCCTTCTCAACGCCCGTTAACTTACGGGCTCAAATATACGCATTTCTACGCATGCAAAAATCATGCATATTTTTTCATTGCCTGAGAAAAGGAGAGCGGATCTCTCCCGGAGTGGTTGCTCGCAACTGGAAGCATCGCCAGAATAACTGTAGCCAGAATAAGAGGCTATAGCCCAGGTAAAAAAACGCCTTTTATCAAATTTTTATGCAGTAACGGTCTACGTGATAAGCCAAAACGGCCTGAATGGCGGTGAATAATGCTTTAAAGGAAGGTTAAATACAGAATAAAAGCGGGTAATACGCAGCCGCTGCGGTAGTGGCTGCGCTAATTTTAGGCAGGTTTAGTGAAGAAAATGGTATTGCACGTTTTCCGCGGCCGGCTCTTCTTCTTCGCCTTTGTACAACAGCTGATTGGCGCCGGCTTCGAGGATCACCATCGAGATCTGCTCCTCGCTTTGGCGGAAGAACCAGGCGAACTGCTCCATGGTCACCCCAGGACCGATAGACAGCGACTGGCAGACCACCAGCTTGGGCAAATTATCGTCCTGAATGTCGATAAACGCCTTCACGGTTAACGAGCTGGCGTTGATGGCCGAGAGATCCGCTGACAGCGCCAACAGAGCAGTCGGCTTCACCTCCGCCAGGGCGGAAAAGAGCACCACGTTGTCCACCAGGTCAATTTTGGCATCAAAAATACCGTCGAAATTCTGCATATGCGGCAGGTGCAATGCCTGGCAGGAATCGCACTCAAAAAAGCTGATGCCGATCTCATCCAGCCAGCGACGTAGCGTATCCAGACCCGGAACGACCAGTGAATCCATAGTGCCTGTGACCTCTTACAGTGGAAAAACGACGCCATAGCTTACGCAAAAAAAGCGCCGCATACCATGACAGTCTTGCATCCGGCGGTTAGCCGCCTATTTTCAAACAGAATTCCGGTGTCGCCTGGCGCTCGATCCAGGCGATCATCCTGCTGGCGATGTCCACACCGGAGGTGGTTTCCACCCCTTCCAGCCCGGGCGAGGCATTTACCTCCATCACCAGCGGCCCGCGGGTGGCGCGTAAAATATCGACACCGGCGACGTCCAGCCCCAGGGTTTGCGTCGCCTTGATGGCGATGGCCCGCTCCTCGTCGCTAATCTGCGCCACTGAGGCCATGCCGCCGCGGTGCAGGTTAGAGCGAAAATCGCCCTCTTTCGCCCGCCGTTCGATCGCCGCCACCACCTCATTGCCGACCACCAGGCAGCGAATATCGCAGCCTTTTGCCTCGGCAATGTACTCCTGCACCAGGATGTGGGCGTTCAGCCCGCGAAAGGCGTCTATCACGCTCTCCGCCGCCTGACGGGTCTCCGCCAGCACCACGCCGATCCCCTGGGTGCCCTCCACCAGCTTCACCACCAGCGGCGCGCCGCCGACCATGGCGATCAGATCGCTGGTGTCATCGGGGGAGTGAGCGATGCCGGTCAGCGGCAGATCGATGCCCTGGCGCGCCAGCAGCTGCAGCGAGCGAAGCTTATCGCGAGCGCGGGTAATAGCGACCGATTCGTTCAGCGGATAGCTTCCCAGGAGCTCAAACTGTCGCAGGGCCGCGGTGCCATAGTAAGTGATCGCTGAGCCAATGCGCGGGATCACCGCATCAAAGTGCGGCAGCTGGCGACCTTTGTAGTGGATCGACGAGGCCACCGGACTGACGTTCATATAACAGGAAAGCGGATCGAGGATCTCGACCTGATGCCCGCGCTGTTGCGCCGCTTCGCGCAGGCGTCGACATGAATAAAGCGTTCCATCCCGGGATAATATGGCAATTTTCATCCTGCACCTCTGCAAAAAGACCCGCTCTGGCGGGCCTCAGCTATCGAACACATTTTCACCTTTCCTGCCGCCAGCGGTGGATACCGCCTGGCCGGAGCAGCAGTGTACACGTAATCAGCGCGTTGCCCACCCCTGCTTATGCAGATAGTCGAGAATAAACGGACGACTCTCTTTCACGATAGTGCGACGGATATGATCGCTCCAGGTATCGCGGCGGGCGTTGCTGCCGCGCGACAGATAATAGTGCGCCAACTGGTCGTCATACTCCGCCAACAGCGCGTTATCCAGCGGCTGATAGCGGTTCTCATGCACCAGCATGGCGGCCGGCATCCGCGGCTTGATGTCCGGGTTATCCGCCGGCCAGCCAAGGCAAAGGCCGAACAGCGGCAGGACGTGCTTTGGCAGCTCCAGCAGCTCGGTCACTGCCTCGATGCTGTTGCGCAACCCGCCGATATAGACGCCGCCCAGCCCGAGGGACTCGGCGGCGGTCAGCGCGTTCTGCGCCAGCAGCGCCGTATCGACAACGCCGATCAGCAGCTGTTCCGCCAGCCCCAGCTCCGCCTGCGGGCAGATCTGCAGGTGGCGATTAAAGTCGGCGCAGAAGACCCAAAACTCCGCTGCCTGGGCGACATGCTGCTGGCCGCCGGTCAGCGGGACCAGACGTTCACGCAGGGCCGGGTCAGTAATACGAATGATGGAGGTGCACTGTAAAAAACTCGAGGTAGATGCCGCTTGCGCGCTGGCGATAATCGCCGCGCGCTGTTCGTCGCTCACGGGCGCATCGGTGAAGTGGCGGATAGAGCGGTGGCTGCGCAGCAGCTCAATGGTCGGCGTCATTTCGTTTTTCTCTGTCAGACAAGGATTCAGGCTCAGGAGAGTGGGTTAACTGCGGGGCCACGATCTGCGCCATCCGCCACATCACGACGATGGCGGCAGGGATCATCAGCACGATCCCGGCAAAGAGCATCACCAGCGCCGCGGTCGGGCTGGCAATGGGCGCAGGCAGCTGGACATACTGGTTAAGTGAGAGCCAGGCAAGGGTTAACAGCCCCATCCCGAGGATCTCAACCAGCAGAATGCTTTTCGGCAACGGGGCAAATTTTCGCATCACGCCTCTCCGGTTGATAAACGCAACGCGCCAGCCAATGCCGCCGCGCCGCCGGGTCAGTATACGGGTTTTGATAGTACGACATTTATCAAACATAGCCGTAAACCATCGAAGCAAAAGGCAGAACCTGCTTTCCCTCACCGACCAATGCAGGCATCATAAGCGCCATTCGCCATCCGGCTGAGGTTTAAGGAGAGAAGCAATGTTTACCGTTATTTTTGGTCGTCCAGGCTGCCCTTACTGTGTTCGCGCCAAAGAGCTGGCCGAAAAACTGACCAACGAGCGTGATGATTTTAACTACCGTTACGTGGATATTCACGCCGAAGGCATCAGCAAAGCTGACCTGGAAAAAACCGTCGGCAAACCGGTTGAAACCGTACCGCAGATTTTCGTCGACCAGAAACACATCGGCGGTTGCACCGATTTCGAAGCCTGGGCGAAAGAGAACCTTGGCCTGTTTGCCTGAGTAAATTTATTTGCTCGATGAATGACTGCGCCAGGTATCAAGCCAGGCGCAGATAAACAAAAAGCACAACGCCCCCAGCGCACACCAGAACACCGCGCTCAGTACCCACGCCATCTCCTGCCAGAACGTCCGGTGCGTGACGAAAAACAGCCGCATCGTCACCATACAGACCGGCGCCGCCAGCATCGCGCCGAGCAAAGGACGCAGCACCCGACGACCGGGAGAGAGACAGCTCGCCGCCGCTCCTGGCAGCAAAAAGAAGAGCAGGCCCAGCTCCGGGTTGCCGCTGGCGCGAAAGGCCCCTTTCATATGTAACAACAACGATAAGCACACCACAATGAACAGAACGAAGCCACAGATAATGCCGGCCCAACTACGCTCAGATTTCACCGTATCCTCCTGATGTTGCCTCTAACTCACGTCCACGTCGCCCAGTCAGATAAAGCATTTCGGCAATCCATGCCAATAACTCCCCTGCCAGCCTGAAAACGATTGTCACTAGCCGCCGCATCCAGGAAGGATTAAACTAGCGGGTATATTTTTGCTGGTTATAACAGGGTGCCAGAATAGGTTCGCGACAACGCGAACGCCTGAGCAACCTTAGACCAAATAACCATTTCCTTCAACAACTTACTAGTAAACGAGAAGTTGGCTTTCGTGAATATAAACGTCGCAGATTTGTTAAACGGGAATTACATCCTGTTATTATTCGTTGTACTTGCATTAGGACTATGCCTGGGAAAACTGCGTCTCGGCTCAGTACTACTTGGTAATTCCATTGGCGTTTTAGTCGTTTCTCTATTATTAGGTCAGCAGCATTTCGCGATTAACACCGATGCCCTTAATCTCGGCTTTATGCTGTTTATTTTTTGCGTCGGCGTGGAAGCCGGTCCTAACTTTTTTTCGATTTTTTTCCGTGACGGGAAAAACTATCTGATGCTGGCGCTGGTGATGGTCGGCAGCGCGATGCTGATCGCCATGGTGTTGGGTAAAGTGTTCGGCTGGGATATCGGGCTCACCGCCGGTATGCTGGCGGGGGCGATGACCTCCACCCCGGTGCTGGTGGGCGCGGGTGACACTCTGCGCCATTTCGGCCTGCCCAGCGATCAGCTGGCGCAGTCGCTTGACCATCTGAGCCTCGGCTATGCCCTGACCTACCTGGTTGGTCTGGTGAGCCTCATCGTCGGCGCCCGCTATATGCCCAAGCTGCAGCATCAGGATCTGCAGACCAGCGCCCAGCAAATCGCCCGCGAGCGCGGCCTCGATACCGATTCCAAACGTAAAGTTTACCTGCCGGTGATCCGCGCCTATCGCGTCGGCCCGGAGCTGGTGGCGTGGGCGGATGGCAAAAATCTGCGCGAGCTGGGCATTTATCGCCAGACCGGCTGCTATATCGAACGCATCCGCCGCAACGGCATTCTGGCCAACCCGGACGGCGACGCGGTGCTGCAGATGGGCGACGATATTGCGCTGGTGGGCTACCCGGACGCGCACGCTCGCCTCGACCCGAGCTTCCGCAACGGTAAAGAGGTGTTCGACCGCGATCTGCTCGACATGCGCATCGTCACCGAAGAGATTGTGGTCAAAAACCACAACGCCGTCGGCCGCCGCCTGGCGCAGCTCAAGCTCACCGACCACGGCTGCTTCTTAAACCGGGTTATTCGCAGCCAGATCGAGATGCCTATCGACGACAACGTGGTGCTGAACAAAGGCGACGTGCTGCAGGTCAGCGGCGACGCCCGCCGCGTGAAGACCGTTGCCGATCGCATCGGCTTTATCTCCATTCACAGCCAGGTGACCGACCTGCTGGCCTTCTGCGCCTTCTTTATCGTCGGCCTGATGATCGGCATGATCACCTTCCAGTTCAGCTCCTTCAGCTTCGGCATCGGCAACGCCGCCGGCCTGCTGTTCGCCGGCATCATGCTTGGCTTCCTGCGCGCCAACCACCCAACCTTCGGCTATATCCCGCAGGGGGCGCTGAACATGGTGAAAGAGTTTGGCCTGATGGTGTTTATGGCC
Organism: Klebsiella sp. 1SOBk10mer; assembly: GCF_046602535.1. Classification (NCBI taxonomy): domain Bacteria; kingdom Pseudomonadati; phylum Pseudomonadota; class Gammaproteobacteria; order Enterobacterales; family Enterobacteriaceae; genus Klebsiella; species Klebsiella sp. 1SOBk10mer. The sequence continues at coordinate 140,654 of NZ_JBKIUP010000002.1, forward strand.
GGGGTCGGGCTCAGCGCCGGGGCCGGGATCAATAACGGGCTGGGCGCCGTCGGCGGCCAGATGCTGGCGGCAGGGCTTATCGTCAGCCTGGTGCCGGTGGTGATCTGCTTCCTGTTTGGCGCCTATGTGCTGCGCATGAACCGGGCGATGCTGTTCGGCGCCATGATGGGGGCGCGCACCTGCGCCCCGGCGATGGAGATCATTAGCGATACCGCGCGCAGCAACATTCCGGCGCTCGGCTATGCGGGCACCTACGCCATCGCCAACGTGCTGCTCACCCTCGCCGGGACGCTCATCGTGATCATCTGGCCGGGGCTACAATAAATTTTTTGCGAAAAAAGCCGCCACAGGCAGAACTTTTTCTCAGGGCATCAGTCATAAGTAATGCCACTGCTTTTCTTTGATGTCCCCATTTTGTGGAGCCCATCAACCCCGCCACTTCGGTTCAAGGTTGATGGGTTTTTTGTTGCCTGCGTTTAGCCATTCCGGGTGAAACACCGCCTCAGCTCCCCTCTTCCTGCGCCCTCTCCCCCGCCAGCTGCCCGACCATCATGCGGATCGCCGCCTTCGACAGCGGCGCGCGGTCGGTGACAAAGTGCAGGGTCATCCCTTCAATAAAGGCGTCGAGGCCGCGGGCGGTGTCAGGGGCAAACCACTGCTCCAGCGTCTGCTGGCTGCGCCGCATCCAGTTCTGCATCACCGCCTTCAGCGCTGGCTGGCTGCTACAGAACGCGTACAGCTGGTACATTAGCTCCATATTGCGCGCCGTGGTCACCTGGGCGCTGAAGATCAGCTCCGCGATGGCATCGCAGGCTTGTTGCCGGTTCGCTACCCCGGCGAAGCTTTGCTGATACTGCGCCGACATCTCGGCGGTAAACAGGCTGAACGCCTCCTCGATCAGCGCCTCGATGCCGCTGAAATAGTAGGTCAGCGACCCCAGCGGCACATTCGCGCAGGTGGCGATTTTACGGTGCGTCACCGCATGGACGCCGTGCGCCGCGATGGTGTCCAGCGTCGCCTGCAGGATGCGCTCGCGGCGCTGCGGATCGTTCGGTCTACGGGCCATGATTTTCCTCTTCCGGTTTATGTACAAATGTACACATGCTTGCTACTGTTGTCTTCACTCTTCTCCTTTAAGGCGTTTACGGATGACGACGCAATCTTCGCGCAGAGCGCTCCAGCTTCGACTGTGGGCGCTGTTTATGTTCTTTTTCATCCCCGGCTTGTTAATGGCCTCCTGGGCCACCCGCACGCCGGCGATCCGCGATCTGCTGGCGCTTTCTACCGCAGAGATGGGCGTCGTGCTGTTTGGCCTGTCGGTGGGGTCGATGAGCGGTATTCTCTGCTCGGCGTGGCTGGTGAAGCGTTTCGGCACCCGCAAGGTCATCCGCACCACCATGTCCTTCGCCGTACTCGGCATGCTGGTGCTCAGCCTGGCGCTGTGGCTTGCCTCCGCCCCGCTGTTCGCCTTCGGTCTGGCCATCTTTGGCGCCAGCTTTGGCTCGGCAGAGGTCGCCATTAACGTCGAAGGCGCGGCGGTTGAGCGGGAGATGAATAAAACGGTGCTGCCGATGATGCACGGCTTCTACAGCTTTGGCACCTTGTTCGGCGCCGGGGTGGGCATGGCGGTGACCGGGTTCGGCCTTCCCGCCGCCCCGCATATCCTGGCGGCCGCGCTGGTAGCCATCCTGCCCATCGCCATTGCTATCCGCGCCATTCCGGAGGGTACCGGTAAAAATGCCGCCGAAGCCGCCCACGGCGAGGCGAAAGGTCTGCCGGTATGGCGCGATGCGCAGCTGCTGCTTATCGGGGTCATCGTCCTGGCGATGGCCTTCGCCGAAGGCTCAGCCAATGACTGGCTGCCGCTGCTGATGGTGGACGGCCACGGCTTTAGCCCCACCTCCGGCTCGCTGATCTATGCCGGCTTCACCCTCGGCATGACGCTGGGCCGCTTTACCGGCGGCTGGTTTATCGATCGCTACAGCCGGGTGACGGTGGTTCGTGGCAGCGCGGTGATGGGCGCTCTGGGCATTGGCCTGATTATCTTCGTCGACAACCCCTGGGTGGCGGGCATTTCGGTGCTGCTGTGGGGCATTGGCGCCTCGCTCGGCTTCCCGTTGACCATCTCCGCCGCCAGCGATACCGGTCCGGATGCCCCTAAGCGCGTCAGCGTGGTGGCGATTACCGGGTATCTTGCTTTCCTCGTCGGGCCGCCGCTGCTGGGCTTCCTCGGCGAGCATTTCGGCCTGCGCAGCGCCATGATGGTGGTGCTGGGCCTGGTGATGGTGGCGGCGCTGGTCGCCCGCGCGGTGGCTAAGCCACAGTCTGAACCCGTTATGGAGAACAGCTAATGAGCATCAAACTGATTGCGGTGGATATGGACGGCACCTTTTTAAGCGATGCCAAAACTTACAACCGGCCGCGCTTCCTCGCCCAGTATCAGCGAATGCGCGAGCAAAACATTCGCTTCGTGGTCGCCAGCGGCAACCAGTACTACCAGTTGATCTCCTTCTTCCCGGAGATCGCCCACCAAATCGCCTTCGTGGCGGAAAACGGCGGCTGGGTGGTGAGCGACAATGAAGACGTCTTCAACTGCCAGCTGCCGGTTCACCATTTCAACGCCGTGGTCGACCATCTGCAGACGCTGCCGAATATCGAAATCATCGCCTGCGGGAAGCGCAGCGCCTACACCCTCAACCGCTACAACGACGCGCTGAAGACGGTGGCGGCGAAGTATTATCACCGCCTTGAACTGGTGGATGATTTTAACCATCTCGATGACACCATCCTCAAATTTGGTCTCAACGTGCCGGACCGCCTGATCCCGGAAATTCAGCCGAAGCTGCACGCGGCGCTGGGGGACATGGTGACCGCGGTAGCCACCGGCTACGGTAGCATCGACTTAATTATCCCGGGGGTGCACAAAGCCAACGGCCTGCGTATTTTGCAGCAGCGCTGGGGTATTGAAGATCACGAGGTGGTGGCGTTCGGCGACAGCGGCAACGATATCGAAATGCTGCAGCACGCCGGATTTGGCTTCGCCATGGCCAACGCCCGGGAAGACGTCAAAGCCGTCGCCCGCTATCACGCGCCGCACAATAACGAAGAGGGTGTTCTGCAGATTATCGATAAGGTATTGGATCGCGAAGCGCCATTCGCCTGATAAGACCCGGATGCGAGCGCATCCGGGTTTTCAACCGGTTATCCCTGCTGCGAATTGCCGACGCTTTTATCTTTCAGGAAGTAGATCATCAGCCCCAGCCACAGTACCCCGCCCAACAGGTTAAACAGGCTGAACAGCCCGTTGCCGCCGAGCTCGTAAGCATGTTTGCTGAGCTCGATGCCGACGGTGAAGATCAGCATCTGCAGCATCCCCATCGCCGCCGAAACCGTGCCTTTGCTCATCTCGCTGGCGAACAGGGTTAAGCGCACCAGGCCGGCGTTCGCCAGGCCAATCCCGAAGGCGTAGAAGCTCAGACCGGCGGTCATCCACAGATAGGCGTGGGAAGAGACCACCGTCGCCACCGCGGAGAGGAGCAGGCCAAACACGATAGGCCAGCCGCCCATGATAATCAGCGAGCGCACGGTACGGCGCGAAGTCAGGCGCGCCAGCACCAGGTTGCCGGCAATCAGCGCGCCGAAAATCGGCACCTGCAGCATGCCATACTCATAGCTTGTCGCCTGTTCGCCGCTGATAATAATCACCGGCGACTGGGCGATCCACGCCAGCAGCGGCAGGCTGACAAAGCCGGTAGCCAGCGCGCCGGCGACGAAGCGCAGGTTCTTTAGCACCAGCCGATAGTCGCGGCCCAGCTCTTTGACCGACAGCTTTTCACCCAGTCGCGTCGCGGTTTCCGGCATCGCCCGCTGCAGGCCGACAAACGAGATAGCCGCCAGCACGGCGAACAGCACGAACATCATCTCCCACGGCAGGATATGCACCCAGGCGGCGCCCACCAGCGGCCCCAGCAGCGGGGCAATCAGCGCCACGTTGGCCATCAGGGCGGTGATTTTAATACACACCGCCTCCTCAAAGGACTCCTGGATCGCCGCGTAGCCGACCGCGCCGATAAAACACAGGCTGATCCCCTGCAGGAAGCGCAGCAGGGTGAACTGTTCAATGGTCTGCGCCAGCAACGTCGCCAGGCAGGTGACGATAAACCACACCACCCCGGTCAACATCACCGGACGGCGGCCAATACGGTCCGACAGCGGCCCCAGCAGCCACTGTAGAAACATGCCGCCGGCCAGATAAGCGGTCATCGAGGTGGGTACCCACTCGTTGCCCACCTGAAACTCCTGAACCACGGCCAGCATACCCGGCTGGATCATATCGTTGCCGATATAGGTGGAAAACTCGTACAGCACCAGACATAGCGGGAACAGCAGCGCCTGCCTTCCGAGGCGGCGACCTGAAAGCGAATAATTTTGCATGAAATCTCTTATCTATCAAAAATCGCGCAAAGTGTAATGAAACTCCCGGCGCGGAGATAGTGAATTGTGGGTGACACCGCACAATATTGCGAGTTGCGCGCCAGCGTCAGGGCTCGCCTTAGCAATTCACTCTGCGTATATATTCCGTTTATGTTTCAGCCATGTGACAAAGGATATACTGACGCTTTTCAGGGGGTTAGCGCCGCACCTCAGAAGGCGACATTTCTTAACAACCTGATATTTAAGACAATACTGCTTTATCTCCGCACCGCTTTTATTTAGGGTAAGCGGCTTATTTGCTATCGGACCAACGAGCCTGGAAGTCTATGCTGGAAAATATTAACTACGCGCTGTTCGCCCTGCTCAACGCGACCCCGGCCTCGCCGCAGTGGGCCATTGAGGTGGCGATTTTCATCGCTAAAGATCTGATTCTGATCGTGCCCCTGCTGGTGGTGACCTTGTGGCTGTGGGGGCCTGCCCAGCGGCAGATGGTGTTTAAGCTGATGCTGGCGCTGAGCATCAGCCTGACCGTCTCATGGGCGATCGGCCACCTCTATCCGCACGATCGGCCGTTTGTCGCTGGCGTGGGCTATAACTTCCTGCACCACGCGGCGGACGATTCCTTCCCCAGCGACCACGGCACCGTCAGCTTTACCTTTGCCCTGGCCTTCCTGTTCTGGCACCGCGTCTGGTCCGGCGCCCTGCTGATGGCCCTTGCCGCCGCCATCGCGTGGTCCCGCGTCTATCTCGGCGTCCACTGGCCGCTGGATATGGTCGGCGGCCTGCTGGCCGGGATGTGCGGCTGCCTTGGCGCGGCGCTAATCTGGCATACTGTCGGCTCGGCGCTGTACCGTCAGCTGCAGCGCCTCTATCGCCTCTGCTTCTCCCTGCCGATCCGCAAAGGCTGGGTGCGCGGCTAAACGCCGACCGTCGCGGTGGCGACCGCGTGACTAACCCGCAAGCGACAGGTAAAATCCCGCTAACGCCCTGCCTCCGCAGGGCGATTTTAGCGCAGAGGGAATATGGAAACTCGCCGTGACGAACGCATCAGTCAGCTCATTCAGGCACTCAAGCGCAGCGATAAGCTGCATCTGAAAGAAGCGGCATCCCTGCTCGGGGTGTCGGAAATGACCATTCGTCGCGACCTCAACGGACACAGCGGTCCGGTCGTGCTGCTCGGCGGATACATTGTGCTGGAGCCGCGCAGCGCCACCCATTACCTGCTCAGCGACCAAAAAACCCGGCTGGTCGATGAAAAACGCCGCGCCGCCCGCCATGCGGCCGCGCTGCTGGAGGCCCATCAGATGGCCTTCTTCGACTGCGGGACCACCACCCCGTGGATCATCGACGCCATTGACGACGCTCTGCCCTTCACCGGCGTCTGCTACTCCCTGAACACCTTTCTGGCCCTGCAGGAAAAGCCCCAGTGCCGCGCGGTCCTGTGCGGTGGGGAATTTCATGCCAGCAACGCGATTTTTATGCCGCTGAGCCTTGAGGATACCCTCAGCCATCTGAGCCCTGACATCGCCTTTTACTCGGCGGCGGGCATTGACTGCGAGCAAGGGGCAACCTGCTATAACCTGGAGGAACTGCCGGTCAAGCACTGGGCGATGCGACACGCGCGCTACCACGTGCTGGTGGTAGACCACAGCAAGTTTGGCAAAGTGCGTCCGGCGCGCATGGGGGCGTTAGCGAAGTTTGATGTGATCGCCAGCGATATCTGCCCGGATGACGAGCTGGTCGCGCTGGCGAAGGCGCAGCAGATTTCGCTGCTGTACTGAACATGAACGGACCGCGCCCCGCCGGGCGCGGTCATGACATCAGGAGAACCAGCTGCCGAACCAGCCGTGCAATTTCATCAGTACGAAGTCGATCATCCGGCTGAAGAAACCGCCCTCTTTCACCGGCTCCATGACGATCAGCGGGCGCTGCTCGATGGTTTTATCATTCAGCTTAAAGTCGATAGTCCCGACCACCTGCCCCTTCTCCAGCGGCGCGGTAAGCTGCGGCTGGTTTAAGGTGTAGCTGGCTTTCAGGTTTTTCAACTGCCCCTTCGGCAGGGTGATAGAGCCCGCTTCGCCAGCACCCAGTTTCGCTTCGCTGCTGTCGCCAAACCACACGCGCTGAGTGACGAAGGTGGCATCCGGTTTAATCGGCGTCACGGTTTCATAGAAGCGGAAGCCCCAGGTCAGCAGTTTTTCTGACTCGTTAAAACGAATGCGGTCGGTTTTGGTCCCCAGCACCACGGCAATCAGACGCATATCGCCCTGCGTGGCCGAAGAAACCAGGTTATAGCCGGCCCCGGCGGTGGTCCCGGTTTTCACGCCATCGGCGTTGAGGTTGGTGCTCCACAGCAGACGGTTACGGTTTGGCTGACGAATTTTATTAAAGGTGAACTCTTTCTCTTTATGTACCGCGTACTCTTCCGGTACATCGTGGATCATCGCTTTGGTCAACAACGCCATATCGCGAGCGGTACTGAACTGCCCCGGCGCATCAAGGCCGTGAACGGTCATAAAGGTGGTGTTGGTCAGCCCCATTTTTTTGGCGTAGCCGTTCATCAGGCTGACGAAAGCGTCCTGGCTGCCCGCCACGTAGTCCGCAATGGCAATGCTGGCGTCGTTACCGGACTGAATGATGACCCCTTTGTTCAGATCTTCCACGGAAACCTGCATGCCGGGCTTGAGGAACATCACCGATGAGCCGCGCAGCGCCGGGTTGCCGGTCGCCCAGGCATCGCGCCCGACGGTCACCATATCGGTCAGTTTAATTTTTCCCGCTTTTATCGCCTGCCCCACCACGTAGCTGGTCATGATCTTCGTCAGACTGGCCGGGTCGAGTTTTTCATCGGCATTGCCTTCGCTCAGCACCTTCCCGCTGGCGTAGTCCATCAGGATCCAGGCGCGAGCGTCAATCGAAGGGGCGTCGGGGAGTTGTTCTGCAGCCTGCACCGCAGGTGCGACAAGAAATAACAGCGCGCAACCTGCCGCGAGGCCGCGAAGGGAAAAAGCGTCATGCATCATAAGAGCCACCCAAGTATCCTTTCCAAACAAAATATGCCGCGCCACTCTGACCGCGCCGCAGCAACCGGTGAGTAAAGCGTACAAATGACCTTAAAGAAACAGCGAGTTGGTAAAGTTTTTAAAGTTTACGCAATAACATGCCGCCGTGCTTTAATCAGAACAATTTTTTTGATCGTGATTGCCTAAATATTAACTTTATCCCAACATGATCGCCGATCGCGCTGCAACGGCAGTGAAACAAACTCAGGAGCGAAAATGATTACACTGTGGGGACGTAATAATTCGACCAACGTGAAGAAAGTGCGCTGGGTGCTGGAGGAGCTGGATCTGCCGTATGAGCAGATCCTCGCCGGGCTGGAGTTTGGTCTCAATCATGACCCGGAATATCTGGCGATGAACCCCAACGGGCTGGTGCCGCTGTTAAAGGACGATGCCACCGGGGTGGTGTTGTGGGAATCAAATACGATTATTCGCTACCTTGCCGCCCAGTATGGCGTTGACCGTCTGTGGCTGGCCGCGCCGGCGCAGCGCGCGCAAGGCGAAAAGTGGATGGACTGGTCCAACGGCACCCTCTCTCCCGCTCATCGCCCGGTGTTAATGGGCCTGGTGAGGACGCCGCCGGAGCAACGCGACCCGGCGGCGATCGCCGCGGGGATCAGCGCCTGCGAAGCGCTATTCGCCATGCTGGATGACGAACTGGCCAAAATGCCGTGGCTCTCTGGCGAGCAGTTCGGCCTTGGCGATATTGCCGTCGCCCCCTTCGTCTACAACCTGTTGTCGATCCTCGACAGCTGGCAACCGCGGCCCCATCTGCAGCGCTGGTATCAGCAGATTAGCCAGCGTCCCGCCTGGCGCGAAGTGGTGCAGATCCCGGTCACCTGACGCTACTTCTCCGGACTCAGCCGCAATAGCTCGCCGTTAGACTCGTCGGTTAACACATACAGATAGCCGTCGGGTCCCACGCGAACGTCGCGGATGCGTTTCCCGCGCGCCTCCAGCAGGCGCCCCTCCTCGCGGACCTGATTGCCGTCCACCGCCAGAACAATCAGCGACGTCTCCTTCAGCGCGCCGATAAACAGCTTATGTTGCCACTGGGGAAAGGTCTGCGCCGCGTAGAAGGCCATCCCGCTTACCCCGGGCGAGACCGGCCAGACATACAGGGGAGGCTCGGTTCCCGGAACCGTTTTGCCCCTGGCCTCCGGAATGGGCAGGCCGCTGTAGTTAATGCCGTGCGTCGCCAGCGGCCAGCCGTAGTTTTTTCCCGCCTGCGGGATATTAATTTCATCCCCGCCGCGCGGGCCGTGCTCGTTCAGCCACAGCGCCCCGCTCCACGGATTTATCGCCATTCCCTGCGGGTTGCGGATGCCGTAGGCCCAGATCTCCGGCCTCACGTCGGCCCGGCCAACAAAGGGATTATCCGGCGGCACACCCCCGTTCTCCGTCAGGCGGACCACTTTTCCCTGCAGCTTGTCGAGATCCTGAGCGGTGGGACGCTGATTGTTCTCCCCGAGGCCAATAAAGAGATGCCCTTTGCCGTCAAACACCAGCCGGCCGCCAAAATGATTGCCGACGGAGAGTTTCGGCTGCTGGCGAAACACCACGGTGAAATTCGTCAGTTGGGTGGCATCCTGGCTCAACTGCCCGTAGCCCACCGCGGTGCCCGCTTTGCCGCTGGCGTCGCTTTCCGCATAGCTTAGCCACACCCGCCGCGACTGCGCGAAATCCGGGGCCAGCGCCACGTCCAGTAAGCCCCCCTGGCCGTTGGCCCACACCTGCGGCACGCCGGCTATCGGCGCCGACAGGCCTTTACCCGGTTGCCAGCGCTTGAGCTCGCCGCCACGCAGGGTGATCAACATGCCCTGGTCGCCGGGGAGAAATGCCAGGCTCCACGGATGGGCCAGCCGGTTCTGCAATACCTCCACCCGCGCCGCGGCCTGGCTCAGGGCCGGCAGCGACAGGGCGCTCAATAGCAACAGCAGCGGGATCGGACGCATGGCATTCTCCTTTCGTCAGCTCTGCGCTAAAGGGTAGCCAGCGGGGAAATTTGCGCGGGGATTTTTACATAACCTTTAACAGGGGAAGCATCCACTTCCCCTGGGTTTCAGCCGATCAGGCATGAGGAATTGGCGACAATTTATTCAATTTATGAATATTTGAAGTCAATCCTGTCAGACAGCGTTCTAGCTTCTCTACGTTAACAGCGATGTACAGCGGACAATCATGATGCCCGCTCATCAGGCATACTGCAGCGGCGGCGACGGACTCGCCGGCCAAACGAAGGGCATCCTTTTCCTCCGGTGAAATGACATGCTGCAGGCGCGGCGCCTGGGCACGCATTTCACGGCAAAGCTCAAACAAGTTTTCACGCAGATGGTCATTTTCGCTGACTGACATGTAGCCTTTGGCCTTCCGCAGCTGCAGATAGGCGTCAATATCGATATTGGCGTTAATGAGCTTCTGCAAAAGGTGGCGGTATAGTCTGTCAACGGTCATCACGGTTCCTCCTCTGTCGTCCTTTACCCTATCCATAATACGGTTATTTTTTGTACAAAATGATGCGCCAGGTCAATTATTCCCAAGACTTTAACACCCTTTACAATTTGACAACCTTGCCGCTTTGTCAGGTCTACAACAAAAATAATGTCACACGATCACATTTAATTTCGCAAAGAAACAAAATCGCCATAATCGCCATTAAGTGGCCAAAATAGTGCTGCAATGATCACATTATATCGCAGACGCTATTGCACGATCGTAAGACAGAATGCCATAACAAATCATTAATGTAATACGTATAACATTTAATAAAAACAGCGACCGCGGCCGCGGTTCGCTGATAATCTCTCTGCCCGTTTGCAAGGAACTGAACCATGACGCCCGGTAAAAGAAACTACCTTCTGTTGAGTCTATTCGATTTCCTCTACCTGTTCGCCTGGTCGTCGACCATGGCTTTCTTTGTCATTTGGACCACCCAGCATCTTGGCATCAGCGCCACGAAGACCGGCCTGCTCTACTCGGTCAACGCCTTTATCGCCCTGCTGATGCAACCTTTCTTCGGCTTTATCTCCGACAAGTTCGGCCTGAAAAAACGGCTTATCTGGCTGCTGGTCGCCCTGCTCCTGCCGGTGGGCCCCTTCTTTATCTATGTTTACGCGCCGCTGCTGGTGCACAATTTCTGGTTCGGCGCGCTGCTGGGGGGGATCTATCTGGGGATCATCTTTAACTCCGGCTGCGGGGTGATCGACTCTTACATCGATAAGATTTCCCGTCGCTACCAGTTCGAATACGGTCGGGTGCGGATGTGGGGCTCGTTAGGCTGGGCAGCGGCGGCCTGGATTGTGGGTAAATATATCGACAGCAATCCTAATCTGGCCTTCTGGCTCGCCAGCCTCGCCATCGTCATCGCCGCCATCTGCTTTATGCTGACCAAAATTGAATTAACCGACGCTGATGTGGCGCGAAGCGAATCGCTGAAGGTCTCCCATGCCCTCGAGCTGGCGAAGAACGGTCAGTTCTGGATGCTGCTGCTCTTTACCCTGTTCGTCACGCAAATTTATGACACCTACGATCAGCAGTTTGCCCAGTACTTCTCGCAACAGTTCCCGACGCCGGAGGAAGGCAACCGCTGGTATGGGATCCTCGCCTCCATTCAGGTTTGCGGCGAAACGCTGTTCTTATGCCTGATGCCGTGGTTTGTTAACCGGACCGGCGCCAAGTGGGCGCTGATCATTGCCGGGCTGATCATGTCGGTACGTATTGTTGGTTCGGCGGTGCCTCTCGGACCGGTGTGGATTGGCGCAGTAAAAATGATGCATGCCCTGGAGAAACCGTTAATTCTGGTGTCGGTCTTTAAATTCATCGCCGCCAACTTCGACCACAAGCTCTCTTCGACAGTCTATTTACTGGTGCTGTTTGTCGCCTCGATCGCCACCGCCATTTACTCCCCGCTGGCTGGCTATCTGTACGATACCATTGGCTTCGCCGACACCTATCTGATCCTCGGCGGCATCGCCGGACTATTTACTTTGATCTCTGTCTTCACGCTGCAGGATAAGCGCGAGCCGAAAAAGCCCGGCGCCGCCCCCTCCGGAGCCGTCACCCCGGCGCAATAAGTCTCTGCCCGGCAGCAACGCCGGGCGTGAATCGCCGCCTGCGCGCACGGCTTGCCGGAAGCGTTTCCCGCCCCTCTGCTCCGGGGCGTGCGGGATCCGCTTTAGCGGCAGGGGCATGAAAGGCAGGGCTGGGTGCGCTTTTTCACCATTAACCGTGACGGAGCTATACTCTTTTTCGCAAAGATCTGTAGAATTCCTGCCCTGACCATTCCAATAATTGAACACTTTTTAAGCTATGAGCAATGTCACGCACCAGCCGAAAATCGGCTTCGTCTCCCTGGGCTGCCCGAAAAACCTCGTGGACTCAGAGCGTATCCTGACCGAACTGCGCACCGAAGGTTATGACGTCGTCCCTACCTACGACAACGCCGATATGGTGATCGTTAATACCTGCGGCTTTATCGACAGCGCTGTGCAGGAATCGCTGGAAGCGATCGGCGAAGCGTTGAAAGAGAACGGCAAGGTGATCGTCACCGGCTGTCTCGGCGCAAAAGAGGATCAGATCCGTGAAGTGCACCCGAAGGTGCTGGAGATCACCGGTCCGCACAGCTATGAGCAGGTGCTGGAGCACGTCCACCACTATACGCCAAAGCCGAAGCACAACCCGTTCCTGAGCCTGGTGCCGGAACAGGGCGTTAAGCTGACGCCGCGCCACTACGCCTACTTAAAAATTTCTGAAGGCTGCAACCATCGCTGCACCTTCTGCATTATTCCGTCCATGCGCGGCGACCTAGTGAGCCGTCCGATTGGCGAAGTGCTGGCGGAAGCCAAACGCCTCGCTGACGCTGGCGTGAAAGAGCTGCTGGTGATTTCGCAGGACACCTCCGCCTACGGCGTCGACGTCAAGCACCGCACCGGTTTCCACAACGGTATGCCGGTGAAGACCAGCATGGTCAGCCTGTGCGAAGAGCTGGCGAAGCTCGGCATCTGGGTGCGCCTGCACTATGTCTACCCGTACCCGCACGTTGACGATGTGATCCCGCTGATGGCAGAAGGCAAAATTCTGCCGTACCTCGATATTCCGCTGCAGCACGCCAGCCCGCGCATCCTGAAGCTGATGAAGCGTCCAGGTTCCGCTGACCGTCAGCTGGCGCGCATCAAGCAGTGGCGTGAAATCTGCCCGGATCTGACCCTGCGCTCCACCTTTATCGTGGGCTTCCCGGGGGAAACGGAAGAAGATTTCCAGATGCTGCTCGACTTCCTGAAAGAGGCGCGTCTCGACCGCGTCGGCTGCTTCAAGTACAGCCCGGTTGAAGGCGCCACCGCCAATGAGCTGGCGGATCAGGTGCCGGAAGAGGTGAAAGAGGAGCGCTGGAACCGCTTTATGCAGCTGCAGCAGCAGATCTCTGCCGAGCGTCTGCAGGAAAAAGTGGGTCGCGAAATCCTGGTGCTGGTGGATGAAGTTGATGAAGAAGGCGCCATTGGCCGCAGCATGGCCGACGCCCCGGAAATCGACGGCGCGGTCTACCTGAACGGCGAAACCCGCGTTAAGCCGGGCGACGTGGTGCGGGTGAAAGTCGAGCACGCCGACGAATACGACCTGTGGGGAACCCGGGTCTAGTCCAGCTTCCCGGATAGCGGCTTAGTGCATTCCCCAGCCTACGGAGTCCTCCCGTAGGCTCCCCCCCAGGCCCCCGCAAGCGCAGCGCCGCCGGGCAAGCGTTGATGACCTTCCAGGCAACCCTGTTGCGCCGTTATTTTGCCGGGTGGCGCTACGCTTACCCGGCCTACGGGGTCCAGTCCCAATATGTGAATCGCCGCCGGACATGGGGCCGCTGAAACTGCCGGTGCTGGCGGCCTCAACATCGCTGAGACGTTCCCGGAAGGCCGGGGCAGCCCGCATGGATGCGGGCTGAGGGCCATGTTTTGCACGGACGCTGCCTCGGCCCGACCCGCAGCCTGCAGGGATAAGTCGAAGGCACCACGAAGTGGCGATGTTGCTGGCCGGAGCCCGGGGGTACAGGGGGCGGCGGCGACTGGCCGCCCCCTGTGCGCTCCCTGCGCCAAGCCAGACATAACGCAGAAAATTAACCGGGAGCGCAATGTGCGCTGACGCCACACGTGATAAACGCTTTTCCCGGGCAGAGAAAGTGGCAACCGATGCAGCTTATCCCCCCGTCGTGCGCCAGACCGTCACCCGACGTCCCCTACCCCTTTAACTTCGGATCCAGCGCATCGCGCAGGCCATCCCCCAGCAGATTAAACGCCAGCACGGTCACGAAAATCGCCACCGCCGGAAACAGCGCCACGTGCGGGGACATCACCATATCCGCCCGCGCCTCGTTGAGCATCGCGCCCCACTCCGGCGTGGGCGGCTGCGCGCCGAGACCGAGAAACGACAGACTGGCCGCCGAAATAATCGATACCCCAATGCGCATGGTGAAATAAACCACGATCGACGACACCGTCCCCGGCAGGATGTGGTGGAAGAGGATGGTGGCATCGCTGGCGCCAATGCTGCGCGCCGATTCAATAAAAGTCTGCTGCTTTAATACCAGGGTGTTGCCCCGCACCAGCCGGGCGAACGCCGGGATAGAGAAGATCGCCACGGCGATAATCACGTTGGCCATCCCGCTGCCCATGACGGCGACCACCGCGATCGCCAGCAGGATCCCCGGAAAGGCGAACAGCACGTCGCACAGACGCATAATCAGCCGGTCCCACCAGCCCTCATAGTAGCCGGCCAGCAGCCCAAGCACCGTGCCGATGGCCGCGCCAATCAGCACCGCCAGCACCCCCGCGGCCAGCGAGATCTGCGCCCCCACCAGCACCCGGCTGAAAATATCGCGCCCCAAAGAGTCGACACCGAACCAGTGCACCAGCGAAGGCCCCTCGTTAAGCCGGTCGTAGTCGAAATAATTTTCCGCATCGTACGGCGCTATCCATGGGGCGACGATGGCCACCGCAATCAGCAACAGCACGAAAATACCGGCGCCCATGGCCACCGGCTGACGCCGAAAGCGCCGCCAGAACTCATGCCAGGGGGTATGGATCTCGCCGGGCCTGATGCCCGGCATGGCGTTCAGCGCCGCCTGCCTTCTCCAGTTAAGCAATCGCACCTTACTTATACCTGATAGCCGGGTTTATGGCCGCGTACAGCACATCCACCACTAAATTGATAAGAATAAACTCCAGCGAAAAGAGCAGCACTTCCGCCTGAATCACCGGGTAATCGCGCATTTCTACCGAATCGACCAGCAGTCGCCCCAGCCCCGGCCAGTTGAAGACCTTCTCCACGACGATCGAGCCGCCGAGCAGGAAACCGAACTGCAGCCCCATCATGGTGACCACCGGGATCATCGCATTGCGCAGACCATGCTTGAGCACCACCCGCGTTTCGCTCACCCCTTTCGCCCGGGCGGTACGCATATAGTCTTCATGCAGCACATCGACGAACGACGCGCGGGTAAAGCGCGCCATCACCGCCGCCACCGCCGCGCCGAGGGTCAGCGACGGCAAAATATAGTGCCGCCAGCTGTCGGCGCCCACCGTCGGCAGCCAGCCCAGCTCAACCGAAAACACCTGCATCAGCAGCATGCCGAGGGCAAAGGCCGGAAACGAAATACCGCTCACCGCCAGCGCCATTCCCAGACGGTCAGGCCAGCGATTGCGCCACACCGCCGCCGCGATCCCCGCCGCCATGCCAAACAGCACCGCCCAGCTCATGCTGGCCAGCGTCAGCCACAGGGTGGGCATAAAGCGGCTGGCTATCTCACTGGCAACGGGACGCCGCGAGGCCATGGACATGCCAAAATCGCCGCGCAGCACGTTGGTGATGTAGTGCCAGAACTGGACGTGCAGCGGCTGGTCAAGCCCCAGCTGCTGGCGCACCATCGCCACCACCTGGGCATCGGCCTCTGGTCCGGCAATCAGCCGCGCCGGGTCGCCGGGCAGCATATGGACGAAGAGAAACACCAGCACCGCGACGATTAGCAGGGTGGGGATCAGCCCCAGCAGGCGCTTAATCACATAGTTGAGCATCGTACCTCCACAACCCGCCCCGCGGAAAAACCGCCCTCCGCCCACTAGCGCCGGAGGGCATCATCTCGACCTTCACGGTGTTAAATCTGCCTGTTCGAAGCTGAAGCCGGTGTCCGGCTGGATATAAAAGCCGGTGAGGTTCTTGCTGTGGGCGGAGACCAGTTTCTCCACCACCAGCGGCACCCACGGCGACTCTTTCCAGATAATATCCTGCGCCGCTTTGTAGAGTTTGGTTTTCTCTTGCGGATCGGTGGTTTTCAGCGCCTCGCTCAGCGCGCTATCAACCTGCGGGTTGCTGTAAAAAGCGGTGTTAAACAGGGTCGGCGGCCAGTTTTGGGAAGCAAACAGAGGCGACAGCGCCCAGTCGGCTTCGCCAGTGGAGGCGGACCAGCCGGTATAGAACATCCGTACCCCGCTCTCTTTCTGCCCTTTACCTTCCACTTCCGCCGCCCGCTGACCGGCGTCCATCGCCGTCACCTGCGCCTTTATGCCCACCTGCGCCAACTGCTGCTGGGTAAACTGCAGCACTTTCTGCGCGGTGCTGTGGTTATGTGACGACCACAGCGTAGTGCTAAACCCGTTGGGGTAGCCGGCCTCTTTTAGCAGCTGGCGCGCTTTCGCCGGATCGTAAGGCCACGCGGGGTAGCTCTGAGCGTAGGCAATCGATGGCGGCACCACGCCGGTCGCCGGGGTGGCATAGCCGGCAAACGCCACCTTGACCAGCGCCTGGCGGTTGATGGCGTAGTTGATCGCTTCGCGCACCTTCGGATTATCGAACGGTTTCTGCGTCACGTTCATGCTGATGTAACGCTGCATGATCGACGGACTGGCCACCAGCTCCAGTTTGCTGTTTTTCGCCAGCAGCGGCGCCTGCTCATAGGGGATCGGGAAGGCAAACTGCGCCTCGCCGGTCTGCAGCATCGCCGCCCGGGTATTGTTATCGACCACCGGTCGCCAGGTAATGGAATCCAGCTTCGGCAGCCCCGGCTGCCAGTAGCCATCGAACTTGCTGACCTTCACGAAATCGGTCTGGTTCCAGGTATCGAGCTTATACGGCCCGGTGCCCACCGGGTGGAAGCCGATATCCTTGCCATATTTTTTCAGCGCCGTCGGCGAAATCATCGCTGTCGCCGGATGGGCGAGAATATTAATAAACGCCGAGAACGGCTGTTTAAGGATGATTTTCACCGTGGTCGGATCAACCGCCTCGGTGCTGGCGATATTTTTATACAGGTTATAGCGCTTGAGATGGTTTTCCGGGTTGCTGGCGCGGTCGAGGTTAGCCTTGACCGCCTCGGCGTTAAAGTCGGTGCCATCCTGGAATTTCACCCCGCTGTGCAGCTTGATGGTGTACACCAGGCCATCCGGCGACACGGTGTAGCTCTCGGCAAGGACATTTTGCAGCTTCATCTCTTTATCAAGGCCGAACAGGCCTTGATAAAAGGACTTCGCCACCGCCTGCGACAGAGTATCGTTAGCATCATAGGGGTCGAGCGTCGTGAAGTTAGACCCGACCGCCACCACCACATCTTTGGCGGCAAAAGCGGGGGCGCTCGCCAGGGCCGCCGCGATACTCAGCGCCAGCCACCATTTGCGTGAAACAGGTTGTGTCATCGTGTTCTCCTGAAAAGGTGCGTTATGTGTTGTTATGTTCTGCCCAGCACGTCGGCGGCGTCGCGGGCGACGAAGTGGCCCGGCCCAACCTGCTGCAATGGCGGGCTGGCGATCTCCTCGCCCCGCTTATAAATATTGCCCGGGACGTCATCAGACAGCAGGACCCGCTGCGGATGACGGTAGGCCGGGTCGGCCACCGGTACGGCAGCCATGAGCTTACGGGTATAGGGGTGCTGCGGGTTTTCAAACACTGCGCGGCGCGGGCCGATTTCGACAATCCGGCCGCGATACATCACCGCCACGCGGTGGCTGATGCGCTCCACCACCGCCATATCATGGGAAATAAACAGAAACGCGATGCCCATCTCGCGCTGCAGGTCGAGCATCAGATTGATAATCTGCGCACGAATGGAGACATCCAGGGCCGACACCGACTCATCGGCAATCACCACCTTCGGATTCAGTGCCAGCGCGCGGGCAATGCAGATCCGCTGCCGCTGGCCGCCGGAAAAGGCGTGGGGGTAGCGCCAGGCATGCTCCGGCTGCAGCCCCACGCGCTTCAGCAGCCAGGCGACCCGCTCGCGCGCCGCCTCCCTGTCCAGCAGGCCATGCACCCGCAGCGGCTCCATAATCGAATCGCCGACCGTCTGGCGCGGATCGAGCGAGGCGTAAGGATCCTGAAAAATAAACTGAATATTGCGCCGCAGGGACTGCAGCTTGCTGCCGGAGAGGGTATCGATCCGCTGACCGTCGAAGGTAATGGTGCCACCCTGAGTCTCAACCAGCCTCAGCAGCGCCCGGCCGGTGGTCGACTTGCCGCAGCCGGACTCCCCCACCAGAGAGAGGGTCTCTCCCGGCCAGAGATCAAAACTCACCTTCTCCACCGCATGCACTTCGCGCGTCACGCGATTGAGCAGCCCGCCGCGCACCGGGAAACGGGCCACCAGATCGCGCACCTGCAGAATCGGCTCCCCCGCCACCACCGTGTCTGGCGTTTCTGTCTCCGCCAGCGGCTGCCCCGGCAGCGGAAAGCGGCGCGGCAGATCCCGACCGCGCATCTCACCCAGCCGGGGGACCGCCGCCAGCAGGGACTGCGTATAAGGGTGCTGCGGTGAACGGAAAATCTCCTCGACGCTGCCGGTCTCCACCGCCTCGCCGCGATACATGACCAGCACCCGATCGGCGATATCGGCCACCACCCCCATGTCATGGGTGATAAAGATTACCCCCATCGCCATCTCCTTTTGCAGGACGGCGATAAGTTGCAAAATTTGCGCCTGGATGGTGACATCCAGCGCCGTGGTCGGCTCGTCGGCAATCAGCACCGCCGGCCGACAGGAGAGCGCCATGGCGATCATCACCCGCTGGCGCATGCCGCCGGAGAGCTGGAGCGGATAGCGTGAGAGCATCTCTTCCGCCTGGGGAATACGCACCTGGTCGAGCATCTTTTTTGCCGCGCGCAGCGCCTCTTCGCGCCCCAGCCCCTGGTGCAGACGCAGGGATTCGGCGATCTGCTCGCCGATGGTGAACACCGGGTTCAGCGAAGTCATCGGCTCCTGAAAAATCATCGCCAGGTCCGCGCCGCGTACCCGGCGCATTTCGGCCTCCGATTGCTCATTGAGCGCGATCACCTGCCGGTTGCGCCGTCGCAGCCACAGCCCCTCGCTGCTCACCTCGCTGCTGGCGGCGTCAAGCAGACGCATCAGCGCCAGAGCGGTGACCGATTTTCCCGAACCAGACTCCCCGACAATCGCCAGCGTCTCGCCGCGGCGCAGGCTGAAGGAAAGCTGACGCACGGCCTGCACCTCTGGCGCATCCTGCTGGCGAAACGCCACGTTCAGGTTGCGCACCACCAGTACTTCGCAGGTATCCGTTTCGTGAGTTTGCGGCACTCTCCCTCTCCCTTGTTCTATTCGCGATAAATGCCAATGGTCGGCGTATCGCCGGCATAGCACCAGGCGCGGTACATGCCTTCGCTGTTAAACGGTAAAACGACGTTGCCTTCGCGATCGACGGCAATCAGTCCGCCGCTGCCGCCGAGGGCCGGCAGCTTCTCCATCACCACCCGCTCGCAGGCAGAATAGAGACTGAGCTGACCGTACTCCATCAGGGCGGCGATATCGTAGGCCGCCAGAGTACGCATAAAGACTTCGCCGGTGCCGGTGCAGGAGACCGCCACGCTGGCGTTGTTGGCGTAGCACCCCGCGCCCGGCAGCGGGCTGTCGCCAACGCGTCCGGGCAGTTTGTTGGTCATGCCGCCGGTGGAGGTCGCCGCCGCCAGATTGCCGGCCAGATCGAGCGCCACCGCCCCGACGGTGCCCATTTTCTGGCGTTCGTCGAGCGGAGCGGCATGGTGGTCAAGGATGATCTCCCCACCCGCTTTCGCCTCCTGCAGCTGCAGCAGGCGCTCGGGGGTGGAAAAGAGATCGTTATCGACGCGCGCCATTCCGTGGGAGAAGGCGAAATTTTCCGCCCCCTCACCGATCAGCAGCACGTGCGGGCTCTTCTCCAGCACCAGACGCGCCGCCAGCACCGGATTACGTAAATGTTTGACCCCGGCCACCGCCCCCGCCTGCAGGCTGTAGCCGTCCATCACGCAGGCGTCCAGTTCGTGGGTTTGATCGTGGGTAAATACCGAGCCGATCCCGGCGTTAAACAGCGGACACTCCTCCAGCAGACGGACGGCCTCGGTCACGGCATCCAGCGCACTGGCGCCCGCAGCCAACATTTTCTGTCCGCTTTCGACGATAGCCGACAGCGCCGCCACGTACTCCCGCTCCCGCTCCGGCGTCATCTGCGCGCGAGAAATCGCCCCTGCGCCGCCGTGAATTGCTATAACCGCCTTGCCCATTTCGCCAGTCCTTAACGATGAAGTGGATAGCCCCCGCCCTGTCGTAGCGCGTCGCGGCGCCGGTCACGTCAGGAATAAGGGTATTGATATCATTATATTGCTGAATGTCTTATACAATTTTTGAATATAGAAAGAGCGGCGGGCGATGTAAAGCCTCGTACCCAGGTGGCATACAGCCCGCGCCGCTTTTCTGCCATAATAGGCGTTTTCGCCGTTTTGCCCGCAGGAGTGACCCATGGATTTTACCGCCGGACTGATGCCGCTCGACACAGCCCTCACCCAGATGCTCGATCGTATTACGCCGCTGAGCGCCACGGAAACTGTACCGCTGTTGCAGGCCTTCGCGCGCGTTACCGCCCATGACATTATCTCCCCGCTGGATGTCCCCGGCTTTGATAACGCGGCGATGGATGGCTATGCCGTCCGGTTGAGCGACCTTCGCGACGGCGCGGCCCTGCCGGTCGCCGGGAAGGCCTTCGCCGGCCAGCCGTTTCACGACGCCTGGCCCACCGGCACCTGTATCCGCATTATGACCGGCGCGCCGGTGCCTGCAGGCTGCGACGCGGTAGTCATGCAGGAAGAGACTGAACAGACCGACGCCGGCGTGCGCTTTACCGCGCCGGTGAAAGCCGGGCAGCATATTCGCCGCCGCGGAGAAGATATCGCCCATGGCGCGGTGGTCTTCCCGGCGGGAACGCCGCTGACGGTAGCCGAGCTGCCGGTGCTGGCCTCGCTGGGCATTGCCGACGTCGAGGTGGTGCGCAAGATTCGCGTCGCGGTCTTCTCGACCGGCGATGAGCTGCAGCTGCCGGGTCAACCGCTCGGCGACGGCCAGATTTACGATACCAACCGCCTGGCGGTGCATCTGATGCTCGAACAGCTGGGCTGCGAGGTCATTAATCTCGGCATTATTCCTGACGATCCGGCGCAACTGCGTGAGGCCTTTATCGCCGCCGACCAGCAGGCCGACGTGGTCATCAGCTCCGGGGGCGTCTCGGTGGGCGAAGCCGACTACACCAAAACCATTCTTGAAGAGCTGGGGGAGATCGGCTTCTGGAAGCTGGCGATCAAGCCGGGCAAACCCTTCGCCTTCGGCAAGCTCAGCAGCAGCTGGTTCTGCGGCCTGCCGGGCAACCCGGTTTCCGCCACCGTCACCTTCTGTCAGCTGGTGCAGCCGCTGCTGGCGAAGCTCTCGGGCAAGTACGGCCCGCTTCAGGCAACCCGCCTGCGGGTACGCGCCGCCACACGACTGAAAAAGTCGCCGGGCCGCCTCGATTTTCAACGCGGTATTCTGCAGCGCAACCCGGACGGCGAGCTGGTGGTGACCACCACCGGCCATCAGGGCTCGCACATTTTCAGCTCTTTCAGCCTCGGCAACTGCTTTATCGTGCTGGAGCGCGAGCGCGGCCACGTTGAAGCGGGCGAATGGGTCGAGGTCGAACCGTTCAGCCATCTGTTTGGGGGGCTGTAATGGCCGTGGAGCTGAGCGATGAAGAGATGCTGCGCTATAACCGGCAGATTGTTTTGCGCGGTTTTGATTTTGACGGCCAGGAGCGGCTAAAGGCCGCTCGGGTGCTGGTGGTCGGCCTCGGCGGGCTTGGCTGCGCCGCCGCGCAGTATCTGGCCGCCGCCGGGGTGGGGCAGCTCACCCTGCTCGATTTCGACACCGTCTCGCTCTCCAATCTGCAGCGCCAGACGCTGCACAGCGATGCCACCCTCGGCCAGCCTAAGGTGGATTCCGCCCGCGAGGCGCTGGCGCGCATTAATCCGCACGTTCATCTGGTGCCGCTCAATGCCTTACTGGACGAACCGGCGCTGGCGGCGCAGATTGCCGGGCACGATCTGGTGCTCGACTGCACCGACAACGTCGCCATCCGTAACCAGCTCAACGCCGGCTGCTTCCGCCACCAAACCCCGCTGATTTCCGGGGCGGCGATCCGCATGGAGGGGCAGATCAGCGTCTTCACCTATCAGCAGGGCGAACCCTGCTACCGCTGCCTGAGCCGCCTGTTTGGCGAAAATGCCCTCACCTGCGTCGAAGCCGGCGTGATGGCCCCGCTGGTGGGCACTATCGGTTCCCTGCAGGCGATGGAGGCCATTAAGCTGCTGACCGGCTACGGCACGCCCGCCAGCGGAAAAATCGTGATGTACGACGCCATGACCTGCCAGTTTCGTGAAATGAAGCTGATGCGCCACCCGCAGTGCGAGGTATGCGGTACGCGCTAACGTTCAACCACCGGCGAGGATCGTCGCCGGTGAGGTTGTGACCTCTGCCGTTATTCTATCCCCTGGCGATTATCCCCATCCCGCTTGTTGATTTGCGTCAATATAACTTTCATTCGAAAGTGTTTTTATATTCATACACAAAAAAGAGGGTAAGCCATGATCTTCAATATCCAGCGCTATTCCACCCATGACGGCCCAGGGATCCGCACCGTCGTCTTCCTGAAAGGCTGCTCGCTGGGCTGCCGCTGGTGTCAGAACCCGGAGAGCCGCGCCCGTAGCGAAGATCTGCTGTATGACTCGCGGCTGTGCCTGGCCGGCTGCGAGCTGTGCCAGCAGGCGGCGCCGGCGGTTATCACCCGCACCCTCGATGGCCTGATCATTCACCGGCAACACGTTAACGACAGCCATATCGCCGCTCTGCGCGACTGCTGCCCCACCACCGCGCTCACGGTGTGCGGCGAGGAGAAGAGCGTCGAGGAGATCATGGCGACGGTGCTGCGTGATAAACCATTCTACGATCGCAGCGGCGGCGGCATCACTCTTTCCGGCGGCGAACCCTTTATGAACCCAACGCTGGCGCAAGCGCTGTTCGAAGCCAGTCATCAGGCAGGCATTCACACCGCCGTGGAAACCTGCCTGCACGTGCCGTGGAAATACATTGAACCGGCTTTACCCTTCGTCGACCTGTTTCTCGCCGACCTGAAGCATGTCGACGAGGCCGTTTTCCGGCAGTGGACCGATGGTAGCGCCCGCCGGGTGCTGGACAACCTGCAGCGTCTGGCGCAGGCGGGGAAAAACATGATCATTCGCGTGCCGTTAATCCAGGGATTCAACGCCAGCGAAGCCGACATCACCGCCATCACTGATTTTGCCGCCGACCGCCTGCGGGTCAGCGAAATCCATTTCCTGCCCTACCACACGCTGGGAATGAATAAATACCAGTTACTCAGTCAGCCCTACACCGCACCGGATAAACCGCTGGATGCTCCCGAGCTGCTCGCCTTTGCGCAGGATTATGCGTGGAGCAAGGGGCTAACGGCGATCTTACGAGGATAACCCTATGACTACCCTGAAACTCAACACCCTCAGCGCCCGCATCCAGGCCCATAAAATGGCGCTGGTGCATATCGTCAAGCCACCGGTCTGTACCGAACGCGCCCGCCACTACACCGAGATGTATCAGCAGCATCTTGATAAGCCAATCCCGGTGCGTCGTGCCCTGGCGCTGGCGCATCACCTTGCCGAGCGCACCATCTGGATCAAGCACGATGAGCTGATCGTCGGCAACCAGGCCAGCGAAGTGCGCGCCGCGCCGATCTTCCCGGAATACACCGTCAGCTGGATCGAGAAAGAGATCGACGATCTCGCCGACCGCCCCGGCGCCGGCTTCGCGGTCAGCGAAGAGAACAAGCGCGTGCTGCATGAAGTGTGCCCGTGGTGGCGCGGCCAGACCGTACAGGACCGCTGCTACGGCATGTTTACCGATGAGCAGAAAGCGCTGCTCGCCACCGGCATTATTAAGGCAGAGGGCAATATGACCTCCGGCGACGCCCACCTGGCGGTCAACTACCCGCTGCTGCTGGAGAAAGGCCTGGACGGCCTGCGTGCAAAAGTCGCCGAACGCCGGTCGCGCATCAATCTGACGGTGCTGGAAGACCTGCACGGCGAACAGTTCCTGAAAGCGATTGATATTGTGCTGGCGGCGGTCAGCGACCACAGCAAACGCTTCGCCGCGCTGGCGCGCGAGATGGCGACGGCAGAATCCCGTGACGCACGCCGCGAGGAGCTGCTGACGATTGCCGAAAACTGCGACATCATCGCCCATGAGCCGCCGAAGACCTTCTGGCAGGCGCTGCAGCTGTGCTACTTCATTCAGTTGATCCTGCAGATTGAATCCAATGGCCACTCGGTCTCGTTTGGCCGCATGGACCAGTACCTCTATCCGTACTACCGCCGCGACGTTGAGCTGCAGCAATCGTTGGATCGCGAACAGGCCATTGAGCTGCTGCACAGCTGCTGGCTGAAGCTGCTGGAGGTTAACAAGATCCGCTCCGGCTCGCACTCCAAGGCCTCGGCTGGCAGCCCGCTGTACCAGAACGTCACCATCGGCGGCCAGAACCTGGTGGATGGCCAGCCCCAGGACGCGGTCAACCCGCTGTCGTATGCCATCCTGGAATCCTGCGGTCGTCTGCGTTCCACCCAGCCGAACCTCAGCGTGCGCTACCACGCCGGAATGAGCAACGACTTCCTCGACGCCTGCGTCCAGGTGATCCGCTGCGGCTTCGGTATGCCGGCGTTTAATAACGACGAAATCGTGATCCCGGAATTTATCAAGCTGGGTATTGAGCCGCAGGACGCCTACGATTATGCGGCCATCGGCTGTATCGAAACCGCGGTCGGCGGCAAATGGGGCTATCGCTGCACCGGCATGAGCTTTATCAACTTCGCGCGGGTGATGCTGGCGACGCTGGAAGGCGGCCGCGATGCCACCAGCGGCCAGGTGTTTCTGCCGCAGGAGCACGCCCTGTCGAAAGGCAACTTCGCTAACTTCGACGAGGTACTGGCCGACTGGGACCGCCAGATCCGCTACTACACCCGTAAGTCGATTGAGATTGAGTACGTGGTCGATACCATGCTGGAAGAGAACGTCCACGATATTCTCTGTTCGGCGCTGGTGGACGACTGCATCGAACGGGCGAAGAGTATCAAGCAAGGCGGCGCGAAATATGACTGGGTGTCCGGTCTGCAGGTGGGCATCGCCAACCTCGGCAACAGCCTGGCGGCGGTGAAAAAGCTGGTCTTCGATCAGGGCGTTATCGGCCAGCAGGAACTGGCGAAGGCGCTGGCGGAAGATTTCGACGGCCTGACCCACGAGCAGCTGCGCCAGCGGTTGATCAACGGCGCGCCGAAGTACGGTAACGATGATGACAGCGTGGACACGTTGCTGGCGCGGGCCTACCAGACCTATATCGACGAGCTGAAGCAGTATCACAACCCGCGCTATGGCCGCGGCCCGATCGGCGGCAACTATTACGCCGGCACGTCGTCTATCTCCGCCAACGTGCCGTTCGGCGCGCAGACCATGGCGACGCCGGATGGCCGTAAAGCGCACACCCCGCTGGCGGAAGGGGCCAGCCCGGCCTCCGGAACCGACCATCTGGGGCCGACGGCGGTCATCAGTTCGGTGGGTAAACTGCCCACCGGGGCGATCCTCGGCGGCGTGCTGCTTAATCAGAAGCTGAATCCGTCCACCCTGGAGAACGAGTCCGATAAGCAGAAGCTGATGGTGCTGCTGCGCACCTTCTTCGAGGTGCATAAAGGCTGGCATATCCAGTACAACATTGTCTCGCGCGACACGCTGCTGGAGGCGAAGAAACACCCCGACCAGTACCGCGATTTGGTGGTGCGCGTCGCCGGGTACTCGGCGTTCTTTACCGCCCTGTCGCCGGATACCCAGGACGATATCATCGCCCGTACCGAGCATACGCTGTAACCCCTCAGGCCCGCTGGCGCTACGCTTAGCGGGCCTTCCCTGTCCTGCAGGCCGGGAAAGGCAACGCCGCCTCCCGGCATTTTCTGAATGCATGAACTTTCATTCGAAATAAATTTGTGCTCCCCATCACATTGTAATTAGAATGTTACTGGTCGAAGTTAAGCCAGGAGCACCCCCTTATGACCGTTAAAGTTATCGTCACCGATATGGACGGAACTTTTCTCAATGACGCCAAAACCTACGATCGCGCACGGTTTCTGGCGCAATTCGCCCAGCTGCAGCAGCGCGGCATTGAATTCGTTGTCGCCAGCGGCAACCAGTACTATCAGCTGATCTCCTTCTTCCCGGAGATCCGCGAGCAGATCTCATTCGTCGCCGAAAACGGCGCCCTGGTCTTTGCGCATGGTAAGCAGCTGTTCCACGGCGAACTGACCCGCCACGAATCGCAGGTGGCGATTGGCGAATTACTCAAAGATCCGCAGCTGAACTTCGTCGCCTGCGGCCTGCAGAGCGCTTACGTCAGCGATAACGCCCCGGATGCCTTCGTCGACCTGATGTCAAAGCACTACCACCGTCTGCAGCGGGTAAGCGACTATCACGCCATCGACGATACGCTGTTCAAATTCTCTCTGAACCTGCCGGACAGTGAGATCCCGCAGCTGATCGATAAACTGCACGTGTCGCTCGACGGCATTATGAAGCCGGTCACCAGCGGCTTTGGCTTTGTCGATTTGATTATTCCCGGCCTGCATAAAGCCAACGGCATCAGCCGCCTGCTCAAGCGCTGGAACCTGTCGCCGCAGCAGTGCGTGGCCATCGGCGACAGCGGCAACGACGCCGAAATGCTGAAGCTGGTGAAATACGCTTTCGCCATGGGTAACGCCGCCGACAGCATTAAGGCTATCGCCGGATACGCGACCGACGATAATAACCATGACGGCGCGCTGAACGTCATTCAGGCCGTCCTCGATAACAGCGCTCCCTTCAACGATTGACCTCTCTCCGGGGCTGCACGCCCCGGCTTGTCCATTTTGTGCGCCGCAGCAAGATTTTAAACTTGCATTAACTCCATTTTAACTTAAATTAACGTTTGTAAGATTTAATACTTTCGAATGAAAGATACAGCGAGGTTATTATGGCTGCTCTCCCGACCCACGAAACACTCCCCGCCGACCACAAAGCGGCGATTCGCCAGATGAAGCAGGCGCTGCGGGCGCAAATCGGCGACGTCCAGGCGGTGTTCGATAAGCTCTCAGCGCGCATCAGCGAGCGCCTGCAGGAAATTGAGACGCTGAAAGCCGCAGGCCAGGAGGTCTGGCCAACCATTCCGTTCCGCGATATCGCCGAGGGAACCGTGAGCGATGCCCAGCGCGCGGCCATTAAGCGTCGGGGCTGCGCGGTGATCAAAGGCCACTTTCCGCGCGAACAGGCGCTGGCCTGGGATACCGCGATGCTGGAATATCTGGATCTGAACCATTTCGACGAGGTCTACAAAGGGCCAGGCGACAGCTTCTTCGGTACGCTGGAGGCTTCGCGGCCGGAAATCTATCCCATCTACTGGTCGCCCTCGCAAATGCAGGCCCGCCAGAGCGATGAAATGGCCGCGGCGCAGTCCTTCCTCAACCGCCTGTGGCGCTTTGAGCAGGACGGCAAGCGCTGGTTCGATCCGGACGTCAGCGTCATTTACCCTGACCGCATTCGCCGCCGTCCGCCGGGAACCACCTCGAAGGGGCTGGGCGCGCATACCGATTCCGGTGCGCTGGAGCGCTGGCTGCTCCCCGCCTACCAGCAGGTCTTCGCCAACGTGTTTAACGGTCATGTCGACGCTTACGATCCGTGGGACGCCGCGCACCGTACGGAAGTGGAAGAGTACACCGTCGACAACACCACCAAATGCTCAGTGTTCCGCACTTTCCAGGGCTGGACCGCGCTGTCGGACATGATCCCGGGTCAGGGGCTACTGCACGTGGTGCCGATCCCCGAGGCGATGGCTTATGTTCTACTGCGCCCACTGCTTGACGATGTGCCGGAAGATGAGCTGTGCGGCGTCGCGCCGGGCAGAGTACTGCCGATCTCTGAGCAGTGGCACCCGCTGCTGATCAAAGCCCTCAGTTCGATTCCGGCGCTGAACGCTGGCGATTCCGTCTGGTGGCACTGCGACGTCATTCACTCGGTGGCGCCGGTGGAAAATCAGCAGGGCTGGGGCAATGTGATGTACATTCCGGCAGCGCCGATGTGCGAAAAGAACCTCGCCTACGCGCAGAAAGTGAAAATTGCTCTGGAAAAAGGGGCCTCGCCGGGGGATTTCCCGCGCGAGGACTATGAGGCCAGCTGGCAGGGGCGCTTCACTCTGGAAGATCTGAACATCCACGGCAAGCGGGCGCTGGGTATCCCGGTTTAATCGTCATACAGCCCCTGCGGCTCCACGGCCGTATGGCCTTTGCCCGGCCGGATCCGCCGTACCGAATCGCGCACCACCAGCGTGCCGTGCAGCAGCAGCGAACCGTGCGGCGCCTCCGGGCGCAGCAGGCGCTGCTGCAGGAGATGCACCGCCTCGCTGCCCAGTTCATCCCGCGGCACATGCACCGCGGTCAGCGGCACCTCCTGGATCGCCGCCAGATTAAACCCGTCGATGCTCATCACCGAGACATCCTGCGGCACCCGCAGGCCGCGCTTTTGCAATGCGCTGACCGTGCCGGCGGCCATGAAATCGCCGCCCACCAGGAAGGCGGTGGGCAACGGCCTGCCCTGTAAGCCATCAAGCCAGGCCCCCACCTGCTCTTCGGTCTCTCTGGCGCTAAAGTTGGCGACGCTGATGAGATCCCGGCTGGCGGTAAAGCGCAAATTGCGCGCGCGCCACGCCTCCTCGATCCCCCCCAGCCGCAGCTCCATGGTATAGCGGCGCAAACACATGACGTTCATCACCACCCGATGCCCCATATCAAACAGATAGCGGGCGGCGCACTGGCCAATCAAACGATGATCGGGGGCAATGGACGGCAACCGCATCCCTTCATCCCGACAGTTTATCAAGACGCAGGGTTTACCCAGATCCGCCGCCAGGCCATGAATATGCGGATCGTCGATCCCCAGCAGCACCGCGGCCTGGGTTTCCGCTTCGTTCATGCGGGCAAGAAACAGATTGGCGTCGCTGTCGTTTTCGTCCAGCGCGCAGTAGCGCAGGCGCACTTCATGCGCCGCCAGCGCGTTATTAATGCTCTGGATCACCCGGTAGTAGAAGATATCCGACCGCTCATCGAAGGCGCGCTGCGGGGCAAACACCAGCAGATTATTGAGCAGCAGACGCCCGGCGGCCAGCCCCTGCATGACCCCCAGCTCGCGGGCGCACTCCAGCACCGCCCGGCGCGCCTTGTCGCTGGTATTCGCCTTTCCGGCCAGGACGCGCGAAACGGTACTGGCCGACAGCCCAGTGCGGGCAGCGATTTCGGCGACGCGCAGCTTTTTATCCATTTTGTGATCCAGCTCCGATTGGAAAATGAAAGAATTTTCATAATCGCCAAAGCGCTCCCTGTAAGCAAATGACAGAGCAAAATTTGAGATCCCGGTCATTTCATGAAAAAACTTGCATAAATAGCACTTTGCCCGCCGTTTTTTCTCCCTTAGCCTGAATTGGTCCAACATCTCCCATACTAGTTATACCAATGATGTTGAGATAAAAAAATAGACTATTCAAATAGTTAATAACACTACGTGGCCACTCAAGGATTGAGGTCGTCACTTTCCCCCTACTAACGTCATGTGGAGTGTGCTATGAGTCAAGGCCTCAACAATGATATCGCGGTCAGCAAAACGCGCCGGGTGGTAAAAAACCTGCGCTGGTGGGTGCTGGTCCTGTTTTTACTTGGCGTCACCGTCAACTACATCACACGCAACTCGCTGGGGATTATCGCCCCGGAACTGAAAGCGACGCTCGGCATTACCACCGAACAATATTCCTGGATCGTCGGCGCGTTTCAGCTGGCTTACACGATTTTCCAGCCGCTCTGTGGCTGGCTTATCGACGTCATCGGCCTGAAGCTCGGGTTTATGATCTGCGCCACCTTGTGGGCGCTGGCCTGTATCGCCCACGCCGGGGCCGGCAGCTGGCTGCACCTGGCGATATTGCGCTTCTTTATGGGCGGGGCCGAGGCGGCCGCCACCCCGGCCAACGCCAAAACCATCGGCGAGTGGTTTCCGAAGTCTGAACGGCCAATCGCCGCCGGCTGGGCTGGCGTCGGGTTCTCTATCGGCGCAATGCTCGCCCCGCCGATTATCTACTTCGCCCACGCTTCCTTCGGCTGGCAGGGGGCGTTTATGTTTACCGGCGCGCTGGCCCTGCTGTGGGTGGTGCTGTGGTGGGCCTTCTATCAGAACCCGGAAAAGCACCCCAACCTCAGCAAAAGCGAGCTGGAGTACATCAAGCAGGATAACGAAGCGCCGCCGGTGAAACAGCCCTTCTTTACCGCACTCAAAACCGTCTCGAAGAATAAACGTTTCTACGGGATCGCCATTCCCGCGTTTATGGCCGAGCCCGCCTGGGCGGTGCTGAGCTTCTGGGTACCGCTGTACCTGGCCAAAGAGCACGGCATGGATCTCAAGCAGATCGCCATGTTCGCCTGGCTGCCTTTCCTCGCCGCCGACCTCGGCAGCGTGGTCAGCGGCTACCTCACCCGCCTGTACGTTCGCTGGTTCGGCTGTACGCGAGTCAAC
Source organism: Klebsiella sp. 1SOBk10mer (assembly GCF_046602535.1). Lineage (NCBI taxonomy): Bacteria > Pseudomonadati > Pseudomonadota > Gammaproteobacteria > Enterobacterales > Enterobacteriaceae > Klebsiella > Klebsiella sp. 1SOBk10mer. Next base: position 171,098 of record NZ_JBKIUP010000002.1, read on the forward strand.
TCAGTGATCGCCAGCTCGGTGACCGGCGCATTTCTGATGATCTCCCTGGCCCTCGTCGCTATCACCCGCGATCCCTATATCACCATCGTCCTGATCTCCATTGGCGGCTTCGGACATCAGATCATCTCCTGCATGCTCAGCGCGCTGGTGGTGGAGTCGTTCGACAAGGGACAAATGGCGACGGTAAACGGTATGCGCGGATCCGCGGCGTGGATCGCCAGCTTCCTGTTCTCGTTATTAATCGGGGTGACCGCCGACAAAATTGGCTTCAACCCGCTGTTCATCGCCATGGGTTTCTTTGACCTGATTGGCGCCGTTTTCCTGGTGGCATTTATTGCTGAACGTCGCGCCAAGCGCGCCTGAGAGTGGATGTAAGATATGAAAACGTTGAAACACTGGAGTTTACATCAACAGCTGGAGCATCACGTTGAACTGACGGTCGATGGCCAGCACACCCTGTGCCTGTACGTACTGGAAGAGAATTTATTCCGCGTGCTGCTGAAACGCCAGGGCCAGCTGGCGCTGGATCGCACCTGGAGTATCGCTCCGCAGCAGGATGTGCCGTGGGAAGGCCGCGCCCGGGATGACCTCAGCGGTTTTAGTCTCCCGGCCTGGCAGCTGACACAGGAGGCCGATACGCTGACCATCGCCACCCGCCAGCTGCGCGTCACCGTCCATCAGCCGCTGTGGCTGGAGTGGAGCTATCGCGACGACGCCGGGGAATGGCAGCAGCTTGCTAACGACCGCCCCACCAGCGCCTATCTGGCCAATGCCCACGGCGACGGCGTCGCCCACTATCTGAGCCGCCGGAAAGACGAGCGTTTCTATGGTCTGGGCGAAAAGGCCGGCGATCTGCAGCGCACCGGTAAGCGTTATGAGATGCGCAACCTCGACGCCATGGGCTACAACGCCGCCAGCACCGACCCGCTGTATAAACATATTCCGTTCACCATCACCCAGCGCAGCGACGTCAGCTATGGTCTGTTTTACGACAACCTGAGCAGCTGCTGGCTGGATTTGGGTAACGAAATCGACAACTACCACACCGCCTACCGCCGCTGGCAGGCGGAAGCCGGCGATATCGATTACTACCTGTTCACCGATAAACAGGTGCTGGATGTCACCAAAGCCTTTGTACGTCTGACCGGTAAAACCCTGTTCGGGCCAAAATGGAGCCTCGGCTACAGCGGCTCGACCATGCACTACACCGACGCGCCGGATGCGCAAAATCAGCTGATGAACTTCATCCGCCTGTGCGATGAGCACGCTATTCCGTGCGATTCGTTCCAGCTCTCATCCGGCTATACCTCGATTAACGGCAAGCGCTACGTCTTTAACTGGAACTACGACAAGGTGCCGCAGCCGAAAGTGATGAGCCAGTCGTTTCACGACGCCGGGCTGAAGCTGGCCGCCAATATCAAACCCTGCCTGCTGCAGGACCATCCGCGCTATGGCGAGGTGGCGGAGCGCGGCCTTTTCGTTCGCGATTCGCAAACCGACGCTCCGGAGCGCTCCAGCTTCTGGGACGATGAAGGATCGCACCTCGACTTCACCAATCCGCAAACCGTGGCCTGGTGGCAGGAAGGGGTCACCAGCCAGCTGCTGGAGATGGGCATAGATTCGACCTGGAACGATAATAACGAGTATGAGGTGTGGGACGGCGAAGCGCGCTGCTACGGCTTTGGCCGCGAAATCGCCATCAAGCATATTCGCCCGGTGATGCCGCTGCTGATGATGCGCGCCTCGATGGAAGCCCAGCAGCGCTTTGCGCCGGAAAAGCGCCCGTATCTCATCTCTCGCTCCGGCTGCGCCGGTATGCAGCGCTACGTCCAGACCTGGAGCGGCGATAACCGAACCAACTGGGATACGCTGCGCTATAACATCCGCATGGGGCTGGGCATGAGCCTTTCCGGGCTGTTTAACGTCGGTCACGACGTCGGCGGTTTCTCCGGCGATAAACCGGAGCCGGAGCTGTTTGTGCGCTGGGTACAAAACGGCGTGATGCACCCGCGCTTTACCATTCACTCATGGAATGACGACCAGACGGTCAACGAAGCCTGGATGTATCCGGCCGTTACCCCGGCCATTCGTTCCGCGATTGAGCTGCGCTACCGCCTGCTGCCCTATCTGTATACCCTGCTGTGGCAGGCGCATGCTGACGACGAGCCGATGCTGCGCCCGACCTTCCTCGATCATCAACACGACGCGCAGACCTTCGCCGAATGCGATGACTTCCTGCTGGGGCGCGACCTGCTGGTGGCCAGCGTGGTCGAGCCTGGCGCCCGTCAGCGTGAGGTGTGGCTGCCGGATAATCAGGCCGGCTGGTATGATTTCTACAGCCACCAGTGGTTCGCCGGCGGCCAGTGGGTCACCCTCGACGCGCCGCTGGAAAAGCTGCCGCTGCTGGTCCGCGCCGGGGCCGGATTGCCGCTCAGCGAGCGCATCCGTCATGTTGCGGCGCAACAGGACGATCGTCGCGAACTGCAGCTGTTCCCGCTGAAAGGCGTCGGGACCTCTTCGGGTCTGCTGTTTGAGGATGACGGCGAAAGCTGGGGCTATAAACAGGGCGATGCGCTATGGCTGGAGTGGGAAATGGCGTGCGACAGCAGCACCATCAACCTGAAGGTCAACGCCCGCGGCAACTATCGCCCGGCGTGGAAAGCGCTGAAGCTGTCATTACCGGCGGGAGAAAAACGCAAACTGCTGGTGAATGGCGTTGAAGGAGCGGAGTGGAGGCGCTAAGCGATATGCCGGGCGGCGGCTTACGCCTTGCCCGGCCTGGATTTAATGATGTTCCCGGATTGCGCTACGCTAATCCGGGCTACAAACGGGTGGCCTCAAAACCCCCGGTGGCGCTACCGCTTACCGGGGCTACAGCACTGTGCGGTTTGGTAGCCTCGGTAACGGACAGTTCCAGTAACCATGGGTACAAGATAGGGCTCTTAAGCTCACAATAGCACCGACCGTAGGCCGGATAAGGCGCAGCCGCCATCCGGCGCGAAAGTGGCTCTTTACCCGCGGTTATTGCCCGGTGGCGCTACGCTTGCACGGGCCTACAGATCCCATGCCAGGCGTAGCCCGGGTAAGGCATAGCCGCTACCCGGGTAACGAAGAGGGATTACTCGATACCTTTGCTGCGCAGGTAGTCTTCGTAGTTGCCGCTGAAGTCGATCACCCGTTCCGGGGTAATCTCCAGCACGCGGGTGGCCAGCGAGCTGACGAACTCACGGTCGTGGGAGACGAATATCAGGGTACCCTGATACATCTCCAGCGCCATGTTCAGCGATTCGATGGATTCCATATCCAGGTGGTTGGTCGGTTCGTCCATGATCAGGATGTTTGGCTTCTGCATCATCAGCTTACCAAACAGCATCCGCCCCTTCTCACCACCGGACAGTACTTTCGCCGGCTTCTTGATGTCATCCTGGCTAAACAGCAGTCGACCAAGGATACTGCGCACCGCCTGCTCGTCGTCGCCTTCCTGTTTCCACTGGCTCATCCACTCGAAGACCGTCAGGTCGTTTTCGAACTCGTATTCATGATCCTGCGCGTAGTAGCCAAGTTGCGCGTTTTCAGACCATTTCACGGTGCCGTTATCGGGCTGCAGTTCGCCCACCAGGGTTTTCAGCATCGTGGATTTACCCACGCCGTTGGCGCCCAGAATGGCAATCTTCTCGCCCACTTCCAGCAGCAGGTTGACGTTTTTGAACAGCGGACCTTCTTCAAAGCCTTTGGTGAGGGCTTCCACTTCCAGCGCGTTACGGAACAGTTTCTTGTCCTGCTCGAAGCGGATAAACGGGTTCTGACGGCTGGAGGCTTTAACCTCTTCCAGCTTGATCTTGTCAATCTGACGCGCGCGCGAGGTGGCCTGACGCGATTTAGAGGCGTTGGCGCTGAAGCGGCTAACGAAGGACTGCAGGTCAGCAATCTGCGCTTTTTTCTTGGCGTTGTCCGCCAGCAGACGCTCACGCGCCTGGGTGGCCGCCGTCATGTATTCGTCGTAGTTGCCCGGATAGACGCGCAGCTCGCCGTAGTCCAGATCCGCCATGTGCGTACAGACCATGTTCAGGAAGTGACGGTCGTGCGAGATGATAATCATCGTGCTGTCGCGGTCGTTCAGCGTCTGCTCCAGCCAGCGAATGGTGTCGATGTCCAGGTTGTTGGTCGGTTCGTCGAGCAACAGGATGTCCGGGTTAGAGAACAGCGCCTGCGCCAACAGGACGCGCAGCTTCCAGCCCGGGGCGACTTCGCTCATCGGGCCGTAATGTTGTTCAACCGGAATGCCCACGCCCAGCAGCAGTTCGCCCGCGCGCGCTTCAGCAGAGTAGCCGTCCATTTCGCCATATTTAACTTCCAGGTCGGCCACTTTATAGCCATCTTCTTCGCTCATCTCTGCGAGGGCGTAGATGCGATCGCGCTCCTGCTTCACTTCCCATAGCTCGCTGTGGCCCATGATCACCGTATCCAGCACGGTGAACGCTTCAAAGGCGAACTGATCCTGACGCAGCTTACCGATGCGCTCGTTCGGGTCGAGAGAAACGTTGCCCAGCGTCGGTTCGAGATCGCCGCCGAGGATCTTCATAAAGGTCGATTTACCGCTGCCGTTGGCGCCGATCAGACCATAACGGTTGCCGCCGCCAAATTTAACGGAGATATTTTCGAACAGCGGCTTACTGCCAAACTGCATGGTAACGTTGCTGGATACTAGCACGGGGATATCCTGAAAAAAGAGTATGAGGGGTGTGATACAGCAGACATTATGCCAGTAAATGACGCACTTTTCACGGTCTGCGGTAAATTCCGCCGCGGCGCTTGTGCTATGGTCTTTGTCAGATGCGCCAGAGACCTGCGCGCAAACCGTTATTCTGTACGTGATGATGAGGAGTCCCATGACCACCAGCCTACCGCGACATCCGGCCTTTTTATCCCTGCAGGGCGGCATCAATTTTCGCGACCTGGGCGGCCAGCGCACCGCCGACGGACGCCGGGTACGCAGCGGCAAGCTGCTGCGCTCCGGCGCGCTAAACCGGCTTACGGCTGAGGATCTCAACCACCTGGATACCCTGCCGCTCAGCCGGGTGCTCGACTACCGCGACCCCGGTGAAGTGCAGCGCACCCCGGACAAACTGAGCCCGCTCACCCACTATCTCAACGCGCCGGCCAATCCGCCGCTCGGCGAGGTCAATGCGAAGGTCACCGAGCTGAATGCCGCCACCCTTAATGCGCTGAACGGCGAGCAGTTTATGCTGCAACTCTATCGCCAGCTGCCGTTTAACAACCCGGCCTATCGCCAGCTCGCCGCGTGGCTGACGACCCCTTTCGACGGCGCCTTGCTGCAACACTGCGCAGTCGGAAAAGATCGCACCGGCGTCGGCTGCGCGTTAACCCTGTTCGCCGTCGGATGCGACAGCGAGACGGTGATGGAGGAGTATCTCCTCACCCATGGCATGCTGACGCAGGTGGAGGCCTGGATGCTGGAGATGCTCGGCAACGACCTGACGGCCCAGGGGCGCCAGAGCCTGGCGGACATCCTGACGGTGAAAGAGTCCTATCTCGCCGCCGCGCTGTCGGCCATTCAGCAGCGCTATGGCAATGTCGACGCCTGGCTGGCGGAAGAGTATCAGCTCACCGCCCCGGCCCGCGTCGCGCTGCAGGCCCGGCTGCTGGAAGACTAACCCCTGTCGCCCCCAACGCCAGGGCGCGGCAGCCGAGGCGACAGGGAAAAAAATGTGATTTCGTACACATCTGATTTACCTGTTCAGCGGAATGCACATATAATGCGCTCCCATCTACTGTCTCAATCATTAACAAAGGCCTGTGTGGCGTTGATTTCGCACACGACATTAAAAACTATGAAATTATCTACACTCTTAGCGGCAGCCTTCGCCATCGTAGGCTTTTGCAATACAGCGTCTGCTGTCACCTATCCTTTGCCAACCGATGGCAGCCGTTTGGTTGGTCAGAACCAGGTCATCACCATTCCGGATGATAACAAGCAGCCGCTGGAATACTTCGCGGCCAAATATCAGATGGGGCTTTCCAACATGCTGGAAGCCAACCCGGGGGTGGATACCTATCTGCCGAAGGGCGGTAGCGTCCTGAACATCCCTCAGCAGCTGATCCTGCCGGATACCGTGCATGAAGGGATCATCATCAACAGCGCGGAAATGCGTCTGTACTACTACCCGAAAGGCACCAATACCGTGATCGTTCTGCCGATCGGCATCGGCCAGTTGGGTAAAGATACGCCAATCAACTGGACCACCAAAGTCGAACGTAAGAAGGCTGGCCCGACCTGGACCCCGACCGCCAAGATGCATGCGGAATACGCTGCCGCCGGCAACCCGCTGCCTGCCGTCGTACCGGCCGGTCCGGATAACCCGATGGGTCTGTACGCGCTGTATATCGGCCGCCTGTACGCCATCCACGGTACCAACGCTAACTTCGGTATCGGCCTGCGCGTGAGCCACGGCTGCGTGCGTCTGCGCAACGATGACATCAAATTCCTGTTTGAGAACGTGCCGGTCGGCACCCGCGTGCAGTTTATCGATGAGCCGGTAAAAGCCACCACCGAGCCGGACGGCAGCCGTTACATCGAGGTTCATAACCCGCTGTCGACCACCGAAGCCCAGTTCCAGGGCGGCGAGATCGTGCCTATTACCCTGACTCAGCCGGTACAGGCGATCACAAGCCAGTCTGATGTCGATCAGAGCGTGGTTGAGCAGGCTATCCAGAACCGCTCCGGTATGCCGGTGCGTCTGAACTAAGTCAGCATGACAGCAAAAACGGCGGGCCTGATGCCCGCCGTTTTTTTATCTGTATTGTCCCGGGCTGCGGCTGGCTAAACCTGACAACACCGTGGCCCTGCTGAGCGCTGCGCCGGCAGGTTCCCCCGGTCTAGCCGTTATTCACCAGAATAATCCCGCCGTGGTCGTAGCGATAGTGGCAGTGGGCGTACTCCAGCGGCGTGCCGTCTTCCAGATAGATAACCTGTTCCACCTCCAGCACCGGATCGGTGGCCTCGCAGTGAAGATGCTGTTTATCCAGTTCGTCCGGCTTCATCGCCCGCACCACGCGGTAAGATCCCATCAGCTTCAGCCCCAGCGTCTCCTGCACGTAGCGAAACACCGAACCCTCAAGATGGCTTTTGGTTAACCCCGGCACCAGCCCCACCGGCATGACCGTCAAATCCAGCGACACCGGCTCGCCGTTGAGCAGCCGCAGGCGGACAAAGTCATACACCGGGGCATCGGCGTCGATCAGCAGCGAACTCTGCTCCTTGTCAGTGGGAAAACGCACCTCGAAGCGCACCACTTCGCTTTGCACCTCGCCAAGATGTTCCCAGGTTTTGGTGGCGCCGAAATAGTCGCTACCGGGCAGCTCCCACTGCGACAGCTGAAGGAAATTTTTCCGCACAAAGGTGCCCTGCCCTTTGCGAGTATAGATAAGCCCTTCGACGATTAACTGGCGCATCGCCTGCTGGATGGTCATCCGGCTGGTGTTGAACTCCGCCGCCAGCGCAAACTGGTCGGGTAGCGGCGCGCTGGCAGGATACTGCTGGCTGATGATGCGTTTTTTTATTTCCCGCGCAATTTGCAGATACTTCGCCGTCATTCCCGGTCCTTTTACATTCTGTGAGTGACTGGCGGGCAGCATACTAGACCTGACCGCCAGAACATCGTTACATCACGTCGCCGTTGCTGTGGATCACCTGCTTCAGCCACGCATAGCTCTTCTTCGGCACCCGCCGCAGATCCTTGAGGTCATGGTTCTCGCGATTGACGTAGACCACGCCGTAGCGCTTACGCATATCACCCTGCGAGCTCAGGATATCGATTAATCCCCAACCGAGATAGCCGATCACCTGCGCCCCATCCTCAAACATGGCCGCTTTCATGGCGTTGATATGGTCGCGATGGTAGGCGATGCGGTAATCGTCGGCAACCGGATGTTCACCGTCCCACGACTCAATCACCCCGATGCCGTTTTCAATCGGGAACACCGGCAGGCGCCAGTCGTTATAATAGCGGGTGATGATGGTCCGGAAGCCCAGCGGATCGATCTGCCAGTTCCATTCTGTCGCTTTCAGGAACGGGTTATCCTGATTGCCAAACAGCATATAGTTGTTAACCGCCGTTCCCGCCGGGATGGTGTCGCTGTTCAGCGTCCGGCTGGCGTAATAGCTGAACGCCAGATAATCGACCTTCACCGTCGCCATCAGCGCCAGATCCTCAGGACGATAGATATCATCGAACCCTTCAGCGGCGACAAAATGCATCACTTCCGGGCTGTAGCCCTCCCCGGCGTAAGCCCGCAGCAGGTTCTGGTTTAAAAACTCGTCCAGCTGCTGGGCGCACAGGATATCGCGCGGTTTGCAGGTCGCCGGATAAACCAGGGCGTGGGCCAGCATTCCGCCCATCAGACACTGCGGCTTCGTCTGATGCAGGTGATCGGTCAGATGGACGTGCGCCATCATCACATGATGCTGGATCAGATACAGCTCGCGCAGGGTCTTCTCCCCCTGCAGGTAGCCGGAAATCAGAAACGCTTCCGGCGAATGGTACAGATTCTGTTCATTAAAGGTGAGCCAGTATTTCACCTTGTCGCCATAGCAGGCGATCATCTTCTGGCCATAGCGAATAAAGGCGTCCATCACCCGGCGGTCGGTGAATCCGTTGTAGCGCTCCGCCAGCGAGAGCGGCATATCGAAGTGGTACAGGCAGATCATCGGCTCGATGCCGCGGGCGATCAGTTCATCAATAAACTGATGGTAGAAGGCGATGCCCTCTTCATTAAATTCGCCGTCTCCCTCAGGACACACCCGGCTCCAGGCTATCTGAAAACGGTAGCAGTTCATGCCCAGATCCTGCATCAGATCGAAATCTTCCCGATAGCGATGATAGGAGTCGGTCGCCACCTTCCAGTCGGAAGCGAATTCCGCCGGTTGCCGGATATCGTACACCGACATCCCCTTGCCGCCCTCGTTCCATGCTCCCTCCGTCTGCATGCTGGAGACGGAATTACCCCATAAGAAATCTGCCGGTAGTCTGTTCTTCATCCTGCGCCTCGGTATATGACTAGTCATTTAAATTTCATGACTAGTCATATACCGAAAAGCGAACGGATGCGCAAAGCCAGGGATCGTTTTCTGTGAGCCGGGCAAAAAAAAGATCGCCCCGAGGGGCGATCCTGTCGAACGGCGTGGAGGGCGGCGTACCGCTGCGGAAATCAGGCGCAGAGTTTGAAGAGCCAATAGCCTGTAAGGGCCGCCCACAGCAGCATGGGAATGGAGTAGAGATGGAAACGCCACCAGATCCGCCGATCGCCTGCCATGCGCAGCGCGATGATATTGGCCAGCGAGCCCGGCAGCAGACCAAAGCCGCCCACGTTAACCGCCCAGGCGAGCAGGATCGACGGCGGGACATAGTTGAGCAGCAGAATGGTCGAGGGCACATTGCTGATCACCTGCGACAGGCCGATGGCGGTCAGCCACAGTCCACCGCCGGAGAGCGCCCCGACCCCGCTCAGCACCTGGTGCAGCGCCGGAAGCTGGGTCAGCAGATGGACGTCGATAAACATCACCATAAACACCAGCAGCAGCGACCAGTCTACATGGACGATCACCGCCCGGGCCAGTATCAGGAAGCCCAGCAGCACCAGCGCCAGCCCCCACAGCGCCTGATTCATCTCCAGCGCGGTCAGGAACACCAGATACAATCCCAGACAGCTCCAGACCAGCTTTGGCTGCCACGATGGCGCCTTATCGCTACTCTGGTAGTTGAGCCGGTTTGCCGGGAAACAGAACCAGCACAGCGCCAGCAGGGTCAGCATCATTGCCGCCGCCAGCGGTAGCATCTGGCCGATGAATCCAGGGAAAGAGAGACCGGAGCGTCCCCACAGTAAGATATTCTGCGGGTTGCCGATCGGCGTCAGCAGCGACCCGGCGTTCACCGCCAGCGCTTCGAAAATAATCAGCCGGTTCACCGGGATGGCGCACCACTTCTTCAGCGTCAGGGTCAGGGGCACCACGATAAACAGCGCGACGTCGTTGGTGAGGAAGGTGGATAGCAGCGCCGCCGCCAGCACCATAAACATAGCCAGCTGGCGCTCGGTGACAAAGCGGCGGGCCATTTTACGCCCCAGCACGTCAAAATAACCGCTCAGTTCAATCCCCTTGGTCAACAGCATCAGGCCGCTGAGGGTGATGATAGTATGCCAGTCAATGGCCGCCGGCCAGCTTGCCGGGACAAACGGCACCATCACGCTGAGTACGCAGGCGATAATCAGCAGCAGATGGAGAAAACGGTCGCGCAGCAGCGACTGGACGAAGGGAAGAGTCATGCTTCCTGAGATCCCTGTGTTTGGGTAAATTTCAGGAACATCGCCAGCGTCTCCTCGCTCACGTGATGCTCCATTCCCTCCGCATCGCGGCGGGCAATCTCCGGGCTGACGCCGATAGCCAGCAGGAAGTTCTCCACGATTTGATGGCGCTCGCGGCTCTCCTGGGCCAGCTTCTCACCCTCCGCCGTTAAGAATATGCCGCGCCACGGGATCTGTTCGATAAGGCCGACGCTGGCCAGCCGTTTGAGCATCTTGGCGACGGTGGGCTGCGAGACCCCCAGCCGGGCGGCCATATCCACCTGACGCGCCTCGCCCACCTCGCGGATGAGATCGGAAATCAGTTCAACATAGTCGTCAATCAGCTCGCGTCGATGCGCTTCCCGCACCTGACGGAACCCTTCAACGTGCTCTTCAACATTTACTAACTGCGTCACTTTTTTTGTTATTGGCTTACCTGCGCGACGGTTCATTGTGCTTCCTCATTCGTGTGACGCGTCAAGCATCATATAAAAAGATCCACATTGTAATGGATTGCGCCAAGAGCACAAAAAATTAACGTTTTAGCCATAGCTATAAAATATAGCCTGTGCTATATCTGTATATAATGCAAACATCCATCAGGGAATGATGGAGCGAACAGGCAGGAGGAGAGCAGATGAACGAATTCAAGAGGTGCTTAAACGTGTTTAGTCATTCCCCCTTTAAAGTACGCTTAATGCTGCTCGGTATGCTGTGCGAGATGATCAACGGTAAACCGCAGCAGGACAAACCCCATTCCTGAGGCGGCGTCGCGGTACGCCGCTTCATTTTTCTGTCATCATCCGCCGCTAAACTGACCGGTTTATCCCGTTCCTCCCACCTTTTTTCAAGTTTTGTAAGCGCCCTCGCAAAACAATCTGTTATGTCTGGTTGACCTTACCATTTACAAGCCCTATCTTTGCACAGCCCTGCCACATTCGCGGCTCGCAGAGACCCTCTTCACGCACTGTCCAGCAGGTTTTACCCCTTGACGCCAGGGGATGCGCATGGCCTCTTTTTGATTGTTTACTATGAATGTCACCACCCTGAAAGATACGCTGGTCGCCCGCCGACTGGCACTGAACCCATGGACAGGATTCTACTTTTTACAATCGCTGTTGATTAACCTGGCGCTGGGCTATGAATTTAGCCTGCTCTATACCGTGGCATTTACCTGCGTGTTACATCTTCTGTGGCGCGCCTTTCCGCGCGTGCAGAAAGGGGTGGTCGGCGCCTATTCTCTGCTGGCGGCCCTCTACTACCCGTTTGGCCAGGCTTACGGCGCGCCCAACTTCAACACCCTGCTGGCGCTGCACGCCACCAACGTGGAAGAGTCCACCGAAATTCTCACTATCTTCCCGTGGTACAACTATCTGCTGGCGGTATTTATTTTCGCGCTGGGGATCATTGCGGTCCGCCGCAGGATCGTCGAGCAGACCCGCTGGGGAAAAATGGAGACCCTGGGCCTGCTGTTCAGCATCGGGATCTTCTTTCTCCAGCCGGTGCAAAATCTCGCCTGGGGCGGGGTATTCAAGGTAATCGATACCGGTTACCCGGCCTTCCGTTTTGTCAAAGACGTGGTGGTGAATAATAACGAGGTGCTGGACGAGCAGGCGCGGATGGCGCAGCTGGCCGGCATGAAAGACAGCTGGCACGTGCTGGCGGTGAAGCCGAAGTACCATCTCTATGTGGTGGTGATCGGTGAAAGCGCCCGCCGCGACGCCCTCGGCGCCTTCGGCGGCCACTGGGACAACACGCCGTTTGCCAGTTCGGTGAACGGGTATCTGTTTAACAACTACGTCGCCGCCAGCGGCTCGACGCAAAAATCCCTCGGCCTGACGCTTAACCGGGTGGTCGATGGCAAACCGCAGTTTCAGGATAACTTTGTCACCCTCGCCAATCGCGCCGGTTTCCAGACCTGGTGGTTCTCCAATCAGGGACAGATCGGCGAGTACGACACCGCTATCGCCAGTATCGCCAAACGGGCGGATGAAGTGCAGTTCCTGAAAAACGGCGATTTCGAAGCCAATAAAAACACCCAGGACGAGCAGTTACTCAAGTTGACCGAGCAGGTGCTCTCCACCCAGCGCACCCAGCCGCAGCTGATTGTTCTGCACCTGATGGGCTCGCACCCGCAGGCCTGCGACCGGACCAAAGGCAAATACACGGTTTTCGTCCAGTCGAAAGAGACCTCCTGCTATCTCTACAGCATGACGCAAACCGATACCCTGCTGGCTAAGCTCTACAGTCAGTTGCAAAATTCCGGCGCCACCTTTTCCCTGACCTACTTTTCCGATCATGGTCTGGCGTTCAAGGAGCGAGGCAAAGAGGTGCAGTATCTGGCGCACGACGATAAGTTCCAGCAGAACTTCCAGGTGCCGTTTATGGTGCTCTCCAGCGATGACAAAGCGCATAAAGTGATTAAGGCGCAGCGCTCGGCGAATGATTTCCTCAGCTTCTTCTCGCAATGGACCGGAATCAAGGCGGCGGAAATCGCCCCGCGCTATCGGTTTATCTCTGAGCAGAAGGCCGGCCCGGTGTATATCACCAACTTCCAGCTGCAGAAGGTAGACTATTCACACCTCGGCAGCGATGAGTTCACCATCAACTAAAACGACGCGATCAGCGCCGGCCAACCGGCCGGGCTGGCGATCGCCAGGCAAAAAAAATCCGCCCCGGGAGGCGGATTTTTTATATCACCGGAGTGATTAGAAGCGGTAACCCACGCCAGCAATCCAGGTGCCGACGTCAACGTTACGAATACGAGACTGCTCGTAGGAGAAGTCCAGGGCAACGTTTTCGATCGGGTTGAACTGCAGACCAGCACCGTAGGAGAAACCGTAGTCGCTCATATCGGATTTATTAGGGAAGTTGTTGTTCTGGAATTTACCGTAACCAACACCCACTACGCCGTAGATGCTTGCCCAGTCGTTCAGACGGTAAGCCGGACCTGCGGTGATGCCGTAGTACTGACCTTTGTTGTAAGTACCGTTGCTGTTGTTATCCTTCTCGGTGTAGGTGAAGGAACCGATAACACCCAGCGGGTTGTTATCTTGCTCGTAACGGTATTTCAGGTTGAAACCGCCAGCTTTGTTCGCTTTACCCTGCATGTCGCTCTGCGCGTAACCGCCGGTTACAGTAGAAGTTGCAGCAAATGCAGTGGTACCTACGGATGCAGCCAGAACAACGGCCAGTGCTGAAAGACGTGCAATTTTATTCATAACCACCTCAAATGTGTTTCTAATAAGTCCTAAGCCTTAAATATATCAAAAACTTTTGGGAAACTCTTTGGAGTTTACATTGTCTAACATACTTTTTCATGTAACCAAAAGTTTCCATATTTCTATAACAATATGGAAAACAACAGTTTTTGGCGTTAACTTACAGTTTAACGCTCATTAAGAAATTCGCAAGCATCCAGATTAATCCTAATCACTTGGTGAATTTCTCAGCAACGTTCGCCATTGTACTGTTTTTGCCCGTGTTTTTTTCAACATTAGCTCAACCGTCAGCAGCTAATTCCAGTACACTGGAACTTTTACCCCTTTTGACAAAAACTGACAGGAGAAAGGATGCCCGGTCCATCCCGAAAAGCGGCGGCATGGTTGCCAATAGTGGTGATTTTAATCGCTATGACCTCGATTCAGAGCGGCGCATCGCTCGCCAAATCGCTGTTCCCGGTGGTCGGCGCCCCGGGGGTTACCGCCCTGCGCCTGGCGCTCGGGACGCTGATCCTGGTGGTGGTGTTCAAGCCCTGGCGGCTGCGTTTCTCTCCGGCCCAGCGCGTGCCGCTGCTGCTATACGGCCTGGCGCTCGGGGCGATGAACTATCTGTTTTATTTATCCCTGCAGCGTATTCCGCTCGGCGTGGCGGTAGCCCTCGAGTTTACCGGCCCGCTGGCGGTGGCGCTTTTCGGCTCGCGCCGCCCGCTGGATTTTGTCTGGGTGGCGCTGGCGATCCTCGGGCTGTGGTATCTCCTGCCGCTGGGCCAGAACGTGGCGCAGGTGGATTTAACCGGCGCGCTGTTCGCTCTCGGCGCCGGAGCCTGTTGGGCGGTCTATATTCTGACCGGCCAGCGCGCGGGCGAGGAGCATGGTCCAGCCACGGTGGCGATGGGGTCGCTTATCGCCTCGCTGGTCTTTGTCCCGTTAGGCATGGCGCAAGCTACCGATACGCTGTGGCAATGGTCGCTGCTGCCCCTGGGGCTGGGGATTGCCATTCTCTCCACTGCACTCCCCTACTCCCTGGAGATGATGGCCCTGACGCGCCTGCCGACGCGCACCTTCGGCACGCTGATGAGCCTCGAGCCGGCGCTAGCCGCCCTGTCCGGTATGGTCTTCCTCGGCGAAACCCTGAATCTCTCCCAGACCCTGGCGCTGGGCGCTATTATCATCGCCTCAATGGGCGCCACGCTGACCATGCAGCGGCAGAGCAAAATTAAGCAAGTCGATATCAATTAACATTCTGTTACGGCGGCGGCCCGCGCGAGTTACGGGCCCGCCAGCCTCCGCTAACCTTCTGACTTAGCTTGCTTTTTCAAATAGCCAACCACTTTACGCTATCGGAGTAATATGGCCTGCCGATGCCTCATACTTTAAAACCCTTGCTATACTTAGTCCCGAAGTTACCTGGGACAACGCTCCACATCATTCAGCTTTGAAGTGTGACGAGCATCAATATCAAGAGGATATGAAACGATGAGTACCGCTAAACTGGTTAAATCAAAAGCATCTAATCTGGTCTATACCCGCAACGATGTCGCTGACAGCGAAAAGAAAGCGACCATTGAGCTGTTGAATCGCCAGGTGATCCAGTTCATTGACCTGTCCCTTATCACCAAGCAGGCACACTGGAATATGCGCGGTGCGAACTTTATCGCCGTGCACGAAATGCTGGATGGCTTCCGTACCGCGCTCACTGAGCATCTGGATACCATGGCGGAGCGCGCCGTACAGCTGGGCGGCGTCGCCCTGGGCACCACTCAGGTGATCAACAGCAAAACCCCGCTGCAGAGCTATCCGCTGGATATCCATCATGTTCAGGATCACCTGAAAGCGCTGGCGGACCGTTACGCGGTAGTGGCGAACGATGTGCGCAAAGCGATCGGTGAAGCCAAAGACGAAGATACCGCAGATATCTTCACCGCCGCTTCCCGCGACCTGGATAAATTCCTGTGGTTTATTGAAGCGAACATCGAGTAAGGCTTTGCCGTCGGCCGTAGCGCGGTCGACGGCGCCTTTGCTTTCCCATCCCAACCCTTGCTGTTTTTCCCCTCCGCCTTTCCCTCACCCGCTGTCCTTGCACCATTTCAGGGCGTCAAATTGATGAAAATGCGCACAAAAGTAAAACAATTGTAATAATCACCTCACACAATCGTTACACCGAGATTGTTTTCCCATCAGGGTTTGCGCTAAAAATGGGCTCGTTATTCAGCGACCTCAGGATGCACCAAAATAACGCCCCGTTATGGTGCACTCTTTGCCTGAAATGATCGATATTGTGCAGCGGCTACCGCTTCGTTTGTTTAAAAACAACAGGTTGTAAAAGTGGCACGATTTTTTCATTAGGCTAGTCGTTCTCGCAGGGGATCGTCCCGTGGATATAAAAGGAAATGCTATGAAGTCTGTATTTAAAGTTTCACTGGCTGCACTGACCCTGGCTTTTGCGGTTTCTTCCCATGCCGCCAATAAGACCCTGGTTGTCGCCACCGATACGGCGTTCGTCCCGTTCGAATTTAAGCAAGGCGATAAGTATGTGGGTTTTGACGTTGACCTGTGGGCGGCCATCGCCAAAGAGCTGAAGCTCGACTACACCCTGAAGCCGATGGACTTCAGCGGCATTATCCCGGCGCTGCAAACCAAAAATATCGATCTGGCGTTGGCGGGGATCACCATTACCGACGAGCGTAAAAAAGCCATCGACTTCTCTGACGGCTACTACAAAAGCGGCCTGCTGGTGATGGTCAACGCCAATAATAACGACATCAAAGATGTGAAAGATCTGAACGGCAAAGTGGTCGCGGTGAAGAGCGGCACCGGCTCCGTTGACTACGCCAAAGCTAATATCAAAACCAAAGATCTGCGTCAGTTCCCGAACATCGATAACGCCTATATGGAGCTGGGTACCGGCCGCGCGGATGCCGTCCTGCACGATACGCCGAACATCCTCTACTTCATCAAAACTGCGGGCAACGGCAAATTCAAAGCGGTAGGTGAATCACTGGAAGCGCAAAACTACGGTATCGCCTTCCCGAAAGGCAGCGACGAGCTGCGTGAGAAAGTGAACGGTGCGCTGAAAACGCTGCGCGAGAACGGCACCTACAACGAAATTTATAAAAAATGGTTCGGCACTGAACCAAAATAATAAAAATGTCCTTCGCCGGGCGCAGGCCCGGCGACATCACAACGGTCTTCCGGCACAGACGCTGCGGAAGACCGTATTTTGGCGGAGGCTTTCCTCTGCTCTCGACACGGTAACAGGAACGTATTATGCAGTTTGACTGGAGTGCCATCTGGCCCGCCATTCCGATTTTGCTGGAAGGCGCCAAAATGACGCTGTGGATTTCCGTCCTCGGCCTGGCCGGCGGCCTGATCATCGGTCTGGTGGCCGGTTTCGCCCGCTGCTTCGGCGGCTGGATCGCCAACCACATCGCGCTGGTGTTTATTGAAATCATTCGCGGCACCCCGATTGTGGTGCAGGTTATGTTCATCTACTTTGCGCTGCCGATGGCCTTTAGCGATCTGCGCATTGACCCCTTCTCCGCGGCGGTAGTGACCATCATGATTAACTCGGGCGCCTATATCGCGGAAATTACCCGCGGCGCAGTGCTCTCCATTCATAAAGGCTTCCGCGAAGCGGGCCTGGCGCTCGGCCTGTCGCGTCGCGAAACCATTCGCCACGTGATCCTGCCGCTGGCGCTGCGCCGCATGCTGCCGCCGCTGGGCAACCAGTGGATCATCAGCATCAAGGATACCTCGCTGTTCATCGTCATCGGCGTCGCCGAACTGACCCGTCAGGGACAGGAGATCATCGCCGGCAACTTCCGCGCGCTGGAAATCTGGAGCGCCGTTGCCGTGATCTACCTGATCATCACCCTGGTCCTGAGCTTTATTCTGCGTCGTCTTGAAAGAAGGATGAAAATCCTGTGATTGAATTTAAAAACGTCTCCAAGCACTTTGGCCCAACCCAGGTGCTGCACGATATCTCTCTGAAAATCAATCAGGGTGAAGTGGTGGTCATCATCGGCCCGTCCGGCTCCGGTAAATCGACGATGCTGCGCTGTATCAATAAACTGGAAGAGATCACCAGCGGCGATCTGATTGTCGATGGCCTGAAGGTCAACGATCCAAAGGTGGACGAACGTCTGATTCGTCAGGAAGCCGGAATGGTGTTCCAGCAGTTTTACCTGTTCCCGCACCTGACGGCGCTGGAAAACGTGATGTTTGGCCCGCTGCGGGTACGCGGCGCCAGCAAACAGGCGGCGGAGAAGCTGGCGAAAGATCTGCTGGCGAAAGTCGGTCTGGCTGAGCGCGCGCATCACTATCCGTCTGAACTCTCCGGCGGCCAGCAGCAGCGTGTGGCCATCGCCCGCGCGCTGGCGGTGAAGCCGAAGATGATGCTGTTTGATGAGCCCACCTCCGCGCTCGACCCGGAACTGCGCCATGAAGTGCTCAAGGTGATGCAGGATCTGGCGGAAGAGGGTATGACGATGGTGATTGTGACCCACGAAATCGGCTTTGCCGAAAAAGTGGCCTCGCGACTGATCTTTATCGACAAAGGACGAATTGCCGAAGACGGCAATCCACAGGAGTTGGTGAACAACCCGCCAAGCCCGCGTCTGCGCGAATTCCTGCAGCACGTCGCCTGACCCACAACGGCTCTCTCCCTCGCGGAGAGAGCCGCTTTCCAGATTCCTCTTCCCTCCCCTTCCGCCAGCGGCTTCTATACTTACCCGTTTACGTTGCAACGGAGGTGCCCATGCCGTGGATCCTGCTTTTGCTCGCTGCGCTGTTTACTGCCCCGCTTTCCGCCGCCGCCCTGCCCGGTGTGCCGACCGCTAACGCCGATAAAACCAGCGCCAGCGAACCCGATGTAGAACAGAAAAGAGCAGCCTATGCCGCGCTGGCCGACGTGCTGGCCAACGACGCCGCCCGCCAGGAGCTCATTGACCAGCTGCGTAAAGCGGCCGCCACGCCGCCGCCCGACAGCACCCCGACGCTGACGCCGCCGGCGGTGAAAGAAGAGACCACCGTGCTGGAGAACGTCACGCAGATCAGCCGGGAATATGGCGATGAGCTCTCATCGCGCTTTTCCCAGCTGTGGCGCAATATTACCGGCTCGCCGCATAAGCCCTTTAATCCACAAACCTTTACCAGCGCCGCCTGGCATTTTTTACTGCTGGCCGGGCTGGTGTTTGCCTTCTGGTGGCTGGTACGCCTCGCGGCGCTGCCGCTGTATCGTAAAATGGGCGAATGGGGACGGCATAAAAACCGCGATCGCGGAAACTGGCTCCAGCTGCCGTTGACCATCGCCGGGGCGTTTATTATCGATCTGCTGCTGCTGGCGCTGACCCTGTTTGTCGGTCAGCTGTTGAGCGATCGTCTGGATGGCAACAACCCCACTATCGCCTTTCAGCAGAGCCTTTTCCTCAACGCCTTCGCGCTGATCGAGTTCTTTAAAGCCATCCTGCGGCTCATTTTCTGCCCGCGCATTCCAGCGCTCAGGCCCTTTAACCTCAGCGACGAGGCCGCCTCCTACTGGAGTCTGCGCCTGAGCGCCCTCAGCAGCCTGATCGGCTACGGCCTGATCGTCGCGGTGCCGATTATCTCTAACCAGGTGAATGTTCAGGTCGGCGCGCTGGCTAACGTCATCATCATGCTGTGCATTACGCTGTGGGCGCTGTATCTGATTTTTCATAACAAAGCGGTGATTACGCAGGGGCTGATCCATCTGGCTGACCGCTCGCTCTCCTTTTTTAGCCTGTTTATCCGCGCCTTCGCCCTGATTTGGCACTGGCTGGCCTGCGCCTACTTTGTGGTGCTCTTCTTCTTTTCCCTGTTCGACCCAGGCAACAGCCTGAAATTTATGATGGGCGCCACCCTGCGCAGCCTGGCGATTATCGGCGGCGCGGCGCTGGTG
Source organism: Klebsiella sp. 1SOBk10mer (assembly GCF_046602535.1). Lineage (NCBI taxonomy): Bacteria > Pseudomonadati > Pseudomonadota > Gammaproteobacteria > Enterobacterales > Enterobacteriaceae > Klebsiella > Klebsiella sp. 1SOBk10mer. The sequence continues at coordinate 190,595 of NZ_JBKIUP010000002.1, forward strand.
TCCGGCATCCTGTCGCGCTGGATAGCCAAAACCATCACTCTCTCCCCTGCCACCCAGCGCAACTATCCTGAGCTGCAAAAGCGGCTGAACGGCTGGATCTCCGCCTCGCTGAAGGCAGCGCGCATTCTCACCGTCTGTGTCGCCATAATGCTGCTCCTGAGCGCCTGGGGGCTGTTTGACTTCCGCGAATGGCTGCACAACGATGCCGGGCAAAAAACGGTGGATGTGCTGATCCGTATCGCTCTTATCCTCTTCTTCTCCGCTATCGGCTGGACGGTGTTGGCCAGCCTGATCGAAAACCGTCTGGCCTCGGATATCCATGGCCGTCCGCTGCCCAGCGCGCGGGCCCGTACGCTGCTAACCCTGTTTCGCAACGCGCTGGCGGTGGTGATCAGCACCATCACGGTGATGATTTTGCTCTCGGAGATTGGGGTTAATATCGCGCCGCTGCTGGCGGGCGCCGGGGCGTTAGGGCTGGCCATCTCGTTCGGCGCGCAAACCCTGGTTAAAGACATTATCACCGGCATTTTTATCCAGTTTGAGAACGGGATGAATACCGGCGACCTGGTCACCATCGGGCCTTTGACCGGCACGGTGGAACGGATGTCGATTCGCTCAGTGGGGGTGCGCCAGGATACCGGCGCCTATCACATTATTCCCTGGTCCTCGATCACCACCTTTGCCAACTTCGTGCGCGGCATTGGCTCGGTGGTGGCTAACTATGACGTCGATCGCCATGAGGATCTGGATAAAGCCAGCCAGGCGCTGAAGGCGGCAGTGGACGATCTGCTGGCCCAGGAGGAGATCCGCGGCCTGATCATTGGCGAACCGTCGTTCGCCGGGCTGGTGGGGTTGAGCAATACCGCCTTTACGCTGCGCGTCAGCTTCACCACCTTGCCGCTGAAGCAGTGGACGGTGCGCTTTGCCCTTGATACCCAGGTGAAAAAGCACTTCGACCGCGCCGGGGTTCGCGCCCCGGTACAGACCTGGCAGCAATTGCCGATGCCGGGCGCCGACAGCCCGGCCGTGGAGTAGTTAGAACGGACGGCGGCGTTTGGCGTCGTCCATAAAGCTCCAGGCGATAAAGCGGCTCTGCTTTTGCCCCTGGGCCATCTCTTTTTTCACCACTTTCACTGCCCCGACCTCGGTCAGCAGGCGGTAGAGCGGCGGCAGATTGTCGCCGCGCGACACCAGCGAGGTAAACCATTTCACCTGGCGGGCGAAGGCCTGACTTTCGCGGATCATCTGCGAGATAAAGGCCACTTCGCCCCCCTCGCACCACAGCTCCTGCTGCTGACCGCCAAAGTTAAGCCCGCTGTCGGCGCCGAGTCCGAGATTGCGGCGCTTGCGCTCGCCGCCCGCCCGGGCGCTCTCTGCGGAGTCATGGAACGGCGGATTGCACAGGGTGGCGTCATAGGTCTCGTTTTTGTGGATCACGCCGTGGAAGATGGCCTGGCTCTCTTTTTGCCGACGCAGACGGATCTGCCGGGTCAATCCCGGGTTGCCATTAACAATCGCCTGCGCGCTGGCGAAGGCTTCCGGGCTGATTTCGCTGCCGGTAAAGCGCCAGCCATATTCGTGAACGCCGATCAGGGGATAGATGAGGTTGGCGCCGGTGCCAATATCGAGGATCGTGGCTTGCTTCGGCACTTCGCCGCTGTCCCCGGCCAGCAGATCCGCCAGATGATGAATATAATCGGCCCGCCCGGGCACCGGCGGACAGAGAAAACCGTCAGGAATGTCCCAGTGTTTGACCGCGTAGAAATGCGCCAGCAGCGCTTTATTCAACGCCTTAACCGCCTGCGGATTGGCAAAATCAATGGTCTGCTCACCCCGCGGATTGAGCGTAATGTATCCCTGCAGGTCAGGATGAGCCTGGCAGAGCGCGGGCAGGTCGTAGCGTTGATGGTGGCGGTTACGCGGGTGTAACCCCGGTTTCTGGGCTTTCATGACAATCTCCTTTGAACAGCCGCGTAAGATACCCGTTGACGGCGGCGCGGTAAATAAGGGAGTCTGGATATCTCCTTTATCCGTGACAGGTGCAGCATGTACTTTTATCAACCTTCGCAGGGCCACGGCCTGCCGCATGACCCGCTGAACGCGATAATCGGGCCTCGCCCGATAGGCTGGATCGCCTCGCAGGACGCCGAGGGCCAGCATAATCTGGCGCCATACAGCTTTTTTAACTGCTTTAACTATCGTCCGCCGATCATTGGTTTCGCCAGCAGCGGCTGGAAAGACAGCGTGCGAAATATCGTCGAAACGAAGGAGTTCGTCTGGAACCTGGCGACGCGCCCGCTGGCCGAAGCGATGAACGAAACCTCCGCCTCGATCCCGCACCATGAGGATGAATTCGTGCGCGCCGGGCTCACCGCCGCCGCCAGCCGCCTGGTCAAGGCCCCCCGGGTGGCGGAGAGCCCGGTGAACTTTGAGTGCCGCCTGTCGCAATGTATTCAGCTCGCCACCGCCGACGGCAATCTTGTCGATACATGGCTGGTGCTCGGCGAAGTGGTCGCCGTGCATATCGATGAATCACTGCTGGATAACGGCATCTATCAAACCGCCCGCGCTCAGCCGATCCTGCGCGCCGGAGGTCCGAGCGCCTATTACAGTATTGATGACAGCCTGCGTTTTGACATGATCCGCCCGGACGCCCGCTAAATAATTTACCGGCCAGAGTATCGCTACCCTGCGCCGGTAGCATGCAAAACGCCTTGTTTTTGCATAAAAAATTCCCTGCTGCGCGGTCTGGAAAGGCCTACACTTAAGCTATGTCCCATGCTGTTTATGAGGATATGCTGATGAAAATCACCTCGCTGCTGTTTGCCGCTGCGCTTGCCGCTCAGGCCAATGCGGCCTCTTCCCTGCCGCTGACACCTGAACTGCCCTATGACGGGCCACTGCGCCCTGTCGGCACCGTCTCCGCCTCCGGCGCCCCTACCCTTGACGACCTGGTTGCTGCCCTCGCGGATAAGGCCCACCGCCGTGGGGCGATAGCCTGGCGGGTCAATGCCGCCAGCAGCGGTAACCGGCTGTACGGTTCAGCTATAATTTATCAATAACCTTTTACAGGAGGCAGACGATGGCATCAGGTTGGGCAGGCGACGGCGCCGTTCAGGATCAGATCGACAGCACCATTGACGATGCGGTGGCTCGCGCCCGCCGCGAGCTTCCACGCGGCGAAAGCAACAAATTTTGTGATGAATGCGGAGAACCGATTCCGGAGGCTCGCCGACAGGCTATTCCTGGCGTCAGATACTGCGTGAAGTGCCAACAGGAGAAAGATTTACATAACAATACATTTTCAGGATATAATCGCCGTGGTTCCAAGGATAGCCAGCTACGCTGACTTTCCTTTACCGTTCATGACAGCTTTTCGCATTATCTTTTCGCGCACACTTTTTGGCGATAAATGTCGCAATATGTGCCCTTAAGCGTGCCGGTCTCCCTCGCTCCGCCATCAGACGAAAAGAATCAGAAATAATTTATTAATAATCAGTAAATTATTAGTCATTCAAAAAAATCGATGAAGACTGTGAATTTCCTTCGATTTTATCTCCCGCAAAAAAGCGTGATACTTATCACATCGACGGAACATCGTCCCCTGAACAGAACAACCTGCGAGAGATTAACTATGAAAAACATCAAATATGCTGCCGCTGCCATCGCACTGACCGCCCTTTCCTTCGGCGCCTTTGCCGCCGAGCCGGTTACCCCCGCTCAGGCTGAAAGCATGAATAAGATCGGTGTGGTGTCTGCGCAAGGCGCAACCACGTTAGATGGTCTGGAAGCGAAACTGGCTGCTAAAGCCGAAGCCGCTGGCGCAACCGGCTATAGCATCACTTCCGCTAACACCAACAACAAACTGAGCGGTACCGCGGTTATCTATAAATAATCGCAACTCAACCCTGTAAGCCACTGAATTAACCCTGAAAAGACCTTTAATACCCTTGCCTTGCCCGTCCGAGCCACCGGACGGGCTTTTTTTTATCCTGCCGATCCGCTCACCAGCAGTCGTTGACGCGGCTGAGACCCTGCTCCAGGGTTGAGACCTCGCCGCAGGCCAGCAGACAGCAGGCGAGCTGGATCTTCAGCGAGTGGGGTACCGGTTCGACGCCGGCGACGCAGCGCTCGATCCAGCGCGCGGTCACTTCGGGATCTTTCGAGGCCGGCAGAATAACTTCCGCCGCCGCCTCGGTCTGGCGGTCGCACAGCACCCGCACGCCCTGGTCATCAATCAGGCTGATCTGCGGGCAGCGCTGCGGGTTGGCGTACACTTCGCCTTCGGTACCGTGCATCAGCAGCGCGCGGCCACCGGTCTCGCGAAAGAAGCCCGCCACCCGGGGAACATATTCCGGATGCGACACGCTGGAGAGGCGTAGCGCCTCCCCTTCGCCAAACGGCGTGGCCAGTTTGGCCAGCGTATGGGCGCTGTTGCGTACGCCCATCCGCCAGCGCATCGCCAGCTGTTTCTCCAGCGGCGGGCAGAAGGCGCCCACCGGGATATACACCGGTTCATGCCCCTCCAGCTGCGCCTGCGCCTGACCGGCATGCCGGGTAGCCGGAATGTCCAGCAGGGTAAAAATGGTCTCGGTCAGCACCCGGGTCGGATCGTGACTGACGCCGTGAACCACGACCGGAAACCCCAGCTTATGCAGGAGCATCGCCAGCAGCGGCGTCAGGTTCGCCTGCTTGCGCGCGCCATTGTAGCTGGGGATAACGATCGGCATCGGCTTGCCTGCCGGCGGGGTCAGGCGCAGCGTATGCTGCTGCATCGCGGCGTAAAAGCCTTTCATCTCCGCTTCGCCTTCGCCTTTGATGCGCAGGGCGATTAATATTCCTCCCAGCTCCAGCTCCGGCACCTCGCCGTTCAGCATCCGCGCGTAGAGCGCACGGGCGGTCTCTTCATCCAGGTCGCGGGCATGATTCTTACCGCGGCCCACCTCTTTTATAATTTTGCTGTACTCCATGGCTCCCCCTGGTGCAACGCGCCGTCGTCAGCGACGTTTGCGGCCTGTCTGTTTTGCTGTCTGTTTTGCTTTCCGTTTTACTATAACCTCCGGAACGCCCGGCTGCTCAATGGGAAAAACAGGTAACGCGTTCAGTAGACGCGCGCCGTAGTTTTTGGTCAACAGACGCTTATCGTAAATCACCACCTCTCCCCAGCAGTGATGGCTACGGATCAAACGCCCCACCTGCTGAATAAGATTAAAGGAGGCGCTGGGCAAACTCTGTACCTCGAAGGGATAACGATTGAGGCTTTTCAGCCATTCGCCTTCGGTGATCACTACCGGGCTGTCGATGGGCGGAAAGGCGATTTTATGGATATGTACCTGGCTTAACAGATCGCCTTTTAAATCGAGACCTTCGGCAAAGGACTGCAGGCCCACCAGCACGCTGCGCTCGCCGCTTTCCACCCGTTTGCGATGCAGCTCCACCAGCCGGTAGCGCGGCTGGTCGCCCTGCACCAGCAGCATCAGACGCAGGTCGGTCACATGCTCCAGGAAGCGATTCATCGCTCGCCCACTGGCAAACAGCACCAGCATCCCGAGATGCTTCTTGCTCTCCACCTGCTGGCGAAAATAGGCCGCCATCTCGGCAATGTGCTGCTCTTCGTTATCTATCAACGGTTCATAGCGCATTTGAGGAATAATAATTTTCCCCTGCTCCACGTGGTTGAACGGCGAATCCAGCGCCACGAAGCGGTCACCCGCTTTTTCCTTCAGGCCGCTCATCTCCTGCAGGCGCGAGAAGCTGTTAAGAGAGCGCAGCGTCGCTGACGTCACCACGATATGCGGCACGCTGCGCCACAGCAGCCGCTCAAGCTGATCGCTGACGCGGATGCCGACGCAGTGGAACCAGACGTGGATCTGGCCGTCTCGCACTACCCGCGTCGCCCATTTGGTCACCGGCGCGCCAGAGGACTGCGCCAGCGACGCCAGACGCCACAGCTTGCTTTGGCTTTCAAACATGCCGAGGGCGCGGTTCATCTGCAGCAGTACCCGATGCAGACGCACCACGTCATGGCTGCCGGTCTTTTCGCTGAGATCGTTAAGAAACAGCTCCGCCAGCCCGCGCAGCGTCTCGGTGAGCTTCGCCAGCCGCTGGCAGATCTCCATCACCTCCTGCGGCAGTTCGCCCATCGGGAAGCGATGCTCCGCTTCCTGACCGGCGGGCATGTAGAGATTGAGAATATTATTCAACGACGCAATCAGCTCGAACAGCTCTTCGCAATGGCCGGCGAGCCGCTCCGGATTGGCCAGCGGCGGCGTGGTTTTCGGGCGGAACTGCTCCATGCAGGTAGCCACCAGCTTGCAAAACAGATCCAGCTGCAGGCGAAACCAGGGGGCGGTGATCTCGGCGCTCATCTCCAACGCGTCGCGGGCGACGTCCGGCAGATGATGGCCTTCATCAAGGACCAGCAGCAGGTTTTTCGGCTCCGGCAGCACCGCCTCGCTCTCCATCGCCGCCATCACCAGCGCATGGTTGGCTACCACCACTTCCGCCTCCTGAATTTCCCGCCGCGCCACAAAGAACGGACACTCGCGATAATAGTGGCAGTTGCGGTTCAGGCAGCTGGCCTTATCGGTGCTCAGCCGGCTCCATAGTCCATCGTCGATGGGTTTGTCGGTATGGTCGCGCAGGCCGTCCCAGCGATAGCTGTCAAGGTCCTGCTTCAGCGTCGCGCACAGTTTCTGCTCCGCCTGGTTGTTCGGGGTGAGATCGTCGTCGAGGAAAGCCAGCAGATCCTGCTGCGTCGGCTCGGTGCTGGCCAGCGCCGCCAGGTTGCGCGGGCAGACGTAGCGTCCGCGACCAAAGGCGGCGGTGAAGCGCAGGTCGGGGATAATCTTGCGCAGCAGCGGCAGGTCTTTACTGTAGATTTGATCCTGCAGGGCGACGTTGGCGGTGCTGACCACCAGCGTTTTTTGTTCCTCACGGGCGATGGCAATGCCAGGGATAAGGTATGACAGCGTTTTACCGACGCCGGTCGGCGCTTCGATAGCCAGATGCCTGCCCTCATCCCCGGCGAGGGTTTTCGCCACATCAGCGATCATCTGCCGCTGCGGGGGGCGGGGAATAAAGTCCGGGATCTGTTCCTGAAGCGCCTTATACCAGGCGGCGATTTGCGCTTTCAGCGCAGCGGTCAAAGCCATGAGAAAACCTGAATACTGTATAAACAGCCACTATTGTGCCATTTTTACCCGTCCGGAGGTATTGCTTTCTGCTGTGTGTGGAAGCGTGCTCGACAAATAGTGTAATGGAAAGAAAAAGGCCCGCCGCCGCGTAGCGGACAGACGGGCCTGAGCCGTGCTTAACCGCGTTATCGCGGCCCGGGCATCAGCCTGTTATTCGCCAGCCGGCTTACGCGGGCGACGGCGGCGCGGCGGTTTGCCGTCCTGAGTGCGCGCTTTCGGCGCCTCGCCGTCCTGGCGACGCGGGGCGCTGCTCTGGCTGCGCGGCTGTCCGCTGCGCCCCTGCCCCTGGCCGCCGCGTCCCTGCCCCTGACCACGACCGCCGCCGCGCTGCTGGCGACCGTTCTGGATAGGTTCGGCTTTAATCGACGGGTCCGGCTCATAGCCGGCAATCGCGATGCGCGGAATCTCTTTTTTCAGCAGGCGCTCGATATCGCGCAGCAGCTTGTGCTCATCGACGCACACCAGCGACAAGGCTTCGCCGGTGGCCGCCGCGCGACCGGTACGCCCAATACGGTGGACATAATCTTCCGGCACGTTCGGCAGCTCGTAGTTCACCACGTGCGGCAGCTCTTCGATATCCAGTCCGCGGGCGGCGATATCGGTCGCCACCAGCACGCGAATGCCGCCGGATTTAAAGTCGGCCAGCGCGCGGGTACGCGCCCCCTGGCTCTTGTTGCCATGGATCGCCGCGCTGCGGATGCCGTCTTTGTTGAGCTGCTCCGCGAGGTGGTTGGCGCCATGCTTGGTGCGGGTAAAGACCAGCACCTGCTGCCAGTTGCCTTCGCCGATAAGCTGCGACAGCAGTTCGCGCTTGCGGTTCTTATCAACAAAATGGACGTGCTGGGTGATCTGCTCGGAGGCGGTGTTGCGACGCGCCACTTCCACTTCCAGCGGGTTGTGCAGCAGTTTCTCCGCCAGGCCTTTGATCTCGTCGGAGAAGGTCGCCGAGAACAGCAGGTTCTGCCGACGCGGCGGCAGTTTAGCCAGTACGCGGCGGATGTCATGGATAAAGCCCATATCCAGCATGCGGTCCGCCTCATCCAGTACGAGGATTTCCACTTTATCGAGGCTGACGGCGTTCTGATGTTCGAGGTCCAGCAGACGGCCCGGGGTGGCGACGAGGATATCGACGCCGCCGCGCAGCTTCATCATCTGCGGGTTGATACTCACGCCGCCGAACACCACCAGCGAGCGAATATTCAGATATTTGCTGTAATCCCGCACGTTCTCGCCCACCTGCGCCGCCAGCTCGCGGGTCGGGGTCAGGATCAGCGCGCGCACCGGACGACGGCCCTTCGCGTGCGGCTCGTTCTGGATCAGGCGCTGCAGCAGCGGCAGAGTAAAGCCCGCCGTTTTACCGGTGCCGGTCTGGGCGCTGGCCATCAGGTCGCGGCCCTGCAGTACCGCCGGGATCGCCTGCTGCTGGATAGGGGTCGGATCAACGTAGCCCTGCTCAGCGACAGCGCGCAGGATATCGGGATTCAGGCCAAGGGAATCAAAAGACATAACAACTCCGAACCGCCCCGGCCCGGTGAAGGGCGTAGTTTTCAGGGAGATTATTGCGATAAGAGATGGCAAAAACCACAATGCCATGAAGGGGCGCAGTCTAGCAGATTTTGTGACAGGCCGCATAAAATCTGTAAAAGAATGCCGCGCCTGGCTGGCGGGAGGAAGAAGGCCGCTGAGAGCGCTCAGCGGCCAGGCGCGTCGCCGCAGCGCGGTTAACGCAGACGATACTTAATCTTTTCGACGATCTTCGCGGTGGAGATGCCGTAGCGATCGTGGAGGGTCGGCAGCGCGCCGGCCAACAGAAACGCGTCAGGCAGACCAACGGTATCCATCTCGCAGCGAACCCCCTTGCGCATCAGCAGGGCGGCCACAGCCTCCCCTAACCCGCCGACAGCGGTGTGGTTTTCGGCGGTGACCACCAGCCGACCCGGCTTCGACGCCTGTTCAATAATCGCTTTTTCATCCAGCGGTTTGATGGTCGGCACGTGCAGGACCGCCACGCTGATATTATCGGCCCGCAGCTTTTCAACCGCCTCCAGGGCGCGCATGGTCATCAGCCCGGAGGAGATAATCAGCACGTCGTTGCCGTCCTCCAGCAGCTTCGCTTTGCCCAGTTCGAACTGATAGTCGTATTTATCCAGCACCAGCGGCACCTTCCCGCGCAGCAGACGCATATACACCGGCCCCTGGTGATCGGCAATGGCCGGTACCGCCTGCTCAATCTCCAGCGCATCGCAGGGATCGACGATGACCATGCCGGGGATACCGCGCATGATCGCCAGATCTTCGGTGGCCTGATGGCTGGGGCCATAGCCGGTCGTCAGGCCCGGCAGCGCCGCGCAGATCTTGACGTTCAGATGTTCTTCAGCGATCACCTGATGAATAAAATCATAGGCGCGACGGGTCGCAAAGGCGGCATAGGTGGTGGCGAAGGGAATAAATCCCTCCTTCGCCATGCCTCCCGCCGCCGCCATCAGCAGCTGCTCCGCCATTCCCATCTGGAAAAAACGATCCGGGAAGGCCTGGGCGAAAATATGCAGGTCAGTATATTTTGACAGGTCCGCGGTCATACCGACGATTTCAGGGCGCTGCGCCGCCAGTTTCGACAGCGCGACGCCAAAGGGCGCAGAGACGGTCGCCTGGCCTTCATCGGCAATCGAAGCAATCATCGCCGACGTTTTTAAACGGGGTTTACTCTGGCTCATTACAGCACTCCTTCCGGTTTGTTAGCGTCCAGCACCGCAATCGCTTTTTGCCATTCGTCGGCATCGACGCGAATAAAATGGTTCTTATCGCGGGTTTCGAGGAACGGCACCCCTTTGCCCATCAGCGTGTCGCATAAAATGACCCGCGGCTGGTTGCCGGAATAACTTTTCGCGTTGTCAAAGGCGGCCATCACCGCCGGCAGATCGTTACCGTCTACGCGCTGTACGTACCAGCCGAAGGCGGCCCATTTATCCTGCAGCGGCTCAAAGCCGAGGATCTTGCGTGAATCGCCGTCGGCCTGCTGTTTGTTGACGTCGACAAGGTTAATCAGATTGGTCAGGCCATAGTGAGCCGCCGACATCGCCGCTTCCCAGGTCGAACCTTCGTCCAGCTCCCCATCGGACATCGAGTTGTAGACCCAGGCTGTGCTCTGTTTCTGCCGCAGCCCGAGCGCCATGCCGACGGCGATAGACAGCCCCTGCCCCAGCGAGCCGCCGGACATCTCCATCCCCGGCGTGTAGGTCGCCATGCCGGACATCGGCAGGCGGCTGTCGTCGGAGCCGTAGGTTTCCAGTTCCGCTTCCGGAATAATGCCCGCCTCCAACAGCGCGGCATAATAAGCGATAGCGTAATGGCCATGAGAAAGCAGGAACCGATCGCGCCCCTCCCACTCAGGATCTTCCGGGCGATAGGTCATGGCGTGGCTGAAGGCGGTAGCCAGCACATCGGCATATCCCAGCGCCTGGCCAATATAGCCCTGCCCCTGCACTTCCCCCATTTGCAGGGCGTAGCGGCGGATACGCCACGCCGCCGCAGCGACTTTTTGTGATTCGGTGATCTTCATCTCTGTGCCTCGCTTAGTGAATTAACATGCCGCCGTTAACATCCAGGGTGATACCGGTGGAGTAGGAAGAGAGGTCGCTGCCGAGGAACAGCGCGGCGCGGGCGATGTCCACCGCGTCGCCGAGGCGGTTCATCGGAATGTCGGCAAGAATATTGGCCGTCATCTCGTCCGTCAGCTTGCCGGCGGTGATGTCGGTCTGAATCAGCCCTGGGGTAATGCAGTTAACGCGGACGTTATCCGGGCCAAGTTCGCGCGCCATCGCTCGCGCCAGGCCGAGCACGCCGGCTTTTGCCGCGCTATAGTGCGGACCGCCGAAGATACCGCCGCCGCGCTGGGCGGAAACGGACGAGATGCAGACGATGCTGCCGGATTTTTGCGCCCGCATCGTGGGGATCACCGCCTGCGACATCAGCAGCGTGCCGCGCAGGCTGACATCGAGCACCGCGTCATAGTTGGCGCGCTTGATGTCCATCAGCTTCAGCGGCTGGGTGATCCCGGCGTTATTGACCAGCACATCGACCCGGCCGTATTTCGCCAAAATCTGTTCGATGGCCGCCTGCACCTGCACTTCGTCGGCGACGTTCGCCGCCAGGCCGAGATGGCCTTCGCCCAGTGCCGCCGCGGCGGTTTTACTGGCTTCGCCATTGAGGTCGATAATGACCACTTTCGCGCCGTTTTCGGCGAATAATTTCGCAGTCGCAAAACCCAAACCGCGTGCGGAGGCCGCGCCAGTAATAATGGCGGCTTTATCTTTTAATAACATAGTTTTACTCCATGACATTACGTCATATTAATTAACAGGATCTATTTTCGTTATTGTGGCTCATCGAGGAAAAGAATCACCACCAAACCCAATGCGGCGCAGATACCAAAATAGGTAAATACAGAATTAAAGCTCCCCGTCTTATCCAGTAAGAAACCGGCCACCATCGGCGCTACAAATCCGCCGAGGTTACCGCCGCTATTTATAATAGAAGAGGCAATGGGATAAGTTTTCGTATCCGAAACCGCCATACCGTAGGCGGTAAAAGCCGGCCAGCCGATATTCAAACAGAAACCGACAAAGAATAAACCAATACAGACCGCCAGGGTGCTTGCCGGTATATTTAGCATAATTAACATCATGACTACGGTTGATACCGCTGTGAATATCATGGTTGGTTTACGCCGGCGGCCTAATAATTTATCCGAAATCCATCCGCCGCCAATCGCGCCAATAAAGCCGCCAATGCACGGCATACTGGCCACGAAGCCCATACTCATCACATCGAAACCGCGCTCTTTCACTAAATACAGCGGAATCCAGGTTAATAACCCATATAACACGCTGACCATCATAAAATAGGCCAGGCAGTCTCCGAGAATATTTTTTGAGGTAAATAAGCCCTTCGCCGTATTCACAGGCGCCATTTTTTTCACCCGAATAATTTTATCCAGCCAGGTGAAGCGATCGGCGATTAATATATTTTCGCGTACACCGTCGTTATGATGGCTGTCGCGCCCGGCGTTGATCTCTGCCAGTTCGCTTTGAGATACAAATCCGCTCTCCGCGGGCTTTGACTTGACCAACAGGTACCACGCTATCGCCGCCACGATCCCGGGAATGGCAAAGGAGAAAAAGACCCACCGCCAGCCCCAGGTCACCGCAATCCACACCGCCAGCGGCGGCACGATAATCGGCGCAAACATGGTCGCCGCGATGTAAACGCCGGTTGCTGTGGCTTTCTCTTTCGGCGGAAACCAGTTATTTATCGTCGACGCCAGCCCCACCGGGCAGGGACCTTCGCTCAGCCCCAAGCCCAGCCGCACCAGCTTCAGGCCAAACACGGAGCTCACCGTGCCCATCAGCCAGGTAAAGGCGGAGAAGCCGAAAATGGATAGTGAAACCAGCCCCCGGGTGCCGCGTCTGGCGATGAAAAAGCCGGCCGGGATCTGGCTGACCGCATAGCCGAGGAAAAACATACTGGCAATCGCTCCGGCCTCAAAATTATTGATATGAAATTCATCAATGATGAAAGGCAGTACCGCGCCGATATTCGTTCTGTCGGCGTAATTGATGGCATACACCAGGAAAATCATCGTCAAAACCACAAAACGATATTTTGTTTTCCTGGCGTCAGTACAGACCAGCGTATCTATACGTGACATAGGGTTTCCTCATCTTATACCTCATCCACTTCGCCGTAGGTTGCCGTCTGGGTCGCCGCGTTTCACGCGCCCCGGCGCAACAAGAGAGACATGTCTTTTTGCACAGCGAAACAGGTGGTTAGGTGTTTTATTATTGCGATCCAAGCGCATCGCAGTTTGTGATCAGGCCTGTGAGGGGAATATAACAACCCAAAAATGAAACGGTATTCAAAAAAGCTCAATTATGATTGAGAAAAATTGAGTTAGTGACTCCCCGCAAATTTTTAGCATTTACTGAGAGGCGTGCTTTTAACGAGATAAATTGTTAAGCCCATCACAAATTAAAATGGTTTTTTCGCTTTTCCCTGGGCTGTTCATCACGGCTGCGCCACGCTGTTCGCCATTTTCTTTTATTCGCGCCCCGCGCAGGATGCCGCCATGAGTCAACCACTGCCCAATAAAAATCTGCCGATGCCCTCTTTACGCAATATCCAGGCTTTTATTGAAGTCGCCGCGACCGGCAGCCTCAACCTGGCGGCAGAGAATCTCAACATTACCGCCTCGGCGGTCAGCCATCAGATAGCCAGTCTGGAGCACTTGCTGGGAAAAAAACTGTTCTCCCGCAGCAGCAAAGGCGTGATGTTAACCGCGGTGGGAGAAAAATATCTCAAAGAGGTCTCCGGAGCGCTGAATATGATTGGCCAGGCCACCAGCCAGGTGATCAACGATATTCATCAGGATTATTTACGCATTCACTCGGCGCCGAGCTTCGGCCTGCTGTGGCTAATGCCGCGGCTGGATAAATTCCGTCAGGCCTGGCCGGAGCTGAAAATCAGCCTCACCTGCTCTTACGAAAGCATTCAGTTTTCCCGGGATAATATTGATATCGATATTCGCCACGGGCTGTCGCAGTGGCCGACGCTGCTGGTCAGAACCATTAAAAATGAGTGCGTCCTGCCCTACAGCGCCGCCTCTTATTTAACCCGCCATGCGGTTCGCGCCCCGGAAGATCTGCTGGCCTGCGATCTGATCCATTCCGACAGCACCTTAATTAACTGGAGCAACTGGCTGTCGTGGCACAAGGTCCGCGGCTGGCACAAAAACTTTATCTTTAATTTCGACCGGTCGTACATGAGCATCGAGGCGGCCCGGATGGGGATGGGGGTGATCCTGGAAAGCAATCTGCTGGCCGGCGGCCATGTGCGCCAGGGGCAGCTGACGCCGGTGTTTGCCGACGAGCGGAGCATGCCGGTCGGCGCGCACCACTTCGTCCTTCCCCACGCTAATGAACAGAAGGAGAAGGTCCAGCGCTTCTTCGCCTGGGTCGCCGGGGAGCTAGAGGAAGACGGCTTTCATATTTAGCCCTGGCGGGTGGACAAAGCGCCAGTCGACGCCTAAAGTTAATCAATCGATTGATTAATTTTTAAGAGCGCGATGACCAGTAAAGGCGAACAGGCAAAAAGTCAGCTTATCGCGGCCGCTATCGCCCAGTTTGGCGAGTACGGCCAGCACGCCACCACCCGCGACATCGCCGCCCAGGCCGGGCAGAATATCGCCGCTATCACCTACTATTTTGGCTCGAAAGACGACCTGTATCTCGCCTGCGGCCAGTGGATCGCCGATTTTATCGGTGACAATTTTCGCCCGCACGCCGAAGCGGCGGAGGCCCTGCTCGCCGGAGAGTCGCCGGATCGCCAGGCGATCCGCGCCCTTATCCTCAGCGCCTGCCATAACATGATCCTGCTGCTGACCCAGGAGGATACGGTCAACTTGAGCAAATTTATTTCCCGGGAACAGTTGGCGCCCACCGCCGCGTACCATCTGATCCACCAGCAGGTGATCGCCCCCCTGCACCACTATCTCACCCGGCTAATCGCCGCCTGGACCGGCCGCGATGCCGGTGATACGCAAATGATCCTTCATACCCACGCCCTGCTGGGCGAGGTGCTCGCTTTCCGTCTCGGGCGTGAAACTATCCTGCTGCGCACCGGCTGGACGCAGTTTGACGCGCAAAAAACCGAACAGATTTTTGAGGTCATTACCTGTCATATCGATTTCATCCTGCATGGGTTATCGCAAAGGAGTTTGGGCTGATGAAAAAACCCGTCGTCGTCATTCTGCTGATCGTGATTCTTCTCGCCGCGCTGGGCGGCGGCTGGTGGTGGTACCAGAGCAGCCGGCAGCAGCCGCTGACCCTGTATGGCAATGTCGATATCCGCACCGTCAATATGAGCTTCCGCGTCGGCGGCAGGCTGGCCTCGCTGACCGTCGACGAAGGCGACAGCATCCGCGCCGGGCAAACCCTCGGCGCGCTTGACCGAGCTCCCTATGAAAACGCCCTGCTGCAGGCGCAGGCCAACGTCTCCACCGCCCAGGCGCAGTATGACCTGATGATGGCCGGCTACCGCTCGGAAGAGATTGCCCAGGCCGCGGCGGCGGTAAATCAGGCGCAGGCCGCTTACGACTACGCGCAAAACTTTTATCAGCGCCAGCTGGGTTTACGCGCCAGCAGCGCCATTTCCGCCAACGATCTGGAGAACGCCCGCTCCTCGCGCGACCAGGCGCAGGCAACGCTGAAGTCAGCGCAGGATAAACTGCGTCAATACCGCGCCGGCAACCGTCCGCAGGAGATAGCCCAGGCCAAAGCCAGCCTCGAACAGGCGCAGGCGGCGCTGGCGCAGGCCAAACTGGACCTGCACGATACGGTGCTGACCGCCCCTTCCGACGGCACGCTGATGACCCGCGCCGTCGAGCCCGGCACCATGCTCAACGCCGGCAGCACGGTGCTGACGCTGTCATTAACTCATCCGGTATGGGTCCGGGCCTACGTTGATGAGAAAAACCTCGGCCAGGCGCAGCCGGGACAAGAGGTGCTGCTCTATACCGACAGCCGGCCGGATAAGCCCTATCACGGCAAAATCGGCTTTGTCTCGCCAAGCGCTGAGTTCACGCCGAAGACCGTTGAAACGCCGGATCTGCGTACCGACCTCGTTTATCGTCTGCGTATTGTGGTGACCGATGCCGACGGCGCCCTGCGCCAGGGGATGCCGGTGACCGTCTCCTTTAACCACGGGAACGGACATGAGTGAGGCCGTCATCGCCTTAAACGGCCTGAGCCGCCGTTTCTCCGGGATGGACAGGCCAGCGGTGGCGCCGCTGACCTGTACGATCCGCGCCGGCTACGTCACCGGGCTGGTAGGCCCCGACGGCGCAGGGAAAACCACCCTGATGCGGATGCTCGCCGGGTTGCTCAAGCCTGATGAGGGCAGCGCCAGGGTGATCGGCTTTGATCCGCTAAAAGACGACAGCGCTCTGCACGCGGTGCTCGGCTATATGCCGCAGAAGTTCGGCCTGTATGAAGATCTGACGGTGATGGAAAACCTGACCCTGTACGCCGACCTGCGCAGCGTCACCGGCGAGGCACGGAAGAAAATTTTCGACCGCCTGCTGGATTTTACCGCCCTTGGCCCGTTCACCGAACGGCTGGCGGGCAAGCTCTCCGGCGGTATGAAGCAAAAACTGGGGCTCGCCTGTACCCTTGTGGGTGACCCGAAGGTGCTGCTGCTGGATGAACCCGGCGTCGGCGTCGACCCGATCTCCCGCCGCGAGCTATGGCAGATGGTGCACGAGCTGGCCGGCGACGGCATGTTGATCCTGTGGAGCACCTCTTATCTCGATGAAGCCGAGCAGTGTCGCGATGTGCTGCTGATGAACGAAGGCAAATTGCTTTATCAAGGAGAGCCGACGGCCCTGACGCAAACCATGGCCGGGCGCAGCTTTCTGGTCTCCAGCCCGCAGGAGAACAACCGCCGCCTGCTGCAGCGGGCGCTGAAGCTGCCGCAGGTTAGCGACGGCGTGATTCAGGGCAAATCGGTGCGTCTGATCCTGAAAAAGGAGGCCCGCATCGATGAGGTTCAGGAACATGACGATATGCCGCCGCTGCAGGTGGCCGACACCGCGCCGCGCTTTGAAGACGCCTTTATCGACCTGCTTGGCGGCGCCGGCACCGCCGAATCGCCGCTGGGGGCGATTATCCATCGCGTTGACGGCAGTAAAGACGAAACGGTGATTGAGGCGCAGTCGCTGACGAAAAAATTTGGCGATTTCGCCGCCACCGACCACGTCGATTTCCAGGTCAAGCGCGGCGAGATCTTCGGCCTGCTCGGCCCCAACGGCGCCGGTAAATCCACCACCTTCAAAATGATGTGCGGCCTGCTGGTGCCCACCTCCGGCAAAGCGCTGGTGCTGGGGATGGATCTTAAGGTCAGCTCCGGCAAGGCGCGTCAGCATCTGGGCTATATGGCGCAAAAATTTTCGCTGTACGGCAACCTCAGCGTCGAGCAGAACCTGCGCTTTTTCTCCGGCGTCTACGGCCTGCGCGGTCGGGCGCAAAATGACAAAATCGCCCGCATGAGCGATGCCTTCGGTCTGAACAGCATTGCCCGCCACGCCGCCGACGAGCTGCCGCTCGGCTATAAGCAGCGGCTGGCGTTGGCCTGCTCGCTGATGCATGAGCCAGACATTCTGTTTCTCGACGAACCCACCTCCGGGGTCGATCCCCTCACTCGTCGCGAATTCTGGTTGCATATCAACAGCATGGTGGATAAAGGGGTGACGGTGATGGTCACCACTCACTTTATGGATGAGGCGGAGTATTGCGACCGCATTGGGCTGGTCTATCACGGCAAGCTTATCGCCAGCGGCACCCCGGACGCGCTGAAGGCCCAGGCGGCGGATGACAACCAGACGGACCCGACCATGGAGCAGGCGTTTATTACCCTGATTAACCGTTGGGATAAGGAGAATGGCCATGAGCAGTAACCTTCTCTCCTGGCGACGGGTCCGCGCCCTGTGCGTGAAAGAGACCCGGCAGATCGTCCGCGATCCCAGCAGCTGGCTGATTGCGGTGGTGATCCCGCTATTGCTGCTGTTTATCTTCGGCTACGGCATTAACCTCGACTCCAGCAAGCTGCGGGTGGGGGTTCTGCTGGAGCAGCAGAGCGAAGAGGCGCTGGATTTCGTCCATACCATGACCGGCTCACCCTACATCGACGCCACCGTCAGCGATAATCGCCAGCAGTTAATTCAGCTGATGCAGGCCGGTCGCATCCGCGCCATGGTGGTCATTCCGGTGGACTTCGACCGCCAGATGGCCCGCCCCGGCGCCAGCGCGCCGCTCCAGCTCATCACCGACGGCAGCGAGCCCAATACCGCTAACTTCGCCCAGGGCTACGTGGAGGGGATCTGGCAGATCTGGCAGCAGCAGCGGGCGGAAGATCGCGGCGAGACCTTTGAACCGCTGATCGACGTGCAGATGCGCTACTGGTTTAACCCGGCGGCTATCAGCCAGCACTTTATTATCCCCGGGGCGATCACCATTATCATGACCGTAGTCGGCGCGATACTGACCTCGCTGGTGGTGGCGCGGGAATGGGAGCGCGGCACCATGGAGGCGCTACTGTCGACGGAGATCACCCGCGCCGAACTGCTGCTGTGCAAGCTCATTCCCTACTACTTCCTCGGCATGCTGGCGATGCTGCTGTGTATGCTGGTGTCAGTATTTATTCTCGGCGTGCCCTATCGCGGTTCGCTGCCGATCCTGTTTGTCATCACCAGTCTGTTTTTGCTCAGCACCCTGGGGATGGGGCTGCTTATCTCAACCATTACCCGCAACCAGTTTAACGCCGCGCAGGTGGCGCTGAACGCCGCGTTTTTACCGTCGATTATGCTGTCCGGGTTTATTTTCCAGATAGATAGTATGCCGGCGGTGATCCGCGCCGTGACCTACGTGATCCCGGCGCGCTATTTCGTCAACACCCTGCAAAGCCTGTTTCTGGCGGGCAATATTCCGGTGGTACTGCTGGTGAATGTGCTGTTTTTGATTGCTTCGGCGGTGATGTTTATCGGTCTGACATGGTTGAAAACCAAGCGGCGTCTGGATTAGGTTTTGCCCGGTGGCGCTGTGCTGACCGGGCCTACGGTTTAACCAACATCGATTATACGGTTCGCCGATCCTCCCAGGCCGGGCAAACGCAGTGCCGCCCGGCGTTGTTGAATGGGCCAAAGGAGCTATTATGTTTCACCGTTTATGGACATTGATTCGCAAAGAGCTGCAGTCGCTGCTGCGCGAACCACAGACGCGGGCAATTTTAATCATGCCGGTGCTGATTCAGGTGCTGCTGTTTCCCTTTGCCGCGACGCTGGAGGTGACCAACGCCACCATCGCCATCTACAACGAAGACAGCGGTCGCCACGCGGTGGAACTCACTCAGCGCTTCGCCCGCGCCAAAGCCTTTACCCACGTTCTGCTGCTGAAAAGCCCGCAGGCGATCCAGCCGACCATCGATGAACAAAAAGCCCTGCTGGTGGTGCGCTTCCCGGCGGATTTCTCTCGCAACCTCGACAACTATCAAACCGCCCCGCTGCAGCTCCTGCTCGACGGGCGCAACTCCAACAGCGCGCAAATCGCCGCCAACTATCTGCAACAGGTCGTGAAAAATTATCAGCAGGAACTGCTGGAGGACAAAGCGAAGCCGAACAACAGCGAACTGGTGGTGCGCAACTGGTATAACCCGAATCTCGACTACAAATGGTTCGTGGTGCCGTCGCTCATCGCCATGATCACCACCATCGGAGTGATGATCGTCACCTCGCTGTCGGTGGCCCGCGAGCGCGAGCAGGGCACCCTCGATCAGCTGCTGGTCTCGCCCCTCGCCACCTGGCAAATCTTTGTCGGTAAAGCGGTACCGGCGCTGATCGTCGCCACCCTGCAGGCGACTATCGTGCTGGCGATTGGTATCTGGGCCTATCAGATCCCTTTTGCCGGCTCGCTGCTGCTGTTCTATTTCACCATGGTGATTTACGGTCTGTCGCTGGTGGGATTTGGCTTATTGATCTCATCGCTATGTTCAACGCAACAGCAGGCGTTTATTGGCGTGTTCGTCTTTATGATGCCGGCGATTCTTCTCTCCGGCTATGTTTCACCGGTGGAAAACATGCCGCAGTGGCTGCAGGATCTGACGTGGATAAACCCGATCCGCCACTTTACCGATATCACCAAGCAAATTTATTTGAAGGATGCGAGTCTGGAGATTGTGTGGGGAAGTTTGTGGCCGCTACTGGTCATAGCGGCCACCACCGGCTCAGCGGCGTATGCGATGTTCCGAAGAAAGATTGCGTAATTTTTTATCTTTCGCCAGCAGCGAGACCACCGCCGGGCCTGCCAGTATCACCAGCCCGGCGAGGGCCAGCAGCAGGTTGTTGTGCAGCACGCGCGACAGCAACCACAGCGCTATCATGGCGGCGCCGAAGTACCAGGTGGTGGTGAGCTCCTCAAGGAAGTCTCCCACATCGCGCCAGCGCGCCTCATGGTGACGCTGCAGAAACAGCATCGCCAGCAGCGTGACGCTGTAGAGGACGCACAGCCCTAATCCGACGCGCACCAGCGCGCCGCTCATCCATCCCATCACCAGCACTGCCACGACCAGTAGATGCAACATAATCTGCCAGCAACTAAGACCTGTTGCGACGCGTACACGTTGTTGCCACTTCATGGCTTCTCTCCTGAAGGATTTTTCTCTGCTACTCAGAGTACCGCACTTTACGGAAAATTCCGTATCACCGCATCTTTTTGTGACGTCTACTACACTATTTTATTCAGGAAAGTGACATTTACTGGAGAATTATGGCTGAGCCAACGTCGGGATTTTCGTTGAACGTGCTGACAATTAACACCCATAAAGGCTTTACGGCGTTTAATCGGCGTTTTATTTTGCCCGAGCTGCGCGAAGCCGTTCGCAGCGTCAGCGCTGACATAGTTTGCCTGCAGGAAGTGATGGGCGCTCACGAAGTTCACCCGCTGCATATCGAAAACTGGCCAGATAAGACCCATTACGAATTTCTTGCCGACACTATGTGGAGCGACTACGCCTATGGGCGCAACGCGGTCTATCCGGAAGGTCACCACGGGAATGCCGTGCTGTCGCGCTTCCCGATTGAATACTATGAAAATCGCGATATCTCGGTCGGCAACGGGGAGAAACGCGGCCTGCTGTACTGCCGCATCGTACCGCCGCAGAGCGGCGTTACGATTCACGTCATTTGCGTCCATCTCGGACTGCGTGCCGACCAGCGGCAGGCGCAGCTGGCGATGCTGGCGGAGTGGGTCAATACCCTGCCCGCCGGCGAGCCGGTGGTGGTGGCCGGAGATTTTAACGACTGGCGTCAGCAGGCTAACCAGCCGTTAAAGGTCCAGGCAGGGCTGGAAGAGATCTTTACCCGCGCCCGCGGACGGCCGGCGCGCACCTTTCCGGTCAGTTTTCCGCTGCTGCGCCTCGATCGCATTTACGTCAAGAACGCCCACGCCAGCCGCCCGAAGGCGCTGGCCCTCAAACAGTGGCGGCATCTGTCCGATCATGCACCCCTTAGCGTGGAGATTCATTTGTGAAATGTCGTTGGCAGGAAGGCAACCGCATTACGCTACTGGAGAACGGCGACCAGTATTACCCGGCGCTGTTTGCGGCCATCGGTCGCGCCAGCCGGCGGGTGATCCTCGAATCCTTTATCTGGTTTGAAGATGAGGTCGGCTGGCGGCTGCACGCGGTTCTGCTGAAGGCAGCCCGCCGCGGCATCCAGGTGGAAGTGCTGCTTGACGGCTACGGCTCGCCGGATCTTAGCGATGAGTTTGTCGGTGAACTGACCGCCGCGGGGGTGATTTTCCGCTATTACGACCCGCGCCCTAAGCTGATGGGAATGCGTACCAACCTGTTCCGTCGCATGCACCGTAAAATCGTGGTGATCGACGACACCACCGCCTTTGTCGGCGGCATCAACTACTCCGCCGAACATATGAGCGACTATGGCCCGGAGGCCAAACAGGATTACACGGTGCAGGTCGAAGGGCCGGTGGTGCTCGATATTCTGCAGTTCGAACTGGAGAATCTGCCCAACAGCGAAACCGCCCGCCGCTGGTGGCGCCGTCGTCGCCATCAGCCGGAGATCAACCAGACCCCCGGCGAGGCGCAGGCGCTGTTCGTCTGGCGCGATAACCAGGATCACCGCGACGATATCGAACGCCACTACCTGAAGATGCTGACCAGCGCCCGCCGGGAGGTGATAATCGCGAACGCCTATTTTTTCCCCGGCTACCGTCTGTTGCATGCGATGCGCAATGCCGCGCGGCGCGGGGTGCGGGTGAAGCTGATCGTCCAGGGCGAACCGGATATTCCGATTGTGAAGTTCGGCGCCCACCTGCTCTACCACTACCTCGTCAAAGGCGGCGTGCAGATCTACGAATATCGCCGCCGTCCGCTGCATGGCAAAGTCGCCCTCGCGGACGACCACTGGGCCACCGTCGGGTCGAGCAACCTCGATCCGCTCAGCCTGTCGTTGAATCTGGAAGCCAATCTGATCATCCACGACCGGGTGTTTAACCAGACGCTGCGCGATAATCTTAACGGGCTTATCGCCCGGGATTGTCAGCGGATCGATAAAACGATGCTGCCGAAACGCAACTGGTGGCGGCTGGGGGTGAGCGTGATGGCCTTCCACTTTCTGCGCCACTTTCCGGCGTGGGTCGGCTGGCTGCCGGCCCATACTCCGCGGCTGGCCAGGGTCAGCCCGCCGGTGCAGCCGGAGATTGAAACTCAGGATCGCGTCGAGTCACCTACCAGGGATAATCCACTATGAGCAAATCGCACCCTCGCTGGCGGATGGCAAAAAGAGTGCTGACCGTACTCTTTTTTATCGCCGTGATCGTCCTGCTGGTGATTTACGCGCAGAAGGTCGACTGGCAGGAAGTATGGAAGGTGATCCGCGGCTATGATCGGCTGGCCTTGTTCAGCGCCATTGCGCTGGTCATCGTCAGCTATCTGATCTACGGCTGCTACGATCTGCTTGGCCGGGCCTATTGTGGGCATAAGCTGGCGAAACGCCAGGTGATGCTGGTGTCGTTTATCTGCTATGCCTTCAACCTGACCCTCAGCACCTGGGTCGGCGGCATCGGCATGCGCTACCGGTTGTACTCGCGGCTGGGGCTCAACGGCGGCACCATCACCCGTATTTTTTCATTAAGCATCACCACCAACTGGCTGGGCTATATCCTGCTCGGTGGGGTGATATTTACAGCGGATCTGGTGAAGCTGCCGCCGCACTGGTACATCAGTCAGACCACTCTGCGCATTATCGGCGGAGTGATGCTGTTTCTCACGCTGTGCTATCTGTTTGGCTGCGCCTTCGCCAAACGCCGTCATCTGACGATCAAAGGTCAGCGGCTGGTGCTGCCCTCCTGGCGATTCGCGCTGCTGCAGATGGGGGTCTCGGCGGCGAACTGGATGGCGATGGGGGCGATCATCTGGCTGCTGTTGGGCAGCGAGATTAACTATTTCCTTGTATTGGGGGTACTGCTGGTGAGCAGTATCGCCGGGGTGATTATCCACATTCCGGCCGGGATTGGCGTGCTGGAGGCGGTGTTCATCGCCATGCTCTCCGGGGAAGAGATTTCGAAGGGAGCGATCATCGCCGCTCTCCTCGCCTGGCGCGCGCTCTATTATTTCCTGCCGCTGCTGCTAGCGACGGTGGCCTATTTGCTGCTGGAGAGTCGGGCGAAAAAGTTGCGGCAAAAGAACCAGCGCAAGCTGGCCCGCGAATGAAATCGCCCGGCGGCGCTGCGCTTGCGCGGACCTACTGGGTCTGAGCCTGTGAAAGGATCCTGTAGGCCGGGTAAGGCGCAGCCGCCACCCGGCAATATCACGGGTACCGTGCCTGACGTCTCGCCCGGCGGCGCTGCGCTTGCGCGGACCAACGGGGTCTGAGCCTGCGAGAGGAGCCTGTAGGCCGGGTAAGGCGCAGCCGCCACCCGGCAATACCACGGGTACCGCGCCTGACGTCTCGCCCGGCGGCGCTGCGCTTGCCGGGCGGTAGGGGATGCAACCTTTTGATATAAAGAGGTTAGCGGCGGTTGCCCATAATACGCAACAGCATCAGGAACAGGTTGATGAAATCCAGATACAGCGTTAAGGCGCCGAGGATCGAGTATTTACGCAGATTGGCACTGTCGCGGGTATCAATCTGCTCGCCGATGTTTTTCAGCTTCTGGGTATCGTAGGCGGTCAGGCCGACAAACAGCACCACCCCGATGTAGGTCACGGCCCACATCAGCGCCTCGCTCTTCAGCCACAGGTTAACCAGCGACGCCAACACGATGCCAATCAGCCCCATAAACAGCATGCTGCCGAAGCCGCTCAGGTCGCGCTTGGTGGTGTATCCGTACAGACTCATCGCCCCGAACATCCCGCCGGTGACCACAAAGGTGCTGGCGATGGAGGAGTAGGTGTAGGCGATAAAAATGCTCGACAGCGTCAACCCGGTGAGCGCCGAATAGAGCATAAACAGGGTGGTCGCCATCCCGGGGCTCAGCCGCTGCACCATCCCCGACAGCACAAACACCAGCGCCAGCTGGGCGATGATCAGCCCGAAAAAGGTGATTTTGCTCGAAAAGACGAACATCATCACCGCCGGGGTATTCGCCGCAAACCACGCGATAAACGCCGTCAGCAGCAGGCCGACCGTCATCCAGCCGTACACCTGCGCCATATAAGTCTGCAGGCCGCTGCGGCCCTGCACTATTGAATCGGAACGCGGATATCTGTCCATGACTCTCTCCTGATTAACAAAGTTTCACTCTGTAAGCGTATCACACTACCAGCGCTCTGCCGCCTGACGATCGCTGTCGCGGGCATCGACCCAGCGCTCGCCCTCCGGTGTCGCCTCGCGTTTCCAGAACGGCGCGCGGGTTTTCAGGTAGTCCATCATAAACTCGCCGGCGGCGAAGGCGCTGCCGCGGTGGGCGCTGGTGACGCCGACAAACACAATCTCTTCCCCCGGCCACATTTCGCCGATGCGATGGATAATGGTCACCCGGCCCAGCGGCCAGCGCTCGCGCGCCTGGTCGACAATCTCCGCCAGCGATTTCTCGGTCATCCCCGGATAGTGCTCAAGAGTCAGCGCTTTCACGCTGTCGCCGAGGTTGTGATTGCGCACTTTGCCGGTGAAGGTAACCACCGCGCCGTCTTCATCGCGTTCGGCCAGCCAGAGATACTCCTCGCCAACGCTAAAGCGCGCCGGGCTAACGACGATACGAGTTTGCGTCATGTCAGCCCCCGGTGACCGGTGGGAAGAACGCCACTTCATCCCCGCTGGCGACAGGATGGTCAAAGGCGGTCAGCGTCTGGTTAACCGCCGCCAGCAGCTTGCCCTCCTCCAGGGCCAGCGCCCAGCGATCGCCGCGAGCGGCAAGCTGCTGACGCACAGCCTCAACGGTGGCCAGCTCGCTGGCGTCGAGAGTCAGCGAATCAGTACCCACCAGCTCGCGCACCTGGGCAAAAAACAGAACCTTAATCATGGCGTTCGTCCACCTTAAAATCGCCGGACTTGCCGCCGCTTTTCGCCAGCAGGCGCACCGGGCCAATCACCATATCCTTCTGCACCGCCTTGCACATATCGTAAATGGTCAGCGCGGCAACCGAGGCGGCGGTAAGGGCTTCCATCTCGACGCCGGTTTTGCCGGTCAGGCGGCAGAGCGATTCGATGCGCACCCGGTTATGTTCCGGCTGCGCCTGCAAATTGACTTCCACTTTGCTGAGCATCAGCGGATGACACAGCGGGATCAGCTCCCAGGTGCGCTTGGCCGCCTGAATCCCGGCGATCCTCGCCGTGGCGAAAACGTCGCCTTTATGATGGCTGCCGTCGATAATCATCGCCAGGGTTGTCGCCTGCATCTCGACATAAGCCTCGGCGCGCGCTTCGCGTACCGTTTCCGCTTTGCCGGAGACATCCACCATATGGGCTTCGCCCGCGGCGTTAATATGGGTCAGTTGTGACATACATTATTTCTTCAGGTGAGGAATAAAATTACAAGGACGGGTGCGGGCATCCAGCTGCGGGGCAATGATGTTGTCCCACGCCGTGCGGCAGGCTTTCGTCGAGCCCGGCATAGCGAAGATCAGCGTGTGGTTAGCGACGCCGGCCACGGCCCGGGACTGCAGCGTCGAGGTGCCGATCTCTTCGAACGACAGCATGCGGAACACTTCGCCAAAACCTTCCACCTCACGGTCAAACAGCGGCAGCAGCGCTTCCGGCGCCTGGTCCCCTTCGGTGAACCCGGTCCCGCCGGTGATCAGCACCACCTGAACCTCATCGCTGGCGATCCACACCGATACCTGGGCGCGGATGGCGTAGCGGTTCTCTTTGACTATCGCCTTATCGACGACATGGTGCCCCGCCTCCTGCGCCGCCTCACGCAGCCAGTGGCCGGAAGTGTCGTCCGCTTCGCCGCGACGACTGGAAACGGTAAGAATAGCAATACGGGTCGGAATAAACTCAGCGCTAGCCTGGCTCATCTGAATGCTCCTTTCGAAAACGATTATCCGCCAATATAGGACAGGTTCTGCGTAATACCGGTGTTGCCCTGATGCAGGAAATGGGTCTGCTTTTTATGGGTTAAGGCTTCGGCGATCCGCGCTTCCAGCGCGGCCTGCTGCCGATCATCGGCCATCAGGTCGCGCAGGTCGACGCCGCCTTCGCCAAACAGGCACAGGTGCAATTTGCCGACGGAGGAGACGCGCAGACGGTTGCAGGTGGCGCAGAAGTCTTTTTCGTACGGCATGATGAGGCCGATCTCGCCGGCGTAGTCCGGATGACAAAAGACCTGCGCCGGACCATCGCTGCGCTGGCGGATCTGGTGGATCCAGCCGCGACGCAGCAGCTCGTCGCGCAACACCATGCCGGAGAGATGGTGACGGCGGAACAGGTCGCTGCCCTCGCCGGTTTCCATCAGCTCAATAAAACGCAGCTGAATACGACGCGGCTGGATCCAGGCGAGGAAGGTATCAAGCTGATGATGATTAACATCGCGCATCAGTACGGTATTCACCTTCACCTTGTCAAAGCCCGCGGCGAAGGCGGCGTCAATCCCGTCCATCACCTGGTGGAATTTATCCTGGCCGGTGATGGCATGGAACTGGCGGGCGTCGAGGCTATCGACGCTGACGTTGATCGCCGTCAGCCCGGCATCGCGCCAGCGTTCGACATCGCGCGCCAGGCGATAACCGTTAGTGGTGACGGCAATCTGACGGATCGCCGGGTTTTCACGCACGGCGGCGATGATCTCGGTGAAGTCACGGCGCAGGGAGGGTTCCCCACCGGTGAGGCGAACTTTTTCAGTGCCTAGCGCGGAGAAAGCGCGCGTGACCCGGCGCACTTCGTCTACGCTAAGAAAGCCGTTGTTATTGACGGCGCCGGGCTTGTAGCCATCCGGCAGGCAGTAGGTGCAACGGAAATTGCACACATCGGTAATCGACAGACGCAGGTAATAAAACTTACGCGCGAATGCATCGGTAAGCTGTGAGGCCATATACACCTTTCCAAATACGGGAGACGCGGTCATTTCTTCCCACGCCCTGGCGACAACCGGCGGCGTCGCGGCCAAACCGCCATATCTTTTGACACAGGCGAAGAGGCTAGAGTGTTAACAGGTTATGCCGATAGTAGCGCGTTCCAGACGGTTTCGCCATTTGCGATTTCGCTATATATTCTTGTATATATCGCTACCTTCGTGCATTTTCGCTACAGAATAGCCATAAATCATCTTTTTGCCTTGATATCGGTCAGTTTGTCGGGCTCCTCCCATCGTCTTTTAGGGGTAGATCGGGTAGTGTGTGGCCGTTTATGTGAAATAAGGAATTTCTATGCGCAATCGTACATTCGCTGACCTGGATCGGGTGGTGGCGCTCGGCGGCGGGCATGGTCTGGGTCGGGTAATGTCCTCCCTCTCCTCGCTGGGCTCACGGCTGACTGGCATTGTGACCACCACCGACAACGGGGGATCCACCGGGCGGATCCGCCGCTCGGAAGGCGGCATTGCCTGGGGCGATATGCGCAACTGCATCAATCAGTTAATCGCCGAGCCGAGCGTGGCGTCGGCGATGTTTGAGTACCGTTTTAGCGGCAATGGCGAGCTTTCCGGCCATAACCTGGGAAATCTGATGTTAAAGGCGCTGGATCACCTCAGCGTGCGGCCGTTGGAAGCGATCAATTTGATCAGAAACCTGCTCAAAGTGGACGCTTTTCTTATTCCGATGTCGGAACAACCGGTGGATTTGATGGCGCTCGATCATGAAGGCCATGAAGTTTACGGTGAAGTCAATATCGATCAGCTCGATAGCGTGCCGCAGGAGCTGATGCTCACCCCGCCGGTACCGGCCACCCGTGAGGCGGTGGAGGCCATCGCCGAAGCCGATCTGATCCTTATCGGCCCGGGCAGTTTCTATACCAGCCTGCTGCCAATCCTGCTGCTTGACGAGATGGCCCAGGCGCTGCGTCGCACTCCGGCGCCGATGGTGTTTATCGATAACCTCGGCAAAGAGCACAGCCCGGCCGCGAGGCTGTCGCTGGCGGAGCGCATCGCGATTATGGAGCGCTATGTGGGCAAGCGGGTGGTGGATGCGGTCATCGCCGGCCCAAAAGCCGATATCAGCGGCATCGACAACCGGCTGGTAATTCAGACGCCGCTGGAAGCCAGCGACGTTCCCTATCGCCATGACCGGGCGCTGCTGCGAGGGGCGCTGGAGAAAGCGCTCCAGCTGCCGGGCTGATCCTGCGCGCCGGAGGATCGGCTTTCGGCGCACCTTAAAATCTTAAGGTTGTCTTAAAACAGAGCTGGCATTATACCCATATCTCTTTCTGTAGGTAGGTGTTATGTCTTTATTGCCTCTGCGTCGGCCCGTTCTCAGCCGCACAACGTATCTGATTCTCTTTGCTTGCTATATCGGTATCTTTCTCAACCTGGCTTTTTATCGCCAGGTTTTCCCGCTACTGCCGGTAAATAGCCTGCATAACTGGCTGGTATTCCTCAGTATGCCAATCGTGGCCATTTGCGTGATGAATATCCTCACCACCCTCGCCTCGTTCCTGAAGCTGGACCGGCTGGTGATTAGCCTTTTTATTCTACTCAGCGCTTCGGCTCAGTACTTTATCTGGTCCTTCGGCGTGGTGATTGACCGTTCGATGATCGCCAATATCTTCGATACCACACCGGCGGAAAGCTTCGCTCTGTTGTCGACGAAAATGGTCATCGTGCTTGGAGTTTCCGGCCTGTTGATGGTTCTGGTGGCCTGGTGGATTAAAGTTCGTAAACCTGCCTCTTTCTGGCGCGGCGCGGCGATGCGTCTGCTCAATATCGCCGTTTCGGCACTACTGATAATTCTGGTGGCCGCGCTGTTCTACAAAGATTACGCCTCGGTGTTCCGTAACAACAAAGAGCTGGTGAAATCCCTGAGCCCCTCCAACAGCATTGTGGCGCTGAACTCCTGGTATGCGCACCATCGCATGGACAACCTGCCGCTGGTGAAGATTGGCGAAGATGCCACGCAGAAACCGGTGATGCATAACGGTCCCCGTAAGAACCTGACGATTGTGGTGCTCGGCGAGACTTCGCGAGCGGATAACTTCTCACTGGGCGGCTACGATCGGGAGACTAACCCGCGCCTGCAACAGGACAACGTGGTGTACTTCCCGAAAAC
Organism: Klebsiella sp. 1SOBk10mer; assembly: GCF_046602535.1. Taxonomy (NCBI): domain Bacteria; kingdom Pseudomonadati; phylum Pseudomonadota; class Gammaproteobacteria; order Enterobacterales; family Enterobacteriaceae; genus Klebsiella; species Klebsiella sp. 1SOBk10mer. The sequence goes on from NZ_JBKIUP010000002.1 coordinate 220,054, forward strand.
CACCTCCTGCGGCACAGCAACTGCGGTTTCCGTGCCCTGCATGTTCTCCAATATGCCGCGCGCGCGCTATGACGAAGAGCTGGCCCATCACCAGGAAGGCGTCCTGGATATTCTGCAGCGCGCCGGCATCCAGGTGCTGTGGAACGACAACGATGGCGGCTGCAAGGGGGCATGCGATCGGGTACCGCATCAGAACGTGACCGATCTGAAGCTAACCGGACAGTGCATCGACGGCGAGTGCTACGACGACGTGCTGTTCCATAATCTCGACAGCTATATCGATAACCTGCAACAGGATGGCATTATTGTGCTGCATACCATCGGCAGCCACGGCCCAACCTATTACAATCGCTATCCGGCTGAGTTCAAAAAATTCACCCCAACCTGCGATACCAATGAAATCCAAAGTTGTACGCAACAACAGTTGACCAATACCTACGATAACACCATTCTGTATGTCGACTATGTCGTTGATAAAGCGATAAAACTACTGCAATCTAAACAGGACAAATTCACCACTAGCCTGGTTTATTTGTCCGACCACGGCGAATCGCTGGGCGAAAATGGCGTCTATTTGCATGGTCTGCCGTACTCCATTGCGCCGGATACGCAAAAGCACGTGCCCATGCTGCTGTGGCTGTCGCCGGATTACCAGCAACGTTACGGTGTTTCCAGCCAGTGTTTGCAACAACAGGCTAAGACGAAGGATTATTCACAAGATAATCTGTTCTCCACCCTGCTCGGCCTGCTCGGCGTCAGCACCCACGAGTACCAGGCGGCAGATGATATTTTAACGCCATGTAGAGAGGCTGGTTGATGAAAATCTTAGTCATTGAAGACGATGCGCTGCTGTTGCAGGGGTTGATACTGGCGATGCAAAGTGAAGGATACGTGTGCGACGGCGTCTCCACGGCGCACGAAGCGGCGCTGTCGCTGGCCAGCAATCACTACAGCCTGATCGTACTCGACCTCGGCCTGCCGGACGAAGACGGCCTACATTTTCTCGCCCGTATGCGGCGGGAGAAAATGACCCAGCCGGTGCTGATCCTCACCGCCCGCGATACCCTTGAGGATCGCATTAGCGGTCTCGACACCGGCGCGGATGACTATCTGGTGAAACCCTTTGCCCTGGAAGAGCTAAACGCGCGCATTCGCGCCCTGCTCCGTCGGCATAATAATCAGGGCGATAACGAAATCAGCGTCGGCGATCTGCGCCTCAACGTCACCCGCCGTCAGGTGTGGCTCGGTGAGACGGCGCTGGATCTGACGCCGAAGGAGTATGCCCTGCTGTCGCGGCTGATGATGAAAGCCGGCAGCCCGGTACATCGTGAGATCCTCTACAACGATATCTACAGCTGGGACAATGAGCCAGCGACCAATACCCTGGAAGTGCATATCCATAACCTGCGCGATAAGATTGGCAAATCGCGGATCCGCACCGTCAGGGGCTTCGGCTATATGCTGGCTAACCACATCGATACGGAATAGACCATGGCTCTGTTTGCAACCGAAAACTGGACCATGCGTCACCGGCTGCTGTTGACCATCGGCGCCATTCTGGTGGTCTGCCAGCTGATCAGCGTCTTCTGGCTATGGCATGAGAGCAAAGAGCAGATCCAGCTGCTGGTGGCCAGCGCCATCGAAGGGCACAACAACCAGAAGCATGTGGAGCATGAGGTTCGGGAAGCGGTCGCCAGCCTGCTGGTGCCGAGCCTGCTGATCGTGGGTCTGGCGCTGTATATCAGCATGCTGGCGGTACGCAAAATCACCCGCCCGCTGTCACGTCTGCAAAGCGAGCTGGAGAGTCGTACCCCGGACAACCTCACCCCCATCGTGCTCAGCGAATCGGTGCCCGAGGTGACGGCGGTGACCACCGCCCTGAATCAGCTGGTTTCCCGCCTCAATCTGACTCTCGATCGCGAACGGCTGTTTACCGCCGACGTGGCGCACGAGCTGCGCACCCCGCTGGCCGGGCTGCGGCTGCACCTTGAGCTGCTGGCGAAAGTGCACGGCATGGGCGTCGACCCGCTGATCCAGCGGCTCGACCAGATGACCACCAGCATTTCGCAGCTGCTGCAGCTGGCGCGCGTCGGTCAGTCCTTTTCCGCCGGCAGCTATCAGCAGGTGCTGCTGCTGGATGACGTGGTCAAACCGCTGCAGGATGAGCTGGAGACCATGCTGGCCGAGCGCCAGCAACGGCTGCTGCTGACGGATGTCGAAAGCGAGGCCGTCGTCTCTGGCGACGCGACGCTCATCCGCGTCATTCTGCGCAATCTGGTGGAGAATGCCCATCGCTACAGCCCGCAAGGGTCGACGATCCGCGTGTCGGTGAAAGCGGGTCTGATGCCGGTGATGGCAGTGGAAGATGAAGGACCGGGGATTGATGAGGCGAAAAGCGGCGAACTCAGTAAGGCCTTCGTGCGCATGGACAGTCGCTACGGCGGTATAGGGCTAGGACTGAGCATCGTCACGCGCATCGCTCAGCTGCATGACGCCCAGTTCTTTTTACATAACCGCCAGCCGGGGCCAGGGGTCCGCGCGTGGGTGTTATTCCCGCGGCGCGCGGGTCAGAACGTCAGCACCCACTGATGGAAGAAGGCAACAATAATGACCAGGGCGGTGGCGACCGCCAGATATTCACGGAAGTTGATTTTTTGCATGGGCGCTATCCTCATCAGGTTGAGGATAGTGTCGCCTGGCGAGATTAAGCAAACATTAAGAAGGCCGCTTTGCGGCCTTTTTTCTTCACCGCGAATGGTTATCTGGCTGCGGAACAGGGCGATAAGGGCCACGCCTTGTCTGCTTCCCGCACGTCCACCTCCCGGCAGTACACGCCGGCACTCAGGAGGCGGCGATAAACAGTTCGCGTAGCTGATGCAGCTGGTCGCGAATTTGCGCCGCCTCTTCGAACTCGAGGTTCTGCGCGTGCTGCATCATCTGCCCTTCCAGCTCGTGGATTTTCTGCTGCAGCGCTTTTGGCGTCATATCCACGCCGCTGAGCCCGGCAGGCTCGACGGCCTTCGCTTTACCGCGCCCTTTGGCTTTGGTTTTCGCCAGACTCTGGCCCAGCTGCAGGATATCCACCACTTTCTTGTTGAGCCCCTGCGGCACAATGCCGTGCTCTTCGTTATAGCGCTGCTGTTTCTCCCGTCGACGCTCCGTCTCGCCGATGGCTTTCGCCATCGAGGGGGTGATCTTATCGCCGTACAGGATAGCCTTGCCGTTGACGTTGCGCGCCGCGCGGCCGATGGTCTGGATCAGCGAGCGTTCGGAGCGCAGGAAGCCCTCTTTGTCCGCATCCAGGATCGCCACCAGCGACACCTCCGGCATATCCAGCCCCTCACGCAGCAGGTTGATCCCCACCAGCACGTCAAACTCGCCAAGACGCAGGTCGCGGATAATCTCCATACGTTCGACGGTGTCGATATCCGAGTGCAGATAGCGCACCCGCTCGCCGTGCTCCTCAAGGTACTCGGTTAAGTCTTCCGCCATCCGCTTGGTGAGGGTAGTGACCAGCACGCGCTCGTTGATAGCCGTGCGCAGGCGGATCTCCGACAGCAGATCGTCGACCTGGGTGGCCACCGGCCGCACTTCGATGATCGGATCCAGCAGACCGGTCGGCCGCACCACCTGATCCACCACCTCGCCGCCGGATTTATCCAGCTCGTAGGCGCCGGGGGTCGCCGACACGTAGATGGTTTGCGGCGCCAGCGCTTCGAATTCTTCAAACTTCATCGGCCGGTTATCCAGCGCCGACGGCAGGCGGAAGCCGTACTCCACCAGCGTCTCTTTGCGCGCCCGGTCGCCGCGGTACATACCGCCGATCTGCGGCACCGTGACGTGGGATTCGTCAATCACCAGCAGGCCGTCTGCCGGCAGGTAGTCGAACAGGGTGGGCGGCGGCTCGCCGGGCCCGCGCCCGGAGAGGAAGCGCGAGTAGTTTTCAATGCCCGAGCAGTAGCCCAGCTCGTTCATCATTTCGAGGTCGAACTGGGTGCGCTGGGTTAAGCGCTGCTCTTCCAGCAGCTTGTTGTTGGCCAGCAGCACCTTACGCCGCTCCGCCAGCTCCAGCTTGATCTCTTCCATCGCCTGGACAATGCGTTCCCGCGGCGTCACGTAGTGGGTCTTGGGATAAATGGTGTAGCGCGGCACCGTCGATTCCACATGGCCGGTGAGCGGGTCGAACAGCGACAGGCGCTCAACTTCTTCGTCAAACAGCTCAATGCGCAGGGCGATATCGTCCGATTCCGCCGGGAAGACGTCGATCACCTCGCCGCGCACCCGGAAGGTGCCGCGCTGGAAGGCCTGATCGTTGCGGGTATACTGCAGTTCGGCCAGGCGGCGCAGGATCGCCCGCTGGTCAATCAGCATCCCCACCGTCAGATGCAACATCATTTTCAGATACAGGTCCGGGTCGCCGAGGCCGTAAATAGCCGAGACCGAGGCCACCACCACCACATCGCGCCGCTCAAGCAGCGCTTTGGTGGCTGACAGGCGCATCTGCTCGATATGTTCGTTTACCGAGGCATCTTTCTCAATGAAGGTATCTGAGCTGGGGACATAAGCTTCCGGCTGATAGTAATCGTAGTAGGAGACGAAATACTCGACGGCATTCTCCGGGAAAAACTCTTTCATCTCGCCGTAGAGCTGGGCCGCCAGAGTTTTGTTTGGCGCCAGCACCATCGTCGGCCGCTGCAGATCGGCAATCACGTTGGCGATGGTAAAGGTCTTACCGGAGCCGGTGACCCCCAGCAGCGTTTGATGCGCGAGCCCATCCTCCAGCCCCTCTTCCAGGCGGCGGATGGCTTCCGGTTGGTCTCCGGAGGGGCGAAAGGCGGAATGCAGAACAAACGATTTACTCATCAATCAGAACCTGAAAAAGATTTAGCGGCCGGTGTTTAATTCTACCCCCCGGGCCGTTTTTTGCCAATAAATTATACTGGATATTTAAACAGTGCATGCTTATGATAGCGCCACAATATGGCCTTTTTTGCCGGTAAGCAGGGTATAAAACGCGCGCCGGGCGGAATAATCCTCCGGCCGTCAGGGTTATCCCCAGAAATTTTTACCTTTTAACATTTGTCAAGCGGACGGGTGAAAGTTTTATGGCAGCAGATGACGCTTTTCTTACACCCATTGATTTTATCTAACAAGCTGATATTTAATGCTTTTAAAGAAAAGACGCCTTTCGCGCCAATTCAGCCGCAAGCCGCGTACGCTCTAGCTTACCGCAGGTTTTCTAACTCTAATACACAAGGTTATCCACAGGAATAGTGGATAACTGTCTGCAGCCCAAGACCGCCGCCGCCCGGCGCAAATCGTCTGGCGGCCTAAATCACGTGGCGAAAAATTTTTATCGAACTATTTTTGATAACTATCCGCTTAAAGCCGCTCGATTTTTGCTGCTTTTTGCACCACCCTTTAGCGTCGGGCACCGGAAAAGTGCAGCCCCGGCGCTGGCTGTGCCTGATGGTATCGGCATTTAGCGTTTTTTTCCGAGCGTTCTTTTTCCTGGCAAGAGTTTTGCAGCATCTTTCTGTCGCCCTGACGCCAGGATAAGGAGAAAACGTCCATGTTGAATTTACAGGCAGTAAATCACTTTTACGGCAACCAGCATTCGCTGTGGAATGTCGATCTTGAACTACGCCCGGGGGAGTGCATTGGCGTACTGGGACGCGAGGGCATGGGAAAAACCACCCTGGTTAACTGCATTGCCGGGCACCTGCCGGTGGCCAGCGGCCGGATGACCTGGCATGACATTGGCGCCCCGCCGCAGGATCTCACGCCCCTGTCGGCCCAGTCGCGCAGCGCCATCGGTATCGGCTATGTGCCGCAGGATAAACGCATCTTTTCGCAGCTCAGCGTGGAAGAGAATCTGCATATTGCCCTCGCAGCCGGGAAACCCGGGGCTAACGCCAGCGGCGGCGAGATCTATGAACATTTTCCCGAACTCTATGCCCTACGGCAGCGCAAAGGCGCCTCGCTGAGCGACGACGATCAGTACCAACTGGCGCTGGCCAGGGCGCTGATTGTCCAGCCACGGCTGCTGATCCTTGATGAACCCTCGCGCGGCAGAGGGCCGCGCTGTCTGCAAAAGCTGGCGGATCTGCTGCTGCGGTTGAATCGCGATATCGGCCTGACGGTGCTGCTCGCCGAGCAGCACCTGCCCTTTATCCGCCGGGTAGCGGATCGTTTCTGTGTTTTGCACCGGGGCCGTAACGTCGCCGAAGGCGATATTATGGCGCTGGATGAACCGCTGCTGGCGCAGTGGATGACGCCGGATCCAGCGCCCTGAGATCCAGATACTGGCCGAGATCGTCGCGCTGCGCGATATCGGCAAGCCACGGTATTTCGCCGAGGAACGGCGCGGCCAGCCGGTTTTTCAGCGTCGCCAGATACTCGGCGTGGCGCTTGCCCGGCGGCTGCACGTCATTGGCGATCCACCCCGCGAGCGGCAGCCCTGCCTGGCGTACCGCCTGGGCGGTAAGCATCGCGTGATTGATGCAGCCGAGCTTGACGCCCACCACCAGAATCACCGGCAGCTGCTCCGCCTGCGCCCAGTCGGCAAAGGTCAGGGTTTCCGACAGCGGCGTAAACCAGCCGCCGGCCCCTTCCACCAGCACCCAGTCGGCGAGGCGTTCTAACTCGCGCAGCCCGCTGGAGAGCCTCGCCGCGGCGATCGGCCGCCCTTCGTCGGCGCTGATGATGTGCGGTGAGGTCGGCTCGGCGAAGGTATACGGGTTAACCTGTTCATAGCGCAGCGCGACCCGGCTATGACGCTGCAGCGCCAGGGCGTCTTCATTACGCAGCCCTGCGGCGGTAAGCTCGCTGCCGGAAGCCACCGGCTTGTAGCCAGCGGTGTGAAAACCCAGCTGATTCGCCGCCTGCAGCAGGGCGCTGCTGGCGATGGTTTTCCCGACTTCAGTATCGGTCCCGGTGACAAAAAAACGTTTAGTCACGCTCAATGACTCCTGTAAAAAGAGAATACGTCAGCGGGCAGACGCCCTGCCGCTGCGGCCAGGCCAGCTGTAGCTCGCGCAGTTTGCCGCGGCCAAGCGGGGCCGATGCCCGCCCCTGGTGCAAATGGGTGGCGCCGATGCCCTTCAGCGATCGCATGGCGCTCAGCGCGTCGGCGAACGGCAGGCTAATCTGATGCACCTCGCCGGACGCCCGCAGGCCGCTCAGCGCCGCGCGCACCGCCGCTTCGCTGAGAAAACGGTTGGCATGCGGCCGGTCGTCGATGGCCTGCCACGCCTGATTGAGCTCCGGCAGCGAGTCGGCCAGCAGCGTGCTAAACGCCACCCTGCCGCCGGGGCGCACCACCCGGTACAGCTCGCCAAGGGCGGCGCGCAGATCGTCGCACCACTGCACCGCCAGATTGCTCCACGCCAGATCGACGCAGGCGTCCGGCAACGGCAGCGCCTCAATGTCGCCCAGCAGGTAATACTGAGCGGCGTCGTTACGCTGCGCCTCGGCCAGCATCCCGGGGGAGAGATCCAGCGCGGTCACCACGCTGCCCGCCTCACGCCAGCGGCGGCTCATGCCGCCGGGGCCGCAGCCAGCATCCAGCACCCGGGGAAAATCGCGACGCGCCAGCTGGCGCAGCAGCAATTCCGCGCTGCGCCGCTGCAGTTCATCATGTTGCGAATAGCCGCCGGCCGCCCGGCCAAACGCCGCGGCCACCGCCTGCTTATTCACCGTGGCCATGCAGCACCTCCAGTAAACGGTTAATGTCCTCAGCCTGATGGGCGGCGGTCAGGGTCAGGCGCAGACGAGCGCTGCCGACCGGCACCGTCGGTGGACGGATCGCCGTCGTCCAGCAGCCCGCGTCGCGCAGACGTGAGGCCAGGCTCAGCGCCCGGCCGTTATCGCCGACGATCAGCGGCTGGATCGCGCTGACGGAGTCGGTCAACCCCAGCGACACCTCGCCCATCCCCTTGCGGAACTGCCGGATGCGGGCGGCCAGGATGTCGCGGCGGCGCTGGCCTTCATCGCTGCGAATCACCCGTAGCGCGGCGCTCAGCGCCACCGCCTGGGCGGGCGGCATCGCGGTGCTGTAGATCAAATGGCGGGCAAACTGCAGCAGATAATCGGCCATCGCTTCATCGCACAGCACCGCCGCGCCGCTGACGCCGAACGCCTTGCCGAAGGTAACCACCAGTAGCTCAGGGCGCACCGCCTGCGCGGCGCAGCTCCCGCGTCCTTCGTCGCCGACCACGCCGACGCCGTGGGCGTCATCCACCAGCAATAGCGCCCCGGCGGCCTGCGCCGCGGCGTGAAGGGCCGCCAGCGGTGCGCTGTCGCCATCCATGCTGAAAATGCCTTCAGTGACCGCCAACTGTTCGCCCGCCAGCGGCTTAGCCAGCAGTTGCGCGAGGTGTTGCGGATCGTTGTGGGCGAAACGGCGTAGCTGCGCCGGGCTGAGGCTTGCCGCCTCCAGCAGGGAGGCGTGGCTCAGGCGGTCGGCCACGATCCGATCCTCTTTATCCGCCAGGGCGGCGATCAGCGCCTGATTGGCGGCAAAGCCGGAGATAAACAGCAATGCGCGCGGATAGCCCAGCCAGTCGGCAAGTTCCTCTTCCAGCGCGCGGTGGGCCTCGTTATAGCCGCTTACGTGTCCCGAACCGCCGGAACCGACGCCATAACGTTCCGCCCCCTGCTGCCAGGCGGCGATAATCGCCGGATGCTGGCTCAGGCCAAGATAGTCATTACTGGAGAAGTTAAGCCAGCGCTCCCCTTCCCGCGCCAGCCAGCGCCCGGCGCCGTGCGTCACCGGCAGGCGGCGGCGAAGAGCATCCGCCCCCCGTCGCTCGTCCAGCGCCCGATCGATTCGCTGCCGCCAGGTCATAGCACCGCCGCGTTGTAGTATTCCTCAGTGTCCGGGGTGAGTAAGGCCTGCTCCAGACGCTGCTGCTGCTCATTGTCACCTTCCAGCACCGCCGTCTGCTGCGGGTTGATCCCCAGCTTGCGGAACAGTTGCAGGTCTTTATCTTCTTCCGGATTAGGCGTCGTCAGCAGTTTGCAGCCATAGAAAATCGAGTTCGCCCCGGCCATAAAGCACATCGCCTGGGTCTGCTCGTTCATCTGCTCGCGGCCGGCGGAGAGACGCACGTAAGAGGTGGGCATCATGATGCGCGCGATGGCGATAGTGCGAATAAAATCGAAAGCGTCGACATCGTCGTTATCCGCCAGCGGCGTACCTTTGACCTTCACCAACATGTTGATCGGTACGCTTTCCGGCGGCGTGGGCAGGTTAGCCAACTGCAGCAGCAGGCCGGCGCGGTCTTTCACGGTCTCCCCCAGCCCGACGATACCGCCGGAGCAGACTTTGATCCCGGCGTCACGCACTTTGTCCAGGGTATCCAGGCGCTCCTGGTAGGTGCGGGTGGTGATGATGTTGCCGTAAAATTCCGGCGAGGTATCGAGGTTGTGGTTGTAGTAATCGAGGCCCGCCTCGGCCAGGCGCTGCGCCTGGCTGTCGGTCAGAGTGCCAAGCGTCATGCACGACTCCAGCCCCAGGGCCTTCACCCCTTTCACCATCTGCTCCAGATACGGCATATCGCGGTCATTGGGGTTTTTCCACGCCGCGCCCATGCAGAAGCGGGTCGAGCCGGCGTTTTTCGCCTGACGCGCTGATTCCAGCACCTGCTCGACTTCCATCAGGCGCTCGGTTTCGAGCCCGGTTTTATAGCGCGCGCTCTGCGGACAATATTTACAATCTTCCGGGCAGGCGCCGGTTTTGATCGACAGCAGGGTGCTGACCTGCACCTGGCGCGGATCAAAGTGTTGCCGGTGGATTTGCTGCGCTTCGAATAACAGATCGATGAGTGGTTTATTAAATAATTCAGTTACTTGCGACATTGTCCAACGTACGTGGTGAGCCATTGGCTTCTCCAAAGGGTTTTGTTAATTTACGGTTCGGTTTATACTCGTAAACCTAAATGTTTTCAAAATGGTTTACAAGTCGCTTATGACCCTGGACGATCTCGCCTTCGATCGGCGCCACATCTGGCACCCCTACACCTCTATGACTTCCCCCCTGCCGGTCTACCCGGTGGTTTCCGCCCACGGTTGCGAGCTGTCCCTCGCCGGCGGCGAACAACTGGTTGACGGTATGTCCTCCTGGTGGGCGGCAATCCACGGCTACAATCACCCGCGTCTTAATGCGGCGATGAAAGCGCAAATCGACCAGATGTCGCACGTCATGTTCGGCGGGATCACTCACCCCTCGGCGGTGGCCCTGTGCCGCCAGCTGGTGGCAATGACTCCGGAATCGCTGGAGTGCGTTTTCCTCGCTGATTCCGGTTCGGTGGCGGTTGAGGTGGCGATGAAAATGGCGCTGCAGTACTGGCAGGCGAAAAGCCAACCGCGTCGACGTTTCCTGACCTTCCGCAATGGCTATCACGGCGATACCTTCGGCGCGATGTCGGTCTGCGATCCGCAGAACTCGATGCACAGCCTGTGGCAGGGCTATCTGCCGGATAACCTGTTCGCCCCCGCGCCGCAGAGCCGCTTTGACGGCGAGTGGGATGAAATGGATATGGTGCCCTTTGCCCGCCTGATGGCCGCGCACCGTCACGACATCGCCGCGGTGATCCTCGAACCGATCGTACAGGGCGCGGGCGGAATGCGGATGTACCATCCGGAGTGGCTGAAGCGGGTGCGTAAAATGTGCGACCGGGAAGGGATACTGCTGATCGCCGATGAGATTGCCACCGGCTTTGGCCGCACCGGCAAGCTGTTCGCCTGTGAACACGCCGGGATTACCGCCGACATACTGTGTCTGGGCAAGGCGCTGACCGGCGGCACCATGACCCTCTCCGCCGCGCTGACCACCCGCGAGGTGGCGGAAACCATCAGCAACGGTGAAGCCGGCTGCTTTATGCACGGCCCGACCTTTATGGGCAACCCGCTGGCCTGCGCGGTGGCCAGCGAAAGCCTGAGCCTGCTGGAGAGCGGCGAATGGCAGCGGCAAGTGGCGGCGATTGAAGCCCAGCTGCTGGCCGAGCTGGCGCCGGCGCGGGGATCCGCCCTGGTCGCCGATGTCCGCGTGCTGGGCGCTATTGGCGTGGTTGAAACCCGTCGCCCGGTCAATATGGCTGCCCTGCAGCGCTTTTTCGTCGAGCAGGGGGTATGGATCCGCCCGTTTGGCCGCCTGATCTATTTGATGCCGCCGTATATCATCGCGCCTGAACAGCTGTCCCGCCTGACCCGCGCCGTTAACCTGGCGGTGCAGGACGAAACATTTTTTAGCGAATAAATAGCGGAATTGCGTCGTGGTGCAGGCTACACTTCCAGGTTAATCAGCGCATTATCAATGAGGATGAAGCATGAAACTGATCAGTCACGATCTCCAGGACGGCGGTAAGCTGCCTAATCGTCACGTCTTCAACGGCATGGGCTACGATGGCGACAATATTTCGCCGCATCTGATGTGGGATGATGTGCCCGCAGGAACCAAAAGCTTTGTGGTGACCTGCTACGATCCGGATGCGCCGACCGGCTCCGGCTGGTGGCACTGGGTGGTGGCTAACCTGCCTGCGGATACCCGCGTCCTGCCCCAGGGGGCCGGTTCCGGTCAGGCGGAGCTGCCGGAAGAGGCCGTTCAGACCCGCACCGATTTTGGCAAGGCGGGATACGGCGGCGCAGCGCCGCCGAAGGGCGAAACCCACCGCTATATCTTTACCGTCCACGCCCTGGACGTCGAGAAAATTGAAGTGGGTGCCGAGGCCAGCGGCGCAATGGTCGGCTTTAACGTCCATTTCCATTCCCTCGCCAGCGCCTCCATCACCGCCCTGTTCAGTTAATCTCCCCCCGGATAGCGGCTGTCGCCTTATCCGGGCTACTTGCGGCGCCATTTGTTTTTCGGGTGGCGCTGCGCTTACCCGACCTACAATACCCCCAGGCCCACGCAAGCGCAGCGCCGCCGGGCGATTGCCGCGGGCACGGAGCCGCTTTTATGCCGGGCGGCGGCTGACGCCTTGCCCGGCCTACGGGGGCCTCTCCCAGCCTCACACCTCGTAGCCCCGGTAAGCGCAGCGCCACCGGGGAAATTGGCCTTACTGTTCAGTGGCTACCTGCAGCGCCGTTTTACGCACCCGCGCGTACCACACCACCGTCAGCAGCCCGAGCCAGACCAGGCCGGCAATCAGCGCCATCCGCGTCTCAGCAAACATCCCCAGCACCGCGATAACCAGCCCCATAAACAGCAGCGTCAACAGCGGCGCAACTGGCCAGAACGGGACGGGGAAGGCAATCTGGCTGCGCTCTTCGGCAGACAAACTACGGCGCATGGCGAAATGGGACAGCAGGATCATCAGCCACACCCACACCGTGGCGAATGCCGCCAGCGAAGCAATCAGCACAAAGACCTGCTCGGGGATCAGATAGTTCAGCACCACCGCCGCCAGCAGCGCGCCGCCCATGACCACCACCGTCATCCAGGGTACGCCGTTGCTGGCGATGCGCTGGAAGCTTTTCGGCGCCAGCCCCTCTTTCGACATGCCGTACATCATGCGCCCGGCGCCGAAGATATCGCTGTTAATCGCCGAAATGCTGGCGCTGATCACGATGATGTTAAGGATTGTCGCCGCCGCCGGGATCCCCAGACCGTCGAAAATCAGCACAAACGGACTCCCCTGCTCGCCAAAGCTGTTCCACGGGAAAATCGCCATCAGCACCGCCAGGGTGCAGACGTAGAACAGGATAATACGCAGCGGAATGGTATTGATGGCCTGCGGGATGACCTTTTTCGGATCTTTCGCTTCCGCGGCGGTGACGCCGATAATCTCCACCCCGCCGAAAGCGAACATCACGATGCCAAGCGAAGCGATAACGCCCTGCCAGCCGTTAGGAGCAAAGCCGCCGTGGCTCCACAGATTTTCCAGACCGGTAGCCGGGAAGCTATGGCCGAAGCCAAAGAAGATGATCCCGGCGCCCGCCAGCATCATGGCGATAATCGCCACCACCTTCACCAGCGACAGCCAGAACTCCATCTCGCCGAACACCCGCACGTTGCACAGGTTCATGGCGCCGATAAAGAAGATGATGCTGAGGATCCAGATCCAGCGCGGGACATCGGGATACCACAATCCCATATAGATGCCGAAGGCGGTGACGTCGGCCAGGGCGACGATCACCATTTCAAAAGTATAGGTCCAGCCGGTAATAAACCCGGCCAGCGGCCCGAGATACTGGCGGGCGTAGCTGCCGAAGGAGCCGGAAACCGGGTTGCGCACCGCCATCTCGCCCAGCGCGCGCATGACGATAAACACCGCCGCGCCGCCAATCAGATAGGCCAGCAGCACCGCCGGGCCCGCCGCCTTGATGGCGGAGGCCGAGCCATAGAACAGCCCGGTGCCGATAGCGGAGCCGAGCGCAATAAATCGAATGTGTCGGGCATTGAGCCCGCGCAGCAGATGTGGCTTGTGTTGTTGTTGCATATACAGGTGTCCTGGTTTTTTTATATGACGACAAATATGCGATGTAGGGCGGTCGGGGGAATGACTTCCCCCGACGCGGGTACAGAGAACAACGGTGATTAGTGCAGGCCTGGCAGTACGGCAGGCAGCAGACGCGTCAGGTGACGGGCCGCCAGAAGCGCAATGGCATTATCGATATCCGGGGCGAAGTAGCGATCCTGCGTATAATGAGGGACACGTTCGCGCAGCAGATGACGCGCTTCTTCCAGCAGTGGGCTGGTGGTCAGCCCTTCGCGCATATCCAGCCCCTGCACCGCCGCCAGCCACTCAACGGCCAATACGCCGCGGGTGTTCTCGGCCATCGCCCACAGGCGGCGACCGGCCGCCGGCGCCATCGAGACGTGGTCTTCCTGGTTGGCGGAGGTCGGCAGGCTGTCGACGCTGTGCGGGTGCGACAGCGCTTTGTTTTCACTGGCCAGCGCTGCCGCCGTGACCTGGGCAATCATAAACCCGGAGTTCACCCCGCCATTTTTCACGAGGAACGGCGGCAGCTGCGACATATGGCTGTCCATCATCAGCGCGATGCGGCGCTCGGAGAGCGAGCCGATTTCGGCGATCGCCAGCGCGATATTATCCGCGGCCATCGCCACCGGTTCGGCGTGGAAGTTGCCGCCGGAGATGACGTCATTTTCGGCGGCGAAGACCAGCGGGTTATCAGAGACCGCGTTGGCTTCGGCCAGCAGCACTTCCGCCGCCTGGCGGATCTGGGTCAGGCAGGCGCCCATCACCTGCGGCTGACAGCGCAGGGAGTACGGGTCCTGCACCTTGCTGCAGTTATGGTGCGACTGCGAGATCGCGCTATCGTCGGTCAGCAGATGGCGATACAGCGCCGCCGCATCAATCTGCCCGCGCTGGCCGCGTACCTCATGAATACGCGCATCGAACGGACGACGCGAACCCAGCGCCGCTTCGGTGGTTAACGCCCCGCAAACGACCGCGGAGGCGAACAGATCTTCGGCTTCGAACAAACCGCGCAGGGCAAAAGCGGTCGAGGCCTGGGTGCCGTTGAGTAGCGCCAGCCCCTCTTTCGCCGCCAGGGTAATCGGCTCCAGCCCAACCTGACGCAGCGCTTCGGTGGCCGGCAGCCATTCGCCGCCGCGTACCCGCGCTTTGCCTTCGCCAAGCAGGGTCAGCGACATATGCGCCAGCGGCGCGAGGTCGCCGGAGGCGCCGACGGAACCTTTCGCCGGGATCCACGGCGTCACGCCGGCATTCACCAGGCCAATCAGCGCCTGGATCACGCTCAGGCGGATCCCGGAGAAACCGCGGGACAGGCTGTTAATCTTCAGCACCATAATCAGGCGCGCCAGGTCATCGTCCAGCGGCTCGCCAACGCCCGCCGCATGGGACAGCACCAGCGAACGCTGCAGGTTCTCCAGATCTTCCGTCGAGATCCGGGTCTGCGCCAGCAGGCCAAAACCAGTGTTAATGCCGTAGGCGGTCCGCCCTTCGGCAAGGATGGCGTTGACGCAGGCCACGCTCTCATCGATGGCGGCAAACGCGCCGCTGTCGAGGGTAATATTCACCGGGTGGCTGTAGATGTCGCGGAGCTGCGACAGGCTGAGTTGACCCGGGATCAGAGTTAAAGATTTCATTTCGCGTTCCCCTGCGTTGCCGCGACCATCGGAAGATTGAGACCCTGTTCTGCTGCGCATTCAATGGCAATCTCGTACCCCGCGTCGGCATGACGCATCACACCGGTGGCCGGGTCGTTGTGCAGGACGCGGGCGATACGCGCCGCCGCTTCATCGGTGCCATCGCAGACGATAACCATCCCGGAGTGTTGCGAGAAGCCCATGCCTACCCCGCCGCCGTGGTGCAGCGACACCCAGGTCGCGCCGCTGGCGGTGTTGAGCAGGGCGTTGAGCAGCGGCCAGTCGGAGACCGCGTCAGAGCCGTCGCGCATCGCTTCGGTTTCGCGGTTTGGGCTGGCGACGGAGCCGGAGTCAAGGTGATCGCGGCCAATGACGATCGGCGCGGAGACTTCGCCGCTGCGCACCATTTCGTTAAACGCCAGGCCCAGCTTCTGCCGCCATTCCAGACCGACCCAGCAGATACGCGCCGGCAGCCCCTGGAAGCTGATGCGCTCGCGCGCCATATCCAGCCAGTGGTGCAGATGCTTATCATCCTTAATGATCTCTTTCACTTTGGCGTCGGTTTTGTAGATATCCTGCGGATCGCCGGAGAGCGCTACCCAGCGGAACGGTCCGATACCCCGACAGAACAGCGGGCGGATATAGGCCGGCACGAAGCCCGGGAAATCAAAGGCGTTGCTGACGCCCACTTCCTGAGCCATCTGGCGAATGTTGTTACCGTAGTCGAAGGTCGGGACCCCCATCTCATGGAAGGCCAGCATCGCCTGCACGTGGTCGGCCATCGAGCGTTTCGCCGCCAGAATGGTGCCCTGCGGATCGGATTCGGCTTTCTGCTGATACTCTTCCCAGCTCCAGCCTTTCGGCAGATAGCCGTGCAGCGGGTCGTGGGCGCTGGTCTGGTCGGTGACCATATCCGGGCGCACGCCGCGTTTCACCAGCTCCGGCACGATCTCCGCGGCGTTGCCGCACAGGGCGATGGAGATAGCGCGACCTTCGGCAGTGTATTTCTTGATGCGCGCCAGGGCGTCATCCAGAGAAGTAGCTTGTTCGTCCACATAGCGGGTGCGCAGACGGAAATCGATGCGGCTCTGCTGGCATTCAATGTTCAGCGAGCAGGCCCCGGCCAGCGTCGCGGCCAGCGGCTGCGCGCCGCCCATGCCCCCCAGCCCGGCGGTTAGCACCCAGCGGCCTTTCAGGCTGCCCTGATAGTGCTGACGACCGGCTTCGACGAAGGTTTCGTAGGTGCCCTGCACGATGCCCTGGCTGCCAATGTAGATCCAGCTGCCAGCGGTCATCTGGCCGTACATCGCCAGCCCTTTGGCATCCAGCTCGTTGAAGTGTTCCCAGGTCGCCCAGTGCGGGACCAGGTTGGAGTTAGCGATCAGCACGCGCGGCGAGTTTTCATGGGTTTTGAAAACGCCCACCGGCTTGCCGGACTGGACCAGCAGGGTTTCGTCGCTTTCCAGGTTCTTCAGCGCCTTCACGATAGCGTCATAGCATTCCCAGTTGCGCGCTGCGCGACCAATACCGCCATAGACCACCAGCTCGTGCGGGTTTTCGGCGACATCGGGATCGAGGTTATTCATTAACATACGCAGCGGGGCTTCGGTCAACCAGCTCTTCGCGGTCAGCGTCGTGCCTCTTGGCGCACGGACGTCCAGCTGGCGATATTTGCTTTGCGACATCGGGGTTTCTCCTGACAATGAACGTTGTTTACGTAGATACATATACTTGTCTATACAAGCATGCGCAAGGCAGGATTTAACAGAAATGATACAATTTTGTTATATTGCGTCAGCAATCACGTTTTGCTGACGCCAGAGTGGATCAGGAGCCAAAGCGGCCCTGCAGACGATAACGGCTGCCGGGGAACAGCAGGCGCGCGTGGGAAACGATATGGGTTGTCGACCAGGTGCGGCGACGGATCAGCAGGCAGGGATCGTGGGCGTGAATATGCAGCAGCGCGCACTCTTCCGCTGTGGCCTGCACCGCTTCAACAATATGTTCACCTTCGGTTAACGGGGCGATCAGCGACAGATAATCATGGGGCGTGGTGGCGGTATAATCCTGCTGGAGATAGTTCGGCACCACCGCGGCATTGACGCAGCGATCTTCGATTTGTACCGGCACCTCGTTTTCGTAATGCACCATCAGCGAGTGAAAGATGCGGGTGCCTTCCGCTACGCTGAGCGCCGTCGCCTGAATATGATCCGCCCGGGTCTCCTCCAGCAGCAGCACCTCGCAGCGGTGCTGATGGTGACGGGCAAGAATTTCTTCGGCAATGCTGCGCACCTCAAACAGCGCCGACTGCCCTTTCGGCTCGGCGACAAAGGTCCCCACCCCTTGCAACCTGACCAGCAGGCCTTCATCCGTTAGCTCGCGCAGCGCGCGGTTGATGGTCATCCGGCTGAAGCCGAACTGGGCCACCAGCTCCGCTTCCGAAGGGATACGGTCATGCGGTCGCCAGACGCCGCTGTGAATTTTTTCACCGATAGCCTGCTTCACCTTCTCATAAAAAGGCGCGGGCGCGGAACGGGGTTGCTGTGAAAACATAGCCTGGCTTTCCTTTTGCAAAATGGGCGGCGAAACACCCAGAATATACCGGAATGGCTACTGCCACCAATGGGCGATTTGCCATGCCAGACGGGCCGCCGCGCGGGCGCCCTGACCGTCAATGTCAAACTGCGGGTTGAACTCCACCAGATCCACCGCCTGCAGCTTACCGCTGCGGCACAACGGCTCTACGATGCGCAGCAGGGTCGCCAGCGGCACGCCCAGCGCCGCCGGCGCGGATACCGCCGGCATTTCGCGCGCCGGCAGCACGTCGAGATCGATAGTCAGATACAGACGGTCGAATTGCGCGATATTGCGCTCAAGCTCCGCCCGCACCCGGGTTTCGAAGGCCTCTAATACCTGTAGATCCTCCACAATAGCCACCTCGCGCCGCGCCGCTTCCTCCCAGAGCGCCTGGGTGTTGGCCGCCCGACTTACCCCGATGCAGGTATAGTGAAAACCGCGCTGCTGCGCGTCACACTCCAGCGCCAGCTGGCGGAACGGCGTCCCGGAGCTGGCGCACTCGGCAAAGCGCAGATCCAGATGCGCATCGAGGTTAATAATGCCCACTTTTTCGCCGGGGAAGGCATCCAGTATCCCGGCGCCGTGACCAAAGGCGGTCTCGTGGCCACCGCCCAGTACCAGCGTGCGTTTGCCGGCGCGCTGGCAGGCGGTCACCGCCTCGCGCAGCGCCTGATGCGCGGCTTCCAGCTGGTCGCCTTCGACGCTAATCGTGCCCATATCCACGCAGCGGTCGTGGCCCTGATGGCTGGCCATATTGGCCAGCGCCCGGCGTAGGGTCGCCGGGCCGTCAGCCGCTCCGGTACGCCCTTTGTTGCGCCGGACGCCTTCGTCACAGGCGAAGCCGAGCAGCGCGATATCGCCGGGCATCTCCTGCGGCGCGAAGCGTTCGGCGCGGGGAATGGTCTGGAACAGACGCAGCGCATTCGGCGCTTCCGCGCTGTCGTCGCGACCTTGCCAAAGGTTAGCGGGGGTAGCTTGCCACAGCATCATTGTAGTTCTCCTCGTACCACACGCTGCCAGAGCGGACTGCGCCCCGGCTCATACACCATCTCGACCGGATGCTCAGCATCCCAGATGGCAAAGTTCGCCACAAAGCCCGCCGCCAGCTGGCCGTGGCTGTTCTGCCGCCCCAGCGCCCGCGCGGCATGGCGCGTCACGCCGGCCCACGCCTCTTCCGGCGTCAGGCCAAATTTGACGCAGGCCATGTTCATCGCCAGATGCAGGCTGGCGAAGGGGCTGGTGCCGGGGTTGAAATCCGTCGCCACCGCCATCGGCACCTGGTACTTGCGCAACAGTTCCACCGGCGGTTTGCGGGTTTCATTGAGGAAGTAGAACGCGCCGGGCAGCAGGGCCGCCACGGTGCCGCTCTCGCGCATCGCCGCCACCCCCTCTTCCGTCAGATATTCGATATGGTCGGCGGACAGTCCGTGATAACGGCTCACCAGCTGCGCGCCGCCCAGCGAAGAGAGCTGCTCAACGTGACCTTTAACCGGGATGCCTAGCGCCTGCGCCGCCTGAAACACCCGCTCGGTTTGCTGCGGGCTGAAACCGACGTTTTCGCAGAAGACGTCGACGCTTTCAAACAGTCCCTCCCGCCACAGCGTCGGCAGGATCGTCTCGCAGACCAGCGTAATATAGCCGTCGGCGTCGCCTTGATATTCCGGCGGCGTGGCGTGGGCAGAGAGCAGCGTCGCCGAAAGCTCGACGCCATTGTCGTCGGCCAGCTGGCGGGCGACCCGCAGCATTTTGCGCTCGTTTTGCAGATCGAGACCGTAGCCGGATTTGATCTCCAGAGTGGTCACCCCTTCACGCAGCAGGCGGGCCAGCCGCGGCTGGGCCAGCGCCAGCAGCTCGGCTTCGCTGCTGTCGCGGGTGGCGCGCACGGTGGCATTAATCCCCCCGCCGCTGGCGCTGATGGTCTGATAGGAGACGCCGTTCAGACGCTGCTCCCACTCCTGGGCCCGGCTGCCGCCGAAGACGAGATGGGTGTGGCAGTCGATTAATCCCGGCGTGACCAGCCGGCCTTCGAGATCGATCCTGCGCCCGCTGGGAAGGTCATCTTCGGCGACGATCGCCGCAATGCGACCGTCGCGGACCAGCAGCGCGTGGCGCTCCAGCAGACCGTATGGTTGAGCGTGATCGGGGTTCAAGGTGGCGAGACGGGCGTTTCGCCAGATAACGAATTCGGAGGTAGCTTCAGTCATAGCGCTTAACTTGTCATGGGTTGTATAGACATTTATTTTCATAACGCCGGGAATGTCAACAAAAGCGCGACTAAATGTTATTTATTTGTGACTAGGGACCGTCCCGGGAAAGCGTTCATTGCGTAAAGAAGGTAAGTTTTTCAGCCCGCATCTTCCCGTTTCGTTCAAGTTAGTATAAAACAGCAGGTTTTAAAGGACTTATACCCTGGCGTCTCAGCCGGGGTATTTCACTACGCTTAATTTTGCCCGGAGCAACATGAACACATATTCCGTTTCCCGTCTGGCGCTGGCGCTGGCCTTCGGCGTGACGCTGTCCGCCTGTAGCTCGACGCCTGCCGATCAACAGCCCTCAACGCAGACTGCACCGGGCACCACCGCGCGTCCCATTCTGAACGCCGATGAAGCGAAAAACTTTACCCCGGCGGCCTATTTCCAGTCGCTGAACCCCAATGCCGCGGCCTGGACGCCGTCCGCCATCAGCCTGCCGGCGCAACCTGACTTTATCGTCGGCCCGGCGGGAACCCAGGGCGTGACCCATACCACCGTCCAGGCAGCGGTGGATGCGGCAATTGCCCGCCACTCTAACCGTCGCCTGTTTATCGCCATCATGCCGGGCGAATACCCGGGCACCGTCTACGTTCCGGCGGCGCCGGGCGCCCTGACTCTGTATGGTACCGGCGATAAACCGATTGACGTAAAAATCAGCGAAGCCATTGATTCTGAAATGGATCGCAATACCTGGCGTCGTCTGGTCAACCCGGGTGGCAAATACATGCCGGGCAAACCGGCGTGGTATATGTTCGACAGCTGCCAGAGCAAATCCACTGCCACCGTCGGCGTGATGTGCTCCGCGGTCTTCTGGTCGCAGAATAATGGCCTGCAGCTGCAGAACCTGACCATCGCCAACAACCTTGGCGACAGCGTCGATGCCGGTACCCACCAGGCCGTTGCCCTGCGCAGCGATGGCGACCAGGTGCAGATCGATAAGGTGAACATTCTTGGCCGCCAGAACACCTTCTTCGTGACCAACAGCGGCGTGCAGAACCGTCTGCAGGACAACCGTCAGACTCGCACCCTGGTAACCAACAGCTATATTGAAGGCGACGTGGATATCGTTTCTGGCCGTGGCGCCGTGGTGTTTGATAACACCGACTTCCGCGTGGTGAACTCCCGTACTCAGAAAGAAGCCTATGTCTTCGCGCCGGCCACCCTGAAGAGCGTGACCTACGGCTTCCTGGCGACTAACAGCCGCTTCACCGCCTCCGGGGATAACGTCGCGCAGCTCGGCCGCGCGCTGGATGTTGACGGTAACAGCAACGGTCAGGTCGTGATCCGCGACAGCGCCATCAACGAAGGCTTTAATATCGCCCAGCCGTGGGCGGCAGCGGTAGGCTCCGGCCGTCCGTTCAGCGGCAACACCGGCAGCGCGGATGACAAAGGCAATCTGCAGCGCAACCTCAACGACAACAGCTTCAACCGCATGTGGGAATATAACAACCGCGGCGTGGGAAGCAGCGTGGTCGCCGAGCCGAAACAGTAAAGCGCAACAAGCGTGAAGCATAATAAAAGAGGGGGCGATGCCCCCTCTTTCCTTTTTCGTTCAGCGCTTCACGCCGTCAGGCGGTTCGCCATTTGCGGGTCAGCGGTTTTTCCAGCTCCACGATCAGGAACATGGCGAAGCCGATGATAAAGGTGATCACCCAGTAGCGGAACGGCAGCCCGGTGGTGCCGAACAGCATCTGCATAAACGGCGCATAGATAATCAGCAGCTGCAGCACCAGCAGCACGCCGCTGACGATCCAGATCCCCTTGTTAGCCAGCAGACCTTTGGTTAACGAGAAACCATCCGACACGCGGCAGTTCAGCATATAGAACCACTGGGCGGTGACCAGGGTCTGCAACAGCACGGTACGGATAAACTCCGGCGAATAGCCGCGCGGCTGCAGCCAGGCTTCGAGAATAAAGGCGCTGACCGCAATCATCGACCCCACAAACGCCACGCGCCAGATGGCAAACCCGTCCATGACGTGAATTTTCGGGTCGCGCGGCGGCCGCCGCATAATATTTTTCTCACCGGCTTCAAACGCCAGACCAAACGACAGCGTGGCGGAGGTGGCCATGTTCATCCACAGGATCAGCACCGGCGTCAGCGGCAGCACGTTGCCTGCCAGCAGCGCGATCACGATCAGTAAACCCTGCGCAAGGTTGGTCGGCATGACAAAAAGAATGGTTTTCTTCAGGTTGTCATACACCCGGCGCCCCTCGCGGACCGCGCTGGCGATGGTGGCGAAGTTGTCGTCGGTCAACACCATATCGGCGGCTTCCTTGGTGACTTCGGTTCCCTTGATCCCCATCGCCACGCCGACGTCAGCCTGCTTCAGCGCCGGGGCATCGTTCACCCCGTCTCCGGTCATGCCGACAATCTCTTTCTTGCTCTGCAGAGCCTGCACCAGACGGAACTTATCTTCCGGGCTGGTGCGGGCGAAGATATCGAACTGCTGCGCGGCGACGCTCAGCTGCGCGTCGTCCATCACCTCCAGCTCGCGCCCGGTGATGGCGTTACCCGCATTGCCAATCCCCAACATTTTGCCGATGCTCATCGCCGTTTGCGGATGGTCGCCGGTGATCATCTTCACGCGAATCCCGGCCTGCAGGCAGTCGGCAATCGCCGTGATCGCTTCCGGACGTGGCGGATCCATCATCCCGGCAACCCCTAATAAAATGACCCCCTGCTGCAGATCCTGATGGGTCAGCTCGGTCTGGCCTGCGGCAGCCGGCTTCCAGGCCGCGGCCACCATGCGCAGCCCCTCCCGGGCGTACTCTTCAATTTTGCTTTCCCAGTACGGGAGATCCAGCGGCTGCAGTCCGTTGTCGCTCTGCTGATACTGGCACAGGCGGAACAGAACGTCAGGCGCGCCGGTGACCAGCACCACCTCCTCTTCGCCCAGCCGGTAAAGCGTCGACATGTATTTATATTGCGAATCAAAAGGAATTTTACTACGCAGCTCGCTGGGCTGCGGCGGCAGGGTTATCTTCGCCGCCAGCACCTTCAATGCCCCCTCGGTGGGGCCGCCGGTAATTTTCCACAGCCCGCCTTCCTCTTTGATAAGCTGGCTGTCGTTACACAGATCGATGGTGCGCAGATAGCGCTCAAGAAGCGATCCTGGCGCCACGGCGATCGGCGTCGGGTCGTCGATGGCATGGATTTTACCGACCGGCTCATAGCTGTCCCCTTCCACCCGATAGACGCTGTCCGCGGTGATCACCGCCTTCACCGTCATTTCGTTCATGGTCAGGGTCCCGGTTTTATCCGAGCAGATAACGGTCATCGCACCGAGGGTTTCCACCGTCGGCAGCTTGCGGATAATCGCTTTCTGACGGGCCATCGCCTGCACGCCAAGCGACAGAATAATCGAGATAATCGCCGGCAACCCTTCCGGGACCGACGCCACCGCGAGGCTAATTAACGACAGCATCAGTTCGGAGACCGGCATATCGCGGAACAGCAGGCTAAAGACGAACAGCGCCGCCATCATCACCAGAATGAGGATAAAAATGGCTTTGCCCAGCTTATCCATCTGCACCAGCAGCGGCGTGCGATGTTTCTCAATGCCCGCCATCATCTGGTTGATGTGGCCCAGCTCGGTATCGCCGCCGGTGGCCACCACGATCCCTTTCCCCGCCCCTGAGCTGACGGTGGTCCCGGAAAACACCAGGTTGCTGCGATCGCCGAGCGGCAAATCACCGCTTAGCGGCTCGGTGGTTTTTTCCACCACCGTCGACTCGCCGG
This sequence comes from Klebsiella sp. 1SOBk10mer, assembly GCF_046602535.1. NCBI lineage: Bacteria > Pseudomonadati > Pseudomonadota > Gammaproteobacteria > Enterobacterales > Enterobacteriaceae > Klebsiella > Klebsiella sp. 1SOBk10mer. Next base: position 243,701 of record NZ_JBKIUP010000002.1, read on the forward strand.
TGAGGATCGCCTCTTCCACCCGCAGGTTGTGCGCCTCAATCACCCGTAAATCGGCGGGGATTCGGTCGCCGGCGCGGATCACCACGATATCGCCGGGTACCAGCGAGGTGGTGGGGATGGTTTCATGGTTGCCCTGGCGGATCACCACCGCCTCGCTGGAGAGCATATTACGGATACTCTGCAGCGATTTTTCCGCATTACTCTCCTGAATGAAGCCGATCAGCGCATTGACCACCGCCACCGCGAGGATCACTGACATGTCGATCCAGTGGCCCATTACCGCCTTGAGCAGCGCCGCCGCCAGCAGGACGTAGATCAGCACATCGTTAAAATGCACAATAAAACGCAGCCAGGCGGGTTTACCCGGCTTCTGCGGCAGGGCGTTTTCGCCATACTGCTGCAGGCGCGTGGCCGCCTCTGTTCCGCTAATCCCGTCCGGCGAACTCTGCACGCTGGCGAGCGTCTCCTCGACGGAGCGCTGATAGTAGGGCGCCCCCGGTTTATCTGTATTCATACTCTCTCCCTCGATTTATGAAGCGGAAGTCAGGACGACATCCCGCCGTCATCAGCGCACAACGAAAACCGGTACATGGGCATAGCGCACGATATTGGCCGCTTCCGAGCCCAGCAGGTGAGTCTGGATCCCCGGATTGCGTGAACCGACAATCACTACGTCCGCTTTTAGCTCATCGGCCAGGGCGATCACTTGATCGCGAACATTGCCACTGCGCACATAAAGATGGCTGGCGTCTTCCGCCAGGCCATTTTTTTTAACCAGCTCGGTCAGTTTTTCCTTAGCGGTAGTAATCAAATGGTCTTCCATCTTTCGGGCATCAGAGATAAATCCACGCGTTAACACCGGAGAGAATGCCGGAATGACATGGACAAGATGAATTTGCCCGGCAGAATGTTGGGCAAGGAATTTTGCATGAGAGAGCGCTTTGTCGGCCAGGCCTGCATCAAAAACGTCAACGGGAACAACGATATTTTTATACATGAGATAATCCTTTTATTACCAATACAATGCGTAGTGATGAATAACCCCATACTTGGGGAGGAACGAAATCTCAACAACAGAAGCGGCGAGCAGAATAGATGTTATTAAACGTAGCACAGGAAAATTAACATTAGAAAATGACGGATTAATAGACTGAAAAATATTATAAAAAGCTCTTATCACCTGCGAATCTCCTGCCCTTTCCCCAACGATGTCGCCAACGCTCGGGGTATTCACTTTTTTAACACTTCACCTTTTCTCCGACTATGCTGATTACAAGCAGGAGTGCCGCTCCGAATGTCCAGTGGTCACAGCGAGGGCCGAATTAAATGACATTTGCGGTTCGGGTGGGTGTTAAGGGAGAAAATCATGTTTGGTTATAGCCTGTTACGTCTGGGATTCTTTGTCGCGTTGGCCATTGTCGCCTGCACGCTGGTGGGACTATTCACCTATCTGGTTGTCGCCGCCCTCGCCGAATAAGCGTGCGCCGCGTAATAAAAATGTAAAATAAATCCTGAATCTGAGGGGAATACTGTGAACCGTTATTTTTCTCTCATCCCGGTTGTTATTTTATTGGCAACCGCTTGCGATCAGAAATCGCCGTCCGTCGAGTCCGCCCCGCGCATGGTCAAGGTGGCGCAGGTGACCGCCGTGGGCAATACCCAGCAGCGAACGTTTCCCGCACGTATCGAGTCTGGCGACTCCACCGAGCTGTCGTTTAAGCGGGGGGGCCAGGTGGAATCGCTGGATATTCGCCAGGGGGCGACCATCGCCCAGGGACAAACGCTGGCGCGCCTGAATGCCCGCGAGGCCCAACAGCGGGTCAATGAGCGACAAACGGCGGCCACCCTCGCCCAGCGTCAGTTCGACCGCTTCCAGACCCTGGCGGGACGTCAGGCCATCTCCCAGGCGGAAATGGACGTGCAGCGCGCCAATCGCGATGCCGCCAACGCGGCCTTAAAAATCGCCCGTGAAGAGCTGGCGCAAATGAGCCTCACCGCGCCCTTCGGCGGGATTGCCGCCGGCGTGCATATCCGCAACCATCAGGTGGTCGCCGCCGGCCAGCCGGTGATCACCCTGACGCGGACCGACCTGCTGGATGTAGTCTTCAGCATTCCCGAAAATCTGTTCACCTCCCTGGATATCCGTAATACCGCCTACCGTCCCGTCGTCAGGATCAATACCCTGCCGGGCCGCGAATTTACGGCGGAATACAAAGAGCATACCGGCAGCAGCGATAACAGCACCCTCACCTGGCAGATCATTTTAACCATGCCGCGGCCGGATGATTTTCCCACCGTCGGCGGGGTTAGCGGCACCGTGACGGTCAACCTCGGCAATTTACCGGCCAGCGCCGGAAGGGAAACCCTCGTGGTGCCAGTGGAGGCGGTGTTTAACCCGGATAACCGGCCGAAGAATGAACCCATCGTCTGGGTGGTGAAAGGCGACAATGCGCATCGGTTTCTTGAAGAGCGCAAAGTCACCGTCGGCGAGGTGACCGCGCAGGGAGTGACCATCACCGACGGTCTCCACGCGGGTGAGCAGGTGGTCGCGGCGGGCGTGAGCGAGCTGCATGCCGGGCAGCCGGTGCGGATCTGGACGCGTGAACGAGGATTATAAATGGACATTTCCCGTCAGTTTATTAATAACCCGACCCGCGTCTGGTTAGCCATTCTGCTGTTGGGGGTGGGGGGTCTGTTCGCCCTGCTCAATATCGGCCGTCTGGAAGATCCGGCCTTCACCATTAAAACGGCGGTGATCGTCACCCACTACCCTGGCGCGTCCGCTCAGCAGGTGGAGGAGGAGGTGACCCTGCCGCTGGAAAATGCGATTCAGCAGCTTCCCTCACTGGATAACGTCAGCTCCATCTCCTCAAATGGCTTATCGCAAATTACGGTGAATATCGCTTCGCAGTACCATTCCAGCGAGCTGCCGCAAATCTGGGATGAGCTACGTCGCCGCGTCGGTGACGCCAGCCGACTTTTCCCGCCTGGCGTCGTGACCCCCTTCGTCAATGACGACTTTGGCGATGTGTTTGGCTTTTTCTTCGCCATCTCGGGCGACAGTTTTACCAACCCCGAACTGGTGCGCTATGCCGAACAGCTGCGTCGGGAGCTGGTGCTGGTTCCTGGGGTCGGTAAAGTCGCTATCGGCGGCGTCATTCCGCAACAGATCAATGTTGATATCTCGCTGGCGAAGATGGCGGCGCGCGGGATCACGCTCAACCAGCTCGCCGCTATCCTGACCCGGCTCAACGTGGTGTCCAGCGCCGGAGAGATCCGCGTTGGCAGCGAATCGATCCGCCTTCACCCCACCGGGGAGTTTCAGAGCATCGATGAGCTGGGGGATCTGCTGGTCAGCCCTCACGGCGCCAGCGCCACCACCCGACTGCGGGATATTGCCACACTGTCGCGCGGGCTGACCGACTCGCCGTCCAGTATCTATCATGCCAACGGCCGCCAGGCGGTGACCATGGGGGTCTCTTTTATTCCTGGCGTCAACGTCATTGACGTCGGGCACGCCCTTGAAGCCCGCCTCCAGCAGATGGCCGCCGACAAACCGGCGGGGATCGACATCGCCATTTTTTACGATCAAGCGGCAGAGGTCGCCCACTCGGTCAATGGCTTTATTACCAACTTCCTGATGGCCCTGGCGATCGTGGTCGGCGTGCTGTTGGTGTTCATGGGGGTGCGCAGCGGGATCATTATCGCCCTGTCGCTGGCGCTCAACGTTCTCGGCACCCTGCTTATCATGTATATCTGGGGGATAGAGTTACAGCGGATCTCCCTCGGGGCGCTGATCATCGCCCTGAGTATGCTGGTGGACAATGCCATCGTTATTGTCGAAGGGGTGCTGATCGCCCGCCAGCAAGGTTCGCCGCTGCTGGGCGCCATTAACTATGTGATCCGCCGCTCCGCCCTGCCGCTGCTCGGCGCCACGATCATCGCCATCCTCGCCTTCGCGCCGATTGGCCTCTCGCAGGACTCCACCGGGGAGTATTGCAAATCCCTGTTCCAGGTGCTGCTGATCTCGCTGATGCTAAGCTGGTTCTCCGCCCTGACCATCACGCCGGTACTCATTAAGTGGTGGTTGTTTAAACACGCCCCGTCGGCCGCCGCGTCGGCGGAAAAAGCCGATCCATACCGCGGCCGCTTTTATCGCGGCTATCAGCAGACGCTGCGAATACTGCTGCAGCAAAAGACCGTGACCCTGGTGCTGATGGGCGCCCTGCTGGCCGCGGCTATCTGGGGCTTCACCTTCGTTCGGCAGAATTTCTTTCCGTCATCGAATACGCCCATTTTCTTTGTCGACCTGTGGCTCCCCTACGGTACCGATATTAACGCCACCGAGCAGATGACCCGCGATATTGAGCGGTCGATCGCCGGCCAGCCGGGGGTAGTCACCACCGTCGCCACCATTGGCCAGGGCAGTATGCGTTTTATTCTTACCTACAGCGGCCAGCGGCAGTACAGCAACTACGCGCAAATTATGGTGCGGATGGACGACCAGCGCGGCATCGCCCCCGTCACCCGCCACGTGGAAGCCTGGATCGCCAGAAACTACCCGCAGGTGAACGCCAGCACTAAACGCATTATGTTCGGCCCCTCCGGGGATAGCGCAATTGAAGTGCGCATTAAGGGCCCTGACCCGGATACGCTGCGCGCGCTGGCCAGTCAGGTGAGCGATATTCTCGCCGAAGATCCGGCCACCGACAGCGTGCGTAACGACTGGCAGAACCGCAGCAAGGTGATCCGCCCGCAGTACTCCCCGGCGCTGGGGCGCGAGCTGGGGGTGGATAAACAGGACATTGATCATGCGCTGGAGATGAATTTCTCCGGCAGTCGCGCCGGGTTATATCGCGAGGGCGCCGATCTGCTGCCGGTGATCGTCCGGCCGCCGGCAACGGAGCGACAGGATGCCAACCACCTGAATAACGTGCTGGTCTGGAGCCAGAGCCGCCAGCAGTATATCCCGTTGAGTAACGTCATCCATGGCTTCTCACTGGAGTGGGAAGATCCATTGATTCTCCGCCGGGATCGCACCCGGGTGCTGACGGTCCAGACCGACCCCAGTCCGCCAAGCGGCCAAACCTCGGGTGATATTCTCGCCCGGGTGAAACCACGCATTGACGCATTGACGCTGCCGCATGGCTACCGTATCGAATGGGGCGGCGATGCGGAGAATTCCAGTGAGGCGCAGCAAGGGCTGTTCACGACCCTACCGCTTGGCTATCTGGTGATGTTTATCATTACGGTGCTGATGTTCAGTTCGCTAAAAAACGCCGTCGCCATCTGGCTGACCGTGCCGCTGGCGCTGATCGGCGTCACGCCCGGCTTTTTGCTGACCGGCATTCCCTTCGGCTTTATGGCCTTAATCGGCCTTCTCAGCCTCAGCGGCATGCTGATCCGCAACGGCATTGTGCTGGTGGAAGAGATAGAGCAACAAAAACAAGAGAAAGATCAACGACAAGCGATCATTGATGCGGCAACATCCCGTCTGCGGCCAATCCTGCTGACCGCCTTCACCACCGTGCTTGGCCTTGCCCCGCTGCTGCGCGATGTTTTTTTCCAGAGTATGGCGGTGGTGATTATGTTCGGTCTGGCCTTCGCCACCGTGCTGACGCTGCTGGTTCTGCCGGTGATTTACGCCTGCTTTCACCATAAGGATATGACGCCTCAACGATGAACAGTACCGGTCTGAGCATTATTAAGACACTCGGCTGTATGACAGCGGTGACTTTTTTCACCATCTATAACACCTGGGATCGCTTTGATTATGACTATCACTGGATCCTCGGGCTGCTGACCTTCGTCTCGACCATCGCCACGCCGCTGTTTTTTGTGGTAGCCGGCTATCTTGACGCGCAGACGCGCCACGACGCCAACTGGCAAATTGGCAAAATCAAAAGCGTGGTGATCGTCTTTCTGTTTTGGATGACGGTCTATTATGTCTGGGAGCCTTATCAGCGCGGCTACCTGATCCAGCCCTGGTTTATTTTCGCCCTGATCGTCATCTATACCTTCCATCCCCTGATTGCCTGGCTCAGTCAGCGGCGCGGCCTGTTTTTCACCGTGGTCCTGACGCTGCTGTGCTGCTCTTATGGTTACGACCTGCTCTCAGTGCTCTATCCGGAAAGACATCTTTTCAGCCTGGCGCCGCAGTATCGTCTGTGGACATGGCTACTTTTTTATTTAACCGGGCAGTTGTTTAACGATCCGCGAGTCACGGAGTGGATACGCGACCCGCGGGTCATTAAAGGGTCGATTATCGCCCTGCCCTTTGTCTATTTATTTACCTGGTTTTATGAGCGCCACTTTTTCTTCGCGCTGTTTAAAGCCGATCGCAATGCGTTCATTCTGACGGGGTCGCAGATTTATATTCTGATCGTCCTGCTGGTGATCGCCGCTAACGCCGTGCAGTTTAAAAAGAACCGCGAACTGAAGGAGGCGGTACTGGCGACGGTTAGCAAAGCGATGACCGGGGTCTATATTCTGCACTACTCCGTTTTTCACCTGCTGGTGATGCTGATCCCTATACACTCGTTAGCCACCAAGCTGGGAGTGATTGCGCTAACGTTTGTCCTGTCGGTGCTCATTTCCCTTGCCGCGCTCTCCAGTACGCTGCTCAAGAAGGTGATAACCCTGTAACCGACAACGCGGCGATTTAGCGGAAGCTCCACTGAATGCTGATCACAAACACGCTGGGAATAATGATGCCACTCTCAAGAGCGAAATAGTCGGTAAAGTTGTACTGGATAGCATGGTAAATATAGGGTGAAAAGCCGATCCCGGTGGCATCCTTAAAATCTTTATAGGAGCCATGATCGCCGCAATGCTCGAAGGCGTCGAAGAAGAATTCGCCGGTATAGCCGTAAACGCCTTTGAAGGTCCATCCGCTGCCGTTGTGGTACCAGTCTCTTCTCACGCCCAGCGCCAGGCAGCGATCGTCGAAGCTATTATTCATAGTGCCAATCAGCAGACTGTATTTCGAGTCTTCTGAGAATTTACGTTCCACTGAGAAAAAGTGGTTTTCGAAATTCTCAGTATATTGCCCATGGTTATTGGTCAAATGGTAAACATAGGAACCGGTATTCATCGAATAGAGGTTAATCTCTTTCGCCTGCGCGAGAGTCGCTAACCCGGCAAGGAGCATTACGGTTCTACCGCGCATTTTCCCTCCTCAGTCTTCAAGGCCTGTCCATGGACAGATAGCTTCTGCCATATTTATCCGTCGGGACAAGGGGAAAAGCCCGAGAGGGGAATGGGGGAAAGATAACGATGCCCAACCGCCACATCGTTATTAAAAAGCGTAGCACACCCCTTATCCGCCAACAAACTGAGCAAACCGACAACGAAATGACCGATGTGTTTCCCTTTACCTAATTGTGCAAAAAAAAGACAAAACCTCACCTGCTTTTCGTTATGATCAGCGTCCGACGCGGAAGAAAGCCACCTGTCGACGACAGAGTTGCTGTGTACCCCTTCCTGCGTCGGCGCTATTTCATCCAGCACGCCGGTCAAAACATCACCTTCTCATTATCGTCAGCCTCTTCCCGCCAGTTTTACAAAGGTATCTTGCACAAACCGGATTTTATGTACAAGTAATGCAGACAACAAAATTCTTTAAAATCAATCGATTAATACAAAATACAAAAATAAGTCGTTCCGTTGTACATATAGTCCTGAAAAAAGTTGTACATAGCAGAATCACCGTCTATAGTTTTGGAGTGTTAACTGCTTGTTGCGCAACGAAGCGGGGATGTTTAACGGTGGCGCGGCAAGTCAGGCGGTGGTTCCTGGTTTTGCATTTCCTGTTCGTGACTTAGCGCGTACCAATGGTACGTAGCGACTTTTATTGTCAGTTTGCGTTATACGTGGGAGAGTTCGAGCTATGCATATTAAAAATACCATTCCAGCAGAGTTTGTCTTCAATTCGGCCCTGATGAAGAATATTGAAAATACGCTCATTAAGCAGCACAGAACGATAAATAATGAGCGGATGATTACGGAAATCCAGCATCGCCTGCAAACGGAAAGTAATGAAATACTTTCCGACCTCTATTTGCAGGCGCTGGATATGCTGTCCAGCAAACCTCATCATTAATTAACCCCGCGGAGCTGGCAGCAGGCTCAACCCTGCGGTGCCGGCACGCCTGGGTCTCTATCGGCTAACTGAGGCAAATAAAATGTCACACCATAATACCTGCTATCGTACTGAACATTACGATCTGTGGTTTGATAATCGTTTTCTTCTCTACGGGATGTCGCTGATCCTGAATAGTCTGCCGGCATCTTACTTTCGCAAAAAACATGTTTTCTTTACCAGCGACAATTATTTCGCAGTACTGCAGCACAACTATAACCGTCGGGATACGTTATTTATTCTTTTAACCGAAGGCAACGATCTTAATTTTCTGAGTGAACTGCCTATGCTGCGCTTACCGGCCGATTCAACGCCGGAAGAGTTAAAGATATTTCTGCACCAGCCCACCCGCTACTATAAAACCCACCCGGCGCCGGGCGCCTCGGTGCAGTTTACCGAGCGGGAAAAGAAAGTGATTCAACTTATCAGCAATGGCGAAGCGGTCGCCAGCATTGGCCGGTCGCTGAATCTGCATATTAAAACCATTTATCAGATCCGGCTGAATCTGATTAAAAAGCTCGGCTGTAGCGGTAGGACCGATTTTTTTAATATCAGCCGCAGCGAAACCTTTAAATCCTGGAGCCAGATCCACCTGTAACCCGGCGCGTTAGCCCCGGTCTGCTTTGCGGATCGGGGCGATTAATTATTACCGTGAAAATGGATGCTGAAGCCCTGCTCTTGCCAGTGGCTGAGCAGCTCTTCCTGCAGAGGGGTGGCAGCGCGTCCGGTCCAGACGAAGATATGCTGGCCGGGAAACAGCTCGGGCCGCGGCGACTCCAGCGGTTCGGCGAGGACGTTGACGTGCCAGCCACGCTGGGAAAGACGCCATGCCTCCAGCCACAGACGGGTCCTGTCCTCATTGCTCCAGCCCACCAGCAGCGTCTCCCTGCCGTTCTTCTTACGCGCTTCGGCAAGAAACAGCGCCACGCAGTCAATCAACAGACCATCCAGCATACTGCTAATCACCAGCGAGGTATTCTGATCGAGCTTCAGACGCTGACGTACCGGCACTAACAGGCTGTCGATGAGCGTGTCGACGGGGTGTTGATGGCTTAGCGCCAGTAATTTGGCACGGATTCTGGCAGGCTGCATATAACGCAGAATGGACATCATCTCTTCCTGAAGATGCGCGGATTCGTCGCGCGCCGCCGGCAGGTTATCCTCCAGCAGCGCTTTAACTTTCCCTACTGATACACCGCGCTCTATCCAGCGCTTGATCTCTTCAATGCGCAGAATATCTTCTTCATCAAATTGTCGATGCCCACCTTCGCTACGCTGCGGTTTCAGTAGACCGTAACGACGCTGCCAGGCGCGCAGTGTGACCGGATTGATTCCGCAACGTTCGGCTACCTCACCGATACTGTAAAACGCCATAGCAGCCTCACATCAATCTGATACTTTAATACCTAAACTAACGAATTCAGGCATCCTGTACAACTCTATTTTCTTGTACAGATAAAGATATCAGGTTGTGGCTCACAGCGCTTGGGAAAAAGATGAAAAAATAATTAGCTGATTTCGAGATGGATCATTTTTTCTCTGGCCAGGCGACGGCGGGCAAGCCTCCCAGACGCGCGCTGGCGAACAAATTCCCTTGAAACTGCGAAATACCGGCTGATTCCAGCCACATCCACTCTTCAGCGCGCTCAACGCCGACGGCTGAGACCGCAATCTCCAGTGAAAAACAGCATTTGATAATCGCCTGTACAATCGACTGGCGCGGCCCATCCTGGTGGATATTGCGGATCAGCTCATGGTCGATTTTAATTCTGTCGGGCTGGTATTGCGCCAGCAGTGACAGCCCGGCAAACCCGGCGCCGAAGTGGTCGATGGCGAGATTGATGCCCGCCCCCTTTAGCTTTCGCACCGCATCGGTAAAATCATCCATCCGCGAAATCACTTCCCGCTCGGTAAACTCGACAATAATCTGCTCAGGAATAAGATCATTCCGCTGAATTTGATCGAGCAGGAAACCCACCGCGTTCGGCGCTTTAACCAGCGTCATCGGTAGTAAATTAATACTTAACGCCTTATTGCGTAAGCCTAATTTCCCCGCCAGCGACAGCGCCACCCGTTTACTGTGCAGATCGGCGAGATAAATGTCGTCCCCGGAAAGCCCGGCAAAATAGGCGCCAGGCGACTGGCCGTCCGGTGTGCGTAACAGCGCTTCCCACGAAATAATTTCGCAGGCGAAAGGGTCGACGATCGGCTGGAAGGCAAAGGACCAGCTTTCCTTATTATCAATTATCGGGGTATCAGGATAGAAAGTATTCTGATCGGGGATGAATACCCAGCTGTCAGCGGAAGGAATCTCAAAATAGTTCGCTTTTTCCGTTGATTCGACGAAGGTACGGAAAAATTGCAGTGCCCGGTCGTCATAGGTGAGCTGATATTTTGAGGTCCCGCGGTCCATCACCGTCTGCAGCACTTCCTCGCGATCATGTTCGCGTAAATCAAACAGTTCCATGCCGACATTACCGAAACGGCGGGACGGCGCATAGTCGCACAGAAGCTCCACCAGGTTATAGTGGCGGGGATCGCGGCAAATATGCTGATAAATATCCCGAACCTTTTCTTCAGGCCCCTCAATGAGTTGAAAAAAATGCGTCCCGTTAAAAAGTAAAATACCGGTGACGTCCGCCTGCCCATTTCTTTCGTTTGCCCTGGCGACCATGGCCTCGATCGATTTGAATGAGACATTGTCGCAGATATGGCTGCGATAAATGATGGTGGTTAGCATAGTGATTCCAGATGGGAGGGTAAGCATTCACAGTAGCAGTTATCAGGCTAATCGTCTTGTAAAACTACGTTTTGTCTTAACAAAAAAGATACACTAAAAATCCCTTTTTTGTGCAAGGCTTTTTCATTTTTCTTTTCTTGTACAACATGCAACGCTAAACCCTACCTTCACAAGCCAGAAACACACCAAACATAAAAAATTAACCGATTATAAATCAAAATGTTAACACGTTTTGAATCATTTCTGTGCAACTTTGTGTGTACAGGTTAGTAAATATTGTATAAGTTTAATGGCAGTTAACAGATGAATGAAATGAAAGGAGCACATATGCAGCAGAATGGTTACATTCCAGATACAGCGAACGCAATTGCCCAGTATTTCAACAAAGCATCGTTACCTTCCCAGCAGGAAACGCTGGGTCAGATTGTGATGGATATTCTCAACGAAGGGCGTCATCTCAACCGCAAAGCGCTGTGCACCAAACTGTTGAGCCGCCTCGACCGCGCCCGTGCCCCAGAGGAAGAGAGTCACTATCAGACCTTAATTGGTCTGCTGTTTGCCGGTCAGGAATAACGTCATCGATCGTCGCCTGTTGCGCCGCAGTAGCAGATGAGGGGCGATCGCTTCCACAAACCTGCTGCTGACCTGAATGCCCGTTCGCAGATTCAGGGAGAGAGTGGCATGCAGAGAGACGGTTATGAATAGCAGTGAAACTGAGGAAATCACCGATGAGATCATCGGCGAGGCGGTGCTCGCGCTTCTGAAAACGAATCGCCCGATTACCACTCCGACCCTGCTGGTGCGACTTCGGTTGATGCAGGCGACAGAGTCAGACCGACAGCGAAGAAAGGTCATCGCTGCCGTGATCGAAGAAATTTGCGCGAAGCTTGCCCGTCAGCGCAAGCAAGCGCCTTTGCAGGTAAAGAAAATCAATGGCCGTTGGGAAACCCGAGGTTCGCCGACACAAAGCGCCATGGCGCTGGAAGGTAAAAAGATCCACTGAGTCTCCCAACCATGGTGAATAACACAGAGTGAGAATGTGATGAGACAGACTATGCATCAGCAACCCGATATTTACGCAGGACTGCAGGACACCGCGCTCTCCGACTATTTCCGTAACGCCGGTGATAAGCTGGTTGATGAGTCCGCCGTGATGTCGCTGGCCATCAACAGTATTCTCCAGTCCGAGGGTCACCTGAACAATAAGGCCATTATTTTATGGTTGATTCAGGCGCTGGAAAGCACCGATGACGTGGTGACCGCAGACGTGATCCGTAAAACGCTGGAGATTGTCGTCGGCTACACCATGGACGATATCTAAAGCCATCACGCTTCAGGTCTACCAGGGCAACACCTTCCCTACAGAGCCTGTCCGCTCTGATCAAAAAAACCTCGCTCACGCGAGGTTTTTTCTTTTACCGCCTGACGGATCAGTGAGCGTTGACCACCACCCACATCGGTCCCTGCCCGACCGCATAGCGGCCTTTCTCCTGCAGCAGCCCCTGCTCGCCGGTAATTTCGTACACCGCGATATGGTGCGACTTCTGCCCGGCGGCAATCAGATACTTACCGCTGTGATCGAGATTGAAGCCGCGCGGCTGGGTCTCGGTCGGCTGATAGCCTTCCACCGCCAGCACGCTACCATCTTCCGACACGCTGAACACCGTGATGATGCTGGCGGTACGATCGCAGGCGTACAAATGACGCCCGTCCGGAGTGATATGAATATCCGCCGCCCAGCGCACGCCGGTGAAATCAGGCGGCATCATATCCAGAGTTTGTACACATTCGATGTTGCCATTCGGGTCTTTCAGCTCCCAAACGTCAATTGAGCTGTTCAGCTCATTGACGCAGTAACCATACTGCTGGTTCGGATGGAACACCATGTGGCGCGGACCCGCCCCCTCGACGGTGGTGACTTCCGCTGGCTCCTGGGCGGAGAGGAAACCATCTTCGCTGAGGGTAAACAGGCAGATGCGATCCTGCTTCAGCGCCGGCACCCACAGGGTACGGTTGTCCGGGGAGATATTGGCCGAGTGGCAGCCTTCCAGCCCTTCCACCACGGTGATAGTTTCAGCCGGCAGGCCATCCTGCAGCGGGGTCACGCTGACGCAGCCCTGATTGTAGGAGGCGCTGAAGACAAAGCGGCCATGATGATCGGTAGAAATGTGGGTCGGGCTGCCCGGCAGCGCCGCTTCTCCCGCAAAGGTCAACGCCCCGTTATCCGGCGTGATGCGATAAGCTAACACGCGAAACTCCGGACGAACGCCAACGTACAGATACTCCTTATTGGGACTGACCACCATCGGCTGGACCTGACCCGGGGCATCAACCACCTGCACCAGCGTCAGTTTGCCGTCCGCTTCAAGACTCCAGACGTGGATTTGTTGGCTTTCCGGGCTGGCGGTATAAACGGTTTGTTTCATGACTACTCCTTCCCTCACTGCACGTGGATTTTTCATTTTCAGGATAACAGCACCCTGAAAATTATAAGACATCCGCCCATGATACTCGCATCGCCGACCGAATTACCGACGGAAGGCGGCACAAAGGGCATACAGACATTCACGGCAGATGTGGAAAAATTGGTCCTGACGCCACGGCGGTGTACCATCATGGCCAGGTACTTTTCAACATCAACCGGAAATAACACATGACAACACGCGTGATTGCCCTGGATTTAGACGGCACCCTGCTTACCAGCAAAAAAACCATCCTGCCCGCTTCGCTGGAAGCGCTGGCCCGCGCCAGAGAGGCGGGCTACCAGGTGATCGTCGTTACCGGACGTCATCACGTCGCTATTCATCCTTTTTATCAGGCACTGGCCCTCGATACACCTGCAATTTGTTGTAATGGCACTTATTTGTATGATTATCACGCAAAAAAGGTTTTGGCGGCCGATCCTATGTCGGTGGAACACGCGGTAAGCCTCACCGCCATGCTCGCCGAACAGCAGATCCACGGTTTGGCCTATGTGGATGACGCGATGCTTTACGAACAGCCCACCGGGCATGTGATCCGCACCCGCAACTGGGCGCAGGCGCTACCGGAGGATCAGCGCCCGGTCTTCAGCCAGGTCGACTCGCTGGCGCAGGCGGTCCGCGAGGTCAAGGCGGTATGGAAATTCGCCCTCACCGACGATGACATTCCCCGTCTGCAGCGCTTTGCGCAGGAGGTCGGCGAGACGCTGGGCCTGGCGTGCGAATGGTCGTGGCACGACCAGGTGGATATTGCCCGCGCCGGCAACAGCAAAGGCAAACGCCTGGCGCAGTGGGTCGCTGACCAGGGGCTGTCGATGCAGAATGTGGTGGCCTTCGGCGATAACTACAACGATCTGAGTATGCTGGAAGCAGCAGGCACCGGGGTGGCGATGGGCAATGCGGTGGACGAGGTCAAAGCCCGCGCCAACGTGGTCATCGGGGACAATGAGTCCGCCAGCATCGCCGAGTTTATCTACCGTCAGCTGCTGTGATCAGGCGGCGATCGACACGCTTTTGATCTGGGCAAACACCTGCTGGCCTGGCGCTATCGCCAGGTCATCCCGCGCCCACGGGCTGATTCGAGCCCACAGAGGATGGCCGCTCACCCTGAGCTGAACCTCGATCTGTCCGTTGACCTCCAGACACTGAACCACCTCGGCGCGCAAGATGTTGCGGATGCTGGTGGCGGACGGTTGGGCCAGCACCAGCGAAACATCCGACGCCTGAATGCGGATCCGCGCGGTATCACCTGCGGGACGTTCGAGCCGGTTGACCCACAGCATTTGATCCCCCAGCGTCAGCGCGGTCATCGCGTACTGCGGATGCTGCGCGGCGATGGTGGCGCTGAGGATCGTACTCTGCTGTTCCGCCGGCAGCCAGGGGTGCATCACGCTGCTGCTCCAGACCTCCTCCAGCGGACCGAAAGCCTTCACCTTACCGGCCTCCAGCACCAGCACGCGATCGGCCAGATGCTGGATCTCGTCCAGCGAGTGGCTGACGTAAAGCATCGGAATATGGATCTCCTGCGCCAGTCGCTGCAAATAGGGCAACAGTTCGCGTTTGCGCGGAATATCCAGCGAGGCCAGCGGCTCGTCCAGCAGCAGCAGCTCCGGCGCGGTCAGCAAAGCGCGGCCGATGGCTACACGCTGCTTTTCGCCGCCGGATAACCGGCCAGGCAGGCGATCCAGCAAGGGAGCGATCCCCAGCAGCTCCACCAGCTTATCGAACTGGCTGACCATGGATTTCGCCATGCCGTACTGCAGATTGCCGCGCACTTTATAGTGGGGAAACAGGCGCGCATCCTGAAAGACATAGCCGATCCGCCGCTGCTCCGGCGCCAGGCAGATACGCTGCGCGGTGTCGTTCAGCACCCTGCCGTTGAGCACGATCCGCCCCGCCTGCGGCCGGGTCAGGCCGCTGATAGCGTTGATCAACGACGTTTTCCCGGCGCCGGAGACGCCAAAGATGGCGGTGATCCCGCTGCTGGGCAGCGTTTCACGGATCTGCAGACAGTGGCTGCCGAGGGTCTGGGTAAAGTCCAGCTCCAGCATCATTATCCTCCTATACGCTGGCGGCTCACGCGGGCCAGCCATTCTGATATCAAGAGCGAGACCAGCGCCAGGCCGATAGCGATGAGGCACAGACGAGCCGCCGCCCCCTCCCCGCCCGGAGTCTGGATCAGGGTGTACATCGCCGAAGGCAGGGTACGCGTTTCGCCGGGAATATTGGAGACGAAGGTGATGGTCGCGCCAAATTCCCCTAACGAGCGGGCGAAGGCCAGCACCGTGCCAACAATAATTCCCGGCAGAGTCAGCGGCAGCGTAATGGTGAAAAATACCCGCCAGCGGCTGGCCCCGAGGGTTCTCGCCGCCTGCTCCAGTTTGATGTCCACCCCCTCCAGCGCCAGGCGGATGGCGCGCACCATCAGCGGGAAAGACATCACCGCCGCCGCCAGCACCGCCCCGCGCCAGCTGAAGGCAAAGCTGATGCCGAACCAGTCATACAGCCAGCTGCCAATAAACCCGCGCCGCCCCATGGCCACCAGCAGCAGATATCCCACCACCACCGGCGGCAGCACCAGCGGCAGATGGAGAAGGCTGTCGAGCAGCGCCTTGCCGGGGAAGGTGCGCCTGACCAGCAGCCAGGAAAAAAAGATGCCAAAGGGCAGGCTCAAGGCCACCGCCAGGGAGGAGACTTTCAGGCTCAGCAGCACCGCCTGCCATTCGGGTTCGCTCAGAAACATCAGCGGGTGGTAAATCCGTAACGTTGGAAAATCGCGGACGCTTCCGGCCCTTTCAGGTAGTCATAGAAAGCGCTCACGGCCGCATTGCGATGGCCATCGACAATCGCCAGCGGGTATTCGACTTTCTGATGCGACGCCTCCGGGAAGGTGCCCACCACTTTCACCCCTTTGCTGGCCACAGCATCCGATCCGTAGACGATGCCCAACGGCGCTTCGCTACGCTCCACCAGCGCCAGCGCGCCGCGCACGTCTTCCGCCGGCGCAAGCTTCGGCGACAGGGTCTCCCAGGCGCCCAGTTTCTGCAGCGCTTCTTTGGCGTAGATCCCTGCCGGAACGTGCTGCGGATCGCCCACCGCCAGACGGCCCCCTTTCAGCAGGCTGGTCCAGTCGGTTTTCTCATCAATGGTAATCGCACCCTGCGCGCTGGCTTTCGGCGCCACCACCACCAGGCTGTTGCCAAGCAGGGTGGCGCGGGTCGCCGGATCGATGGCCTTTTTGTCAGCCGCGTAGTCCATCCACTTTTGATCGGCGGAGATAAACAGATCCGCCGGGGCGCCTGCTTCAATCTGCCGCGCCAGCGTCGACGACGAGGCAAACGACGAGACGACCTCGACGTTTTTCTCTTTCTTATACGCCTGGGCGATATCCTGCATCGCG
This sequence comes from Klebsiella sp. 1SOBk10mer, assembly GCF_046602535.1. Classification (NCBI taxonomy): domain Bacteria; kingdom Pseudomonadati; phylum Pseudomonadota; class Gammaproteobacteria; order Enterobacterales; family Enterobacteriaceae; genus Klebsiella; species Klebsiella sp. 1SOBk10mer. The sequence goes on from NZ_JBKIUP010000002.1 coordinate 260,461, forward strand.
TTGGTTAACGATGCGGCGGCGAAAACGGTCACTTTCCCCTCTGCCGCCAGCGCCTGACCCGCGACGCACAGCGTGAGTGATACCCCGATAACCCCGCGTAACCAAGAACCTGCCATCTGAATCTCCTGTCAATGCGTTATGTATTCGACAATATAACGATATGCAGAGCATTTTTATAGTGACACAGGACAATAAAACGAAGGGAAATGATACAGGAGGGAAATAGCACAGCGCCCGGTTAAACCGGGCGCCGGGAAATCAATGATTTTGCTGGCTGCGATCTTTGTGGCCTACGCCGGAGAAGAGGTTGAACACTTCGCCAAGACCGTAAATCAATCCCAGGATGACCGCCATCACCACCGGTACCATGATGACCGCAAAAACCAGACTTTTCAAAAGCTCTAACATGGTTCACTCCAGATAGTATGATTCCCTGATTGTAACGGTTTCAGCCGAAAAAACACGCCCCATTTGTGCGGTGGTTAATGACAAACCGCGCAGAGAGGTTTTGCAACTGGGTGACTATCGGTCACAATACGCTTTTTTGTCAGGAAACGATTATGCAGGCCGAAATTCTTCTCACCCTTAAGCTACAGCAGCGCCTGTTTGCCGACCCCCGGCGGATCGCCCTGCTCAAACAGATTGACCAGACCGGTTCGATAAGCCAGGGGGCGAAGCACGCGGGTATCAGCTATAAAAGCGCGTGGGATGCCATCAACGAGATGAACCAGCTCAGCGAACAGCCGCTGGTGGATCGCGCCACCGGCGGCAAAGGCGGCGGCGGCGCGGTGCTGACCCGCTACGGGCAGCGTCTGATCCAACTGTACGATCTGCTGGCGCAGATCCAGCAGAAAGCGTTTGATGTCCTCAGCGATGACGACGCCCTGCCACTGGACAGCCTGCTGGCGGCCATCTCGCGCTTTTCCCTGCAGACCAGCGCCCGCAACCAGTGGTTCGGCACCATTACCGGCCGCGATCGCCAGCAGGTGCAGCAGCACGTCGAGGTGCTGCTGGCCGACGGGCAAACCCGCCTGAACGTCGCCATTACCGCCCAGAGCGCTGAAAAGCTGGGGCTCGATGAGGGCCAGGAGGTGCTGGTTCTGTTGAAAGCGCCCTGGGTCGGCATCACCCTCGACCCGGCGGTGGCCCGCCAGGCCGAGAACCAGCTGTCGGGTCGTATCAGCCATATCGAATGCGGCTCCGGGCAGTGCGAAGTGCTGATGACCCTCGCGGACGGCCAGACCCTGTGCGCCACTCTGCCACAGGCGCAGACGTCTGGCCTGGCGGAAGGGACGGAGGCGATCGCTTACTTCAACGCCGATCGCATCATTCTCGCTACGTTATGCTGACCCCATTGACATTACGCGCCTGAAGTCGTATCCCTGATGCACATCGCTGCAAAAAATGGGATACATCATGTCATCATTGCAAATTTCGCAAGGCACGTTTCGCCTGAGCGATACAAAAACCTTAAAAATAGACCACCTGAGCGTGGCGGCGGGTGAAAGCTGGGCGTTCGTCGGCAGCAACGGCAGCGGCAAATCCGCCCTCGCGCGAGCCCTGGCCGGCGACCTGACCCTGCTCAGCGGCCAGCGCGAAAGCCACTTCTCCCGCGTAACCCGCCTCTCCTTCGAACAGCTGCAGAAGCTGGTCAGCGACGAGTGGCAGCGCAATAACACCGACCTGCTTAGCCCCGGAGAAGAAGATACCGGCCGCACCACTGCGGAGATTATTCAGGACGAGGTGAAAGATCCTGCCCGCTGCGCGCAGCTTGCCGAACAGTTTGCCATCAGCGCCCTGTTGGACCGCCGCTTTAAGTATCTGTCCACTGGCGAAACGCGTAAGACCCTGCTGTGCCAGGCCCTGATGAGCGATCCGCAGCTGCTGATCCTCGACGAGCCTTTCGACGGCCTCGACGTCAACTCCCGCCAGCAGCTGGCCGCGCTGCTGGCCGACCTGCATCGCGCCGGCCTCACCCTGGTGCTGGTGCTCAACCGCTTCGATGAGATCCCGGAGTTTGTGCAATACGCCGGCGTGCTGGCTGATTGCCTCCTCAGCGAGACCGGCGAGAAGCGCGCTCTTCTGCAGCAGGCGCTGGTCGCTCAGCTGGCGCACAGTGAAAAACTGGACGGCATCACCTTGCCTGAGCCAGATGTACCACCAGCCCGTCATGCGCTGGCAGACTCGGCGCCGCGTATCGTGCTCAATGACGGCATGGTCTCCTACAACGATCGTCCGGTCATCAACCACCTCTCATGGACCGTGAGCCCGGGCGAACACTGGCAGATCGTCGGCCCCAACGGCGCCGGTAAATCCACGCTGCTGAGCCTTATCACCGGCGATCATCCGCAGGGCTACAGCAACGATCTCACCCTCTTTGGCCGCCGCCGCGGCAGCGGCGAGACCATCTGGGATATTAAAAAGCATATCGGCTACGTCAGCAGCAGCCTGCATCTGGACTACCGGGTCAGCACCAACGTCCGCAACGTTATTCTGTCGGGCTATTTTGACTCGATCGGCATTTATCAGGCGGTGTCCGATAAACAGCATAAGCTGGTGCAGCAATGGCTGGATATTCTCGGCATCGATAAGCGCACCGCCGACGCGCCGTTTCAGAGCCTGTCGTGGGGCCAGCAGCGGCTGGCGCTTATCGTTCGCGCGCTGGTCAAGCATCCAACCCTGCTGATCCTCGATGAACCGCTGCAGGGGCTGGATCCCCTCAATCGCCAGCTGGTACGCCGCTTTGTCGACGTCCTGATTGGCGAAGGCGCCACGCAGCTGCTGTTTGTCTCGCACCATGCGGAAGATGCCCCGGACTGTATTACCCATCGCCTGGTATTCGTTCCCAGTGGAGACGGTTACACTTATCAGCTCGGCCCCGTGGCCTGACGCCTCCTGCCGGGGATCGAAAGATCCCTGGTATTTTTCAGAAAAATAGCGCCAACCTCATATAACCAATTGTATATAAAACAAAATAAATTAAATGATGTCGTTTCACCCTCAAGTGTAAACGATTCCACTAACTTGTTCTGTGTCACACTTTTCACTTCTTTGATATGCTATCTTCCTCATACACGATAAGCCGAATGGAGCGAATCATGAAAGTTCTGGTTACAGGTGGTAGCGGTTACATTGGAAGTCATACCTGCGTTCAACTGCTGCTGCAGGGGCATGAGGTGGTGATCCTCGACAATCTCTGCAACAGCAAGCGCAGCGTACTGCCGGTGATTGAGCGTCTCGGCGGCAAAAAAGCCACCTTTATTGAAGGCGATATTCGTAATGAAGCGCTGATGACCGAGATCCTCCACGACCACGCCATTGAAGCGGTGATCCACTTCGCCGGGCTGAAGGCCGTCGGGGAGTCCGTCGCCAAACCGCTGGAATATTACGACAATAACGTCACCGGCACACTGAAATTAGTCTCCGCCATGCGCGCCGCGGGCGTGAAGAACTTCATCTTTAGCTCCTCCGCCACCGTCTACGGCGACCAGCCGAAAATCCCGTATGTCGAAAGCTTCCCGACCGGCACCCCGCAAAGCCCCTACGGTAAAAGCAAACTGATGGTGGAGCAGATCCTGACCGACCTGCAGAAAGCCCAGCCGGAGTGGAGCATTGCCCTGCTGCGCTACTTCAACCCGGTCGGCGCCCACCCGTCGGGCGACATGGGGGAAGACCCGCAGGGGATCCCGAATAACCTGATGCCCTACATCGCCCAGGTCGCCGTTGGTCGTCGTGAATCGCTGGCCGTGTTTGGTAACGACTACCCGACCGAAGATGGCACCGGCGTGCGCGATTATATCCACGTGATGGACCTCGCCGACGGTCACGTCGCGGCCATGGAAAAACTGGCTGACAAAGCCGGGGTCCATATCTACAACCTTGGCGCCGGCGTCGGCAGCAGCGTGCTCGACGTGGTCAATGCTTTCAGCAAGGCCTGCGGCAAACCGATTAACTACCATTTCGCGCCGCGCCGCGATGGCGACCTCCCGGCCTACTGGGCGGATGCCGCCAAGGCCGACCGCGAGCTGAACTGGCGCGTGACGCGCAACCTGGACGAAATGGCGCAGGACACCTGGCACTGGCAGTCCCGCCATCCGCAGGGTTATCCAGACTAAGGAACCTTCATGAGCGTATTTAACCCCGTTGACCATCCGCATCGTCGTTATAACCCGTTAACCGGGCAGTGGATTCTGGTTTCTCCGCATCGCGCCAAGCGCCCCTGGCAGGGGGCGCAGGAAACGCCGGCAAAACAGACCTTGCCGGCCCACGATCCGGACTGTTTCCTGTGCCCGGGCAACACCCGGGTCACCGGCGACACGAATCCGAATTACACCGGTACCTACGTGTTTACCAACGACTTTGCGGCCCTGATGACCGACACCCCGGACGCCCCGGAGAGTGACGATCCGCTGATGCGCTGCCAGAGCGCGCGCGGCACCAGTCGGGTGATCTGCTTCTCGCCAGACCACAGCAAAACGCTGCCGGAGCTGAGCCTTGAAGCGCTGGAAGGCGTGGTTAAAGCGTGGCAGGAACAGACCGCGGACCTTGGAAAAAGCTATCCGTGGGTACAGGTCTTTGAAAATAAAGGGGCAGCGATGGGCTGCTCCAACCCGCACCCGCATGGTCAGGTGTGGGCCAACAGCTTCCTGCCCAATGAAGCGGAACGGGAAGACCGTCTGCAGAAAGAATATTACGCCAGCCAGGGCCAGCCAATGCTGCTGGACTATGCCCGGCGCGAACTGGCCGACGGCAGCCGCACCGTGGTCGACACCGAGCACTGGCTGGCGGTCGTGCCCTACTGGGCCGCGTGGCCGTTTGAAACGCTGCTGCTGCCGAAAGCGCCCGTGCAGCGTATTACCGATTTAACCGACGCCCAGCGCAGCGATCTGGCGCTGGCGTTGAAAAAGCTGACCAGCCGTTACGACAACCTGTTCCAGTGCTCATTCCCCTACTCCATGGGCTGGCACGGCGCGCCGTTTAACGACGAAAACCATAACCACTGGCAGCTCCACGCCCACTTTTATCCGCCGCTGCTGCGATCCGCGACGGTCCGCAAGTTTATGGTTGGCTACGAAATGCTGGCCGAAACGCAGCGCGATCTGACCGCCGAGCAAGCTGCCGAACGACTGCGCGCCGTCAGCGACGTCCATTTTCGTGAATCCGGAGTGTAATGATGAGTCTGAAAGAGAAAACCCAAACCCTGTTTGCTGAGGCCTTCGGTTACCCGGCCAGCCATGTCATTCAGGCGCCAGGCCGCGTCAACCTGATCGGCGAGCATACCGATTACAACGACGGCTTTGTGCTGCCCTGCGCTATCGACTACCAGACGGTGATCAGCTGTGCGCCGCGCGACGATCGTACCGTGCGGGTGATTGCCGCCGATTACGACAATCAGAGCGATGAATTCTCTCTCGACGCGCCGATTATCAGCCACGACAGCCAGCAGTGGTCGAACTATGTCCGCGGCGTGGTGAAGCATCTGCAGCAGCGGAACAGCCACTTCGGCGGCGCGGATCTGGTGATCAGCGGCAATGTGCCGCAGGGTGCGGGGTTAAGCTCCTCAGCCTCGCTGGAAGTCGCCGTCGGCACCGTGTTCCAGCAGCTCTATCATCTGCCGCTGGATGGCGCGCAAATCGCCCTCAACGGCCAGGAGGCGGAAAACCAGTTCGTCGGCTGCAACTGCGGCATCATGGATCAGCTGATTTCGGCGCTGGGCAAAAAAGACCATGCGCTGCTGATCGACTGCCGTTCTCTGGGCACCAAAGCCGTCTCGATGCCGAAAGGCGTGGCGGTGGTCATCATCAACAGCAACTTTAAGCGCACCCTCGTCGGCAGCGAGTACAACACCCGTCGTGAACAGTGCGAGACCGGCGCGCGCTTCTTCCAGCAGCCCGCTCTGCGCGATGTCACCCTTGAGCAATTCAACGCCGTCGCCCATGAGCTGGATCCGGTCGTCGCGAAGCGGGTACGCCATGTGCTGACGGAGAATGCCCGCACCGTAGAAGCCGCCAGCGCCCTTGAAAAAGGCGACCTGAAGCAGATGGGCGAGCTGATGGCCGAATCCCACGCCTCGATGCGCGATGATTTCGAGATCACCGTCCCGCAGATCGACACCCTGGTGGAGATCGTCAAGGCGACAATCGGCGATAAAGGCGGCGTGCGCATGACCGGCGGCGGCTTTGGCGGCTGCGTGGTAGCGCTGGTCCCGGAAGATCTGGTCGATACCGTGCAGCAGGCCGTTGCCAACGAGTATGAAGCGAAAACCGGAATTAAAGAGACGTTCTATGTCTGCAAACCGTCACAGGGGGCTGGCCAATGGTAACGCAAACCACCGCGCTGGCGCCGGACGGCCAGCCATGGCAGCAGGTAACCCTGCGCAATAAGGCGGGGATGACCGTCACCGTGGCGGACTGGGGCGCAACGCTGCTCAGCGCCGAGGTGCCGCTGGCCGATGGCAGCCTGCGCCGCCCGCTGCTGGGCTGCGCGAAGCTGGAGGACTATGCCCGCCAGGCCGCGTTTCTTGGCGCCTCGGTAGGCCGCTACGCCAACCGCATCGGCAATAGCCGCTTCCCGCTTGACGGCCAGCTCGTCAACGTCACGCCGTCAAACGACGCGGGCCACCAGCTCCACGGCGGCCCCGAAGGGTTTGATAAACGTCGCTGGCGCATCGTCCGCGCCGACGAGCAGGAAGTGCTCTTCGCCCTGACCTCGCCCGATGGCGATCAAGGCTTTCCCGGCACGCTGCAGGCCACCGCGCACTATCGTCTGACCGACGATAACCGCATCGCGATTACCTATCGCGCCACCGTGGATAAACCCTGCCCGGTGAACATGACCAATCACGTCTATTTCAACCTCGACGGTGAACAGCGCGACGTGCGCCAGCACCAGTTGCAGATCCTCGCCCAGAGGTATCTGCCGGTGGAAAGCGACGGTATCCCGGGTGGTGAACTCAAAGATGTTGCTAACACCAGCTTTGATTTCCGCCAGCCGAAAACCATCGCCGCCGACTTCCTCGCCGACGCCGATCAGCAAAAGGTGAAAGGATACGATCATGCCTTCCTGCTGGACGCCGGAGGCGACGCCAGTCAGCCTGCGGCGCAGGTCTGGTCGCAGGACGGTAAGCTGCAGATGACGGTCTATACCTCCGCTCCGGCGCTGCAGTTTTACTCCGGCAACTATCTCGGCGGCACCCCGTCGCAGACGACAGAGCCCTACGCCGACTGGCAGGGGCTGGCGCTGGAAAGCGAATTCCTCCCGGATTCGCCGAATCATCCGGAATGGCCGCAGCCGGACTGTGTGTTACGTCCGGGCCAGGAGTACGTCAGCCTGACGGAATATCAGTTTATCGCCCGATAATCGCCAGCGCCCTCCGCCGGGGGCGCTGCTTTTCGTCCCCGCCCTCCTCTCTGGCGCCTCTTTTTTCAGCAACCTGCTCTATTTTCCGTCACCAAAGGGCAAAAAAATAACCTGTGTTTTACAAGCACCTTACACTGAGCCACTATTTTCGCTATGGTTAGGGATAAGCATTGCCGTGAGCCAAATCACGGCAATATAATGAGAATAGTTATCAATCAATAACACATACACCAACATATTCAGCGCACCGTTCGCGGCGCGAGGGATGGCGTGTAGAGAGGAGTAAGAGAATGGCTGTAACTAAGCTGGTACTGGTTCGTCATGGCGAAAGCCAGTGGAACAACGAAAACCGCTTCACCGGTTGGTACGACGTTGATCTGTCCGAGAAAGGCGTTAGCGAAGCGAAAGCGGCAGGTAAACTGCTGAAGGCTGAAGGCTTCAGCTTTGATTTTGCTTATACCTCCGTGCTGAAACGTGCCATCCATACCCTGTGGAATGTACTGGACGAACTGGATCAGGCCTGGCTGCCGGTTGAGAAATCCTGGAAGCTGAACGAGCGTCATTACGGCGCGCTGCAGGGCCTGAACAAAGCGGAAACCGCTGAGAAATACGGTGACGAGCAGGTTAAACAGTGGCGTCGTGGCTTCGCTGTCACTCCGCCGGAGCTGACCAAAGACGACGAGCGCTACCCGGGCCACGACCCGCGCTATGCAAAACTGACCGACGCCGAACTGCCGACCACTGAAAGCCTGGCGCTGACCATCGACCGCGTCGTGCCTTACTGGAACGAAACCATTCTGCCGCGCCTGAAAAGCGGTGAGCGCGTGATCATCGCCGCTCACGGTAACTCCCTGCGCGCGCTGGTGAAATACCTCGACAACATGGGCGAAGACGAGATCCTCGAACTGAACATCCCGACCGGCGTACCGCTGGTGTATGAGTTCGATGAAAACTTCAAGCCGATCAAACATTACTATCTGGGCAATGCGGAAGAGATCGCGGCGAAAGCGGCTGCCGTCGCCAACCAGGGTAAAGCGAAGTAATTTCCCCGGTCAAAACAAAAAAGCGTGGAAATCTCCACGCTTTTTTTATGACCTGCGCTAACGCAGAGTAGCTTAGCCGCGACGGGTTTTCACTGCTTCCGCCAGCTGACGCAGGATCGTTTCGGTATCCTCCCAGCCGATGCAGGCGTCGGTGACGCTCTTGCCGTAGGTCAGCGGTTCACCGCTCTCGAGGCTCTGGTTGCCTTCCACCAGATGGCTTTCAATCATCACGCCCATAATGGCGCGCTCGCCGCCGGCAATCTGCTGGCATACGTCGGCGCCCACTTCCATCTGCTTCTTGAACTGCTTGCTGGAGTTGGCATGGCTGAAGTCGATCATTACCTGGGCCGGAAGACCCGCTTTCGCCAAACCGATTTTCACTTCCGCCACGTGCTTCGCGCTGTAGTTCGGCTCTTTGCCGCCGCGCAGAATAATATGGCAGTCGCCGTTGCCGCTGGTATTAACGATAGCGGAGTGGCCCCACTTGGTGACCGACAGGAAACAGTGCGGCGCGCCGGCGGCGTTAATCGCGTCGATAGCCACCTTGATGGTGCCATCGGTACCATTCTTAAAGCCCACCGGGCAGGAGAGCCCCGAGGCGAGCTCGCGGTGAACCTGAGATTCGGTGGTACGCGCCCCAATGGCGCCCCAGCTCATCAGATCGGCGACATACTGCGGGGTGATCATATCGAGGAATTCCCCCGCCGCCGGCAGACCGCTGTCGTTAATGTCCAGCAGCAGTTTGCGCGCAATGCGCAACCCGTCGTTGATGCGGAAGCTGTTATCCATATGGGGATCGTTGATAAGCCCTTTCCAGCCGACGGTGGTTCGCGGTTTCTCAAAATAGACGCGCATGACGATCTCGAGCTCGCCCTTCAACGCCTCGCGCAGGGTCAGCAGACGGGAAGCGTACTCTTTCGCCGCCGCCGGGTCGTGAATAGAACAAGGCCCAATCACCACCAGCAGGCGGTCATCATCGCCTTTGAGGATCTGGTGGATCGCTTTGCGAGCATGTGCAACGGTGTTTGCAGCATTTTCGGTAGCAGGGAATTTTTCCAGGAGCGCAACGGGAGGTAATAATTCGTTGATCTCTTTAATGCGTAAATCGTCGTTCTGATAATTCATCTTCTTTCCAGCGTTGCCATACTTATTCAATGAAATGCAATCCCTCCAATCTATCTCTTCGCTGAAATAGTGTAAACGTGATTTTACAGTAGTGATGGAATAATCCTGGAAATAGGCAAAAATACGCCATAAAGTAGCGAACCCAGGCTCATGAACTACAATATTTAACTGTTAAAGCTAATTAAGTCTTACGTTTCAGGATTATATAGTGACACTGCGATCGTCTGCGGAGTCTTAAACCATAGCGAGTCAGATCCCTGGCACACTTACCGCTGGAGGCGTTTTTTACCGCTTCCCGACCCAACAGGAGTATCCGATGAACATGAAAAAACTGACGACCCTTTTGCTCACCGCCACCTTAAGTCTTGCCAGCGGCGCGGCCCTGGCGGCAGACACCGGCGCCCAGTCCAACAATGGCCAGGCCAACTCTTCCGCTGATGCCGGCCAGGTGGCGCCGGATGCCCGTGAAAACGTGGCGCCGAATAACGTGGATAATAGCCAAATTAACTCTGGCTCTGGCGGCACCATGCTTCATCCTGACGGCTCGACGATGAGCCAGGACAATATGTCGAGCGATGAGGTACATAAAAACTCGATGTGTAAAGACGGCCGCTGTCCGGATACCGGTAAGAAACTGGACAACGGCGACAGCATGAACCATGACAACAGCAAAACCGACGGCACCACCCAGTAATTGATGCGGTGAGTGCAAACAGAGAAAAGGCGAGCTGGGCTCGCCTTTTCTCTGTTTGTTATCGTTCTCTGTTTATGCTGTCATAGCGTGATAATGATAACTATCAAGGGACGACACCATGGCGCATTCGCATTCGCACTCCCCTGCCCAGGCTCCGGATAACGGCAACGCTCGCCGGCTACTTTGGGCGTTCATCGTCACCGCCGGTTTTATGCTGATAGAAGCCATCGGCGGCGCGATCTCCGGCTCGCTGGCCCTGCTGGCGGATGCCGGCCATATGCTCACCGACTCCGCCGCCCTGCTGTTTGCGCTGCTGGCGGTTCGCTTCGCCAGCCGTCCCCCGAACGCCCGCCATACTTTTGGCTGGCTGCGTTTGACCACCCTGGCGGCGTTTCTCAATGCCATTGCTCTGGTGGTGATCACCATGCTGATTGTCTGGGAGGCCATTCAGCGCTTCCAGCATCCGCAGCCGGTTGCCGGGGTGACGATGATGGTCATTGCAGTCGCCGGTCTGCTAGCCAACGTGCTGGCGTTTTGGATCCTACATCGTGGCAGCGAAGAGCGGAATCTCAACGTGCGCGCCGCGGCGCTACACGTGCTCGGCGATCTGCTGGGTTCGGTTGGCGCGATTGTGGCCGCCGTGGTGATCCTCACCACCGGCTGGACGCCTGTCGATCCGATCCTTTCCGTGCTGGTTTCCTGCCTGGTGCTACGTAGCGCATGGCGGCTGCTGAAGGAGAGTCTGAATGAGCTGCTGGAAGGCGCACCGCGTTCGCTGGATGTGGCGGCCCTACAGCGGGATATCCGCCGCTCTATCCCGGAGGTGCGCGATGTTCACCACGTTCACGTCTGGCTGGTGGGGGAAAAACCGGTGATGACGCTGCATGTGCAGGTGGTCCCGCCGCACGATCATGATGCGTTACTCAACCGCATCCTGCATTTCCTGGAACATAAATATGAAATTGAGCATGCCACGGTGCAGATGGAGTACCAGCCCTGCAGCGGCCCGGAGTGCCATCTCAACACGATGCACGCCGGGCACGATCATCACCACCATCATTAGCCAGAAAACGCGTGAGAACCTCGCTCACGCGCGCTGTTTATCCACATTCGGCTGCCGTTCAGCGCAATGAACGTCAGCAAGAGATATTCCAGCGACATAGCATAGACGCCCTGACGGGCAAAAATCACCACGCTTATGACGTTGACGATGACCCACAGCAGCCAGTTCTCAACGTATTTGCGGGTCATTAAGATCATCGCCACTACCGACAGCACCGTCATACAGGAGTCCCAGAACGGGAAGGCATCCGGCTGCAGTTCCGGCATCGTGACCTGCAAACCAAGCGCTTGCATCAGGCTGACCGCGATTCGCGTCAGGAAGGCAAAAAACGGATTGATAAACAGGGTCAGCAAGCCGATCGCCACCACGCAGGCCGCCAGCCAGCCCAGGGCTTTACTGCGCGGTAGCCAGCGGATCTGCAGCTCAGCCTCATGATTGCTGCTTTGCCGCGACCAGGCATACCAGCCATAAACGTTAGCGGCAAAGAAGAACAGCTGCAGCAACAGGCTGGCGTACAGCTGGATCTGAAAGAAGATGATGGCGAACAGCGTGACGTTGACCAGACCGAATGCATAGTTGCTGATCTTCTCCAGGCTCGCCAGCCAGATACACAGCAGCCCGGCGATGGTCCCCACGGCCTCTATCCAGGAGAGATCGTACCCCCCGGCGCCGATGGGTATATGTACTAAAATATTCTGCGTGCTAAAAAAATCCATTTTATCCTCTCAGCGTCAGATGACGCGGCAATAGGTTATCCCCGTAGTGTAGCCGCAAAATCCAGCATCCGGTTAAGGGGAATTAATGCGCCGGTCCGCAGCGCTTCGTCGACGTGGATTTCATGTTCAGCGCCGCCCTGCTCGAGCCCCTCGGCAATGGCTTTCAGGCCGTTCATCGCCATCCACGGACAATGCGCGCAGCTGCGGCAGGTCGCCCCTTCACCAGCGGTGGGCGCTTCCAGCAGCGTTTTCTCCGGCACCGCCTGCTGCATTTTATAAAAGATACCGCGATCGGTCGCCACGATCAGCTGGCGCTGGGGCAGGCTTTTCGCCGCCGCGATCAGCTGACTGGTGGAACCTACGGCATCGGCCATCTCGACGATTGCCTGCGGCGACTCGGGATGGACCAGTACAGCAGCTTCAGGATAGAGGGCCTTCATACGCGTCAGTGCCTGGGTTTTAAACTCATCGTGCACGATGCACGCCCCCTGCCAGCAGATCACGTCTGCGCCGGTCTGACGCTGAACATAGCGGCCAAGATGGCGGTCCGGCGCCCAGAGGATCTTTTGACCAAGACTATCCAGATGGTCAATGAGTTCCACGGCGATGCTGGAGGTCACCACCCAGTCGGCGCGAGCCTTCACCGCGGCGGACGTATTGGCATAGACTACCACGGTGCGATCGGGATGGGCGTCGCAGAAGGCGTTGAATTCCTCAATCGGACAGCCCAGATCCAGCGAACACTCGGCGTTCAGGGTCGGCATCAGAATGGTCTTTTCCGGGCTAAGGATTTTGGCGGTTTCCCCCATAAAACGCACCCCGGCGACCAGCAGCGTGGAGGCCGAATGGCGGGCGCCAAAGCGCGCCATCTCCAGCGAGTCGGCTATACAGCCGCCGGTCTCTTCCGCCAGTTGTTGAATTTCAGGATCGGTGTAGTAATGCGCCACCATCACGGCATCGCGCTCGCGCAGCAGACGCTTGATTTTCTCGCGGTAAAACTGCTTTTCGTCGACGGTCAGCGGCTGCGGTTTCGGTGGGAAGGGATAAATCGCCGTTTCAGGATCAAACATTACGCTCATCATGCAATCTCGTTTTACTGGCTTAACTCTAAGACCGTCACTATGGCCTGTCTGCGCCTTAACACGGTCATGGTGTTTTATATGCTAAACAAGATAGCGGATTACGAGCAAAAAGTCGTGATGAATTTTGTACATGAGCACCTATTCCCCGGGGACGATGCTACGCATCTTCCCGGGCTACCGGTTCGTGCCTTATGGCGTCACGGTAAGCGGCGGCAGGGGGTCATGCTGAAGTAGGATTGTGGAGAATGACGCATAGCAAAAAGGCGCCTTTAGGGCGCCTTTTTACATTGGTGGGTCGTGCAGGATGACTCGGCTTCGCCTCGCCCTTCGGGCCGTCGCCGCAAGCGGCTCCGTTGTCTCACTGCGTTCGACCCGAACCTGCTGCAGGTTCGAATCGTTGAGTTCGGCGCATAGCAAAAAGGCGCCTTTAGGGCGCCTTTTTACATTGGTGGGTCGTGCAGGATTCGAACCTGCGACCAATTGATTAAAAGTCAACTGCTCTACCAACTGAGCTAACGACCCCTTGCGGGATTTTGCTACTGTAATCATTCAGGATGGTGGGTCGTGCAGGATGACTCGGCTTCGCCTCGCCCTTCGGCGCCGTTGCTGACGCAACGTTATCCTTCACTTTTCTACCAGTTACCATCATTAAAGATTGGTGGGTCGTGCAGGATTCGAACCTGCGACCAATTGATTAAAAGTCAACTGCTCTACCAACTGAGCTAACGACCCGCTCTGGTACTACCTGAATAATTTCACTCGACACCAATATTAAAATTGGTGGGTCGTGCAGGATGACTCGGCTTCACCTCGCCCTACGGGCCGTTGCTGACGCAACGTTATCCTTCACGTTCAACATCTGAGTTAAATGCTGAAATTGGTGGGTCGTGCAGGATTCGAACCTGCGACCAATTGATTAAAAGTCAACTGCTCTACCAACTGAGCTAACGACCCGAGTGGTGGGTGATGACGGGATCGAACCGCCGACCCCCTCCTTGTAAGGGAGGTGCTCTCCCAGCTGAGCTAATCACCCGAAACTGCGCTGGATACTACTGATACTGCCTCCACCGACCCCATCATTATAATGGTGGGTCGTGCAGGATTCGAACCTGCGACCAATTGATTAAAAGTCAACTGCTCTACCAACTGAGCTAACGACCCGGTGGTGGGTGATGACGGGATCGAACCGCCGACCCCCTCCTTGTAAGGGAGGTGCTCTCCCAGCTGAGCTAATCACCCGATACTACGCTGGATACTGCTAATTGGTGGGTCGTGCAGGATGACTCGGCTTTGCCTCGCCCTATGGGCCGTTGCTGTCGCAACGTTATCCTTCACGTTTTACTATCGCGTTCCACCAGAACGATTGGTGGGTCGTGCAGGATTCGAACCTGCGACCAATTGATTAAAAGTCAACTGCTCTACCAACTGAGCTAACGACCCACTCTGGCGTCGCTTTGGGCTTGTTTGATATCCCTTGGCAACGGCGGCATATATTACTGATTTCAGAATTCAGCGCAACTAAAATTTCGATAAAGATCACTTAACTGCTGGCGATTCAGGCGACAAGACCAGAAATGATGCGATTTCTGGTCATGCCGTAATCAACCAAGGGCATTAAGTCGTTTTTGCGCTTGTTTCGCACCGTCGGTGCCGGGGAATTTGTTGATCACCTGCTGGTAAACCGCTTTCGCTTTCGCGGTATCACCTTTGTCCTGCATGATCACGCCGACCTTAAACATGGCGTCTGGCGCTTTTGGCGATTTCGGGTAGTTCTTCACCACCGAGGCGAAGTAAAACGCCGCATCGTCTTTTTTCCCCTTATTGTAGTTCAACTGTCCGAGCCAATAGTTGGCGTTCGGCTGATAAGTCGAATCCGGGTACTTTTTAACGAAGTTCTGGAACGCCGCCATGGCGTCATCCTGGCGTGAAGCATCCTTCACCAGGGCAATGGCCGCATTGTAATCGGTGTTCGCATCGCCGGTCATCGCCGGAGCGCCTGAAGAGGCCGCTGGCGCTGCGCTGGTAGCAGCCGCGCTCTGATCGCCGGAAGACGACGTCTGGGCGCCAGCCGCTGCTGCGCCACCCCCGCTCGTCAGCCCGTCAATCTGCAGCAGAATCTGCTTTTGACGCTCAACGATCTGATTCAGCTGATACTGGTTCTCCTGGATCTGACCACGGAGAGAATCAATGTCAGTCTGGTTATCAGAGAGTTGTTGCTGGAGTTGGGTTAAAAGCTGGCTGTGAGCATTGGAAATACGCTCAAGTTGAGTGACACGGTCTTCGACCGAGCCTGAGCCGACACTACTGATTGGCGCCTGAGCAAAAGCGGCCCAGGGGGCCGCTATGCCAACCAGTAACGACAGACTCAATAAATGATGTCTGAAGTTACTGCTCATGCAATTCTCTTAGTAAACCAGTACGGCGCGACGGTTTTTGGCATATGCCGCTTCGTCATGACCCAGTACTGCTGGTTTTTCTTTACCGTAAGAAACGATGGAGATCTGATCGGCAGAAACACCTTTGCCCTGCAGATACATCTTAACGGCGTTAGCACGACGCTCACCCAGCGCGATGTTGTATTCCGGCGTACCGCGCTCATCCGCGTGACCTTCTACAGTCACTTTGTAGGACGGGTTGCTGCGCAGGAAGTTAGCGTGCGCGTCCAGCATGGCAGCGAAGTCAGAACGGATATCGTACTTGTCCAGATCGAAGTAAACGATGTTGTTCTGCTGCAGCTGCTGCATCTGCAGACGAGCTTGCTCTTCAGAAGACATGTTGCCGCCGTTACCGTTAGCGTCCATACCAGTGCCGGCACCCAGCATGCCTTCACCGCTCTGGTCGTTGCTGGCGTTCTTGTTAGAAGAACATGCCGCGATTGCCATAACCGGCAGAGCGATCATCAGCCCTTTCAGCACTTTGTTCAGTTGCATTTCTTTGATTCCTTTAATAATCAATTATTTATTATCACAGATACGGCGACCAGGCAGGTGATTTTACCTGTCCATCAGTTGCCGGAAGACGCGCTTTGAAACGCCCATCTGTAGAAACCAGATTCAGCACGGATCCCATCCCCTGAGAAGAGCTGTAGATTACCATAGTGCCGTTAGGTGCCAGACTTGGCGTTTCGTCTAAAAACGTTGATGACAGAACCTGTACACCACCCGCTTCCAGATCTTGTTTGGCAATGTGCTGCTGGCCGCCGGCCGAGCTGACCATTACCATCGTTTTACCATCCGCGCTCACGTCAGCGTCCTGGTTCTGCGAACCTTCCCAGGTGATACGCTGCGGCGTGCCGCCATTAATATTGACTTTATACACCTGCGGACGACCGGCCTGGTCAGAGGTGAAGGCCAGGTTCTGGCTGTCCGGGAACCAGCTTGGTTCGGTGTTGTTGCTGCGACCGTTGGTCACCTGACGAATCTGACCCGAGCCCAGATCCATCACGTACAGGTTCAGGCTACCGGTTTTCGACAGCGCGAAAGCCAGTTTAGAGCCATCCGGCGAGAACGCCGGCGCGCCGTTGTGCTGCGGGAAGGAGGCAATCTGACGCACTGCGCCGTTCGCCAGGGTCTGCACCACCAGCGCAGAACGACCGCTTTCGAAGGTTACGTAAGCCAGTTTTGAACCGTCCGGAGACCAGGCCGGGGACATCAGCGGCTGGGAGGAGCGGTGAACCACGAACTGGTTGTAGCCATCATAATCGGAGACACGCAGCTCATACGGGAACTGACCGCCGTTGGTCTGCACCACGTAGGCGATACGGGTACGGAAGGCGCCTTTGATACCAGTCAGCTTTTCAAATACCGCATCGCTGGCAGTGTGCGCTGCATAGCGCAGGTACTGCTTAGTGACTTTGAAAGAGCCTTGCGCCAGCGTTGTGCCCGGCGCACCGCCGGTATCCACCAGCTGATACGCGACCTGATAAGAACCATCCGGGTTTGACGTCACCTGACCGACGACCACGGCGTCAATACCCAGCGCAGACCAGGCCGCAGGCTGCACTTCCTGGGGACTGGTCGGCTGCTGCGGCAGACGCGAGCGATCCAGCGGGTTGAATTTACCGCTGTTGCGCAGGTCAGCTGCCACGATACCGCCAACATCTTCCGGTGCAGCGCCCTGGCCGGCCCACTGGAACGGTACCACGCCGATGGGGCGCGCCGAGTCCACCCCCTGGGTGATCTCGATACGTACTTCTGCGTGCAGCACCGCCGCCCACAGCATTAAAAAACCAAATGCTACTCGTAATGCCTGCTTCATCATATCTCCCTTATCCGGGCGGAAAGCCCACGATAATTTAGCAGAATGTTAACAAACTCAAATACACAAAACTACCAAAACCCATGACCGCCCTATTTTCTTTCCCCCCGCTAACGCGGGGAGAAAAAGCGCTTAAGGTTTGAAGTCCAGTGGCGCATTTTTGAACGTTTCATAAACAGCCTGCGACGGCGGTTTAGGGAATTTGCTCATCCGACTGGTAGCCGCCAGCATTTGCTGGCAGAAAGCCGGATCGCCGCCTTCCGATTTCACACTCAACAACGTTCCATCCTGAGCCAGGTTTACGCGCAACGTACATACTTTACCCTTGTACGTATCCCAGTCATAGAGATGTCCTTTAATCGCGGCCTGCACCTGCGAAATATAGCTGGCAATCTCCGCCTGAGATGCACCGCCCTGCCCCGGTTTACTTCCTTTAGCAGGTGAAGAGCCACCTGTGCTACCGCTGGTGCTACCTTTCGGCGCATTCTTACCAGAGCTCAGATCGCCGAGCAGGTCGTCAACGCCGTCCGCTTCTTTCGCTGCAGCCGCTTTCTTCGCTGCCGCGGCTTTTGCTGCTGCCGCTTTGGCCGCTTTATCAGCCGCCGCCTTCTCAGCAGCTGCCGCTTTGGCTGCCGCTGCTTTTTCAGCTGCGGCGGCTTTCTCGGCGGCGGCCTTCTCCGCGGCCGCTTTTTGCGCGGCCGCTTTCTCAGCTGCTTTTTCGGCGGCTTTTTCTGCAGCCGCTTTTTCAGCCGCTGCCTGTTTAGCCGCTTCCTGCTGGGCCTTCTTCTCCGCTTCCTGTTGCGCTTTCTTCGCCGCTGCAGCTTCTGCTTTCTTCTGCGCCTCTGCCGCGGCTTTCGCCGCTTCGGCTTCCGCCTGTTTCTTCGCATCGGCCGCTGCTTTCGCGGCGGCGGCTTCGGCCTGTTTCTTCGCGTCAGCAGCCGCTTTCGCTGCCGCCAGCTCAGCCGCTTTCGCCTGGGCATCCGCCTTCGCTTTCGCCTCGGCGGCCGCTTTGGCCGCTGCTTCCTGCGCTTCTTTAGCCTGCGCATCCGCTTTGGCTTTCGCCGCCGCGGCAGCCTTGGCTGCGGCTTCCTCAGCCTGCTTCTGTTGTTCCTTCGCTTCTTTCGCCGCTTCCTGCGCCTGCAGCCGCTCCTGTTCGAGCTGTTTCAGCCGTTCCTGTTCCGCCGCCTGCTTCTCACGTAACTCTTCCGCCTGCTGCTGCGCCTGTTTTTCGCGCTGTTCAGCGGCGCGACGTGCGCTGGCCTGCTGCTGTTGCTGACGGTTATAGTTATTTACCACCGCCCCCGGATCGACCATGACGGCATCAATCGACGATCCCCCGCCGCCGCCGGCAGAGGCATCCAGATGCTCGTCAAACGAACTCCAGATCAGCAGCGCGATCAGTATGATGTGCAGCGCGACTGAAATGATGATCGCTCGTTTAAGCTTGTCGTTTTGTTCGGTTGCCTTTGACACTATCGGTTCCCAAAAACTGTTCGCCTGTACCCGCGATGCGCACCGACGGCGAGCGATACTCGCCGCCGAACGCCGCGCGGACGCACCTACCTGAAGCGATTAAATAGGTTTGGTCATCAAGCCGACCGATTTAACCCCTGCACTATGCAACAGGTTCAGCGCTTTAATAATTTCATCGTAAGGGACGTCTTTCGCACCGCCGATCAGGAATACCGTTTTCTCATTGGCTTCAAGACGACGCTTCGCTTCGGCAATCACCTGCTCCGGCGGCAGCTGGGACAGCGTCTCCTGCCCCACTTTCACGCTGTACTGCCCTACCCCGGAGACTTCCACAATCACCGGCGGATCGTCATTGCTTTTCACCGCTTGCGATTCCGTGGCGTCCGGCAGATCGACTTCCACGCTCTGCGTAATGATCGGCGCCGTTGCCATAAAGATCAGCAACAGCACCAGCAGGACATCCAGCAGCGGAACGATGTTGATCTCGGACTTCAGTTCGCGACGTCCGCGTCCACGTGCTCTGGCCATGGCTTACCCCTTATTGCTTTCGCTGGTGGTAAAAGCCTGACGGTGCAGAATGGCGGTGAACTCTTCCATAAAGTTGTCGTAATTCAGTTCAAGCTTGTTCACGCGCTGGTTCAGGCGGTTATACGCCATGACCGCCGGGATAGCAGCGAACAGACCGATCGCAGTGGCGATCAGCGCTTCGGCGATACCCGGCGCCACCATCTGCAGGGTGGCCTGCTTCACCGCGCCAAGAGCGATAAAGGCGTGCATGATCCCCCAAACGGTACCGAACAGACCGATATACGGGCTGATGGAGCCTACGGTGCCGAGGAACGGAATATGGGTCTCCAGCGTTTCCAGCTCGCGGTTCATCGAAATACGCATCGCGCGCGATGCCCCTTCGACGATCGCCTCCGGCGCATGGCTGTTGGCCCGATGCAAGCGCGCAAACTCTTTGAAGCCGCTGTAGAAGATCTGCTCCGAACCGGTCAGATTATCGCGACGCCCCTGGCTTTCCTGATACAAACGGGACAGTTCAATCCCGGACCAGAATTTGTCCTCGAACGCTTCAGCTTCGCGCGCGGCCGAGTTAAGGATACGCGTTCTCTGAATAATGATAGCCCAGGAAGCGATAGAAAAACCAATCAAAATCAACATGATAAGTTTAACCAGAAGGCTCGCCTTCAGGAACAAATCAAGGATATTCATGTCAGTCACTGCTTAAACTCCGCGACAATAGACTTGGGAAGCGCACGTGGCTTCATTAAGAGTGGATCAACGCACACAATGAGAACCTCAGCTTCGTTTAACACTGTATTCTCGGCGTTGACGATTCGCTGCGTGAAAACCAAAGAGGTGCCGCGCATCGAGGTAATTTCCGTCTGGACTTCGAGCATGTCGTCGAGTCTGGCGGGGGCAAAATACTCCAGCGTCATTTTGCGAACCACGAAGGCAACGCGTTCAGCCAACAGAACCTGTTGACTAAAGTGATGGTGGCGCAGCATCTCTGTGCGTGCTCTTTCATAAAAAGCGACGTAACTGGCGTGGTAAACCACACCACCGGCGTCGGTATCTTCGTAGTAGACCCGAACCGGCCATCGAAACAGCGTTGTATTCACTTTACATCCCGGTAATGCAAAAAAAGGTTAGAGCTTTCAAACTTCGCTACTATACGCGCGGGAAAGGTGGTTTGGAATGGGGGAAAGTAAACGGGGCGTAAATTTTTATGGGCTTATGCAAGCCCATAGCATTAACAGAGATCTCTTATTCAAAAGAAGAAAAAGAAGAGACCTAAAGCGAGCACGATATCAGCGATAAGCGGACAAAAAATCCCCTGCCAGTGAACGGCACGCGGGCGGAAGCCCACGCCGTGAATAACGCCGCTGCAAACTGCCCACATCAGCAAGAAACCATGCCAGATTTCCAGCTCGCTGGTCTTCGCGGCAAAGCGCGACGGATCCCAGAAGATGCAGCCTGCCAGCAGCAGCGCCATCAATAAGGAAAGCGCCCGGAGCGGGCGCTTGTCCATTATCGCGTACAGAGTAGCGATAAATTTCATCAGATTTCTTCTTTCTTCCCGGCTTTGGTGGCTTCCACGTGCTCAAGCGCCAGCGCGGTAATCACCCCAAAGGCACAGGCAAGAAGCGTTCCCAAAATCCATGCGAAGTACCACATATATAGCTCCTTACCTTAGTACAGCGAGTGGGTGTTCTTTTCGATGTCTTCGCGCGTGATGCGGCCAAACATTTTCCAGTAACACCAGCTGGTGTAGCCCAGAATGATCGGCACGAAGACAATCGCCACGTAGGTCATCAGATTCAGCGTCCGCTGGCTGGAGGTCGCGTCCCACATCGTCAGGCTGGCGTTCAGCATAGTGCTGGACGGCATGATGAACGGGAACATCGCAATACCGGCAGTCAGAATGATGCAGGCCAGGGTCAGCGAGGAGAACAGGAATGCCCAGGCGCCTTTATCCGCTTTGGTCGAAACGACGGTCAGCAGCGGCAGCACCACGCCCAGGGCAGGGATCGCCCACAGCGCTGGCATATTGTTAAAGTTCACCATCCACGCGCCAGCTTCACGCACCACTTCTTTGGTCAGCGGATTAGACGGGCCGGTATGGTCAATCACCGATTTCACCACATAGCCGTCGATACCGTAGTAGACCCACACGCCCGCCAGCGCGAAGCAGACCAGCGTCACCAGCGCCGCCACCGTGGAGACGGTGCGGGTGCGCAGGTGCAGTTCGCCTACGGTACGCATCTGCAGGTAGGTCGCGCCCTGGGTCAGGATCATCGCCACGCTGACGATACCGGCCAGCAGACCAAACGGGTTCAGCAGCTGGAAGAAATTACCGGTATAGAAAAGACGCAGGTATTCGTCGACATGGAACGGCACGCCCTGCAGCAGGTTGCCGAAGGCCACGCCAATCACCAGCGGCGGCACGAAGCTGCCGATGAAGATGCCCCAGTCCCACATGTTGCGCCAGCGGGTGTCCTCGATCTTGGAACGGTAGTCGAAACCGACCGGACGGAAGAACAACGAGGCCAGCACCAGAATCATCGCCACATAGAAACCGGAGAACGCCGCGGCGTAGACCATCGGCCAGGCAGCGAACAGCGCGCCGCCGGCGGTGATCAGCCACACCTGGTTACCGTCCCAGTGCGGGGCGATGGCGTTGATCATAATCCGACGCTCGGTGTCGTTACGGCCGAGGAAGCGGGTGAGCATGCCCACCCCCATGTCGAACCCGTCGGCGACGGCGAAGCCAATCAGCAGGATGCCAATCAGCAGCCACCAGATAAAACGCAATACTTCATAATCGATCATTTGACGACTCCTGTCTTAGCGTGCCGACTGAATAGCCGCAGAGGACTGTTCAAAGTGATAGCGGCCGGTTTTCAGGCTGCTAGGTCCTTTGCGGGCAAACTTGAACATCAGGAACAGTTCAGCCACCAGGAACAGCGTGTACAGGCCGCAGATCAGCAACATAGAGAAGATCAGATCGCCCGCGGTCAGCGACGAGTTGGCCACCGCCGTCGGCAGGACTTCACCAATCGCCCACGGCTGACGGCCGTATTCGGCAACAAACCAGCCCGACTCCACGGCAATCCATGGCAGCGGCAAGCCATAGAACGCGGCGCGCAGCAGCCATTTTTTCTCGCCGATACGGTTACGGATCACGCTCCAGAAGGAGGCGCCGATAATCAACAGCATCAGGATGCCGCACGCCACCATGATACGGAAGGCGAAGTACAGCGGTGCGACGCTTGGAATAGAGTCTTTGGTCGCTTTGGCGATCTGCTCTTCCGTGGCGTCAGCGACGTTCGGGGTATAGCGTTTCAGCAGCAGACCATAGCCAAGATCTTTCTTCACGTTATTGAACTGGTCGCGAACGGACTGGTCGGTGGAACCGGCGCGCAGTTGCTCCAGCAGCGCATAGGCCTTCATGCCGTTACGGATACGCTCTTCGTGCTGAACCATCAGATCCTTCAGACCGATAACCGGCTTATCCACCGAGCGGGTGGCAATGATGCCCAGCGCGTAAGGGATCTGGATGGCGAAGTGGTTGGTTTGCGCATTCTGATCGGGAATACCAAACAGGGTAAAGGCCGCCGGCGCAGGCTGGGTTTCCCACTCTGCTTCGATAGCCGCCAGTTTGGTTTTCTGCACGTCGCCCATTTCGTAACCAGATTCGTCACCCAGCACAATAACGGAGAGGATCGCTGCCATACCGAAGCTGGCTGCGATGGCAAAGGAGCGCTTAGCAAAGGCAAAGTCACGGCCTTTCAGCATGTACCAGGAGCTGATAGCCAGGATGAACATCGCACCGGTGACATAGCCAGACGCCACGGTGTGAACGAATTTCACCTGAGCAACCGGGTTGAGCACCAGTTCGGAGAAGCTAACCATCTCCATACGCATGGTTTCAAAGTTGAAGTCCGATGCGATAGGGTTCTGCATCCAGCCGTTTGCGACGAGGATCCACAGCGCGGAGAGGTTGGAGCCCAGTGCGACCAGCCAGGTGACGGCCATGTGCTGAACTTTACCCAGACGATCCCAACCGAAGAAGAACAGACCTACAAAGGTGGATTCGAGGAAGAAGGCCATCAGACCTTCAATGGCCAGCGGCGCACCGAAGATATCCCCCACGTAGTGTGAGTAATACGACCAGTTAGTCCCGAACTGGAACTCCATGGTCAGACCGGTCGCCACACCCAGCGCGAAGTTGATACCAAACAACTTGCCCCAGAATTTGGTCATATCTTTATAAATCTGTTTGCCGGAAAGGACGTAGACCGTTTCCATAATGGCCAGCAGGAACGCCATACCGAGCGTCAGTGGCACAAACAGGAAGTGGTACATCGCGGTCAAGGCAAACTGTAAGCGCGACAGTTCGACTATATCTAACATCATGACTCCTTGCTCATCGCATGAAGACTCCGAAAATGAACCGAGAAGCTCTGGCTCATACGCATGCCCCAATACAAATTTTTATTTGTCGCCCGCCCGGAGCGGGTTTCAACCGAAAGTGAAACCACGCCAGGACAAGGTTACAAATACGTTAACGAAAAACCCAATTGATTCCCCAATATATTACGCCGCAATAACCTTACAATAAATATGTTTTTATTGTTCCAGTTTTACATTTTTCGACGGTGATCAATATATAGCGAAGATGGCCAGTTTAGGCCAATTTGACTTGAGACAATTTAACGTTTTTTGAAGGATTTTTCCAAGCATTAAGTATTGATATAAATCAATTTTTACTCTACGTGTTAATTATGTAGCCCAATAAAGAATATTGGTAAACTTAATGTTAATACTGTGTTTAAAGTATACTTTGATTGGTTACTAAAAAGGGAGAGATGAGAATCATAGGTAATATTATTTAACGCCGCAGGAAAAAAAAGAGCCGATCCGATTAATGTTAGACCGCTCACAGTATTTTTTCCTGTTTTCTTATCCCCTCCCCCACTCTTTTTTTAGTGTCTGTTTTGCTTCCCTCCGGTACGGCCAGGGCATATTTTCCTTTCCGACAACCGCACGTCGAGAATATTTATGAAATAATTCTTAAAATCAATATGATAGATAAGGTTTTCGCCAAACGCGGGGTTTGCTGGCTCAGCGGCTTTCGGGAGAAGCGGATAACGGCCAAAAAAAAGGCCACCTGACGGTGGCCAACCATGTCGAAATCGGACAGATTTCTGCTTGCGGACAAGCAGAGAGGGTTTACTTGATGATCGCTTTCAGCGCTTCGCCGATATCGGCCAGGCTGCGAACGGTTTTCACACCGGCTGCTTCCAGGGCTGCGAATTTCTCATCAGCAGTACCTTTACCGCCAGCGATGATGGCGCCCGCATGGCCCATACGCTTGCCTTTCGGCGCGGTCACGCCCGCGATGTAGCCGACAACCGGCTTGGTCACGTGCTCTTTGATGTAGGCAGCCGCTTCTTCTTCCGCGCTGCCGCCGATCTCACCGATCATGACGATAGCTTCGGTCTGCGGGTCTTCCTGGAACAGCTTCAGGATATCGATGAAGTTAGAGCCCGGGATCGGGTCGCCGCCGATACCGACGCAGGTAGACTGGCCGAAGCCGTAGTCGGTGGTTTGCTTAACCGCTTCATAGGTCAGGGTACCGGAACGGGAAACGATGCCCACTTTACCCGGCTTGTGAATGTGACCCGGCATGATGCCGATTTTGCATTCGCCCGGGGTGATCACGCCTGGGCAGTTCGGGCCGATCATGCGCACGCCCGCTTCGTCCAGTTTCACTTTCACAGTCAGCATATCCAGGGTCGGGATACCTTCGGTGATGGTGATGATAAGCTTAATGCCCGCGTCAATCGCTTCCAGAATGGAATCTTTGCAGAACGGCGCCGGAACGTAGATCACGGTCGCGGTAGCGCCGGTCGCTTCAACGGCTTCGCGCACGGTGTTGAACACCGGCAGGCCCAGGTGCGTGGTGCCGCCTTTGCCTGGCGTCACGCCGCCAACCATTTGCGTACCGTAAGCGATCGCTTGTTCAGAGTGGAAGGTCCCCTGGCTACCGGTGAAGCCCTGGCAGATAACCTTGGTATCTTTATTAATTAAAACTGACATTATTTCCCCTCCACTGCGGCAACAACCTGCTGTGCTGCGTCCGTCAGACTTTTCGCTGCAATAATATTCAGGCCGCTGTCAGCCAGTTTTTTCGCGCCCAGTTCGGCGTTGTTACCTTCCAGACGAACCACCACCGGAACGTTAACCCCAACTTCCGCTACCGCACCGATGATACCGTCAGCGATCAGGTCGCAGCGTACGATACCGCCGAAGATGTTAACCAGCACCGCTTTCACGTTGTCATCAGAGAGGATGATTTTGAACGCTTCGGTGACGCGCTCTTTGGTGGCGCCGCCGCCCACGTCGAGGAAGTTAGCCGGTTCGCCGCCGTGCAGTTTAACGATGTCCATGGTACCCATCGCCAGGCCCGCGCCGTTAACCATGCAACCAATGTTGCCGTCCAGCGCGACGTAGTTCAGTTCCCACTGCGCCGCCTGCGCTTCACGCGGATCTTCCTGAGACTGGTCGCGCATTTCGCGCAGATCCGGCTGGCGGAACAGCGCGTTGCCGTCAGCGCCCAGTTTGCCGTCCAGGCAGATCAGGTCGCCCTGCTTGGTGATCACCAGCGGGTTAATTTCGATCAGCGCGAGGTCGCGCTCCAGGAAAATGGTCGCCAGGCCCATGAAAATCTTAGTGAACTGCTGAACCTGCTTACCTTCCAGGCCCAGTTTGAACGCCAGTTCACGGCCCTGGTAAGGCATCGGGCCAGCCAGCGGATCGATGGCGATCTTGTGGATCAGGTGCGGGGTCTCTTCCGCCACTTTTTCGATTTCCACGCCGCCTTCAGTAGAGGCCATGAACACCACGCGACGGGAACTACGGTCAACGACCGCGCCCAGGTACAGCTCTTTGTCAATATCGGTCGCCGCTTCAACCAGGATCTGGTTAACCGGCTGGCCGTTCGCATCTGTTTGATAGGTCACCAGACGTTTGCCCAGCCAGTGCTCGGCAAATGCGCGGATCTCTTCTTTGCTCTTCACCACTTTCACACCGCCCGCTTTGCCGCGGCCACCAGCGTGAACCTGACATTTCACTACCCACGGACCCGCGCCGATTTTTGAAGCGGCTTCTTCTGCTTCACGCGGAGTAGTACAGGCATAACCCACCGGCGCCGGTAAGCCATAGCGGGCAAAAAGTTGTTTTGCCTGATATTCATGTAAGTTCATGTGTTCAGTCCATCCTTCAGGGTGTAATTATCTTTAAACCTGTAGGCCTGATAACGGCGCTAACGCGTGTTATCCGGCCTACGGTAGGTAATACGCTTGCTGA
This sequence comes from Klebsiella sp. 1SOBk10mer, assembly GCF_046602535.1. NCBI lineage: Bacteria > Pseudomonadati > Pseudomonadota > Gammaproteobacteria > Enterobacterales > Enterobacteriaceae > Klebsiella > Klebsiella sp. 1SOBk10mer. The sequence goes on from NZ_JBKIUP010000002.1 coordinate 287,151, forward strand.
CTACACGTCCAGCAGCAGACGGGTCGGATCTTCCAGCAGCTCTTTAATCGCCACCAGGAAGCCTACCGACTCACGTCCGTCGATCAGACGGTGATCGTAGGAGAGCGCCAGGTACATCATCGGCAGGATCTCTACCTTGCCATTCACCGCCATCGGGCGGTCTTTAATGGCATGCATACCCAGGATGGCGCTCTGCGGTGGGTTGATGATCGGCGTGGACATCAGGGAGCCGAACACGCCGCCGTTGGTGATGGTGAAGTTACCGCCGGTCAGGTCATCTACGGTCAGCTTGCCGTCGCGGCCTTTCACTGCCAGCTCTTTAATATTCTTTTCGATATCCGCCATGCCCAGCAGGTCGACGTCACGCAGAACCGGGGTGACCAGGCCGCGCGGGGTGGATACGGCCATGCTGACGTCGAAGTAGTTGTGGTACACCACGTCGTCGCCATCGATGGAGGCGTTCACTTCCGGATAGCGTTTCAGCGCTTCCACTACCGCTTTCACGTAGAAGGACATAAAGCCCAGGCGGATGCCATGACGTTTTTCGAACGCCTCACCGTACTGCTTACGCAGATCCATGATTGGCTTCATGTTGACTTCGTTGAACGTGGTCAGCATGGCGGTGGAGTTTTTCGCTTCCAGCAGACGCTCGGCCACGCGTTTACGCAGGCGGGTCATCGGGACGCGTTTTTCAGAACGATTGCCCAGCTGCGGCGCCGGCGCGACTGCCGCGGCGGAGGCTGGCGCTTTGGCTTCTGCCGGCGCCGGGGCTTTCGCCAGATGTTTCTCAACGTCTTCGCGGGTCAGACGGCCGCCGACGCCAGTGCCTTTGATGGCCGCTGCGTCGAGGTTGTGTTCAGCCAGCAGACGACGGATCGCCGGGCTCAGCGCGTCGTTGTTCTGCTCTTCCAGAGAAGCCTGCTGACGCTGCGCCGGCGTGGACGCCTTCGCATCGGCTTTTTCGCTGCTTTCTTTACCTGCGCTGTTACCTTCGCGCAGGCGGCCAAGGATCTGGCGAGACAGGACGGTAGCGCCCTCGTCTTCCAGCACTGCATCCAGAATGCCGTCCGCTGATGCCGGTACTTCCAGTACCACTTTGTCAGTTTCGATTTCGACCAGGACTTCGTCACGGACGACCGCGTCGCCCGGTTTTTTGTGCCAGGTGGCGACGGTTGCGTCAGCTACGGACTCAGGCAGGTCGGGAACCAGAATATCTACGCTACTCATTGTGTATCCTTTAATTAATCGACGTTCAGCGCGTCATTGACCAGATCTTGTTGCTGTTTCTGGTGAACGGACATATACCCTACCGCCGGAGAGGCGGAGGCCGGGCGGCCTGCATAACGCAGAGAGGCCCCAAACGGAATCACTTCACGGAAGTGATGCTGGCTGCAGTACCATGCGCCCTGGTTGAGCGGCTCTTCCTGGCACCAGACAAAATCATGCACGTGCGCATACGCTTTCAGCGCTTCCTGCACCGCCTGATGCGGGAACGGATAGAGCTGCTCGATACGAACGATAGCGACATCTTTTTGCTCGTTTTTGCGGCGCTGTTCCAGCAGGTCGTAGTAAACCTTACCAGAGCACAGCACAACGCGCTTCACAGCCTGCGGATCAAGTTGATCGATTTCACCGATGGCCGGCAGGAAAGTGCCGTTCGCCAGCTCATCCATGCTGGAGACTGCCAGCGGATGACGCAGCAGCGACTTCGGCGACATCACCACCAGCGGACGACGCATACCGCGCAGCGCCTGACGACGCAGCATGTGGTACACCTGCGCCGGTGTGGACGGTACGCAGACCTGCATGTTCTGCTCAGCGCACAGCTGCAGATAACGCTCCAGACGCGCGGAGGAGTGCTCCGGACCCTGGCCTTCATAGCCGTGCGGCAGGAGCATCACCAGGCCGCACATCCGGCCCCACTTCTGCTCACCGGAGGAGATGAACTGGTCGATCACCACCTGAGCGCCGTTGGCGAAGTCGCCAAACTGCGCTTCCCAGATGGTCAGGGTGCGCGGCTCAGCGGTGGCGTAACCATATTCAAACGCCAGTACGGCTTCTTCAGACAGCACCGAGTCCCAAACGCGGAACTGGCCCTGACCGTTATGGACATGCTGCAGCGGGGTGTAAGTTGAACCATTGGTCTGGTTATGGATCACCGCATGACGATGGAAGAAGGTGCCGCGACCGGAGTCTTCCCCGGACAGACGCACCGGAATACCTTCGTCAACCAGCGTGGCGTAGGCCAGGTTTTCGGCGCCGCCCCAGTCGAACAGCTTCTCACCTGCCGCCATCGCCTGGCGGTCGGCGTAAATTTTCGCTACGCGGGACTGCATTTCGATACCTTCCGGCACCGTGCTGATGCGTTTCGCCAGCTCCTGCAGACGCTTCGGCTCCACTTTATCCGGATAGCTCTCGTCCCACTCATGATTGAGGTACGGCGACCAGGTAAAGGAGTGCATGTTCATAGGACGCCATTCCTGCACCACGCATTCGCCGGCATCCAGCGCATCGCGGTAGAGGTTAACCTGCTCGGTCGCGTCTTCCAGAGTCGCCACCTTCTCCTGCTCCAGCTTGTCAGCATAGATTTTGCGCGGGGTCGGGTGCTTTTTGATCTTCTGATACATCAGCGGCTGAGTTGCGCTCGGCTCATCGGCTTCGTTATGGCCGTGACGGCGGTAGCACACCAGATCGATGAAAACATCGCGTTTGAAGGTATTGCGGAAATCCAGCGCCAGACGAGTGACGAACGCGACCGCTTCCGGATCGTCGGCATTGACGTGGAAAATCGGCGCCTGCACCATTTTACCGATGTCGGTGCAGTACGGGGTCGAACGCGCATCCAGCGGGTTAGAGGTCGTGAAGCCCACCTGGTTGTTGATAACGATGCGCACGGTACCGCCCACTTCGTAACCGCGGGCTTTCGACATGTTCAGGGTTTCCTGAACCACGCCCTGACCGGTGACGGCGGCGTCGCCGTGGATAGTGATCGGCAGAACCTTGTTGCTGCTCGGCTCGTCCAGACGATCCAGACGGGCGCGTACGGAACCGATAACCACCGGGCTGACGATCTCGAGGTGCGACGGGTTAAACGCCAGCGCCAGGTGCACCAGACCGCCTTCGGTTTCCATATCGGATGAGAAGCCCATGTGGTACTTCACATCGCCGGTACCGAGATGTTCTTTATGTTTGCCGGCGAACTCGTCGAACAGATCCTGCGGTTTTTTACCCAGCACGTTGACCAGCACGTTGAGACGACCGCGGTGCGCCATGCCCAGCACCACTTCGCGGGTGCCGCTCTTGCCCGCATGGCGGATCATCTCTTTGAGCATCGGGATCAGGGCATCGCCACCCTCCAGCGAGAAGCGCTTCGCCCCCGGGAATTTGGCGCCGAGGTAGCGCTCCAGGCCTTCCGCGGCGGTCAGTTCGCTGAGGAAGCGTTTTTTCTCTTCCGCGCTAAAGCTCGCTTTGCCAGCTACCGATTCAATGCGCTGCTGGATCCAGCGTTTTTCTTCGGTAGAGGTGATATGCATGTATTCCGCGCCGATGGAGCCGCAGTAGGTTTGCTTGAGGGCGGCAATCAACTCGCCCAGCTTCATCGTGTCTTTACCGATGGCAAATGAACCTACGTTATAGCTTTCCTGGAAATCGGCCTCGGTCAGATCGTGGTAGGCCGGATCGAGATCCGCCACTCTCTCTTGCTTCCACAGCCCCAGCGGATCGAGATTCGCATGCTGGTGGCCACGGAAACGGTATGCGTTGATGAGCTGCAGGACTTTAACCTGCTTCACATTGGTGTCTGGGTCGGAAATCGAAGAAGTGTAACGTGAGGCATCCTTCGCCAGTCGACGGAAATAATCACGCGTTTTGGAATGAAATTGATCCGGTTTAACTCCGGTGCCAGGTAACTGCTGGAACATTGAACGCCAGTTGGCGTCAACAGAGTCAGGATCGGTTAAGAAGTCTTCATAGAGCTGTTCTATCCAGCTCTGGTTCGAACCAGAGAGGTAAGAAGAGTCCAGCCAGGCTTTCATTGCGCCGTTCTGCATCGTGATCCCTTAAGCATTCATATGCTTATTTCGCCGTAGAAACTACCACGCACACCGAGTGCACGTGCCGGGGTTCACTTGTTGCGGACGAGTTGTGGTTTCTATCCGCTAAGGAACCTTTAAAAACTGCCATTAATCTTCGGCGTTCAGGCTGCGGTTGCGTTAGCTGCCTTCACTTACCCCGGTCACATAGTTCGCTATGCTCCCGGGGATGCGTTCAGTTGCCGCCTTACCTCGCACTGAACGCCTTGATTACTGGTACATCTTGTGGCGGTTTTTAAAGATTTCCTGCTATCCCTTCATACTTCAAGTTACATGTACGTTGTCCTGTAACTCGAATTATTTAGGGTATTCATTTCCCGGTAGCACAAACGCTACCGGGGTTACTGCTTTTGGTAGCCCGGATAAGCGGTAGCGCCATCCGGGATACACCGGGTTTCTTACGCGCTGCGCTGCAGCAGCATCGACTTAATATGGCCGATGGCGCGCGTCGGGTTCAGCCCCTTCGGACACACACTGACGCAGTTCATAATGCTGTGACAGCGGAATACGCTGAAAGCATCGCTCAGGCCGTCCAGACGCTCGCTGGTTTCGGTATCGCGACTGTCGATCAGGAAGCGATACGCGGCCAACAGGCCAGCCGGGCCAATGAACTTATCCGGGTTCCACCAGAACGACGGGCACGAAGTCGAACAACATGCGCAGAGAATACACTCGTACAGACCATCGAGTTTCTCACGCTGCTCAGGCATCTGCAGATGCTCGCGAGCCGGAGGATTTTGCCCATTATTCAACAAGTAAGGCTTAATCTTCTCATATTGTGCATAGAATTGCCCCATGTCCACCACCAAATCACGGATAACCGGTAATCCTGGCAGCGGACGGATAACAATCTTCTTGCCCGGCTGATTCAGCGCGGAGATCGGCGTGATGCACGCCAGACCGTTTTTCCCGTTCATATTCAGGCCATCGGAACCACAAACCCCTTCACGGCAGGAGCGGCGGAACGACAGCGACGGATCTTTTTCTTTCAGCTGGATCAGCGCATCCAGCAGCATCATGTCACGACCTTCTTCCGCTTCGAGGGTGTAATCCTGCATGTGCGGAGCGTCATCAACATCCGGGTTATAGCGATAAATTGAAAACTCGAGTTTCATTTTCCTGTCTCCGCATTAGTAAGTACGAATCTTCGGCGGGAATGCCGGACGCAGTTTCGGTTCCATGTTGACGCTACGACGCGTCATGGATTCCGACTCTGGCAGATACAGGGAATGGCACAGCCAGTTTTCATCATCACGATCCGGGAAGTCGAAGCGGCTGTGGGCGCCACGGCTCTCGGTACGGAAGTTAGCGGATACGGCGGTCGCGTACGCGGTTTCCATCAGGTTATCCAGCTCCAGGCACTCAACGCGCTGGGTGTTGAACTCGCTGGAGGTATCGTCGAGACGGGCGTTTTTCAGGCGCTCGCGGATCACTTTCAGCTGTTCCAGACCTTTGTGCATCGCATCGCCTTCGCGGAACACCGAGAAGTTATGCTGCATACATTCCTGCAGCGCTTTGCGGATCGCCACCGGATCTTCACCGGAACGGGTGTTGTTCCAGCGGTTGAGGCGGTCCAGCGAGCCTTCGATATCGGATTCGCTGGCGTCGCGCAGCGTGCCCTGCTCGGCGATGGATTCCTGCAGATGCAGGCCCGCCGCGCGGCCGAAGACCACCAGGTCGAGCAGCGAGTTGCCGCCAAGACGGTTAGCGCCGTGGACCGATACGCAGGCGATTTCGCCTACCGCGAACAGGCCCGGGATCACCACGTCTTCGCCCTTCTCATTGACGGTCAGCGCCTGGCCGGTCACTTTGGTCGGAATACCGCCCATCATGTAGTGGCAGGTTGGGATAACCGGGATCGGCTCTTTCACCGGATCGACGTGAGCAAAGGTACGGGACAGCTCGAGGATACCCGGCAGACGAGATTCCAGAACCTCTTTACCCAGGTGATCCAGCTTCAATTTCGCGTGCGGGCCCCACGGGCCATCGCAGCCGCGACCTTCGCGGATTTCGATCATGATGGAACGCGCCACCACGTCACGACCCGCCAGGTCTTTGGCGTTCGGGGCATAACGCTCCATAAAGCGTTCGCCGTGTTTATTGAGCAGATAACCACCTTCGCCGCGGCAACCTTCGGTGACCAGAACCCCTGCCCCGGCGATGCCGGTCGGGTGGAACTGCCACATTTCCATATCCTGCACCGGCACGCCGGCACGAATGGCCATCCCGACGCCGTCACCGGTGTTGATGTGGGCGTTGGTGGTGGACTGATAGATACGGCCTGCGCCGCCGGTCGCCAGCACGGTGGCGCGGGCTTTAAAGTAGACCACTTCGCCGGTCTCGATGCACAGGGCGGTACAACCCACCACCGCGCCGTCCTGGTTTTTCACCAGATCGAGGGCATACCATTCGGAGAAAATAGTGGTGTGGTTTTTAAGGTTCTGCTGGTACAGGGTGTGCAGCAGGGCGTGGCCAGTACGGTCAGCCGCCGCCGCGGTGCGCGCCGCCTGCTCGCCGCCGAAGTTCTTCGACTGGCCGCCGAACGGGCGCTGATAAATACGGCCGTCGTCAAGACGGGAGAACGGCAGGCCCATGTGCTCCAGCTCGAGAATCGCTTCCGGGCCGGTCTTACACATATATTCGATGGCGTCCTGGTCACCGATATAGTCCGACCCTTTTACGGTGTCGTACATATGCCATTCCCAGTTATCTTCATGGGAGTTACCGAGCGCGACGGTGATACCCCCCTGCGCTGACACGGTATGGGAACGGGTCGGGAAGACTTTAGAGAGCAGCGCACAGGTCTGTCCGCTCTGGGAAATTTGCAGCGCCGCGCGCATACCTGCGCCGCCGGCACCGATGACAACAGCATCAAACTCTCTGACTGGCAATTTCATTACACACCCCACACCACAACAAATCCATAAAGAACGTAAGCCACCAGCGCCACAACGATAGCCAGCTGCAGAACCAGGCGCAGAGCCAGTGGTTTAACGTAGTCCGTTAACACCTGCCACATCCCGATCCAGGCATGGATAAGAATGGAAACGAGAGCCAGCAGAGTAAAGACTTTAGTGAAGCCGGAGGCAAAGAATCCGGTCCACACTTCCCATGAGATCTCACCGGTGGTAGCGAAGAAGCCAACCATGTAGATGATGTAGAGGGTCAGAACGATGGCGGTAGCACGGACCAGAATAAAGTCATGTACGCCGTTGCGTCCCAGTGCTGAGGCGTTGCTTACCATACGAGGACTCCTGCGAGAAGTGAAAGCACGACAGTAATAACAAAAGAAATCTTGGCGGAACGTTTCCCTGCTTCGAGGGTTTCGTCCAGGTAACCAAAGTCCATCATCAGATGGCGGATACCGACAACGACGTGATAGGCCAGCGCGGTGAGAATGCCCCACATGATGAACTTCACAAAGAAGCTATCCATGATCGAGGCCGCCGTCAGAAAACCTTCAGGGGAGGAGAGGCTGGTGCCCAGCAGCCAAAGCAGAATTCCGACCGCCACGAAGGTGATGACACCGGAAACGCGATGGAGAATGGACGCTATCGCCGTGATTGGGAACCGTATCGTTTGTAGATCCAGATTGACAGGTCTTTGTTTTTTCACATTTCTTACCATGAATAACGCCCACATGCTGTTCTTATTGTTTCCTTCCTCCGGTCTGCTTGCGGGTCAGACAGCGTCCTTTCTATAACCAGAAGTCATGTTAAAACGTCTTTTCAGGCATTAAAACATCACTAAACAACGCTGGGTGGCTCGGGATTGCAGGGTGTTCCGGAGACCTGGCCGCAGTATAGGCCGTTCACAAAATCATTACAATTAACCTACATATAGTTTGTTGGGTTTTCTCCGGAACAGTGATCAAGGTCACGATAACAACATTTTTTTAATTTTTAATCACCTGATTTGACAAATATTAAACATTCTTGTTACAACCATTACCAGTTAAATGCAATAATGCTCAAAAGTTATGGGGTCACTCTTTCACCTGAGAATAAGTTATGTAACAGTGTGTCAGTATTGACCGATGTAATCAGGACAGTTATTAGTGGTATACAGGTTTTAATATTCGGACTGCTAAAACGCTGATTTGCTGTTGTTTCACCGCAGCCCTGAAGAACGTGCCATCAAGCGCCGTTGCTCTGTACCCTGCCCTTTTCGCTGACGCAGAGCTGTGTGCAACATAACAAACTGGTAACGTATACGGGCGTGGGCCGAAAGCAAATCCACCACCCGGCAGTCTTAAGCAATAAAGGCGCTAAGGAGACCATAAATGTCTGATGCTAAAGCAAAAATCACCCTGGGTGGTGACACTGCTATTGAACTGGATGTGCTAAAAGGCACGCTCGGTCAGGATGTTATTGATATTCGTAGTCTTGGTTCAAAAGGCGTATTTACCTTTGACCCAGGTTTCACATCTACCGCTTCCTGTGAATCTAAAATTACGTTTATCGATGGTGACGAGGGGATCCTGCTGCACCGCGGCTTCCCGATCGACCAGTTAGCGACCGAATCAAACTATCTTGAAGTTTGTTACATTCTGCTGAACGGTGAAAAACCAACCCAGGCCGAATATGACGAATTCAAAACCACCGTGACCCGTCACACCATGATCCATGAGCAGATCACCCGTCTGTTCCATGCGTTCCGTCGCGATTCTCACCCGATGGCCGTTATGTGCGGGATCACCGGCGCCCTGGCGGCGTTCTATCACGACTCCCTCGACGTGAATAACCCGCGTCACCGTGAAATCGCCGCCTATCGCCTGCTGTCCAAAATGCCGACCATGGCAGCTATGTGTTACAAGTATTCTATCGGCCAGCCGTTTGTTTATCCGCGCAACGACCTCTCCTACGCCGGCAACTTCCTGCGCATGATGTTCGCCACGCCGTGCGAAGAGTACGAAGTCAATCCGGTGCTCGAGCGCGCCATGGACCGTATTCTGATCCTGCACGCCGATCACGAGCAGAACGCCTCGACCTCGACGGTACGTACCGCGGGCTCTTCCGGCGCTAACCCGTTCGCCTGTATCGCAGCCGGCATCGCCTCTCTGTGGGGACCGGCGCACGGCGGCGCCAACGAAGCGGCGCTGAAAATGCTGGAAGAGATCAGCTCCGTTGAACACATTCCGGAATTTGTTCGTCGTGCGAAAGACAAGAATGACTCATTCCGCCTGATGGGCTTCGGCCATCGTGTTTACAAAAACTACGACCCGCGCGCCACCGTGATGCGTGAAACCTGCCATGAAGTGCTGAAAGAGCTGGGCACCAAAGACGACCTGCTGCAGGTGGCCATGGAGCTGGAGCATATCGCGCTGAACGACCCGTACTTCATCGAGAAGAAGCTCTACCCGAACGTCGACTTCTACTCCGGTATCATCCTGAAAGCGATGGGTATTCCGTCCTCCATGTTTACCGTTATCTTCGCCATGGCGCGTACCGTGGGCTGGATTGCGCACTGGAACGAAATGCACAGCGACGGCATGAAGATCGCCCGTCCGCGTCAGCTGTACACCGGCTACGCCAAACGCGACTTCCAGTCCGACATCAAGCGTTAATCTCGCTGTCCGGATGATAAAAACGCGCCTGCTGGCGCGTTTTTTATGCCTGACGATGAAGCCTGGCGCTGACACTGCCTGCTGCCGGCTTAATGCTGGCAGTGCGGGCACCAGTAAAACGGCCGCGATGAGAGCATGGTCTTCTCAATCACGCCCCCGCAGCGCTCGCACTTTTCCCCATCGCGATGGAAGACCTTAAAGCGGAACAGCGCGCCGTGGTGCTTGTTGTTATCGGGCTGGCCGCGAGTGCGATAAGAAAGCCGCGGGATATCGAGTAGCGCGTGCGCCAGCGCATCCAGCTGTGTTTCATTAAGCTCCGAGGCCTTATGCCCCCCGGTCAGCCCCACCTGCCAGAGGATTTCCACCCGTAGATAGTTACCCAGACCGGCAAGAAAAGCCTGATCCAGCAGCAGGCCGGAAAACTGACGATTGCGGAATTTGGCCGACAGCAGTCGCGCTTTCACCTGCTCCGCGGTTAACGTCATATCCAGCACGTCCGGACCGACGCGCAGCAAGAACGGATGGTTGGCCTCCTGCTCCGCCGTGAGCATCTCGATGTCCGACGCGCTGTAGAGCAAAATCGCCTTGCTGGTCGTCTGTAGCCTGACGCGCAACACCCGGTTAGAGGCAGGCTGTTCGCCGGCCTCAACCACGCGCCAAACGCCGTACAGCTGATTATGGCTGTACAGGGTCAGGCCGCCGGAGAAGCGTGTCAGCAGGGCTTTGCCCCGGGTGTCGATATGGGTAACCCGCTGACCAATCAGTTCGGTTTGATAGGGTTGCAACCGGGGAAAAGCGAACCAGACGTCGGTTAAGGGTTCGTCTTTGATTGCTGCCTCCAGTGTATCCGCCGCGCGGCGGATCTCCGGACCTTCCGGCATACTGTCATCCTTCTGTTAGTGGGTGGCGCCGCCGCCCAGTTTACTATCCACCGGCTGGTGCAGGGCTACGGCTATGGCCGTCTCCAGCGCTTCCCGCACGGTGGCGGTCGCCATACTCGGCTCGCCGGGATGGGCCGCCGCCTGCGCCGGTAGCCAGGGAATATGGATAAACCCGCCCCTCACCTCATTCTGTCCCTGCAGCTTGTGCAGCAGACCGTACATGACGTGATTGCAGACGAAGGTGCCGGCGGTTTGAGACACTGAGGCCGGGATCCCGCGATCGCGCAGCGCGCTGACGATCGCTTTGATCGGCAAGGTGCTGAACCACGCGGCCGGCCCGCCGTCGACGATCGGCGTGTCGATGGGTTGCTGGCCTTTGTTATCGGGGATACGCGCATCATCGACGTTAATCGCCACACGTTCGACGCTGATATCGACCCGGCCGCCGGCCTGTCCCACCGCGATAACCAGCTTCGGCTGCAGGTCTTCAATCGCCGCGTCCAGCGCCGACAGCGCCTCGCCAAACACGCAGGGAAGCGGCCTGGCAATCACCGGCTGACCAGCAATCATTGTACCGTCAAGCTGCTGCACCACTTCCCAGGAAGGGTTCACCGTCTCGCCGTCAAAGGGTTCAAAACCGGTGAGTAATACGCCCGCCATCGTCTTCTCCTTCGCGGTCCTTCAGATTGTCATATCTCAGCCTCTGGCTGAGCGCTGACCATAATATGGCGCCCGGCGAACGCCGCCCGCAAACGGCGGGCAAATTCGAGGGCATGCGAACCATCGCCATGCAGACATACCGTCTGCGCCACCACGTTCGCCCATTCGCCGCTGACGCTACGCACCCGGTGGTGTTGCACCATTTCGAGGGTTTGCGCCAGGGCCTGCTCTTCGCTGTCAATCAGCGCGCCAGGCTCGGTGCGCGGCACCAGGCTGCCGTCGGCCAGATAACCGCGATCGGCAAACACCTCCTGACGCGTCGTCAAGCCATAGCGTTGCCCAGCGCGGATCAGTTCGCTGCCCGCCAGACCCACCAGCACCAGCTGCGGGTTAACATCGCGGACCGCGCGGGCGATCGCGTCGGCCAGCGGCGGCGATTTGGCCGCCTGGTTGTAGAGCATGCCGTGCGGCTTTACGTGCTGCAACTCGCCGCCCTGAGCCTGAACGATCGCCGCCAGAGCGCCAATCTGATACAGCGTCTGGGCATAGACCGTTTCCGGCGGCAGATCCATCGCCGTGCGGCCAAAATTTTCCCGGTCGGGATATCCCGGATGGGCGCCCACCGCCACGCCGTACTTCAGCGCCTCGCGCACGCTCTGCACCATCAGCCCGGCGTCGCCGGCGTGAAAACCACAGGCGATATTCGCCGACGACACCAGCTGGAGCAGCGCGCTATCGTTCGCCCCGCCTTCCCCGAGATCGGCATTGAGATCAATCATCATCGTGGAGTCTCCACGCCAGTTGTTCAAGATAACGCTGACGATCGGCCCGCGCCTTCAGCGCCTCCTCCAGCGAGCAGGCCACGAAATGGATCGGCTGCCCGAGCGGGATCTGCGCCAGCTGGTACATATCGGCATCGATGATGCAGGCGATCCGCGGATAGCCGCCGGTGGTTTGCGCGTCGTTCATCAGCACAATGGGCTGGCCGTTGTGCGGCACCTGCACCACGCCCGGCAGCAGGCCGTGCGACAGCATTTCGCGATCGGTGGTGCGTTTCAGCGGCTGCCCCTGCAGGCGGTACCCCATGCGGTTACTCTGCGGACTGAGCTTCCAGGGGGCGCGCCAGAATGACGCCTGCGAGGCCGCGTCAAATTCGTGGTACTCCGGCCCGGGCAGCGCACGAATGCGGTTGCCCAGCGGCAGCTGCTTGACGCCGCGCGGGGTGGTGAAGCGGCGGGCGGCTTTCCCGAGCTTCAGCTTGTCGCCGTCCTGCAGGCGGCGTCCTTCCAGACCGCCAATCCCCGCCTTGAGATCCGTGCAGCGCGAGCCAAGGACCTCGGGAACCGCAATCCCGCCCGCCACCGCCAGATAGCTGCGAATGCCATGCTGCGGCGTTTTCAGCACCAGGCGCTGCCCGGGCCGGTAGGCGGTGCGCCAGCCCACCCAGACCGCTTTACCGTCCAGCGTCGCTTCGCAGGCGGCGCCGGTCAGCGCAAACCAGCCGCTGCGGGCAAATTCGATCTCCACCTGGCCGAGGGTAATCTCCAGCCCGGCGGCATTCGCCTCGTTGCCAACCAGCAGATTGGCAATCACCAGCGAGGGATAATCCAGAGCGCCGCAGCGGCTGATGCCAGACTGGCGCAGGCCTTCTCGTCCACCGTCCTGTACCGAGGTGTACAGGCCGGCGCGGATCAGAGTCAACATACCCCCTCCTTTTGCGGCACAAAGCGAATTTTATCGCCCACGCGCAGCAGCGCAGGCTCCTTCCGCGACGGGTCGAACAGCGTTAGCGAGGTCCGCCCCAGCAGCTGCCAGCCGCCGGGCGTCGCCAGCGGATAGATCCCGGTTTGCGCGCCGCCGATACCCACCGACCCGGCCGGGACGTGCACGCGCGGTTCGGCGCGACGCGGCGTCGCCAGCGCCGCTGGCAACCCGCCCAGGTAGGGAAATCCCGGCTGAAAACCAATAAACCAGACCAGATACTCCACCGAGGCGTGCAGCTCCACGACCTGCTTTTCACTGAGGCCGCTGTGCTGCGCCACCACCCCGAGATCCGGTCCGGCCTCGCCGCCGTAGACGACCGGAATGGTCAGCGAGCGCGACTCCGGCTCGATCGCGAGGCTCTCCTCCCACCAGCGCTGCAGACGGTCTATCGCCTCCCACGCCACCTCCTGCGGGCGGCGGAGCACCACAGTGATATTGTTCATGCCGGGAATGGCGTCAATCACTTCCTCATGGTTCGCCAGACGCTGGGCTAAGCCCCAGATCCGCTGCTGGCTCTCAAGGGTGACCGGCGGCTCCAGCTCCAGCACGACGGCCGTTTCTCCTAACAGATAACAACGCGCTCGCTGCACTTTTCTCTCTCCCGTCAGGCAGGGTTGGGAATATCAATAAAGGTGACGTCCAGGTCAGTGGTTTCCGTCAGCCATTCGCTGAGGGCGCGAATACCGCCCCGCTCGGTGGCGTGGTGGCCGGCGGCATAAAAATGCAGGCCCTGCTCGCGGGCGGAATGGATGGTTTGTTCCGACACCTCGCCGGTGATAAACGCGTCCACGCCAAAGCGCGCCGCGGCGTCGATAAAGCTCTGGCCGCCGCCGGTACACCAGGCGACGCGGCTGACGGTGTCCGGCCCGGTATCGCCGCACCACAGCGGCTTACGCCCCAGCCTCGCTTCAATCCATGAGGCCAGTTCAAGGCCGGAAACCGGCATCGACAGTTCGCCCCAGGGCACCAGCGGTTCGATTTCCCCCAGCACGTTAATCCCCAACAGATGCGCCAGTTGCGCGTTATTGCCCAGCTCGGGATGGGCATCCAGCGGCAGGTGCCAGCCGTAGAGATTGATATCATTGGCCAGCAGGGTTTTCAGGCGCCGGCGCTTCATACCGCGGATCACTGGCGATTCGTTTTTCCAGAAATAGCCGTGATGGACAATCACCGCATCCGCCTGAAGACGAACGGCCTCATCCAGCAGCGCCTGGCTGGCCGTCACTCCGGTGACGATCTTGTGCACCGTGTCGCGCCCTTCCACCTGCAGACCGTTAGGGGCGAAGTCACTGATGGCTGCACTATTGAGCTTGTCGTTTATCAGTTGTTCCAGTTCGCTATTTTTCATCGCCACTCCAGCAGATAATCAGGGTATACAAAGGCATAACATAACCAGATCCATTCGGGTCGTCGATAGTCCGCCTCCGACACTGACGATGACTTTTTACCGAATAGCGCAATTTGTCTATTCACCCCGCCGCGCATTCGTGTATATTTATGCACTAATAAAGCATATTAAATAATCAGAAAGCCCCTCAAGCCATGAATATGACTAATTAAACGCTATTCATGCAGAACGATCGACTTTCGCTTTAGGCCAGGAAACACACTTCTCATGAAGACAACATCATCGCAACCGCGGGCGATTTACTACGTCGTGGCGCTGCAAATCTGGGAATATTTTAGCTTCTACGGCATGCGCGCCCTGCTGATCCTCTATCTCACCAATCAGCTCAAATATGATGATAACCACGCTTACGCCCTGTTCAGCGCCTACTGTTCGCTGGTCTATGTGACGCCGATCCTCGGCGGCTATCTGGCCGATAAGCTGTTAGGCAACCGGATGGCGGTCATGCTCGGCGCGCTGCTGATGGCCATTGGCCATCTGGTGCTCGGGGCCAGCGAAACCGCCCCGGCCTTCCTCTACCTGTCGCTGGCGATCATCGTCTGCGGCTACGGGTTGTTTAAATCCAACGTCAGCTGTCTGCTGGGCGAACTGTACGAACCCGCCGATCCGCGTCGCGATGGCGGCTTCTCGCTGATGTATGCCGCGGGCAATATCGGCTCGATCATCGCGCCCATCGCCTGCGGCTACGTTCAGGAGGAGTATAGCTGGGCGATGGGCTTTGCCCTGGCGGCCATCGGCATGGTGGCGGGACTGGTGATTTTCCTCTGCGGCAACCGTCATTTCCAGCATACCGCCGGCGTGAACCGCCAGGCGCTGTGCGCCCGCCGCTTCCTGCTGCCGAACTGGGGCTGGCTGCTGGTGCTGCTGGTCATCGCGCCGCTGCTGATTGCCGTGCTGTTCTGGCAGGAGTGGTCGGTGTATGCCCTGATCGTGGCCACGGCCATTGGCCTCGCGGTGCTGGCGCGGATCTACCTGCGTGCCGAGACCGATAAACAGCGCAAGGATCTGCGCCTGATCGTCGTCCTGACCGCCTTCAGCCTGCTGTTCTGGGCCTTCGCCCAACAGGGCGGCAGCTCCATCAGCCTGTATATTGACCGCTTCGTTAACCGCCATATCATGAGCTACGAAGTCCCTACCGCTATGTTCCAGTCGATCAACGCCTTTGCGGTGATGCTCTGCGGCATGGTGCTGGCGTGGCTGGTGAAAGAGAGCGTCGGCGGTAACCGCACCGTGCGCATCTGGGGGAAATTTGCCCTCGGTCTGGGCCTGATGAGCGCCGGGTTCTGCATTTTGACCCTCAGCGCCCGCTGGTCGGCGGCCTATGGCCAGTCGTCCATGCCGCTGATGGTGCTGGGGCTGGCGGTGATGGGTTTTGCCGAACTGTTTATCGACCCGGTCGCGATGTCGCAAATCACCCGCATTGAGATCCCGGGAGTGACCGGGGTGCTGACCGGCATCTATATGCTGCTCTCCGGGGCCATCGCCAACTATCTGGCCGGCGTTATCGCCGACCAGACCTCGCAGGCGTCATTCGACGTCGCCGGGGCGGTGAACTATTCCATTGACGCCTACATCAACGTCTTCAGCCAGATCACCTGGGGCGCGCTGGCCTGCGTCGGCGTAGTGCTGGTTATCTGGCTGTATCACTCGCTGAAGGTCAGGACCCGCCGTCTGGCGGTGGAATAATCCCCTTTCTGGCGGCCTCCCAGGCCGCCAGCGTCTCCTGTCGCGCCTGCTTGTGATCGACTATCGGGCGCGGATAATCCAGCGTCACCCCCTGTTTATCCGCCCACACCCACGGCTGATGCAGCGCCTTCTCCGGCACCTTTGCCAGCTCCGGCAGCCAGCGACGCATAAACACCCCCTGCTTATCAAACTTCTCGCCCTGGGTGGTGGGATTAAATATGCGGAAATAGGGCGCGGCGTCGGTGCCCGTCGAAGCCGCCCATTGCCAGCCGCCGTTGTTCGCCGCCAGGTCGCCGTCAATCAGCTGGCTCATGAAATAGCGCTCCCCTGCCCGCCAGTCGAGGCGCAGATCTTTGGTCAGGAAGCTGGCGACAATCATGCGCAACCGGTTATGCATCCAGCCGGTGGCGTTAAGCTGGCGCATGGCGGCATCGACAATCGGAAAGCCGGTCTCCCCGCGCTGCCAGGCCTGCAGGGCGCCATCCTCTTCGCGCCAGGCGACCTTATCGGTCCAGGCGACAAACGGCCGACCTTTACAGAGTTTCGGATAGTAGACCATCAGATGGCGGTAAAACTCGCGCCAGATCAGCTCATTAAGCCAGGTGGCGCCTGCCCCGCCATCCAGTGCGGCGGGGTGTTCCGTCAGCAGCCGATGCAGGCACTGGCGCGGCGACAGCACCCCGATGGCCAGGCAGGGCGACAGGCGACTGGTCCCTTCCACGGCCGGGAAGTCGCGCTGCCCCTCATAATCCGCCGCCGGTTGCTGACAAAACGCGCGCAGCCGCGCCAGCGCCGTTTTTTCATCCGCGGCAAACAGCAGCCCATCGAACGGCGTTTGCGGATAGTTAAGCTCCGGCACCGGCGGCGCCAGGCGAGCGGGCGCCTGGCGCGGCTTTGGCGCGGCCACGCACGCCGGCAATCCTTCCCGCAGCCGGCGAATAAACGCGTTCTTAAACGGGGTGAAGACTTTATACATTTCGCCGCCGCCGGTCAGTACGCTGCCGGGCGGCAACAGGACGCTGTCGTCAAATCCCTGGCAAATCACTTCGCTCAAGGAGCTCTCAACGGCGGCATCGCGCTGGCGTTCATTGAATTCGTACTGATAGTTGTAGAACAGGTGACTGACCTGGTGCTGCTGGCAGAAATGGGCCAGCCGCTCGACGCTGGCGCTAAAATCGTCCGCCTCTTCTACCCACAGCGGTATGCCCCGCTCCGCCAGCGCGGCGTGCAGACTGCGCAAATGGCTGGCGATAAAAGCGGCCTGCCGCGGGGCCAGGTGATGTTCGCGCCACTGCCCCGGGGTGGCAATATACAGCGCCAGCACCTGCGCCTGCGGATCGCGGCAGGCGGCGGCCAGCGCCAGGTTATCGTGAATGCGTAAATCCGTGCGTAACCAGACCAGATGGGTGGCCATATCACTCCTCACTCTCCGTCAGCAAAACTCATCTTATGATCTAAGCCGGCAAAAATAGCGCGCCCAGGCAAAATAAGCACCTGCCAATTCCGCTGCGGCGCCTGAAAACGAGTGTAGACAAGCGCCGAAAAAAAACCGCCGGGGGCAACCGGCGGTTAGTGGTTTTCCTCGCAGCAGGGCGAATTAGTAGAAGTCGTGCGCGGCTTTTTCCGCCTGCGCCATCCACACCGGCTGCTCGCTGGTTTTCGACCATACACGGTGCAGCCAGCTGTAATAGCGGGCGCGATCCTTCCAGAACAGCATCACCGGCAGCGCCGCGACGCCAGCCACGACGGCGAAAGCACGACGCAGCAAAATAATATGAGCAGGATAAGCTTTGTACAACGCCATCATTTCTCTCCCCTTTGTCAGGCCGGCAAGCAGCGCCGGAAAATTAATCATGTTTGTCTGAGCAAAATAATACCGCTCTGGTTGTAATTTTACTACTCATCCGACCACTAAAAAGCACGTATTTATACTTAATTTACATTCTCCACGTAAATTAGTTACAAAAAAGTTAAATTAATACTAACCATTAGTTAATTTATGCCTTTGTCATTTTTATACTTTTTTTACACCGCGCCCGCGGATTTTTGCGAAATCTTTGCGCCGTAATTTCTATTCTCCTGGTAAATCAAAAACACACCCGGAGGTGGATTGTGACTGCAGGCGTACTCACTGGCGTTGGGCTGGTGTTCCTGTTACTGGCTTATCTGGTTTATGCCTTGATACATGCGGAGGCATTCTGATGGCTGCCCAGGGATTTTTATTATTAGCCAGCTATCTGCTGGTATTGCTGGTGCTGGCGCGCCCGCTGGGGATGTGTCTGGCAAGAATGGTGAATGACATCCCGCTTCCCGGCCTGGCCGGGATCGAGCGCGTCCTGTGGCGCGTGGCCGGGATCCGCGCCGAAGAGATGGGCTGGCTGCAGTATTTGCTGGCGCTCCTGCTGTTCAACGCCCTCGGCGGCCTGGCGCTGTTTGCCCTGCTGATGCTGCAGGGCGTGCTGCCGTTTAACCCGCAGCACCTGCCGGGGCTGACGTGGGATCTGGCGCTCAACACCGCGGTCAGCTTTGTCAGCAATACGAACTGGCAGGCCTACGCCGGCGAAAGCACCATGAGCTATCTCAGCCAGATGGTGGGGCTGACGGTGCAGAATTTCCTCTCCGCCGCTACCGGCATCGCCGTGGTCTTCGCCCTGACCCGCGCCTTCGCCCGGCAGAAAATGTCCACCCTCGGCAATGCCTGGGTCGACCTGACGCGCATTACCCTGTGGCTGCTGCTGCCGCTCTCTCTGCTGGTGGCCCTGTTCTTTATTCAGCAGGGCGTGCCGCAGAACCTGCAGGCCTACCAGCCCTTTACCACCCTCGAAGGGGCGCACCAGCTGCTGCCGATGGGGCCCGTCGCCTCACAGGAAGCGATTAAGCTGCTGGGCACCAACGGCGGCGGTTTCTTTAACGCCAACTCCGCCCATCCGTTTGAAAACCCGACGGCGCTGACCAATCTCGTGCAGATGCTGGCCATCTTCCTGATCCCGGCGGCGCTGTGCTTCGCCTTCGGCGAGGTGGTGAGCGATCGCCGCCAGGGGCGCGCCATCCTGTGGGCGATGACGCTGATCTTTATCCTCTGCGTCGCCGTGGTGATGTGGGCGGAAACCCGCGGCAACCCGCACCTGATGACGCTGGGCGCCGACAGCAGCCTGAATATGGAAGGTAAAGAGAGCCGCTTCGGTATTCTCGCCAGCAGTCTGTTCGCGGTGATCACCACCGCCGCCTCCTGCGGCGCGGTCAACGCCATGCATGACTCCTTCACCGCGCTGGGCGGGATGGTGCCGATGTGGCTGATGCAGATTGGCGAAGTGGTGTTCGGCGGCGTCGGCTCGGGTCTCTATGGCATGCTGCTGTTCGTTATGCTGGCGGTGTTTATCGCCGGCCTGATGGTCGGCCGCACCCCGGAGTACCTCGGAAAGAAAATCGATGTCCGGGAAATGAAAATGATCGCCCTGGCCATTCTGGTCACCCCGACGCTGGTGCTGCTCGGCACGGCGCTGGCGATGATGACCGAGGCCGGCCGCGCCGGGATGTTCAACCCCGGACCGCACGGCTTTAGCGAAGTGCTGTACGCCGTCACTTCGGCGGCCAATAACAACGGCAGCGCCTTCGCCGGCCTGGGCGCGGCGACGCCATTCTGGAACCTGCTGCTGGCGTTCTGCATGCTGGCTGGACGCTTCGCCGTCATCATTCCGGTGATGGCTATCGCCGGCTCGCTGGTGGCGAAGAAAATTCAACCGGCCAGCCCCGGCACCCTGGCCACCCACGACGCCCTGTTTATCGGTCTGCTGATCGGCACCGTGCTGCTGGTTGGCGCCCTGACCTTTATTCCTGCGCTGGCGCTTGGCCCGCTGGCCGAACACTTTTCCTTACTTTGAGCGATGCGGAGCACCCTGTTATGAGTCGCAAACAATTAGCCCTGCTGGAGCCGACGCTGGTGCGCCAGGCGCTGCTGGATGCCGTGAAAAAACTCAGCCCGATGGTGCAGTGGCGCAATCCGGTGATGTTTATCGTCTGGGTGGGCAGCCTGTTAACCACTCTGCTGGCCATCGCCATGGCTGGCGGCGCCCTGACCGGCAGCGCCACTTTTACCGCCGCCATCAGTATCTGGCTATGGTTTACCGTGCTGTTCGCCAACTTTGCCGAAGCGATGGCGGAAGGCCGCAGCAAAGCCCAGGCCAATAGCCTGAAAGGGGTGAAAAAAACGGCCTTCGCCCGTAAGCTGCGCGCCCCGCAGCATGACGCGACGGTCGACCACGTGCCGGCGGAAGACCTGCGCAAAGGCGACGTGGTGCTGGTGGAAGCAGGGGATATTATCCCCTGCGATGGTGAAGTCATCGAAGGCGGCGCCTCGGTGGATGAAAGCGCCATTACCGGCGAGTCTGCTCCGGTGATCCGCGAATCCGGCGGTGATTTCGCCTCGGTGACCGGCGGGACGCGCATCCTCTCCGACTGGCTGGTGATCCGTTGCAGCGTTAACCCGGGAGAAACCTTCCTCGACCGGATGATCGCCATGGTGGAAGGCGCCCAGCGCCGTAAAACGCCGAACGAAATCGCCCTGACGATCCTGCTGATCGCCCTGACGCTGGTGTTCCTGCTGGCCACCGCCACCATCTGGCCATTCTCGGCGTGGAGCGGCAATGCGGTCAGCGTCACCGTACTGGTGGCGCTGCTGGTGTGCCTGATCCCGACCACCATCGGCGGTCTGCTGTCGGCCATCGGCGTCGCCGGGATGAGCCGTATGCTGGGCGCCAACGTGATCGCCACCAGCGGCCGCGCGGTGGAAGCGGCAGGCGACGTTGATGTGCTGTTGCTGGATAAAACCGGGACCATTACGCTCGGCAACCGCCAGGCCTCCGCTTTCCTGCCGGCGCGCGGTGTGGAAGAGCGAACCCTCGCCGATGCCGCCCAGCTCTCCTCGCTGGCGGACGAAACCCCTGAGGGACGCAGCATCGTGGTGCTGGCGAAACAGCGCTTTAACCTGCGCGAACGCGATCTGCAGTCGCTGCACGCCACCTTTGTCCCCTTTACCGCGCAAACGCGGATGAGCGGCATCAATATCGATCAGCGCATGATCCGCAAAGGGTCAGTGGACGCCATTCGCCGCCACGTAGAGGCCAACGGTGGCCACTTCCCTGCCGATGTCGAGAAGCAGGTGGAAGAGGTCGCCCGCCAGGGGGCCACGCCGCTGGTGGTCGCCGAAGGGGAAAAGGTGCTGGGGATTATTTCACTCAAAGATATCGTCAAAGGCGGCATCAAAGAACGTTTCGCCCAGCTGCGCAAAATGGGCATTAAAACGGTGATGATCACCGGCGATAACCGCCTGACCGCTGCGGCGATCGCCGCCGAGGCCGGCGTCGACGATTTCCTCGCCGAAGCGACGCCGGAAGCCAAGCTGGCGCTGATCCGCCAGTATCAGTCGGAAGGTCGGCTGGTGGCGATGACCGGCGACGGCACCAACGACGCGCCCGCGCTGGCTCAGGCCGACGTGGCGGTAGCCATGAACTCAGGCACCCAGGCGGCGAAAGAGGCGGGCAACATGGTCGATCTGGATTCCAACCCCACCAAGCTGATTGAGGTGGTCCATATCGGCAAACAGATGCTGATGACGCGCGGCTCGCTGACCACCTTCAGTATTGCCAACGACGTGGCGAAATATTTCGCCATTATTCCGGCGGCGTTTGCCGCGGTCTATCCCCAGCTGGCCATGCTGAACGTGATGGGCCTGCATTCGCCATCGTCGGCGATCCTCAGCGCCGTTATCTTCAACGCGCTGATCATCGTCTTCCTGATCCCGCTGGCCCTGAAAGGGGTGAGCTATCGCCCGCTCTCCGCCTCGGCGATGCTGCGCCGCAATCTGTGGATCTACGGCCTCGGCGGTCTGCTGGTGCCTTTTATCGGTATTAAAGCCATCGACCTGCTGCTGACCCTGAGCGGTCTGGTGTGAGGAACAAACTATGTCATTGATTCGTCCAGCACTTGTGCTATTTATTCTGTTAACCCTGCTCACCGGCGGCGTTTATCCTCTGCTGACCACCAGCCTGGGGCAGTGGTGGTTTAACTCACAGGCCAACGGCTCGCTGATCCGCATGAACGGCGAGGTGCGCGGCTCGGCGCTGATTGGCCAGAACTTTACCGCCGCAGGCTATTTCCAGGGTCGCCCGTCAGCCACCGCGGAGACAGCGGATAACCCGATGGCCTCTGGCGGCAGCAACCTCGCCGCCAGCAACCCGGCGCTGGATAAGGCGGTGAGCGAGCGGGTGCAGGCCTTGCGCGCCGCAAACCCGGATGCCGACCCGCGTGTGCCGGTCGAACTGGTCACCACCTCGGCGAGCGGTCTCGATAACAACCTGACCCCGGCCGCCGCGCTGTGGCAGGCGCCGCGGGTGGCCAAAGCGCGCCAGCTGAGCGTCGACCAGGTGACCGCGCTGGTTAACCAGGCCACACAAAAGCCGCTGCTGAGCTTCCTTGGCCAGCCGGTGGTCAATATACTGCAACTCAATATGGCGCTGGATGCCCTGAAGGATAAGTAAATGAGTGACGAGCCGCTGCGTCCGGACCCTGACCGCCTGCTGCAGCACACCGCCGCCCCGCATCGCGGCAAACTAAAAGTGTTCTTCGGCGCCTGCGCCGGGGTGGGGAAAACCTGGGCGATGCTGGCGGAAGCGCAGCGGCTCCGGGCGCAGGGGTTGGATATTCTGATTGGCGTGGCGGAGACCCACGGCCGGAAAGAGACCGCCGCGATGCTGCAGGGCCTGAGCACCCTGCCGCCTCGGCGGCTCGCCCACCGCGGGCGCTACGTGTATGAGTTCGATCTCGACGCCGCCCTCGCCCGCCGTCCGGCGCTGATTCTGGTGGATGAGCTGGCGCACAGTAATGCCCCCGGCTCCCGCCATCCAAAGCGCTGGCAGGATGTGGACGAACTGCTGGAGGCCGGGATTGACGTCTTCACCACCGTTAACGTCCAGCATCTGGAAAGTCTGAATGACGTCGTCAGCGGGATCACCGGCGTGCAGGTGCGAGAGACCGTCCCCGATCCCTTCTTTGACGCCGCGGACGACGTGGTGCTGGTGGATCTGCCCCCTGACGATCTGCGCCAGCGGCTCAATGAGGGCAAAGTCTATATCGGCGGCCAGGCCGAGCGCGCTATCGAGAACTTTTTCCGCAAAGGGAACCTGATTGCGCTGCGTGAACTGGCCCTGCGCCGCACCGCCGATCGCGTCGATGAGCAGATGCGCGCCTGGCGCGACCGCCAGGGCCAGGAGAAAGTCTGGCACACCCGCGACGCGATCCTGCTCTGTATCGGGCACAACACCGGCAGCGAAAAGCTGGTGCGTACCGCCGCCCGCCTCGCCGCCCGTCTGGGCAGCGTCTGGCATGCGGTGTATGTCGAAACGCCTTCCCTGCACCGCCTGCCGGAAGCCCGGCGACGGGCCATCCTCGCCGCGCTGCGTCTGGCCCAGGAGCTGGGCGCCGAAACCGCCACCCTCTCCGACCCGTCAGAAGAGAAAGCGGTTCTCCATTACGCCCGCGAACACAACCTTGGGAAAATTGTCATCGGCCGCCAGAGCAAGCGCCGCTGGTGGGATCGTAGCGGTTTTGCCGACCGTCTGGCTCGCCACGCGCCGGACCTCGATCTGGTGGTCATCGCTCTGGATGAAAAGCCCTTCCCCCTTCAGGCGCGCGCCAGCGACAGCCGTCCGGCGCTGGAGAAATGGCGGCTACAGCTGCAGGGCTGCGCGGTGGCGGTGGCGCTATGCGCCATCATTACCCTGGTGGCCATGCAGTGGCTGATGGCCTTCGAAGCCGCCAACCTGGTGATGCTCTATCTGCTGGGGGTGGTGATCATCGCTCTGCTCTACGGCCGCTGGCCGTCGGTCCTGGCGACGGTGATCAACGTTATCAGCTTCGATCTCTTTTTTGTCGCCCCGCGCGGCACGCTGGCGGTGTCCGATGTCCAGTATCTGCTCACCTTCGGCGTGATGCTCACCGTGGGCCTGCTTATCGGTAACCTCACCGCCGGCGTGCGCTACCAGGCGCGGGTGGCGCGCTACCGTGAGCGGCGTACCCGCCATCTGTATGAGATGTCCAAAGCGCTGGCGGTGGGTCGTAGCCAGCAGGATATCGCCACCACCAGCGAGCGGTTTATCGCCTCCACCTTTCAGGCCCGCAGCCAGCTGCTGCTCCCGGACGCCCAGGGGAAACTGCTGCCCTTAACCCACCAGCCCGGGCTGACGCCGTGGGATGACGCCATCGCCCGCTGGAGCTTTGATAAGGGTCAACCCGCCGGCGCCGGCACCGATACCCTGCCCGGCGTGCCGTATCAGATCCTGCCCCTGAAGAGCGCCGCCCGCACCTGGGGCCTGCTGGTGGTGGAGCCGGCGAATCTGCGCCAGCTGATGATCCCGGAGCAACAGCGGCTGCTGGAGACCTTCACCCTGTTGGTGGCCAGCGCCCTGGAGCGTCTCACCCTGACCGCCAGCGAAGAGCAGGCCCGACTGACCAGCGAGCGCGAAAGCCTGCGTAACTCGCTGCTCGCCGCCCTGTCGCACGATCTGCGTACCCCGCTGACCGTGCTGTTTGGCCAGGCGGAAATCCTGACCCTCGATCTGGCCAGCGAGGGCTCGAAGCATGCCCCGCAGGCCAACGAAATCCGCCAGCATGTGCTCAACACCACCCGGCTGGTGAACAACCTGCTGGATATGGCGCGGATCCAGTCCGGCGGCTTTAACCTCCACAAGGAGTGGCTGACGCTGGAGGAGGTGGTCGGCAGCGCGCTGCGCATGCTCGAACCGAGCCTCGGCGGCCAGCACGTTCAACTGGATTTACCCGATCCGCTGCAGCTGGTGCATGTTGACGGGCCGCTGTTCGAGCGGGTGCTGATCAATCTGCTGGAGAATGCCCATAAGTATGCCGGCGCCCGGGCGGACATCGGTATTCGCGCCGAAGCGGACGCCCGGCAGCTGTCGCTGGAGGTATGGGATAATGGTCCAGGGATCCCGGCGGGCCAGGAACAGGCTATCTTTGATAAATTCGCCCGCGGCAACAAAGAATCGGCGATCCCCGGCGTCGGGCTGGGCCTTGCCATCTGTCAGGCCATCGTCGACGTCCACGGCGGGACCATCTCCGCCAGCAACCGGCCAGAGGGCGGCGCCTCATTCCGTGTTACACTGCCGGGAGAAACGCCCCCTGAACTGGAAGAGCTATCTGAGGAATTGTGATTAACGTTCTGATTATCGAAGACGAACACGCTATCCGTCGCTTTCTGCGCACCGCGCTGGAAGCCGACGGCATGCGCGTATTTGAAGCGGAAACCCTGCAGCGCGGGCTGATCGAAGCCGCCACCCGTAAGCCCGACCTCGCGATCCTCGATCTCGGCCTGCCGGATGGTGACGGCATTGATTTTATTCGCGACCTGCGCCAGTGGAGTCAGATGCCGATTATCGTCCTGTCAGCGCGTAGCGAAGAGCATGACAAAATTGCCGCCCTGGATGCCGGCGCCGATGACTACTTAAGTAAACCCTTTGGCATCGGCGAGCTGCAGGCCCGCCTGCGCGTCGCGCTGCGTCGCCACGGCGCGGCGCAGGCCGACGAGCCGGTGGTGCGCTTCGCCGACCTGGAGGTCAATATCCCCGCCCGCCGCATCCTGCGCGGCAGCGAAGAGATCCACCTGACGCCCATCGAGTTTCGCCTGCTGGCGGCGCTATTGAATAATCCCGGCAAAGTGCTTACCCAGCGCCAGCTGCTGAATCAAGTGTGGGGACCTAACGCCGTGGAGCACAGCCATTATCTGCGGATCTATATGGGTCACCTGCGGCAAAAGCTGGAGGCCGATCCGGCGCGCCCTCAGCATCTGCTGACCGAAACCGGGATTGGCTATCGCTTTATGCCCTGAGCCCCGCCTCTGCAGTACCAGAGGCTGGTGATTTTCAGCCCTTCAGAGAGTAGCAGGAAGCCTGCCAGGATCGCTAAATGCCTGACGCCGGCGGCCTGAATCAGCCACAGACCCAAAGAAAGCGAAGGCTGCATAAACACCAGCCTGAGCGGCGCCTGCCCCCAGGCCAGCCACAGCCCATAGCGGCTCTGACGGAAAAAGAGGATCATCGACAACGGGATGCTGATAATCAGCAGCACATTTAGCGGATAGAGCCAGACCGCCGCAGAGCCCCAGGTGTGCAGCAGCTGGAGATAAGCCAGCAGGTCGTCGTAAAAAGGGAGTCGGCGGTGGGCAATATTCCACCATAAGAATTGCAGGACGAAAAAGAGATCCATCCACGCCCAGAACAAAAACAGGGACTTCCGTTGTATTTTCATCGCTATCCTTGCGAAAAAAATCAGGCCCGCAAGGGGCCTGATGATCGTGCGCCGTTAAGCGTTCTTCAGCACTTCACTGACAATCTCTACCGCTTCTTTTTCAATCAGCTTGCGATGTTCTTCGCCGAGGAAGCTTTCGCAGTAGATCTTGTAGGCGTCTTCGGTGCCTGACGGGCGTGCCGCAAACCAGCCGTTGTCGGTCATCACTTTCAGGCCGCCAATCGCCGCCCCGTTGCCCGGCGCCGCGGTCAGACGAGCGGTGATCGGATCCCCCGCCAGGGTGTCAGCGCTGACCATTTCCGGTGACAGCTTAGACAGCGCCGCTTTCTGCGCGGAGGTCGCGGAAGCCTGCAGACGGTTGTAGCTCGGCGCGCCGAAGCGTTCCGCCAGCTCGTTATAGTGCTCCTGCGGGTTTTTCCCGGTCACTGCGGTGATTTCCGCCGCCAGCAGGCACATGATGATGCCGTCTTTATCGGTGGACCACGGCGTGCCGTCGAAGCGCAGGAAGGAGGCCCCGGCGCTCTCTTCGCCGCCGAAGCCGAAGCTGCCGTCGAACAGGCCGTCAACGAACCACTTAAAGCCCACCGGCACTTCCACCAGCTTGCGGCCCAGATCGTTCACCACGCGGTCAATCATCGCCGAGGAGACCAGGGTTTTACCGACCGCCACCTCTTTGCCCCACTGCGGACGATGCTGGAACAGGTAGTTAATCGCCACCGCCAGGTAGTGGTTCGGATTCATCAGCCCGGCAGGGGTGACAATCCCGTGACGGTCGTAATCCGGGTCATTGGCAAATGCCAGATCGAACTTATCGCGCAGCGCCAGCAGGCCCGCCATCGCACATTCCGAGGAGCAGTCCATGCGGATGGCGCCGTCTTTATCGAGGTGCATAAAGCGGAAGGTCTGGTCCACCTGGTCGTTCACAATGGTCAGATTGAGCTTGTAGTGCTCGCCAATGCGCTTCCAGTATTCGATACCGGAACCGCCCAGCGGATCGACGCCCAGCGTCAGGCCCGCTTTCTGGATCGCCGCCATGTCGACGATGTCCGCCAGGCCTTCAATGAACGGCTGCACCAGATCCTGCTCTTTGACGTGGCCGGAAGCCAGCGCCGCGTCCAGAGAAATGCGTTTCACACCCTGCAGGCCAGCGGCCAGCAGTTCGTTGGCACGGTTTTCCACCACTTTGGTGACGTTGGTATCAGCCGGACCGCCGTTTGGCGGGTTGTACTTGATACCGCCATCTTCCGGCGGGTTGTGTGACGGGGTGATCACAATGCCGTCCGCCAGCGGACCGCCTTTTTTGTTATGCACCAGAATCGCGTTGGAGACCGCCGGCGTCGGGGTGAAGCCGTTGTTTTCCTGAACGATAACGTCAACGCCGTTGGCGGTTAACACTTCCAGCACCGAAATAAACGCCGGCTCGGACAGGGCGTGGGTATCTTTACCGACATAGCACGGACCGGTGATCCCGTTCTTCGCACGATCTTCCGCAATAGCCTGGGCGATGGCCAGGATATGCGGTTCGTTGAAGTTGTGACGCGCCGCGCTGCCGCGATGGCCGGAGGTGCCGAATTTGACCGCATGCTCCGCATTACCGACTTCAGGCTTCAGCACGTAGTACTGAGCAGTCAGTTGGGCGACGTTAATCAAATCACTCTGTTGCGCAGGCTGCCCCGCACGTTTATCGATTGCCATTGCCTGATCCTTCTGGTGCAAATGTTAAAAAGCTAGATCGTGCCGCAAACCTTTTCAATCAGCTCCGCAGGGAACTGCATCGACTGCATGATGTGCTCAATCATGCTGCATTTACGGCCGGTATTGGTATTGGTGATCACCCACCACGGTGTACCAGGAACCTGTTTCGGTTTGGTCTGATTACCGCTTTTCAGCAGCGTACGCGCATCTTCCGCGAAGTAAACGCGCGTGCGGCCGTGCAGAGACTCAGTGGCCTCGGCAAATGCTTTACTGTCCAGGGAATAGAGGGTGGTCAACACCAGCATAAAACGGTTCACCGCGCGCTTCTGCTCGGCGTATTCATCAGATAACAGCATCTCGCGCATGGCGCGGACTTTATCTTTCACCGGGTTAGCGGGTTTCACCTCAGCGGCAGGCGTGGGCGCCAGCGTCGGCGCGGCTTTGCTGACCGGTGTAGCCGGTTGGGAAACGGCGGAAAATTTCAGCATACGCCGTAAAATGTCGGATGCGCTCTCGCCGATATGCAGAGTGTGGCTGGCAATATAGCGGTAGAGTTCATCATCAACTTCAATTGTTTTCATCTTAATCCAGTGCGATATCTTTTCTGAATACAAATCGTTGGGATTATAAGTACAAATCCCAACCGCGGATAGCGTCAAACCAGGATGGCGGTAAAACTCAGAAAACTTCTGGGTCTTGCAGCCGGATGGCAGAATGTCCAACATAATACCCTAACCCGACGGAGCGAAAAAAAGAACTTTGCCATGAAATTAAATAGCCGAGCGCAATCTGCACAGAATCCGCACAACCACTCCCCGATCGTGCTGGTCCATGGTCTGTTTGGCAGCCTGGACAACCTGGGCATCCTCGCCCGCGACCTGATCGCCGACCACGATATTCTGCAGGTCGATATGCGCAACCACGGTTTGTCGCCGCGGTCGCCAGAGATGACCTACCCCGCGATGGCGCAGGATCTGCTCGACACGCTCGATGCACATCAGATTGAACGGGCCACCTTTATCGGCCATTCGATGGGCGGCAAAGCGGTGATGGCGTTGACCGCCCTGGCCCCGGAGCGCATCAGCGGTCTGGTGGCTATTGATATCGCGCCGGTGGATTATCACGTTCGCCGCCATGATGAGATCTTCGCCGCTATTCGCGCCGTCAGCGAATCCGCCGCCAGCACTCGCCAGCAGGCGGCGCAGGTGATGCGCGAGCATCTGCAGGAAGAGGGCGTGATTCAGTTCCTGCTGAAATCTTTCGTCGACGGCGACTGGCGCTTCAACGTCCCGGTGCTGTGGGACCAGTACCCGCATATCGTCGGCTGGGAAACCATCCCGGCCTGGCCGCACCCAACGCAGTTTATTCCCGGCGGCAACTCCCCCTATGTGACCGACGCCTACCGCGACGCGCTGCTGGCCCAGTTCCCGCAGGCTCGGGCCCACGTCATTGCCGGCGCCGGACATTGGGTCCATGCCGAGAAACCCGAGGCGGTGTTGCGCGCGATCCGCCGCTATCTGACGAGCATAGCCGCCTGATTGGCTAAAATATGCCCGACCGCGCCGCAGAATGCCCGCGGTCGTTGGCGCAGCCGTTCGCCTGATGTATGATGGCGCGCTATCTGCGCCGGCTAGAGCCCGGCAGCTTGTTTCCCCGAAGTCACTCAGAATCATGGCAAAAGAACAAACGGACCGTACGACATTAGATTTGTTCGCAAACGAGCGTCGCCCGGGAAGACCGAAAACCAATCCGCTGTCGCGCGATGAACAACTGCGCATCAACAAACGTAATCAGCTGAAACGCGATAAAGTGCGCGGGCTGAAGCGCGTGGAGCTAAAGCTCAACGCCGACGCGGTCGATGCGCTTAACGAACTGGCGGAAGCGCGTAATATGAGCCGCAGCGATCTCATTGAAGAGATGCTGATGACGCAATTAACCGCCCTGCGCAGCCAGGGAAAACTCTAACTTTCCGCGAAAAATCCGCATTCATGTAGCAGAGTGTGCAGTCGGGCGTGATTGCTGTTTCCGCGCCCTTGCCTGTTCTGCTATGATTGCCGTTATCTGTGGGCATCGCGTCCCTACCACATCATTTAAGTTTCAAGAGGTTATTTTAGTCATGGCAATCATCGGCATCTTTTTTGGCAGCGACACCGGCAACACCGAAAATATTGCAAAAATGATTCAAAAGCAGCTTGGTAAAGATGTTGCTGATGTTCACGACATTGCCAAAAGCAGCAAAGAAGATCTGGAAGCCCACGACATCCTGCTGCTCGGCATCCCGACCTGGTACTACGGTGAAGCGCAGTGTGACTGGGACGACTTCTTCCCGACGCTGGAAGAGATCGACTTTAACGGCAAACTGGTGGCGCTGTTCGGCTGCGGCGACCAGGAAGACTACGCCGAGTACTTCTGCGATGCGCTGGGCACCATCCGCGACATCATTGAGCCACGCGGCGCGACCATCGTTGGCCACTGGCCGACTGCCGGCTATCACTTCGAGGCCTCTAAAGGCCTGGCGGATGACGACCACTTCGTCGGCCTCGCCATTGATGAAGACCGCCAGCCGGAGCTGACCAACGAGCGCGTTGAGAAGTGGGTGAAGCAGGTGGCCGAAGAGCTGCACCTCGAAGAAATCAAAAACGCCTGATGATTAAGCGGCGCAATCATTGAGTTGCGTCGCATTAATAGCCAAAAGCAATCAAACTAATAGCTACAAGTTTTTAACTTTTAATCACATATCTGTACAATGTCCTCTGATTCTACGAGGCACGTGACGCAGTTTGTAGCTGGTGCCTCGTTTTTGACAGCAAACCAGGCCCGATACTTGCAGTTTTCATTTACCAGTGGCAGTTCTATAATGAGACGCATTACGTCGGGTTAATTTCTGTATGACTTCCGTTGAAGGAAGTAGATCGTTTAGCAACAGGACAGATTCCGCATGACTGACAACAATACCGCATTAAAGAAGGCTGGCCTGAAAGTCACACTTCCTCGACTGAAAATCCTTGAAGTGCTGCAGGAACCGGATAACCATCATGTCAGTGCGGAAGACTTATATAAACGCCTGATCGACATGGGCGAAGAGATTGGTCTGGCGACCGTTTACCGCGTCCTCAACCAGTTTGATGACGCCGGTATCGTGACTCGTCATAATTTTGAAGGCGGTAAATCCGTTTTCGAACTGACTCAGCAGCATCACCACGATCACCTGATCTGCCTCGACTGCGGCAAAGTGATCGAATTCAGTGATGACTCTATCGAAGCGCGCCAGCGTGAAATCGCTTCCCGTCACGGCATCCGCCTGACCAACCACAGTCTGTATCTGTACGGCCACTGTGCGGAAGGTGATTGCCGCGAGGACGAACACGCCCACGACGCGGTGGAAAAGTAATTCCCCGCTTCGCCTGCTCTGAAAAGCCAACCAGTCGGTTGGCTTTTTTATGGGCGCTTCTGCCGCGCTTCCCGCTCACGTCCCGGCGGTGACCCTCGCGAGTCCCCGCTTTGTCCGGAGAGTTGATATGGAACTTCGCCAGCTACGCTATTTTGCGCGCATTGTTGAAACCGGCGGCATGGGCCGCGCCGCGCTCGATCTGAATATCGGCGTCTCGGCGCTCAGCCAGCAGATCGCGCGTCTGGAAAATGAGCTGGCCATTCGCCTCCTGCAGCGGACCTCCCGCGGCGTGACGCCCACCAGCGCGGGCCTCGCTTTCTACTCACAGGCGCAGCTGGCGCTGCGTCATGCCGATGATGCCATCCTCGCCGCCCGCGAGGCGCGGCTGTCGGGCCACGTCAGCGTCGGCATGGCCCCCAGTACCGCCTCCGTTCTTGGCGTTCCGTTCATCAACGCGATGCGCGAGAGCTACCCCGACGTCCGCCTGCACCTGGTGGAAAGCCTCTCCGGGAATCTGGAGCGGATGATCAACACCCGCCAGCTGGATTTAGCCATCGTCTTCCAGCAGGAGAAGATCCTGCGCTGGAGCGCCAGACCGGTGCTCGAAGAGCGCCTGTTCCTGATTGGCACCCATGCGCTGTTGGCCTCGCTGCCGGATGACCCTGTTTCCCCTGACCAGCTCACCACCCTGCCGCTGATTATGCCAAGCCAGGGCCACGGCCTGCGCGGCAGGCTGGAGGCGGTTTGCCAGCAGCACAACCTCAGCGTTGAGGTGGTGGCGGACATTGACGGTCTGGCCCTGCTGATGCAGGCCGTGCGCAGCGGGCTGGGCGCCACCCTGCAGCCCGGGGCCGCCATTTCCCATCTCGACCATCAGGCGCTGAGGGTGATCGGCATCGCTAATCCGGTCCTCAGCCGCCCCAACTTTCTGGTCAGCCTGTCGGATGATGAGCTCACCCCGGCAGGCCTTGCGGCAAGGGTAATACTGAGCAAAGTCATGCGCCAGCTGGTGGAGTCCGATCGCTGGCCAGGTGCTACCCTTTACGTTAACTAAACCCCTCTTTAGCGCTACACCATAGCGCCCTGCCGCCGTTACCGCCTACATTCCCATTACAAATTTAACAATTAATTAAATTACAAGGGAACCGATAATGGTGGATGTACTGGTCATTGGCGGCGGCAATGCCGCGCTATGCGCCGCCTTAACCGCCCGGGAAGCCGGCGCCTCGGTGCTGCTGCTGGAGGCGGCGCCGCGGGAGTGGCGAGGCGGCAACTCGCAGCACACGCGTAACCTGCGCTGTATGCACGATGCGCCACAGGACGTGCTGGTCGACAGCTACCCGGAAGAGGAGTACTGGCAGGATCTGCTGCGCGTCACCGAAGGGAACACCAACGAAGCGCTGGCCCGGCTGGTGATCCGCACCTCATCCCAGTGCCGGGACTGGATGCGCCAGCACGGGGTTAACTTTCAGCCGCCGCTCTCCGGCGCCCTGCACGTGGCCCGCACCAACGCCTTTTTTATGGGCGGCGGCAAAGCGTTGGTCAATGCCTATTACCGCAGCGCAGAGCAAATGGGGGTGCAGATCCGCTACAACACGCCGGTACAGGCCCTGGAACTGCGCAACGGTGAATTTGTCGCCGCGCTGGCGGGCGAGGAACGGATTGTCGCGAAAAGCTGCGTTCTCGCCGCCGGCGGATTTGAATCCAACCGCGAGTGGCTGCGCGAGGCCTGGGGGCAAAATGACCGCGGCGAATGGCCCGCCGATAACTTTCTCATCCGCGGCACACGCTTCAACCAGGGGGTGCTGCTCAAGTTTATGATCGACGCCGGGGCCGATATCATCGGCGATCCTTCTCAGTCCCACTGCGTCGCCATTGACGCCCGGGCGCCGCTCTATGACGGCGGGATCTGCACCCGCGTCGACTGCGTTTCGCTGGGGGTGGTGGTCAACCGCGATGCCGTGCGCTTTTATGATGAAGGGGAAGATTTCTGGCCTAAACGCTACGCCATCTGGGGCCGACTGGTCGCCCACCAGCCCGGCCAGATCGGCTACTCGATCATCGACAGCAAAGCCATCGGCCACTTTATGCCCCCGGTCTTTCCCGGCGCTCAGGCCAATACCATCGCGGAACTGGCCCGCCAGCTGGGGCTGGACGGCGAACGCTTAGCGCAAACCATCGCCGACTATAATGCCGCCTGCGCGCCGGGTCAGTTCGATCACACCCGCCTGGATAACTGCGCGACCTCCGGCCTCACCCCGGCGAAAACTCACTGGGCGCGCCCCATCGATACGCCGCCTTACTACGGCTACGCCCTGCGTCCGGGGATCACCTTCACCTACCTTGGGCTATACGTCGACGACACCGCCGCCGTCCATTTCGCCGGTCAACCCAGCCGTAATCTCTTCGTCGCCGGGGAAATGATGGCTGGCAACGTGCTGGGCAAGGGCTACACCGCCGGCGTTGGGATGTCGATCGGCACCACCTTCGGCCGCATCGCCGGCCAGCAAGCCGCCCGGGCGGCGCAGCAGGAGAAACACCATGAAGTCGCTTGAAAAGCTGATCATTGACGCGCAGATCATCACCGAACCGGAAGCGGAAGTCGAACGGGTGATGCAGGTGTGTAACGCCTGCCGCTACTGCGAAGGGTTTTGCGCCGTGTTCCCGGCGATGACCCAGCGCCTGGCCTTTGGCAAGGCGGATATCAACTATCTGGCTAACCTGTGCCATAACTGCGGCGCTTGCCTGCACGCCTGCCAGTACGCGCCACCGCACGAGTTTGCCATTAACGTGCCGAAGGCGATGGCCGAAGTCCGGCTCGAGACCTATCAACACTACGCCCAGCCCGCCGCCTTTGGCAGCCTGTACCGCCGGGCCGGCATGACCACCGTGCTGGCGCTGGTCGGCGGCCTGATTATCTTTCTGCTGCTGGCGATGGGGCTCAAAGGCTCGCTGCTTCATCCGCCGCTGGCGGGCGACTTCTACCAGATATTCCCCCATAACCTGCTGGCGTGGATGTTTGGCTCGGTCTTTGTGCTGGCGATTGGCTTACTGATGACCGGGGTGATCCGCTTCTGGCGCGAGATCTCCCCTGGCCAGCCGCAACCGATTGATATCGCGAAGGCATCCCATGACGCGCTGACGCTGAAATATCTCGACGGCGGGCACGGGAAAGGCTGCAACGAAGCCGATGACGCCTTCACCCTGCTGCGCCGCCGATTCCACCACTGCACCTTCTACGGTTTTATGCTCTGCTTCGCCGCCACCGTGGTGGCCACGGGCTATCACTATATCGCCGGCCGGGAAGCCCCCTACCCGTTCTTCAGCCTGCCGGTGCTGCTCGGCACCCTCGGCGGCATCGGCCTGCTGGTCGGCCCGGCGGGCCTGCTGTGGCTGAACCTGCGCCGCTCGCCGCTGCACGGCGACGCGCGGCAGAAGCCGATGGATCGCGGATTTATTCTGCTGCTGCTGCTGACCAGCTTCACTGGCCTGGCGCTGCTGGCGGGGCGGGATACCTCGTGGATGGGCATCCTGCTCGCCATCCACCTCGGGGTGGTGATGGCCCTGTTCTTAACCCTGCCGTATGGAAAATTTGCCCACGGATTTTATCGCTGTGCGGCGTTACTCAAGTGGGCGATTGAGAAACGCCGCGGAAAACAGGTGGGCGTCGCCGGCGACTGACTTACCCCCTCTGCACCCGATAACAACAAGATAAAGACAATGGAGAGCACCCCCTATGACCCAACAACCCACCCGCGCCGGCACCGTCGGCGCTATCCTCCGCGTGACCAGCGGTAATTTTCTCGAACAGTTCGACTTCTTCCTGTTTGGCTTTTACGCCACCTATATCGCCCGCACCTTCTTTCCGGCGGAGAGCGAGTTCGCGGCGCTGATGCTCACCTTTGCGGTATTTGGCTCGGGCTTCCTGATGCGTCCCATCGGCGCGGTGGTGCTCGGCGCCTATATCGACAGAATCGGTCGCCGCAAAGGGCTGATGGTCACCCTGGCGATCATGGGCTGCGGGACGCTACTCATCGCCCTGGTCCCTGGCTATCAGACTATCGGTGTGCTGGCGCCGATCCTCGTGTTAGTGGGCCGTCTGCTGCAGGGGTTCTCGGCGGGCGTCGAGCTTGGCGGAGTGTCGGTCTATCTCTCTGAAATCGCCACGCCGGGCAATAAAGGCTTCTATACCAGCTGGCAGTCCGCCAGCCAGCAGGTGGCTATCATCATGGCGGCGCTGATCGGCTATGCGCTGAACGCCACGCTGGAACATGAGGAGATCGCCGCCTGGGGCTGGCGCATCCCCTTCTTTATTGGCTGCCTGATCATTCCGCTGATTTTCGTGCTGCGCCGCTCACTGCAGGAAACCGAGGAATTCCTGCAGCGTAAACATCGCCCGGATACCAAAGAGATCCTGACCACCATCGCCAGGAACTGGCGCATTATTACCGCGGGGACCCTGCTGGTGGCGATGACCACCACCACGTTTTACTTTATTACCGTCTATACGCCCACCTACGGCAGAGCGGTGCTGCACCTCAGCGCCCGCGACAGTCTGCTGGTAACCATGCTGGTGGGCATCTCCAACTTTATCTGGTTGCCGATTGGCGGAGCCATCTCTGACCGGATCGGTCGTCGCCCGGTGCTGATGGGGGTCACCGTGCTGGCGCTGCTCACCACCTGGCCGGTGATGCACTGGCTTACCGCCGCGCCGGATTTCACCCGCATGACGCTGGTCCTGCTGTGGTTCTCGTTCTTCTTTGGCATGTATAACGGCGCGATGGTGGCGGCGCTCACCGAAGTGATGCCGGTTTATGTCCGCACCGTGGGCTTTTCGTTGGCCTTCAGCCTCGCCACCGCTATCTTCGGCGGCCTGACGCCGGCTATCTCCACTGCCCTGGTCGAGCTTACCGGCGATAAAAGCGCGCCGGGATGGTGGCTAATGTGCGCTGCGCTGTGCGGCTTCATTGCCACCGCGCTGCTGTTTGTGCGCCTGAGTCGCGGCTATCAGCCGGCGGAGAGTCAGCGCTAAAAAAGCAAACGGGCGGAGATATGCTCCGCCCGTTTGCCGCTGCCGTCTGGCTTAATGGGGCGAATTATTGCTGCGGATCTCTTTCCAGATCTGGTCGCAGCGCGCTTTTACCGCCTGATCGTTGCCGGTGCGGGTAGCCTGGATACACTGTTGGTAATCCAGCACTCGGACGCTCTCCTGGTTAGCAAACTGCTGGTGCTGTTTATCCTCTTTCAGAACATTCAGTACGCTCTGGCAGGCTTCAATCTTGTCCGGATTGCCTTCCGCCGTATTAATACAAGCGCTATAGGCATCTTTCAGTTTGGTGTCTTCTTTCGGAGCCGGGGACGTGGTGCAGGCCACCAGAGCCGATGCCATCATGGCAATAAGCAGCATTTTTTTCATAGTCGTTCTCCCAGAGGTGCGGCAGGCTCACGCCCGCCGCGCAGGCATCAGAAAATGGTGAACGGGGCGATAACCATGAACTTCACGTCGCGCTCATCCTGGAAGATATTGCCGTAGCCGCCGCTCCAGCTCGGAATATCGGAATGGTTGTCGTACTGGGTAAAGTGCAGTTTAAACAGCGTGCCCTTCGCCCGGCCTTCCTGCACGGTATACATGGCATCGAGGCTATAGGCCGACTCTTTCAGGCGATAGTCAGGGTCATAGTACGCATCCGGAGAAGCCATTCTGCCAGGCTTCGCATCCCAGGCGTACACATAAGACGCGCCAAACGCCCAGCCCGGCATATCCCAGTTTTTCATGTCATACATCGCGCCGAAGAAGACCGCTTTTTCACCGTTGGCATTGAAGTCGGAACGGTTATCCCACCAGATATCGAGACGACCGTTGGAGGAGGCGTAGGTCGGGGTCATACGCTGCAGGAAGTAGCCCTGTTGGCCATCGGCCTTCACCCAGGTCCCTTCCAGACGCAGATCCAGCACATCCGCCACTTTATAGCCAAAGGTTAACGCCTGCAGCCATGCGGTGCCGTCATAGATGTCGTTGACCCCGCCGTTGCTGACCTTATCACGAGTGCCGTAGAACTGGTAGCTGGTGCTCAACGGTGCGCCGGCGACGTCAAACTTGTAGCTGGCTTTAGCAAAGTACTGATCGATATAGCCCTGAGCCTGACCAAATGCCGCCTCCAGCACCAGGTCGTTTTTGAAATCATATTTGGCGCCGACGGAGTGAAGATAATCAACTTTGGTCTTCTTATCGTTCTGGTAGAAATCATCCATTTCGATATGCCATGGCGCTTTATACTCGTTCGTCCACATGTAGGAGAAACTTAACGCGCCCGCGGTGCCATAGTCGAAGTTGGCCCCGGCTTCCGCCCCCTGATAGGTCCCCGGCATGAAGCTCCAGTGCGGTGCCAGCAGGGTCTGACCGGTTGGCTGGATGTAGCCCGCGCGCGCCCACGCCGGACCGTATTTGAATTTCGCGGCGGCTTTATACAGGCTGATGCCGCTCTTATCGCCGGAGTAGTCTTCATCATAGGCTTTGTTGCGCGACGAGAAGGCGATTTCGTTCGGGTGGCCGCTGTCGCCGTTCTCCGCCATTTCAATCGCGGTAAACGCCGCAATATCAAGGCCAAACATATCGGCGGCATAGCCGGACTGGAAGTCCAGGTTGGCGTTCCAGGTGGAGTGGGAAAGATTGGTTTTGTATTTGTCGCCGTCGGTCACATCTTTACGGTCACGCTCACGCTGCCAGTAATAGATACCGCCGGTTAAAGTAGAATCATCGATAAAGCCTGCTGCGCTGGCCTGCGGAATCACAACCCAGCCCGACATCGCGGTGACGGCGGCAATAGCCAGCGCCAGCGTACTACGTTTGCCACTAAACGTACGCATGTGCATATCCTCTTTGACGTTTTAAAAGGCGAAGACCAGAGGTCATTCGCTAAAAAATAAATAAAACTGAAAAATGTGGGGCGGCGAAAAAGGCCGCGAAACCACTGTAGATAGACTATTTTTCGTGACGCGAATTATCAATGTTTTTCGTGAGGCAAAGCTTAAGATTATGACAAAGCGCACATAATTTATGTCGTTTTATTACAGTCTTATCTCTGATGATTTTGTCATGGAAGTCATTGCTAAATCAGGGAAAAATTCGAAGACTGAAAGCGATTACATTGGTTTTTTATATGAGACAGGAAACATCAGAAGCGTTATTTATTTCCGGAGCGAAACAGAATTAATTCGCTTCGCGAAAATTAAAAGAGTAATTGGCTGATTCTGAAACAAAAAAAAGCGCCGCAGAGAGCGGCGCTTTGACGGTAGGGAAAATGCTATTCGCCCGCTTTCGCCCAGGTATCGCGCAGACCGACGGTGCGGTTAAACACCAGACTGGTTGCGGTTGCATAGCGGCTGTCGAGGCAGAAGTAACCTTCACGCTCAAACTGGTAAGCTTTACCGGCTTCCGCCTGCGCCAGGCTCGGCTCCGCGTAACCCTGTTTGATCACCAGCGATTCCGGATTGATCACCGCGAGGAAATCCTCCGCTGCACCCGGGTTTGGTACGCTGAACAGGCGATCGTAGAGACGGATCTCTACCGGCAGCGCATGCGCCGCGCTCACCCAGTGGATCACGCCTTTGACCTTGCGGCCGTCAGCCGGATCTTTGCTCAGGGTGTCGGCATCGTAGGTGCAGAAGATAGTAGTGATATTGCCTTCGGCATCTTTCTCCACGCGTTCCGCTTTGATGACGTAGGCGTTGCGCAGACGTACTTCTTTGCCCAGCACCAGACGCTTGTACTGCTTGTTGGCTTCTTCACGGAAGTCCGCGCGGTCGATCCAGATTTCCGCGCTGAACGGCACTTCGCGGCTGCCCATCTCCGGCTTGTTCGGATGGTTCGGCATCGCCACCATTTCGCTTTCGCCCTGCGGGTAGTTCTCAATAACCAGTTTCACCGGATCGATCACCGCCATCGCGCGCGGCGCGTTTTCGTTGAGATCTTCGCGAATGCAGGACTCCAGCGACGCCATCTCAATGGTGTTGTCCTGCTTGGTCACGCCGATACGCTTGCAGAATTCGCGGATGGATTCGGCGGTGTAGCCGCGACGACGCAGACCGGAGATGGTCGGCATCCGCGGATCGTCCCAGCCCTCCACGTGCTTCTCAGTCACCAGCTGGTTCAGCTTACGCTTGGACATCACGGTGTATTCGAGATTCAGGCGCGAGAATTCGTACTGGCGCGGGTGAACCGGGATGCTGATGTTGTCCAGCACCCAGTCGTACAGACGACGGTTGTCCTGGAACTCCAGGGTACACAGCGAGTGGGTAATGCCTTCCAGCGCATCGCTGATGCAGTGGGTGAAGTCGTACATCGGGTAGATGCACCACTTGTTGCCGGTCTGATGATGCTCAGCGAACTTAATGCGGTACAGCACCGGATCGCGCATCACGATGAACGGCGACGCCATATCGATCTTCGCGCGCAGGCAGGCCTTGCCCTCTTCGAAGCCGCCGCTGCGCATTTTTTCGAACAGCGCCAGGTTTTCTTCCACGCTGCGGTCGCGATACGGGCTGTTTTTACCCGGCGCTTTCAGGGTGCCGCGGTATTCGCGGATCTCATCAGGAGAGAGTTCATCAACGTAGGCCAGGCCTTTGTTGATCAGCTCAACCGCATACTGATGCAGCTGATCAAAGTAATCAGACGAGTAGCAAACGTCCCCGGACCAGTGGAAACCTAACCACTGCACGTCGTTTTTAATCGACTCCACGTATTCGATATCTTCTTTCACCGGGTTGGTGTCATCGAAACGCAGGTTGCATTGGCCCTGATAATCCTGGGCGATGCCGAAGTTCAGGCAGATGGATTTCGCATGGCCAATGTGCAGATAACCGTTCGGCTCCGGCGGGAAGCGGGTGTGAACGGTGGTGTGCTTACCGGTAGCCAGATCTTCATCAATGATCTGACGGATAAAGTTAGTCGGGCGGGCTTCTGCCTCACTCATCACGGGTTCCTCAAAGCGTAAACAACGTATAACGGCACATGATCTTACAAGCAGGGCGTAGTGACAACTATTAGTTACGTAAAATAGGTATCAGAAGAGGATTATGGGGCCGATTGCTGGAAAAAAAAGCGGCGAAGGTTTCCCTTCGCCGCTGAGGCATAAACTCGACTCAGGAGCCTTACTTGCCTTTAATCTCATACAGCGGCGTCTGGCCGGCTACGACCTTACCGCTCGCCAGTATCACCAGCGCGCTGTAGTCATCGCTATTGCTGCAGACGACCGGGCTAATCATCGAGCGCGCGTTGGCGTTGAGGAAGTCCAGATCCATTTCCAGAATCGGCTCGCCCGCCTTCACGTCCGTGCCCTCTTCAACCAGACGTTTGAAGCCCTTGCCTTCCAGCGCCACGGTGTCGATACCCATGTGGACGACGATTTCCGCACCGTTGTTGGTTTCGAGGCAAAACGCGTGGTTAGTGTTGAAAATTTTCACCACAGTACCCGCCGCTGGCGCGACAACGATGTTGCTGGTCGGTTTCACCGCGATACCGTCGCCGACGGCTTTGCTGGCGAAGGCTTCGTCCGGCACCTGTTCGAGGGCCACCACGTCACCGGTAATCGGCGAAACCAGCGACTCAACGGTCTTCGCGTTCGCTACCGCCTGCGGTTTAGCCGCTGGCGCTGCGGTGGCGACGTTGCCAGCCGGTGCGGTTGCCGCTGCCGCTACCGGGCCGCGGGTAACCACTTTTTTCATCTCATCGCCGATAGACTCTGCCTTCGCGCCGACGATAACCTGGATGGTTTGCTTATTCAGTTTCACCACCCCGGATGCGCCGAGACGTTTACAGGCGGCGTCGTTCACTTTCGCCGAATCGCCCACGGTCAGACGCAGACGGGTGATACAGGCGTCAATCGCTTTCAGGTTGTCCGTTCCGCCCACCGCGGCGATATAGCTGGTCGCCAGCTGGGTCAGGCCTTCTTCAGTGTTGCTGTTGGCTTCTTCCGTTACCACGTCAGCGGCTTTGTCTTCACGACCCGGTGTTTTCAGGTTGAACATGCGGATCACCGCGCTGAACAGCAGGAAGTAGACGAAGAAGAAGACCACGCCCATCACCAGCAGCATCCAGACGTTTTTGCTGGCGGCCGGCAGGCTGTACATCAGCACGTAGTCAATGGCGCCGGCGGAGAAGGAGAAGCCTGCATGAATGCCCAGCGCCGTTGCGATGAACAGGCTGATACCGGTCAGTACCGCGTGCAGGAGGTACAGCAGCGGAGCCAGGAACATGAACAGGAATTCCAGCGGCTCGGTTACCCCGGTCAGGAACGCGGTGATGGCAACAGACAGCAGCATACCGCCCACCATTGGACGACGCGCTTTCGGAGCGGCCAGATACATCGCCAGCGCCGCGCCCGGCAGACCAAACATCATGATTGGGAAGAAGCCGGACATGAACATCCCCGCGGTGCCGTCGCCGGCGTAGAAGCGGTTGATGTCGCCGTGGAACACGGCGCCTGCGGCGTTAGTAAACTCACCAATCTGGAACCAGGCGATGGTGTTCAGCACCTGATGCAGGCCGGTCGGGATCAGCAGACGGTTGATAAAACCGAAGATACCGGAACCCAGTGCCCCTGCGGAAACGATCCACTCGCCGCCCGCATGGATAGCGTGCTGCACCGGCGGCCAGACGTAGCCGAAGATCGCCGCGAGAATCAGACAGAAGAAGCCGGTGGCGATCGGCACGAAGCGTTTGCCGCCAAAGAAGCTCAGGAAGTCCGGCAGCTTGATGCCGGCCCAGCGGTTGTACACCGCCCCTGCTACCAGACCGGTAATGATACCGGCCAGTACGCCCATGTTAATTTCCGGATTGATGGTGACCATCGCTTTGGTCATCACGAAATAACCTACTGCCCCGGCCAGCGCCGCAGAACCGGCGTTATCCTTGGACCAGCTTGACGCCACACCGATAGCAAAGATCAGCGCCAGGTTGTCGAAGATAGCCCCACCCGCTTGCGCGATGAAGGGTACATTCAACAGGTCTGGTTGCCCGAAACGCAACAGCAATGCTGCGACCGGCAGCACTGCGATAGGGAGCTGTAACGCCCTACCCAGCCGCTGAAAGAAACCTAAAATATTCATCTTATTCCCCCTATGAGACCCCGATGAGGCTCATTTTCAAAGCCACTTTTTTATTGTGTAACAAGGTCGGTTTTATCACTTACCGGCAAAGTGTGTGAAAAATTAATTCGTATCGCAAATTAAACGGGTATTTTTTGTGATAATTATCACCAAATATCGTATTTCCCCCTCCCTTACACTGGCTAACATCGAAAACTTATTTTATCATTCAAAAAATCAACACGGATTGACCCCGGTCGGCGCAGTTGCTGCAATACTCTCCTCAGAGTGCTGGCGCCAATCCGCCAGAATCTACTTTAACTATAGAGGTGAAGAATGAGACTGATCCCCCTGGTAACCGCTGAGCAGGTCGGTAAATGGGCTGCCCGCCATATCGTTAACCGCATTAATGCATTTAAACCAACCGCGGACCGTCCGTTCGTCCTGGGACTGCCGACCGGCGGCACCCCACTCACCGCCTACAAGGCGCTGGTTGAAATGCATAAAGCAGGCCAGGTTAGCTTCAAACACGTCGTCACCTTCAACATGGATGAATACGTTGGCCTGCCGAAAGAGCATCCGGAAAGCTATCATAGCTTCATGCACCGTAATTTCTTTGACCACGTTGATATTCCGGCAGAAAATATCAACTTGCTGAATGGTAACGCGCCGGACATCGATGCGGAATGCCGTCGCTATGAAGAAAAAATTCGTTCCTACGGTAAAATCCACCTGTTCATGGGCGGCGTGGGCAACGATGGTCACATCGCGTTTAACGAACCGGCCTCCTCTCTGGCGTCTCGTACCCGTATTAAGACCCTGACCCATGAAACCCGCGTGGCGAACTCCCGCTTCTTCGACGGCGACGTGGATCTGGTGCCGAAATATGCGCTAACCGTCGGCGTGGGCACCCTGCTGGATGCAGAAGAGGTAATGATTCTGGTGCTGGGCCATCAGAAAGCGCTGGCGCTGCAGGCGGCGGTAGAAGGTAACGTCAACCACATGTGGACCATTACCTGTCTGCAGCTGCATCCGAAGGCGGTGATCGTCTGTGACGAACCGTCTACCATGGAGCTGAAAGTGAAGACACTGAAATATTTCAACGAATTAGAAGCTGAAAATATTAAAGGTCTGTAATGTAGTCGTGTCCCGCGATTTGCGCGGGACCATCTTTTTCTTTGTATGCATCATCATGCCGGCGGCAAACGAACGTACCCGGGCCTGATGAGGCGTATATACCGGGGGTCGTAATGTATGCATTAACCCAGGGCCGGGTTTATACCGGTCATGAAATTCTTGATGACCATGCGGTTGTTATCGCTAATGGCCTTATCGAACGTCTTTGTCCGCTGGCAGATTTGCCGTCTGACATCGAGCAGCGCTCAGTCAACGGCGCCATCCTCGCCCCCGGTTTTATCGACGTCCAGCTCAACGGCTGCGGCGGCGTGCAGTTTAACGACAGCCCTGACGCGGTCACTGTCGACACGCTGGAGATCATGCAGAAGGCCAACGAACGCTCAGGCTGCACCAGCTTCCTGCCGACGCTGATTACCTCCAGCGACGATCTGATGAAGCAAGGCGTGCGCGTGATGCGCGAATACCTGCAAAAGCACCCGAACCAGGCGCTGGGTCTGCATCTTGAAGGACCGTGGCTGAATATCGTCAAGAAAGGCACCCACAACCCGGACTATGTGCGTAAACCGGACGCGGCGCTGGTCGATTTCCTGTGCGACAACGCCGATGTGATCACCAAAGTGACCCTCGCCCCTGAGCGCGTTGAGCCGGAAGTGATCCGCAAACTGGTCGCCGCCGGGATCGTCGTCT
This sequence comes from Klebsiella sp. 1SOBk10mer, assembly GCF_046602535.1. Taxonomy (NCBI): domain Bacteria; kingdom Pseudomonadati; phylum Pseudomonadota; class Gammaproteobacteria; order Enterobacterales; family Enterobacteriaceae; genus Klebsiella; species Klebsiella sp. 1SOBk10mer. The sequence continues at coordinate 331,519 of NZ_JBKIUP010000002.1, forward strand.
CCGCGGGCCACTCCAACGCCACGCTGAAAGAGGCGAAAGTGGGCTTCCGCGCAGGCATTACCTTCGCCACCCACCTGTATAATGCAATGCCGTACATTACTGGCCGCGAACCGGGTCTGGCCGGGGCGATTTTTGACGAGCCGGATGTCTACTGCGGTATTATTGTCGACGGGATGCACGTCGATTACGCCAACGTGCGCAACGCCAAGCGCCTGAAAGGCGACAAACTGTGCCTGGTCACCGACGCCACCGCGCCGGCGGGGGCGAATATTGACCAGTTCATTTTTGCCGGGAAAACAATATACTACCGCAACGGGCTGTGCGTAGATGAAAACGGCACCCTCAGCGGATCTTCCCTGACCATGATTGAAGGGGTGCGTAATCTGGTTGAGCATTGCGGTGTGGCGCTGGACGAAGTATTGCGCATGGCGACGCTCTATCCCGCGCGCGCCATTGGTGTGGACAAGCAGCTCGGCAGTATTGCGCCGGGTATGGTCGCTAACCTGACCGCCTTTACACGCGATTATAAAATCACCAAGACCATCGTTAATGGTAACGAGGTCGTCACTGAGTAAGTAAAAGTATGACAGCAGGCGGACAAGCTCAAATTGGTAACGTTGACCTCGTAAAACAACTGAACAGCGCGGCCGTGTACCGCCTGATTGACCAGCATGGGCCTATCTCGCGCATTCAGATCGCGGAACAAAGCCAGCTTGCCCCTGCCAGCGTGACCAAAATCACGCGTCAGCTTATTGAGCGCGGCCTGATCAAAGAAGTCGATCAGCAGGCCTCCACCGGGGGGCGCCGCGCCATCTCCATCATTGCGGAGACGCGCAACTTCAACGCCATTGGCGTGCGCCTTGGCCGCTATGACGCCACTCTCACCCTCTATGATTTAAGCAGCAAGACCCTGGAAGAGGAGCATTTCCCGCTGCCCGAGCGCACCCAGGAAACGCTGGAACACGCCCTGCTGAATATCATCGCCACTTTTATTGAAAACTGTCAGCGCAAAATTCGCGAGCTGATCGCCATCTCGGTGATCCTGCCGGGGCTGGTGGATCCGGAAAGCGGGGTGATCCGCTATATGCCGCACATTGCGGTGGAAAACTGGGGCCTGGTCGGGGCGCTGGAAAAACGCTTCAACGTTACCTGCTTTGTCGGACACGATATCCGCAGCCTGGCGCTGGCCGAGCACTATTTTGGCGCAAGCCAGGATTGCGAAGACTCCATTCTGGTGCGCGTGCACCGCGGCACCGGGGCGGGGATCATCTCCAACGGACGCATTTTTATCGGCCGTAACGGCAACGTCGGCGAAATCGGCCATATTCAGGTCGACCCGCTGGGCGAGCGCTGCCACTGCGGCAACTTTGGCTGTCTGGAGACCGTCGCGGCTAATGCCGCCATCGAACATCGCGTTCGCCACCTGCTGGAGCAGGGCTATCAGAGCCGTCTGACCCTCGATGACTGCACGATCAAAACCATCTGCAAAGCGGCCAACAAAGGCGATGCCCTGGCCTGCGAAGTGGTCGAGTACGTAGGGCGTCACCTCGGAAAAACGATCGCCATCGCCATCAACCTATTCAATCCACAAAAAATCGTCATCGCCGGCGAAATTGTGGAAGCCGAGAAAGTGCTGCTCCCGGCCATTGAGGGCTGCATTAACGCCCAGGCGCTGAAGGCGTTTCGTAAGAACCTGCCGGTGGTGCGCTCCACCCTCGATCATCGCTCAGCGATTGGCGCCTTCGCGCTGGTCAAACGCGCCATGCTCAATGGCACGCTGCTGCAGCGCTTGCTTGAGAGCTAACCGCCCCCCTTTATTGATAAGCGCGTCGCTCTGTCGTTGGCGGGCATCGCCCGTCAGAGGTGTGAAACCTCATCAATGACGCGTATAGTTTCGTCTTTGATAATGATTCTGGACCCACCATGACCATTCAAAACATAATTTGTGATATTGACGGTGTGCTGATGCACGATAACGTCGCCGTTCCCGGCGCTGCCGAGTTTATCAAGCGCATCCTCGAGAAAGGCATGCCGCTGGTGATGCTGACCAACTACCCGTCGCAAACCGGCCAGGATCTGGCGAACCGTTTCGCCACCGCCGGGATTGAGGTTCCGGATAGCGCCTTCTACACCTCGGCGATGGCGACGGCCGATTTTCTGCGCCGCCAGGAAGGTAAGAAAGCCTATGTGGTGGGTGAAGGGGCGCTGATCCACGAGCTGTACAAAGCCGGCTTTACCATTACCGACGTCAACCCGGATTTTGTCATCGTCGGGGAAACCCGCTCCTTTAACTGGGAGATGATGCATAAGGCGGCCTTCTTTGTCGCCAATGGCGCCCGCTTCATTGCCACTAACCCGGATACTCACGGTCGCGGCTTCTACCCGGCCTGCGGCGCCCTGTGCGCCGGGATCGAGAAGATCTCCGGCCGTAAGCCGTTTTACGTCGGTAAACCCAGCCCGTGGATCATCCGCTCAGCGCTGAACAAAATGCAGGCCCACTCCGAACAGACGGTGATTGTCGGCGACAATCTGCGTACCGACATTCTTGCTGGCTTCCAGGCGGGGCTGGAGACCATTCTGGTGCTCTCCGGAGTCTCAACCCTCGACGACATCGACAGCATGCCGTTCCGCCCGTCGTGGATCTACCCCTCCGTCGCGGAAATCGATATTTTCTAATGTCAGCCACGTCTCAGGACGTGGTTGTTCATTTTTGACGCCTGCCAAAAGTACCATATCTAATAAAAACGGCTTAAAATTGCGTATTCTTCAATGAAGCCGTTCAAAAGATACTCTTTTTTTACTATTCAACAATCGCAGTTGCGTTTTTTCTTTTTCCGGCCGTAAAACCCTTGCGCCTGCTCCCCCTTTACGGCATTTTCTTAAGCACGCACTCAGGCTTCGCCACGAGACGAAGCCAGCACAACATCAAACACGACAGGGTAATGGAGAAGGCTATGTGTTCTATTTTTGGCGTACTGGATATTAAAACTGACGCAGGTGAGCTGCGTAAAAAGGCGCTGGAGCTTTCCCGCCTGATGCGCCATCGCGGTCCGGACTGGTCTGGCGTGTATGCCAGCGACAAAGCGATTCTGGCGCACGAGCGCCTGTCGATTGTCGATGTCAACGCCGGCGCTCAGCCGCTGTACAACGCCGAAAAAACCCATGCGCTGGCCGTTAACGGTGAAATCTACAACCATCAGGCGCTGCGCGCGGAATATGGCGACCGCTATCAGTTCCAGACCGGCTCCGACTGCGAAGTGATCCTCGCGCTGTATCAGGAAAAAGGCCCGGCGTTCCTCGACGACCTGCAGGGGATGTTCGCCTTCGCCCTGTACGACAGCGAAAAAGACGCGTACTTAATCGGCCGCGACCATATCGGCATTATCCCGCTGTATATGGGCCATGACGAACACGGCAACTTCTATGTCGCCTCTGAAATGAAAGCCCTGGTGCCGGTGTGCCGCACCATTAAAGAGTTCCCGGCGGGGAGCTACCTGTGGAGCAAAGACGGTGAAATTCGCCAGTACTATCAGCGCGACTGGTTCGATTACGACGCGGTAAAAGACAACGTTACCGATAAGAACGAGCTGCGCCAGGCACTGGAAGAGTCGGTGAAAAGCCATCTGATGTCCGACGTCCCCTACGGAGTGCTGCTCTCCGGCGGCCTTGATTCTTCGGTCATCTCCGCCATCACCAAGAAATTTGCCGCCCGTCGCGTTGAAGATCAGGAGCGTAGCGAAGCCTGGTGGCCGCAGCTGCACTCCTTCGCGGTCGGTCTGGAAGGCTCTCCTGACCTGAAAGCGGCGCAGGAAGTGGCTAACCACCTCGGCACCGTGCACCATGAAATTCACTTTACCGTCCAGGAAGGGCTGGATGCGATCCGCGACGTTATCTATCACATCGAAACCTACGATGTGACCACTATTCGCGCTTCGACGCCGATGTACCTGATGTCGCGGAAAATTAAAGCCATGGGCATCAAAATGGTGCTTTCCGGCGAAGGCTCGGACGAAGTGTTCGGCGGCTACCTCTACTTCCATAAGGCGCCGAACGCCAAAGAACTGCACGAAGAGACGGTACGTAAGCTGCAGGCGCTGCATATGTTTGACTGCGCCCGCGCCAACAAAGCGATGTCCGCCTGGGGCGTGGAAGCCCGCGTACCGTTCCTTGACAAGAAGTTCCTCGACGTGGCGATGCGCATCAACCCGCAGGATAAGATGTGCGGCAACGGCAAAATGGAAAAACACGTGCTGCGCGAATGCTTTGAATCCTATCTGCCGGCCAGCGTTGCCTGGCGCCAGAAAGAGCAGTTCTCTGACGGCGTCGGCTACAGCTGGATCGATACGCTGAAAGAAGTGGCCGCGAAACAGATCAGCGACCAGCAGCTGGAAACCGCAAGCTTCCGCTTCCCGTACAACACGCCGACCTCCAAAGAAGGCTATCTGTACCGCGAGATCTTCGAAGAGCTGTTCCCGCTGCCAAGCGCGGCGGAGTGTGTCCCTGGCGGTCCGTCGGTGGCCTGCTCTTCTGCTAAAGCCATTGAGTGGGATGAAGCATTCAAAACCATGAACGATCCGTCAGGCCGCGCGGTAGGCGTCCACCAGTCGGCCTATAAATAAGCCCTGACAGGCGTTGATACGCGAAACGGACCCTCCGGGGTCCGTTTTCTTTTTGCGGGAATTATGCCGCTGAAAAACGATAAATAACCAATAATTGCCGATTATTGCAGCGAGCTGTTCGCAACCTAACCAAACAGTCACATTACAACGATTTTCCTTGAAAAAGAGGTTGACGCTCGCAGGCCCAATACGCATAATGCGCCCCGCAACGCCGATAAGGTTACGCGAAAAAAAAGATGGCTACGTAGCTCAGCTGGTTAGAGCACATCACTCATAATGATGGGGTCACAGGTTCGAATCCCGTCGTAGCCACCATCTTTTTTTGCGGGAGTGGCGAAATTGGTAGACGCACCAGATTTAGGTTCTGGCGCCGCAAGGTGTGCGAGTTCAAGTCTCGCCTCCCGCACCATTCACCAGTCAGCGTTGTACGGATGGGGTATCGCCAAGCGGTAAGGCACCGGTTTTTGATACCGGCATTCCCTGGTTCGAATCCAGGTACCCCAGCCATATTTCTTCGATATTTGCGGGTCACCGCGACGGTATTGGGGTATCGCCAAGCGGTAAGGCACCGGTTTTTGATACCGGCATTCCCTGGTTCGAATCCAGGTACCCCAGCCATCGAAGAAACAGTAAGACAATTTGGCTACGTAGCTCAGCTGGTTAGAGCACATCACTCATAATGATGGGGTCACAGGTTCGAATCCCGTCGTAGCCACCATATTCGGGACGTATCGATACACATCGATAAATCCGCAAACAATTTGTTGGGGTATCGCCAAGCGGTAAGGCACCGGATTCTGATTCCGGCATTCCGAGGTTCGAATCCTCGTACCCCAGCCAAATTAAAAAGTCGTTCAGCAATGAACGCACTGTTGCTCTTAAACCGGGATAGTGACGGTCAGGCGCAACAGACAATTGGGGTATCGCCAAGCGGTAAGGCACCGGATTCTGATTCCGGCATTCCGAGGTTCGAATCCTCGTACCCCAGCCACTTAAATGCAAAAAAGCCCACCTCGGTGGGCTTTTTTGCTATTGGCGTATAGCCATCCTGGCGCGTTACTGACTGCCGGGCAGGCGCTTTCCACTACGCCCCCGCCCGGGAAGCCGGAGTTACAAGCCTAACGCATACTTCAGCGCCTGACGCTTCAGCACCCCGGCGCGTTCGGCCGCCATCAGGCCAATATTACGCAGCATCCGCACCGGCGCCAGGTCATTGCTGAATCCGGCGTAAAACAGATCCATCCCCGACTGCATAATAAAATTATCCGCCCGCCGCCGCGCCTGGTAGCGCTTGAGCACCGGCAGGCTGGCCCACTCTTCGCCTCGGCCGCGCGCTTGCGCCAGGATCTCCAGCAGGGCGTCGACATCGCGATAGCCAAGGTTAACCCCCTGCCCCGCCAGTGGATGAATGGTGTGCGCCGCATCGCCCACCAGCGCCAGACCGGGCTGAACATACTGCAGCGCATGACGCCGGGTGAGCGGGAAGGCGCCGGCCGCCTGCGGCGTCACCCGTCCGAGACGCGCCGGGAAATGGCGGGCGATCTCCTGCTGAAGCTGGGGCATGGATATGCCCTGTAGCTGACGGATCCGCACCGGGGCGTCATACCACACCAGCGAGGCCCAGTTGTCGAACAGCGGCAGGAAGGCGCGCGGTCCGCTGGGGGTAAACTGCTGCCAGGTGCTGTCGCCGGGATCGTCGGCGCATTGGACGCTGATGAGCATACAGGATTGCTGATATTGCCAGGCATGCACGCCGATGCCGGCCATCTCCCGCACCTGAGAGCTGGCGCCGTCGGCGCCGATAACCAGCCGGGCGTGGATCGTCTCCCCCTCGCGTAAACGCAGCGCCGTCTGCGCCTCGCCGCGCTGCATCGCCTCCAGTTCGCCGCCAACGCGGAGGGTAACCCCTTCGTGCGCCGCCAGCGCTTGCCACAGGCCCCACTGCAGGACCTTGTTCTCAACCATATAGCCCAGCTCTGGGAGCTTGAGCTCTGCGGCGTCAAAGGCGACGTGCGCGCTCTCCCACTCCCAGGTCTCCAGACGACGGTAAGCGTGGACGCGCATCGCCCGCACGGCATCCCAGACGTCAAGGCTTTTCAGCAGGCCGACCGAGGCCGCGCTGATCGCCGAGATCCGCACATCCGGGGCGGATGCCGGATCGAAAGCCGGGGGCGCCGTTTTCTCAAGCACCGTCACGGTAAATCCCTGTTGCGCCAGCCCTAACGCCAGGGCGCCGCCGACCATGCCGCCGCCCACGATGGCGACATCTGTTGCGTGAATTGTCATGGCTATTATCCTTAAAGCAGAATCCGTTAAGTTTACCGGATTTTTCGCCCTCTTGCGGTGATAACGCTCGCACTGGTCAGGGGGCGACCAAAGCATTACAATACGCGCCCTGGAATGCGAAATTCACCCTGTATATATCCCCGCGTTTTGGATATCTATTACTGAGCATGAGCAAGTCAATGACAAAAAAACTCCATATTAAAACCTGGGGCTGTCAGATGAACGAGTATGATTCATCAAAGATGGCCGATCTGCTGGATGCGACACATGGGTATCAACTGACCGAAGTGGCGGAAGAAGCAGATGTGCTGTTGCTCAATACCTGCTCAATTCGTGAGAAGGCCCAGGAAAAAGTTTTCCATCAGCTTGGACGCTGGAAGCTGCTGAAAGAGAAGAACCCGGACCTGATTATTGGCGTTGGCGGCTGCGTGGCCTCCCAGGAAGGCGACCATATTCGTCAGCGCGCGCACTATGTCGATATTATTTTCGGGCCGCAAACCCTGCACCGCCTGCCGGAGATGATTAACTCTGTGCGCGGCAACCGCAGCCCGGTGGTTGATATCAGCTTCCCGGAAATTGAAAAATTCGATCGCCTGCCAGAACCGCGCGCCGAAGGCCCGACCGCCTTTGTCTCGATTATGGAAGGCTGCAACAAATACTGCACCTACTGCGTGGTGCCCTACACCCGCGGTGAAGAAGTCAGCCGCCCGTGCGACGATATCCTGTTTGAAATCGCCCAACTGGCGGCGCAGGGCGTGCGTGAAGTCAACCTGCTGGGCCAGAACGTGAACGCCTGGCGCGGTGAGAACTACGACGGCACCACCGGCAGCTTTGCCGATCTGCTGCGCCTGGTGGCCGCTATCGACGGCATCGACCGCATTCGCTTCACCACCAGCCATCCGATCGAATTTACCGACGACATCATCGACGTCTATCGCGATACGCCGGAGCTGGTGAGCTTCCTGCACTTGCCGGTGCAGAGCGGTTCCGACCGCGTGCTGAACCTGATGGGACGGACCCATACCGCGCTGGAGTATAAAGCGATTATTCGTAAGCTGCGTGAAGCGCGTCCGGATATTCAGATAAGCTCAGACTTTATCGTCGGCTTCCCCGGCGAAACCACGGAAGATTTCGAAAAGACGATGAAGCTTATCGCCGACGTCAATTTCGATATGAGCTACAGCTTTATCTTCTCCGCCCGTCCGGGCACCCCGGCGGCCGATATGGTCGACGACGTGCCGGATGCAGACAAGAAACAGCGTCTGTATATTCTGCAGGAGCGCATCAACCAGCAGGCGATGGCCTGGAGCCGTCGCATGCTCGGCACGGTACAGCGCATCCTGGTGGAAGGCACGTCGCGCAAGAACATCATGGAGCTCTCCGGGCGTACGGAGAACAACCGGGTGGTCAATTTCGAAGGCACCCCGGACCTCGTCGGCAAGTTTGTCGATGTCGAAATCGTCGATGTTTACACCAACTCGCTGCGCGGCAAAATCGTGCGCACCGAAGCGGAGATGGGTCTGCGTATCGCTGAATCACCCGAATCAGTGATTGCCCGCACCCGTAAAGAGAACGATCTTGGCGTGGGTATCTATCAGCCGTGATCTCTTCAGGCCTGTCGGTTCCGGCAGGCCTTGTAATTCCTCTCTCCGTCCCTATATCTACAGCAATGCTTGCGCCATTTTCCTGTGACGTAAATAATTTCCTGATTAGCCGGCCACGCGCCGCGTCCGGCCACCTGCGTAAAGAGGAACAGTTTGAACATAGACACTCGTGAAATTACCCTGGAGCCAGCGGATAACACACGCCTGTTAGCCCTGTGCGGCCCGTTTGACGACAACATCAAACAGCTGGAGCGTCGGTTAGGCATTGAGATTAACCGCCGCGACAATCACTTTAAGCTGACCGGACGCGCCCTGTGCGTACACGCCGCCGCCGATATTCTGCGCAGCCTGTATGTCGACACGGCGCCGATGCGCGGTCAGATTCAGGATATTGAACCAGAGCAGATCCATCTGGCGATCAAAGAGGCGCGCGTGCTTGAGCAAAGCGCCGAGAGCGTGCCGGAGTACGGAAAAGCCGTCAATATCAAGACCAAGCGCGGGGTGATCAAACCGCGTACGCCGAACCAGGCGCAGTACATCGCCAATATCCTCGATCACGACATCACCTTCGGCGTGGGTCCGGCGGGTACCGGGAAAACCTATCTGGCGGTGGCGGCGGCGGTTGATGCGCTGGAGCGTCAGGAGATCCGCCGCATTCTGCTGACCCGTCCGGCCGTCGAAGCGGGTGAAAAGCTCGGCTTCCTGCCCGGCGATCTGAGCCAGAAGGTCGACCCGTATCTGCGCCCGCTGTACGACGCGCTGTTCGAGATGCTCGGCTTTGAGAAGGTGGAAAAGCTGATTGAGCGTAACGTCATCGAAGTGGCCCCGCTGGCCTATATGCGCGGACGGACGCTGAATGACGCCTTTATCATTCTTGATGAAAGCCAGAACACCACCATCGAGCAGATGAAAATGTTCCTGACCCGCATCGGCTTTAACTCCAAGGCGGTGATCACCGGCGATATCACGCAGATTGACCTGCCGCGCAGCACCAAATCCGGTCTGCGCCACGCCATCGAAGTGCTGGCGGAAGTCGATGAGATCAGCTTTAACTTCTTCCATAGCGAAGACGTGGTCCGCCATCCGGTGGTCGCCCGCATCGTGAACGCCTATGAGGCATGGGAAGCCGCAGACCAAAAACGTAAAGCAGAACTGGCCGCCGAGCGCAAACGCGAAGCCCAGGAACAGGAGCAAAAATGAGTCAGGTGATCCTCGATTTACAGCTGGCCTGCGAAGAGACCAGCGGCCTGCCGGACGAAGCCCTTTTTCAACGCTGGGTCGACGCCGTCATTCCGCCGTTTCAGGAGGAGTCAGAGTTAACGATTCGTCTGGTCGACGTTGCAGAAAGCCATGAGCTGAACCTGACCTATCGCGGCAAGGATAAGCCGACCAACGTCCTCTCTTTCCCGTTTGAAGCGCCGCCGGGGATTGAAATGCCGCTGCTCGGCGATCTGATCATTTGCCGTCAGGTGGTGGAGCAGGAAGCCAGCGAGCAAGGTAAACCGCTGGAGGCGCACTGGGCGCATATGGTGGTGCACGGCAGCCTGCATCTGCTGGGCTACGATCACATCGAAGATGACGAAGCGGAAGAGATGGAAGGCCTCGAAACAGAGATAATGCTTGCTCTGGGCTATGAGGACCCGTACATTTCCGAGAAGATTGCTGAATAGCCCCCTGCCGGATCGTGGCGCTTGCGCCTCATCCGGCCGCTGTTCATGCATTTTACCCGCCTGAACGTCAGGCAACCCATGCCGTCCGGCGCTGAGTTTACGCGCGACGAGCGACATTAAATCAACATGAGAACCCAAACGACGCCATGAGCGACGACAATTCACACAGTAGTGACACAGTAAACAGCAAAAAGGGATTTTTCTCCCTGTTACTCAGCCAGCTCTTTCACGGGGAACCGAAAAACCGCGATGAACTGCTGGCGCTGATCCGTGATTCCGGGCAGAACGACCTTATCGATGAAGATACGCGTGACATGCTCGAAGGGGTAATGGATATCGCCGACCAGCGGGTCCGCGACATTATGATCCCCCGTTCACAAATGATTACCCTGAAACGCAATCAGACGCTGGACGAGTGCCTCGATGTCATCATCGAATCCGCTCACTCGCGCTTCCCGGTCATCAGTGAAGATAAAGATCACATCGAAGGGATTCTGATGGCCAAGGATCTGCTGCCGTTTATGCGCAGCGACGCCGAAGCCTTCAGCATGGAAAAAGTGTTACGGCCGGCGGTTGTCGTTCCGGAAAGCAAGCGGGTCGACCGCATGCTGAAAGAGTTTCGCTCACAGCGCTACCATATGGCGATCGTTATTGACGAATTCGGCGGCGTCTCCGGTCTGGTGACCATCGAGGATATCCTTGAGCTCATCGTCGGGGAAATTGAAGACGAGTACGACGAAGAAGAAGATATCGATTTCCGCCAGCTGAGCCGCCATACCTGGACGGTACGCGCCCTGGCCTCCATCGAAGACTTCAACGACGCCTTCGATACGCACTTCAGCGATGAAGAAGTGGATACCATTGGCGGGCTGGTAATGCAGGCCTTTGGCCACCTGCCGGCTCGCGGCGAATCTATCGACATTGATGGTTACCAATTCAAGGTAGCAATGGCAGATAGTCGTCGTATCATTCAGGTGCATGTTAAGCTGCCGGATGATGCTCCCCAGCCGAAGCTGGAAGAGTAAGCGGCGGCGCTGAAGGTCACGGCCAGCCGGGAGACAGACCGTGGCGATACTCGGTTGTCCCCTCCCCCGGCTGGCAAACAGCATAGCCTGTGGCAACAGGCGTTAATTTACGGGACGATTAGCCTAAATGGTATTTGCCTCTCTTCTTGAACGCCAGCGCGTACGTCTGCTGCTGGCGCTGCTATTCGGAGCCAGCGGAACGCTGGCTTTTTCACCTTACGACTTCTGGCCAGCAGCGATTATTTCACTGGTCGGTCTGCAGGCGTTAACCCTTAACCGCCGCCCGCTGCAAAGCGCCGGCATCGGCTATTTCTGGGGACTTGGCCTGTTCGGCACGGGAATCAACTGGGTTTATGTCAGTATTGCGCAGTTTGGCGGTATGCCGGGTCCGGTTAACGTCTTCCTCGTCGTTTTGCTTGCGGCCTATCTGTCGCTCTACACCGGCCTGTTTGCCGGCCTGCTCGCCCGGCTTTGGCCCAAAACCAGCTGGCTACGGGTGGCGATCGCCGCTCCCGTCGTCTGGCAGATCACCGAGTTCCTGCGCGGTTGGGTGCTGACCGGCTTTCCGTGGCTGCAGTTCGGCTATAGCCAGATCGACGGCCCGCTGAAAGGCCTGGCGCCGGTGATGGGGGTTGAGGCGATCAACTTCCTGCTGATGATGGTTAGCGGCCTGCTGGCTCTGGCCCTCGTGCAGCGCAACGGGAAGGCGCTGGTGATCGCCGCGGTGCTGTTCGCCCTGCCGTTCCCGCTGCGCTATATCCAGTGGTATCAGCTGCTGCCGGAGCGCACGACGCAGGTCTCGCTGGTGCAAGGCGATATCCCGCAGGCCATGAAGTGGGACGAGAACCAGCTGGTTAATACCCTGAAAACCTACCTGGCGCTGACCCAGCCGCATATCGGCCACTCGCAGCTGATTATCTGGCCTGAATCGGCGATCCCGGATCTGGAGATCAACCAGCAGCAGTTCCTCAGCATGATGGACGATCTGCTGCGCGCAAAAGACAGCTCGCTGATCACCGGCATCGTCGACGCGCGTCTTAATAAGCAGAATCGCTACGACACCTACAACACCATCATTACCCTCGGCAAAGATAACCCGTACCGCTACGACTCGACCAACCGCTACAACAAGAACCATCTGGTGCCGTTCGGCGAGTTTGTACCGCTGGAGTCGATTCTGCGTCCGCTGGCGCCATTCTTCGACCTGCCGATGTCCTCCTTCAGCCGCGGTCCCTACGTGCAGCCGCAGCTGATGGCGCATAACCTGAAGCTGACCGCGGCCATCTGCTACGAGATCATCCTCGGGGAACAGGTGCGGGATAACTTCCGTCCGGATACCGACTTCCTGCTGACCATCTCTAACGACGCCTGGTTCGGCAAGTCCATCGGCCCGTGGCAACACTTCCAGATGGCGCGGATGCGCGCCCTGGAGCTGGCCCGCCCCCTGCTGCGCAGTACCAACAACGGCATTACCGCCGTGATCGGCCCGCGCGGCGAGATCCAGAAGATGATCCCGCAGTTTACCCGTGAGGTGTTGACCACCACCGTGACGCCCACCAGCGGCATGACCCCTTACGCTCGCACTGGCAACTGGCCGCTGTGGGCGCTGACGGCGCTGCTCGGCTTCGGTGCGCTGCTGATGAGCCTGCGTCAGCGTCGCCGATAAGTTCTCTACCGGCGACGCCCGTCGCCGGCTTTTTTCTTCCCGTCATTTGCCACCCTGGCACAGTCATTGCTTTATTTAATCGGGTAGCGCCGTCCTCCGGCCCAGTGCAACCGGGTTGCACCATAAACGATCGGTGGTCGCGCTATTTTGGTGCAATGGAAGATATTTGCCTCCCATTGGTGCGGAGCGCTTCGCAAAAATAAACAATAAAGCAGCAAAATATTTACATTAAGCCAAACTAAATGCTAACAAACACATACAAATGCGGCACGTGGATGCGTGCCCCTAATAACAACACACACAATCACAATGGGTATCAATAGCGTCGGTGACGCTGCGGATAAGGAGTTGGATATGCAATTACGTAAACTGGCCACGGCAATGCTGGTAATGGGAATGACCGCTGGTCTGGCGCAGGCGGAAGATGCTGCCCCGGCGGCTGGCCAGAGCACTCTGGATAAGATCGCGAAAAATGGCGTTATCGTTGTCGGCCATCGCGAATCTTCCGTCCCTTTCTCTTACTACGATAACCAACAGAAGGTTGTGGGTTACTCTCAGGACTACTCCAACGCCATCGTCGATGCCATCAAGAAAAAACTGAACAAACCCGATCTGCAGGTCAAACTGATCCCGGTCACCTCGCAGAATCGTATTCCGCTGCTGCAGAATGGCACCTTTGATTTCGAGTGCGGCTCTACCACCAACAACCTCGAGCGCCAGAAACAGGCGGCCTTCTCCGATACTATCTTCGTCGTCGGCACCCGTCTGCTGGTGAAGAAAGGCGGCCCGATCAAAGATTTCCCGGACCTGAAGGATAAAGCGGTCGTCGTCACCTCCGGGACCACCTCTGAGATCCTGCTGCATAAGCTGAACGATGAGAAAAAAATGAATATGCGCATCATCAGCGCCAAAGATCATGGCGACTCTTTCCGTACTCTGGAAAGCGGACGCGCGGTGGCCTTTATGATGGATGACGCTTTGCTGGCCGGCGAACGCGCCAAGGCGAAGAAACCGGATAACTGGGAAATCGTCGGCACCGCGCAGTCGAAAGAAGCCTATGGCTGCATGCTGCGTAAGGACGATCCGACCTTCAAGGCATTGGTCGATGAAACCGTTGCCCAGGCCCAGACCTCTGGCGAAGCGGCGAAGTGGTTCGACAAATGGTTCAAAAACCCGATTCCGCCAAAAAATCTTAACCTGAACTTCGAGCTGTCGGACGACATGAAAGCGCTGTTCAAATCACCTAATGACAAAGCACTGAACTAATTATAACAACCAGGGGCGGGATATCCTGCCCTCCCGATGATTGTCACAGCACGGACAGACTATACGGCGGCTGGTCGTTCCCCAGCCGCCGCGAATACCGAAACAAGCTGGACAACCGTCTTCGAGGGTAGCAATGGCTACCCTTTTTTTTCCAGGAGTCATGTATGTCAATAGACTGGAACTGGGGGATATTCCTGCAACAGGCCCCCTTCGGCAACACTACCTACCTGGGCTGGCTGTGGAGCGGTTTTCAGATCACCGTCGCCCTCTCCATCTCGGCCTGGATCATCGCTTTTCTCGTCGGCTCGCTGTTCGGCATTTTACGCACGGTCCCCAATCGCTTCCTCTCGGGCATTGGCACCTGCTATGTCGAACTGTTTCGCAACGTGCCGCTGATCGTGCAGTTCTTTACCTGGTACCTGGTGGTGCCGGAATTCCTGCCGGAAAATATCGGCATGTGGTTTAAATCGGAGCTGGACCCAAACATTCAGTTCTTTGTCTCCTCCATGCTGTGCCTGGGGCTGTTTACCGCCGCTCGCGTCTGCGAGCAGGTACGCGCCGCTATCCAGTCGCTGCCGCGCGGGCAAAAGAACGCCGGTCTGGCGATGGGGTTGACCCTGCCGCAAACCTACCGCTACGTGCTGCTGCCGAACGCCTATCGCGTTATCGTGCCGCCGATGACCTCGGAGATGATGAACCTGGTGAAAAACTCGGCCATCGCCTCCACCATCGGTCTGGCCGATATGGCCGCGCAGGCGGGCAAACTGCTGGACTACTCAGCTCATGCCTGGGAGTCTTTTACCGCCATCACCCTGGCCTATGTTTTCATCAACGCGGTGATTATGCTGATTATGTATGTGGTCGAGCGTAAGGTTCGCCTGCCTGGCAATATGGGAGGCAAATAATGTACGATTTTGACTGGAGTTCGATCGTTCCCTCCATGCCCTACCTGCTGGCAGGGCTGGTGATCACCCTGAAGATTACGGTGATCGCCATCGTGGTCGGCATCGTCTGGGGCACCCTGCTGGCGGTCATGCGCCTGTCCAGCTTTCTGCCGCTGGCCTGGTTTGCTAAATCCTACGTTAACGTGTTCCGTTCTATCCCGCTGGTGATGGTTCTGCTGTGGTTCTACCTGATTGTCCCGGGCTTCCTGCAGAACGTGCTGGGACTGTCGCCGAAAACGGATATTCGCCTGATCTCGGCGATGGTGGCCTTTTCGATGTTCGAGGCCGCCTACTATTCAGAGATTATCCGCGCCGGTATCCAGAGCATCTCCCGCGGCCAGTCAAGCGCCGCGCTGGCGCTGGGAATGACCCACTGGCAGTCGATGCGGCTGGTGATCCTGCCGCAGGCCTTCCGCGCCATGGTGCCGCTGCTGTTAACCCAGGGGATCGTCCTGTTCCAGGATACCTCGCTGGTGTATGTATTGAGCCTCGCCGACTTCTTCCGTACCGCCTCCACGATTGGCGAGCGTGACGGGACCCAGGTCGAAATGATCCTGTTCGCGGGCGGCGTCTATTTTGTGATTAGCCTCAGCGCCTCGCTGTTGGTCAGCTGGTTGAAGAAAAGGACTGTGTAATGATTACCCTGAAAAACGTTTCAAAATGGTATGGTCACTTTCAGGTGCTGACCGATTGCTCCACGGAAGTGAAAAAAGGCGAAGTCGTGGTGGTCTGCGGGCCGTCAGGCTCCGGTAAATCCACGCTGATTAAAACCGTAAACGGCCTTGAGCCGGTGCAGCAGGGGCAGATTATCGTCGATGGCACCGTGGTTAACGATAAAAAGACCAATCTTGCCAAACTGCGCTCGCACGTCGGAATGGTGTTTCAGCATTTTGAACTGTTCCCGCACCTGTCGATTATCGACAACCTGACGCTGGCGCAGGTTAAGGTTCTCAATCGTGACAAAGCGTCGTCGCGCAAGAAGGGTCTCAAGCTGCTGGAGCGCGTTGGCCTGGCGGCGCACGCGGAAAAATATCCGGCGCAGCTCTCCGGCGGCCAGCAGCAGCGCGTGGCCATTGCCCGAGCCCTGTGTATGGACCCGATCGCTATGCTGTTTGATGAGCCCACCTCAGCGCTCGACCCGGAGATGATCAACGAGGTACTGGACGTCATGGTGGAACTGGCCAACGAAGGGATGACGATGATGGTGGTTACCCACGAAATGGGCTTCGCCCGCAAGGTGGCCAACCGGGTGATCTTTATGGATGAAGGAAAGATAGTCGAAGATGCCGATAAAGAGGCCTTCTTCGCCAATCCACAATCCGATCGCGCTAAAGATTTCCTCGCCAAAATTCTGCATTAATCGTTATTCGCTGCGCATACCACCCGGTATGCGCAGTTTATCTTTCCCGCCATATTATTCGCCAATATTATTTGTGCGCGCCATTACCGCCAATATCATTTACATAATAAATACATTTCAGCGAGACAAACTGAACTTATTTATTAAATCGATCAATTCATAAAAAAATCACTAATGAATTCGTGGACCGGTATTTCCACCACCGCTAGCATATAACGCCTCGTAACAGGTTCGTCGCATGATTATGGTATTGATTAAATATAATATTCTTGCCTGACCTTGCCTGCGCCGAAATAAAGGCCATCAATCATTTTGCCAGAGGTAATGGTATTGATGCGTCGCCGAACCAATGAAACAAATGGATATTGCTTCATGTTAATTCGATCTCGCTCGCTCACCGGGCTGCTGTTTATAACGCTGGCTGGCGCCTCTGCCGTCAGTGCTGCGCAATTGACCACCTCAGCTCATCAGACCGAGCAGGATAAAGCTCGCCAGGAGGCGCTGACCCCGCAGCAACAGGAGTTTCAGTCCTCACAACAGCGCGGGGCGCCACAGGGTATCCACTTTCCTGTGGAAGCACATTGCAGATTAATCAATAAAGTCGACATCGATTCCGATAACCAGGCGCTCACCCGGAAATTACTGGCGAAAACCGCGCAGCAGGCACAGGGCCGCTGTCTGGGTAGCGAGGGTATACGCCTGCTGGCGTATAGGCTTCAAAACGAACTGATCGTGCAAGGCTATATCACCTCTCTGATTGATGTTCCCTCCCAGTCGCTGGAGCAAGGCATCCTCCGGCTGACACTGAAGTATGGCAAAGTGGGCGCTATCGACTATGCCGGCGGATCAGACATCACCCGTCTGTGGAATTCACTGCCCCTGTCTCCCGGCGCTATCCTGCGTTTAAGCGACCTTGAGCAGGGTATGGCCAATCTGCAGCGCCTGCCGGGTTCTACGGCGCACATGAAACTGCTGCCTGGCCAGCGCGAGGGGGAAAGCGATCTTCAGATCGCCCGCAGCCTGGAGAAAAAATGGCAGCTTGGCGCCTGGCTTGACGACGCCGGCAGCAAAGCCAGCGGCCGCTATCAGGCCGGTGGCGCCCTCTATCTCTATGATCTGACCACTCTTAACGACATTCTGTATATTTCCGGCGGGGGCGATATTGAATTCAACCAACACAATGACGGCAACCATAACGGTAGCCTGTACTACTCCATCCCCTTTGGCTACTGGTCACTAAGCGCCTACGGGGCATATAGCCAGTATCGCCAGCAGTTCAACGGCAACTGGTCAACGATGGATTATAAGAGCAAGAATCGTTACTACAGCGCCACGCTGAGCCGACTGCTCTCCCACACCCGCCAGCAAAAAACCACCGCCGACCTCCGAATTGCCAAGAGCACCTCGCACTATTACTTCGGCGGCAGCGAACTGCAGGTCATGCGCAAGCAAACGCCATCATGGGAGCTTACCCTCAACCATCAGCACTATTTTAATAAAAAAATCGTCGACGCCAGCA
Organism: Klebsiella sp. 1SOBk10mer; assembly: GCF_046602535.1. Lineage (NCBI taxonomy): Bacteria > Pseudomonadati > Pseudomonadota > Gammaproteobacteria > Enterobacterales > Enterobacteriaceae > Klebsiella > Klebsiella sp. 1SOBk10mer. Next base: position 349,478 of record NZ_JBKIUP010000002.1, read on the forward strand.
TTGGCATCCAGCGCAGCCTGCCGTGGCTCAGCTCAACGGCAACGCCGGAGGAGAAAGCCGGGATGTACAGCCCGCTGTCGCGGATCGTCCATGCGAACCTGCAGGCGATGATGAAATTTGACGCGGCTGGCGACGCATTTACCTGGGCGCCCCGATTGAGCGCGCAGTTCAGCCCGGACCCACTCTCCTCGGATAATAAATTCAATATTGGCAGCCGCTGGACCGTGCGCGGGTTCGACGGGGAAAACAGCCTGTCCGGCAATCAGGGATGGTACTGGCGCAATGATTTTATCTGGGATATCCCGACGCCTGACCGCCAATTTTATTTTGGTGTAGATATAGGTCGTATAACAGGAAACGAGCAAAACCAGAGGGGAAAAACGCTTTCTGGCGCAGTAAGCGGTATTCGTGGCTCGCTGCTCGCCACGCAGTATGACTTTTTCATGAGTACCCCTTTAATCAAACCCGTTCGTTTCCATAGCGATGCTCTTAACCTGGGCTTCTCATTACAATGGAGGTATTAACTTCAAAAATAACAAAAAACATAAGGCTTAAATTTCTTAACCACTCTTAATTAAAGGAATAAATATGATGTTCAAATTTAATTTAACTTATGTCGCACTCGCGGCAGCCCTTAGCTCATCGTTTGTCTATGCCGACCCAAACACATGGACGCACTCATCAGGCACAACCGTTGTTGATATTGAAAAACCTAACGCGGCTGGCGTATCTCACAATATGTACCGTGATTTTAACGTCGGCAGCAACGGGGTGATTTTGAACAACAGCGGCGACGATCTTACCCATGACAAATTTGGCAATATTGCCAGGAATAATAATTTAACCAACGGCAGCGCATCCGTTATTCTCAATGAAGTGACCTCAAATAAGTCCAGTTCCCTCAACGGATTTATAGAAGTCGCGGGTCAAAAAGCCGATGTTATTATCGCTAACCCGAACGGTATCTCCTGCTCAGGCTGCAGCTTCATTAATACCAATTCAGCAGTATTAACGACCGGGCAGGTGAAACTTAACGATAACGGAGGGATCGGGTCCTATACCGTCAGTAAAGGCAAGATCACTATCGGCAACAAAGGTATGGATGCCTCGAACAACTATGCCCTGCTGCTGGCGGAAACCATTGCTATCAATGGCTCGCTCAGCGCTGCCAACACCTCATTAGGCGCGGGAAGCTTTACCTTTGATAACACGACAGGACAGATGACTTCCGCAGGTAAAACCCCAAGCTTATTGCAGATGCTATTTCCTGAATACAGTATCGACATCAGCAGTCTTGGCGGAATTAAAGCCAATAGCATCAGTATGATGGGTAACGATTATGGTTTGGGCGTGCGCAATAAAGGCAGTATTGTTTCTAACAGCATGTTGTCGATGGTCAGCAGCGGAGAATTGGTCAACGAAGGTTCGATCACCGGCAATGGTATGCTCACGCAGATCGTTTCGGCGGGGAACTTTAATAACTCGGGTAGCATATCAACAACCAGTGCGACTGCAATTAATAGCTTACAGGCCCTGACTAACAACGGGACTATCACAGGCACCAGGCAGCTGGTGGTTAACGCCTCGGGAAATCTGGAAAATAACGGCACCATCTCAAGCAAAACGGCGTTAAGCGTAACCACTAACGGCAATTTGAAAACTTCCTACGGTTCCAATCTGCTTTCAGACAACCAATTAGTGGTAGGCGCCCTCGGGAATATCGATAACGGCGGTTCTACTCGTGCAAAAAACACTACTGTCTCTTTTAGCGGCAGCTCGCTCAATGTGACGGGAAACATCCACGGAACCGAAACCCTCACCATTCAATCGATTAAAGACAAAGAGATTTCGTCTGGCGCGATCGGCAGCTCAGGGACCATCAAAGGAGGTAATATCGCCATCAAGACAAAGGGGAATGTCATATTAAATAAAGGTAGCCAACTTCTTGTCACAGATAACCTAACGGCAGAGAGTAAGAGTTTTAATAATAAAGGCGGTACCATTCGTGGCGATAATGCAGTCATGAACTTTACCCACAGTGGCATACAAAATAGCGGAGAAATTATTGGCGGGACTATCAACATCAGCACTAAATCAGATTTTCTTAATGAATGGCTGATTCAATCTTTTGGCGATATGACCATTGACACCAACAATAATGGCAATATTATCAATTGTGGTCTTATCCACGCTGACGGAACCATGACGTTAAATGCCAAAAAGATTGTTAATGGCGGTTATAAATGCGGATTTCTGGGTCTGATGACCTGTGAAAAAGGAACGCTCAGCGGCAATAAATTGGTCGTGAACGCTTATCATAACTACGCGAGCGAAATCGGTGGAAGTCAGTACTTTAAATCGACAGAAATTAACACGCTCAAGTAAGTGTTAAACAACTAAAATGACATCTACTGCTGGCGTCGACTGCACCAGCAGTAGATTCCCGGGCTAAGCGTTTACTCATTATGGCTCAAAGGGCCGCCTTTGGAACTGGTCGTGACCGCATTTTGGGCAACGCGGCAGTACGTCAGGCGTATACACCGGAAGATGATAATGGCATTTCTCACACACCAGGTTACCCAACCCCACCACTTCGCCGCTGTGATAGACACCGTGATGGTTGAGATCCTGAAACACCTCGCGCCATTCAAGCTGAGTTTTATCGGTAATATCCGCCAGTTCCTGCCAGAGACTCTCTTTGATCACCCGCATAAAGACGCTGTCAGTCAGCTCGTCCTGACTCTCTTCATAACTGAGGGCGAACTCTTCCAGATCGCGTCGAACAGCGCGGATCACATTGTTGATTTCGCTCTGCGTTAACTCGCCGGACTGGCTAATCTTGACCCTGGCCTGCTCCACCAGCGCATCAATATCACGTTCTCCATTGCGTAACCGCTCGCTGAGCGTCGACACCAGCTCTCGGTAGAACTGAGCAACCTTGTTCATCTTTTCGCCTCCGGTGTGGTTAACTTCTTCTTATGATAGCCGTTATCTGCGGATAGCTCTGCCAGCCAAGCCACAGAGTCGCGAAATATTCTCCACCGCTTTCCTCTCTGTAAATGTGTGAAAGGCTGTTTTGACGTTAGCGTTTGGGCTATGCTATGCCGATCTGAAATAACACATCCATTGGCTACATTTTGTAGCTGTATTGAAAACAGGACCACTGGCTGCCATGCAAGAGCAATACCGCCCGGAAGAGATAGAATCGAAAGTCCAGCTTCACTGGGACGAAAATCGTACATTTGAAGTAACTGAAGACGAGAGCAAAGAGAAGTATTACTGCCTGTCGATGCTTCCTTATCCTTCTGGTCGACTACACATGGGTCACGTGCGTAACTACACCATCGGCGACGTGATTGCCCGCTATCAGCGCATGCTGGGTAAAAACGTCCTGCAGCCAATTGGCTGGGATGCGTTCGGTCTGCCGGCGGAAGGGGCGGCGGTAAAAAACAACACCGCGCCAGCGCCGTGGACCTACGACAACATCGCCTACATGAAAAACCAGCTCAAAATGCTGGGCTTCGGCTATGACTGGAGCCGCGAGCTGGCAACCTGCACCCCGGAATACTACCGCTGGGAGCAGAAGTTCTTCACTGAGCTGTATAAAAAAGGCCTGGTGTACAAAAAAACCTCCGCAGTGAACTGGTGCCCGAACGACCAGACCGTGCTGGCCAACGAGCAGGTTATCGACGGCTGCTGCTGGCGCTGCGACACCAAAGTCGAGCGTAAAGAGATCCCGCAGTGGTTTATTAAAATCACCGCCTACGCCGATGAGCTGCTGAACGATCTGGATAAGCTGGACCACTGGCCGGACACCGTGAAGACCATGCAGCGCAACTGGATCGGCCGTTCTGAAGGGGTGGAAATCTCCTTTGACGTCAACAACTACGCCGACAAGCTGACCGTCTATACCACCCGCCCGGACACCTTTATGGGCTGTACCTACCTGGCGGTCGCTGCGGGTCACCCGCTGGCGCAGCAGGCTGCGGCGAACAATCCGGCGCTGGCCACCTTCATCGACGAATGCCGCAACACCAAAGTGGCGGAAGCCGACATGGCGACGATGGAGAAAAAAGGCGTTGATACCGGCTTTAAAGCTATCCACCCGCTGACCGGCGAAGAAATTCCGGTATGGGCGGCTAACTTTGTGCTGATGGAATACGGCACCGGCGCGGTGATGGCCGTTCCGGGCCACGACCAGCGCGACTACGAGTTCGCCAGCAAATACGGGCTGAACATCAAGCCGGTGATCCTCGCCGCCGACAGCTCCGAGCCGGATCTTTCCCAGCAGGCGCTGACCGAGAAAGGCGTCCTGTTTAACTCCGGCGAATTCAGCGGCCTCGATTATGAAGCGGGCTTCAACGCTATTGCTGACAAACTGGCTGCCATGGGCGTAGGTGAGCGTAAAATTAACTACCGCCTGCGTGACTGGGGCGTATCCCGTCAGCGCTACTGGGGCGCGCCGATCCCGATGGTTACCCTGGAAGACGGCACCGTGCTGCCGACCCCGGAAGATCAGCTGCCGGTGATCCTGCCGGAAGACGTAGTCATGGACGGTATCACCAGCCCGATCAAAGCCGATCCTGAATGGGCCAAGACCACGGTTAACGGCCAGCCGGCGCTGCGCGAAACCGACACCTTCGACACCTTTATGGAATCTTCCTGGTACTATGCGCGCTACACCTGCCCGCAGTATCAGGAAGGGATGCTGGATTCGCAAGCGGCCAACTACTGGCTGCCGGTCGATATCTACATCGGCGGTATCGAACACGCGATCATGCACCTGCTCTACTTCCGCTTCTTCCACAAGCTGATGCGCGACGCGGGGATGGTCAACTCCGATGAGCCGGCGAAACAGCTGCTGTGCCAGGGCATGGTGCTGGCTGACGCCTTCTACTACGTGGGCGAAAACGGCGAACGTAACTGGGTCTCCCCGGTTGACGCCATCGTTGAACGGGACGAAAAAGGCCGCATCGTGAAAGCGAAAGACGCGGCGGGCCACGAGCTGGTGTACACCGGCATGAGCAAGATGTCCAAGTCGAAAAACAACGGCATCGATCCGCAGGTCATGGTTGAGCGCTACGGCGCGGATACTGTCCGTCTGTTCATGATGTTCGCATCCCCGGCGGATATGACCCTCGAGTGGCAGGAATCTGGCGTCGAAGGGGCGAACCGTTTCCTGAAACGCGTCTGGAAGCTGGTCTACGAACACACCACCAAAGGGGACGTTGCGGCCCTGAACGTGGCGGCGCTGAGTGAAGATCAGAAAGCGCTGCGTCGCGATATCCACAAAACTATCGCCAAAGTGACCGATGACATCGGCCGTCGTCAGACCTTCAACACCGCCATCGCGGCGATCATGGAGCTGATGAACAAGCTGGCAAAAGCGCCGCAAGAAGATGAGCAGGATCGCGCCCTGATGCAGGAAGCCCTGCTGGCGGTAGTGCGTATGCTCAACCCGTTCACCCCGCACGTCAGCTTCACCCTGTGGCGTGAGCTGAACGGCGAAGGTGATATCGACAACGCGCCGTGGCCGGTGGCGGATGAAAGCGCGATGGTGGAAGACAGCACCCTCGTCGTCGTCCAGGTCAACGGCAAAGTTCGTGGTAAAATTACCGTTGCGGTAGACGCAACTGAAGAGCAGGTCCGCGAGCGCGCCGGCCAGGAGCATCTGGTGGCGAAATATCTCGACGGCAAAACCGTGCGTAAAGTGATTTACGTCCCGGGTAAACTGCTCAATCTGGTCGTTGGCTAAGCGCGGGAGGAAGCGTGCGATATCTGGTAACAATGTTGTTATCTCTGGCGGTGCTTGCCACCGCCGGCTGTGGCTGGCATCTGCGTAGCACTACCAAGGTGCCCACCACCATGAAAACCATGATTTTCCAGTCGAGCGATCCGAATGGCCCATTAAGCCGCGCGGTGCGCAATCAGCTGCGTCTTAACGGCGTGGAACTGATCGACGCCAGCACGCTGCGTAAAGATGTCCCTTCTCTGCGCCTCGATGGTTCGTCGATTCAGAAAGATACGGCCTCGGTGTTCCAGGACGGTCGTACGGCGGAATATCAGATGGTCATGACCGTCCATGCCAGCGTTCTGATCCCGGGTCACGATATCTATCCGATAACCACTAAGGTCTATCGTTCGTTCTTTGATAACCCGCAGGCGGCGTTAGCCAAAGACGCCGAGCAGGATATGATTATCCAGGAAATGTACGATAAAGCGGCGGAACAGCTGATTCGTAAACTACCAAGCGTTCAGGTAGCGGATGTTGAAGCCACCCAGCAGGAAGAAAAACCGGTCGCGGGCAGCACCGCGCCGGCGTCCTCGGGTAACCGCGTCTCCACCACGCTGGGTCAATGATGATTCGGTTGTACCCGGAACAGCTCCGCGCGCAGCTCACTGAAGGGCTGCGCGCGGCCTATCTGCTGCTTGGCAACGATCCTTTGCTATTGCAGGAAAGCCAGGACGCTATTCGCGAAGCCGCTGCCGCACAAGGCTTTACCGAACACCATACCTATTCTATCGACAACAGCACCGACTGGCAGGCGCTTTTCGCCTTAAGCCAGGCGATGAGCCTGTTTGCCAGCCGGCAAACCCTGTTGCTAATCCTGCCAGAGAATGGCCCCAACGCGGCGATCAACGAACAGCTGGCGACGCTGGTCGGTCTGCTGCACGACGACCTGCTGCTGATAGTTCGCGGTAGTAAGTTGACCAAAGCCCAGGAGAATGCCGCGTGGCTCACCGCGCTGGCGCAGCGCGCCGTCCAGGTCAGCTGCCAGACGCCGGAATACGCGCAGCTGCCGCGCTGGCTTGCCGCCCGGGCCAAACAGCATCAGCTGCAGCTCGACGACGCGGCCAGCCAGCTGCTGTGCTACTGTTACGAAGGCAATCTGCTGGCGCTGGCGCAGGCGCTGGAGCGTCTGGCGCTACTCTGGCCGGACGGTAAGCTGACGCTGCCCCGCGTTGAGCAGGCGGTGAACGATGCCGCGCACTTTACCCCTTACCATTGGGTCGATGCCCTACTGGCAGGCAAAAGTAAGCGCGTGCTGCACGTCCTGCAGCAGCTCCGTCTTGAAGGCTGCGAGCCGGCGATCCTGCTGCGTACGCTACAGCGGGAGCTGCTGCTGCTGGTGACCCTCAAGCGCCAGTCGGCACAGACGCCGCTGCGTTCGCTGTTTGATAAACATCGGGTCTGGCAAAACCGCCGTCAGCTGCTCAGCGACGCCCTCGCCCGACTGAGCGGCGAACAGCTTCGCCAGGCGGTGACTCTTCTGACCCGCGCGGAACTGACCTTTAAACAGGATTACGGGTACGACGTCTGGCCCGAACTGGAAAGTCTTTCGTTGTTGCTCTGCCACAAAGCCCTGGCGGACGTTTTTATTGATGGTTGATATGACTCACTTACAGGCAATCTATGGCGGCACCTTCGATCCGGTGCATTATGGTCACCTCAAGCCGGTCGAGATCCTGGCGAATCAGATTGGCCTGAGCAAGGTCATCATCATGCCTAATAACGTCCCGCCGCACCGTCCCCAGCCGGAAGCCACCAGCGCCCAGCGCGTGCACATGCTGAAGCTGGCGATTGCCGATAAGCCGCTGTTCACGCTCGATGAACGCGAACTGCGGCGCGATACCCCCTCCTGGACAGCGCAAACGCTGCAGGAGTGGCGCCAGGAGCAGGGGCCGCACAAGCCGCTGGCGTTTATCATTGGCCAGGATTCGCTGCTCACCTTTCCCACCTGGCACCGCTATGAAACCATCCTCGACAATGTCCACCTGATTGTCTGCCGCCGGCCGGGTTACCCACTGACCATGGCCCATGAGGCCGATCAGCGCTGGCTGGATCGCCATTTAACCCACGATGTGGAATCTCTGCATCGCCGCCCTTCCGGCGTAATCTACCTGGCTGAGACACCGTGGTTCGATATTTCGGCGACGATCATTCGCCAGCGCCTCGAGCGCGGCGAGTCCTGCGCCGAGATGCTGCCGGCCGCGGTGCTGGACTACATCCGCGAGCAGGGTCTCTATTGCTGACCCCGCGCTGGGCCTGACGCGAAAAAAGCGCTATCGTAACGCCACCTCTCCATCGCCTGTCAGAGCCTGTACATGAAATTATGGTTAGTTCGCCATGGCGAAACCGAAGCCAACGTTGCCGGGTTATACAGCGGCCATGCCCCAACGCCCCTGACGCCGCGAGGCGTCGCTCAGGCGCGAGCGCTCGGCGAACGGCTGCGCGCGGTGCCTTTCGATAAAGTCTTCTGTAGCGAGCTGGCGCGGACCTGGACAACGGCCGATCTGCTGCTTGGCGATCGCGCTATCCCACGCGAATGCCATGCCGCGCTCAATGAGATGTTTTTCGGCGACTGGGAGATGCGTCATCATCGCGACCTTCAACGAGAAGATGCGCAAAACTATGCCGCGTGGTGTGCTGACTGGCAGCACGCGGCACCCACTAACGGCGAAAGCTTTCAGCGTTTTGCCCGCCGCGTCAGCGAGTTTATCCCCACGCTGACCGACTGCCGCCATCTTGACCATCTGCTGATCGTCGGCCATCAGGGCGTTCTGAGCCTGCTGACCGCCCTGCTGTTGCAGATGCCCGCCGCGGCGATGTGGCACTTTCCGATAGCCCATGGCGCCTGGAGCCTGCTCGAAATCCGCCACGATTTCACCACCCTGCGGGTATTAAATAGCCAGGCCGTCTGGCAGTCGGAAGAAGAATTCCCGCCGAACCATTGACAGGCCAGAGCAGGCTGCTATTCTCCGCTGCCAGGCAGCATCCGCCAAAGCCGCTTTGCAGAAAATTGTTTTACAAAAATGGCGATGCAATCCTCGGCGAGGGATGGGATGATACCCCGCCGCGAACGCCTGCCGACAGACATTTCACCCGACTTTTTCATCAGTTCAGGTATACTGTCAGGCTCTTTATGATTATCAATCTTCACGCACCCAGGGGGAACACTTGCAGGGTAAAGCACTCCAGGATTTTGTTATCGACAAAATTGATGACCTGAAAGGTCAGGACATCGTTGCCATTGATGTACATGGCAAATCCAGCATCACCGATTGCATGATTATCTGCACCGGCACCTCCACGCGTCATGTGATGTCCATCGCCGACCACGTGGTTCAGGAATCCCGCGCCGCCGGCATGCTGCCCCTGGGCGTTGAAGGGGAAGCCGCCGCCGACTGGATCGTCGTCGACCTCGGCGACGTGATGGTTCACGTCATGCAGGAAGAGAGCCGTCGTTTGTACGAGCTGGAAAAACTCTGGAGTTAATGCGTGAAGTTGCAGCTGGTGGCCGTTGGCACCAAAATGCCGGACTGGGTACAGACCGGCTTTAGCGAGTATCTGCGCCGTTTTCCCAAAGATATGCCGTTCGAACTGGTGGAGATCCCTGCCGGTAAGCGCGGCAAGAACGCTGATATCAAGCGCATCCTCGAAAAAGAGGGCGAGATGATGTTAGCCGCTGCCGGTAAAAACCGCATCGTGACCCTGGATATTCCGGGTAAACCATGGGATACGCCGCAGCTGGCGCGCGAACTGGAACGCTGGAAACAGGACGGGCGCGACGTCAGTTTGCTGGTCGGTGGCCCGGAAGGCCTCTCTCCAGCCTGTAAAGCAGCGGCGGAACAGAGTTGGTCGCTCTCCACCCTCACCTTACCTCACCCGCTGGTGCGCGTACTGGTGGCCGAGAGCCTGTATCGGGCGTGGAGCATTACCACCAACCATCCGTACCACCGTGAGTAATGATGATCAGGGTAGACTGAGCAGCGAATGAAATTACAGAATTCTTTCCGCGACTATACGGCTGAATCCTCGCTGTTCGTGCGCCGGGCGCTGGTCGCTTTTTTGGGGATTTTGCTGCTTACCGGCGTTCTGATCGCCAACCTGTACAATGTGCAAATCGTTCGCTTCGACGACTATCAGACGCGCTCGAACGAAAACCGCATCAAGCTGGTGCCGATCCCGCCGAGCCGCGGCATTATTTACGATCGTAACGGCACCCCGCTGGCGCTTAACCGCACCATTTATCAGCTGGAGATGATGCCGGAGAAAGTCGATAATGTGCAGCAGACGCTGGATGCGCTACGCGACGTCGTCGATTTAACCGACGATGATATCGCCGGTTTCAAAAAGGAGCGCGCCCGCTCCCATCGCTTTACCTCGATTCCGGTCAAGGTCAACCTCAGCGAAGTGCAGGTGGCCCGCTTTGCCGTCAACCAGTACCGCTTTCCCGGCGTGGAAGTCAAAGGCTACAAGCGCCGTTACTACCCCTATAACTCGGCGCTGACGCACGTCATCGGCTACGTGTCGAAAATTAACGATAAAGACGTCGACCGCCTCGATAAAGAGGGCAAACTGGCCAACTACGCCTCGACCCATGACATCGGTAAGCTGGGTATTGAGCGTTATTACGAGGACGTCCTGCACGGTCAGACCGGCTACGAAGAGGTTGAAGTAAACAACCGCGGCCGCGTGATTCGTCAGCTCAAAGAGGTGCCGCCGCAGGCCGGACGCGACATCTACCTCACCCTCGACCTCAAGCTACAGCAGTATATCGAAACGCTGCTGGCCGGTAGCCGCGCCGCGGTGGTGGTCACCGACCCGCGTACCGGCGCCATTCTGGCGCTGGTTTCGACGCCGAGCTACGACCCGAACCTGTTCGTCGACGGCATCTCCAGCAAAGATTACTCCGGCCTGCTCAACGATCCCAACACGCCGCTGGTCAACCGTGCGACGCAAGGGGTCTATCCGCCGGCATCGACGGTCAAACCGTACGTCGCCGTCTCGGCGCTGAGCGCCGGGGTGATCACCCGCAATACCAGCCTGTTTGACCCGGGCTGGTGGCAGCTGCCCGGCTCGGAAAAACGCTATCGTGACTGGAAAAAATGGGGCCACGGCCACCTGAACGTCACCAAAGCGCTTGAGGAGTCCGCGGATACCTATTTCTATCAGGTCGCCTATGACATGGGCATCGATCGCCTCGCGGAGTGGATGAGCAAGTTCGGCTACGGCCACTATACCGGTATCGACCTCGCCGAAGAGCGCTCGGGCAACATGCCGACCCGCGAATGGAAGCTCAAACGCTTTAAGAAACCCTGGTACCAGGGGGACACCATTCCGGTGGGCATCGGCCAGGGTTACTGGACTGCCACGCCGATTCAGATGAACAAAGCGCTGATGATCCTGATTAACGACGGGGTGGTGAAAGTGCCGCACCTGCTGCAAAGCACCGTGGAAGACGGCAAGCCCGTTCCGTGGGTCCAGCCTCATGAGCCGCCGGTAGGCGACATTCATTCCGGCTACTGGGAAATCGCCAAAGACGGCATGTTCGGCGTGGCCAACCGCGGCAACGGCACCGCGCACAAGTATTTCGCCAGCGCGCCGTATAAAATCGCGGCCAAGTCCGGTACCGCCCAGGTGTTTGGCCTGAAGGCCAACGAAACCTATAACGCGCACCGAATCTCTGAGCGTCTGCGTGACCATAAACTGATGACGGCGTTTGCGCCTTATAACAACCCGCAGGTTGCCGTGGCGATGATCCTGGAAAACGGCGGTGCCGGCCCGGCGGTCGGTACGATTATGCGCCAAATCCTCGATCACATCATGCTGGGCGATAACAACACCACGCTACCAAGCGAAAACCCGGCGGTGACCGCAGGGGAGGATCAATAATGACGGATAATCCGAACAAAAAATCGCTGTGGGATAAGATCCATCTTGACCCCACCATGGTGCTGATCCTGCTGGCGCTGCTGACCTACAGCGCACTGGTTATCTGGAGCGCCAGCGGTCAGGACGTCGGCATGATGGAGCGTAAAATCGGCCAGATCGCCATGGGCGTGGTGATCATGATCGTCATGGCGCAGATCCCGCCGCGGGTCTATGAAGGCTGGGCGCCCTACCTCTATATTTTCTGTATTATTCTGCTGGTGGCCGTCGACGCCTTCGGCGCCATCTCCAAAGGGGCGCAGCGCTGGCTGGATCTCGGTATCGTCCGCTTTCAGCCGTCGGAGATTGCAAAAATTGCCGTGCCGCTGATGGTGGCGCGCTTTATTAACCGCGACGTCTGCCCCCCTTCGCTGAAGAACACCGGTATTGCCCTGGTGCTGATCTTTCTGCCGACGCTGCTGGTGGCGGCGCAGCCTGACCTCGGGACCTCGATTCTGATCGCCCTCTCCGGTCTGTTTGTGCTGTTCCTCTCCGGCCTCAGCTGGCGACTGATCGGCATTGCGGTGGTGCTGGTCGCCGCCTTTATCCCGATTTTGTGGTTCTTCCTGATGCACGACTATCAGCGCCAGCGCGTGATGATGCTGCTCGATCCGGAAACCGACCCGCTGGGCGCGGGGTATCATATTATTCAGTCTAAAATTGCCATTGGCTCTGGCGGTCTGCGCGGCAAAGGCTGGCTGCACGGCACCCAGTCGCAGCTGGAGTTCCTGCCGGAACGCCATACCGACTTTATCTTCGCCGTTCTCGCCGAAGAGTTGGGCCTGATTGGCGTGCTGATCCTGCTGGCGCTCTATATTCTGCTGATCATGCGCGGACTGTGGATCGCCGCTCAGGCGCAGACCACCTTTGGCCGGGTCATGGCCGGTGGTTTAATGTTGATTTTATTCGTTTATGTCTTCGTAAATATTGGTATGGTGAGTGGTATTTTACCGGTGGTGGGCGTACCGTTGCCGCTGGTGAGCTACGGGGGCTCCGCCCTGATCGTATTGATGGCCGGGTTTGGTATCGTGATGTCGATCCATACCCACAGAAAAATGTTGTCGAAAAGCGTTTAAAGGGGTTCGCAATGCGTAAGCAATGGCTGGGGATCTGCATAGCAGCGGGGCTGCTGGCGGCATGTTCGAGTGATGACGTGCAACAAAAGACGGTCAGTACTCCACAGCCGGCCGTCTGTAATGGCCCGACGGTTGAGATCAGCGGCGCCGATCCGCAGTATGAAACGCCGAACGCGACGGCGAATCAGGATTATGAGCGCGACGGTAAGCGCTACAAAATCGTCCAGGATCCGGCAAACTTTACTCAGGCCGGTTTCGCGGCGATCTATGACGCGGAACCCAACAGCAACCTGACCGCCAGCGGTGAAACCTTCGACCCGACGCAGTTGACCGCGGCGCACCCGACGCTGCCGATCCCGAGCTATGCGCGGATCACCAACCTCGCCAACGGGCGCATGATCGTCGTGCGGATTAACGATCGCGGTCCCTACGGCAACGATCGGGTTATCTCGCTCTCGCGCGCGTCCGCCGACCGCCTGAACACCTCGAACAACACCAAAGTGCGTATCGACCCCATCATCGTCGCGCCTGACGGTTCGCTTTCCGGCCCGGGAATGGCTTGTACCACCGTCGCCAAACAGACTTACGCTCTGCCCGCCCGTCCGAATCTGGACGGCGGTGACGCTGCTGGCATGAACCAGCCTGCGCCCACTGACGTTCGCCCGATCAGCAACAGCACGCTGAAGCCGGAAGATAGCGTTGGCGCTCCGGTGAACAGCGGCGGTTTCCTCGGCGCCCCGACGCCGCTGAACAGCGGCGTGCTGGAGAGCAGCGAACCCGCGGCCGCCACCGCGACCGCACCTGCCGCCGGCGCCACGCCAGCAGCGCCGGTGACCGCCCCCGGCTCCATCCAGGGTAGCGTCGCGCCCGCAGCGGCCGCAGCCGCCGGCGCCGTTGCCGCTTCCTCTTCCGCCACCTCCAGCGCCAGCGGTAACTTTGTCGTCCAGGTGGGCGCAGTGAGCGACCAGGCGCGGGCGCAGCAGTATCAGCAGCGTCTGAGCCAGCAGTTCTCTGTGCCAGGCCGGGTCATGCAAAACGGCGCGGTGTGGCGTATTCAGCTGGGACCATTTGCCGACAAGGCGCAGGCCAGCGCCGTTCAGCAGCGCCTGCAAAGCGAAGCGCAGCTGCAGTCCTTTATTACTCGCGCCAACTAAAGGCCGCGGGCAGCCCGTTCACCTTGCGCATGTAAAAGTCATTAACAAACTCATGCGCAATGTCGGATGCTGGCCCGCAGAGCATTTGCTATAGTAAGGCACTTTTTTTAACTCCATCACGGATGCCGTTGTTCTGACCATGAAGACCTCTTTCACCGCTCGTTTACTCATCACGGCGCTCTCCGTTGCAGCGCTCTCCTCCGCTGCCCGCGCCGATGACCTGAATATCAAAACGATGATCCCAGGCGCCCCGCAGATTGACGCCGAATCCTGGATCCTTATCGATTACAATTCTGGCAAGGTGCTGGCTGAAAACAACGCCGACTCCCGCCGCGACCCGGCCAGTCTGACCAAAATGATGACCAGCTATGTTATTGGTCAGGCGATGAAAGCGGGCAAATTCAAAGAGTCCGATCTGGTCACCGTCGGCAACGACGCCTGGGCCACCGGCAACCCGGTATTCAAAGGCTCTTCCCTGATGTTCCTCAAACCGGGGATGCAGGTGCCGGTTTCCCAGCTGATCCGCGGTATCAACCTGCAGTCCGGTAACGATGCCTGCGTGGCGATGGCCGACTATGTCGCCGGCAGCCAGGATGCCTTCGTCAGCCTGATGAACAACTACGTCAACGCCCTCGGCCTGAAAAACACCCATTTCCAGACCGTTCACGGCCTCGACGCTGACGGCCAGTACAGCTCGGCGCGCGACATGGCGCTGATTGGCCAGGCGCTGATCCGCGATGTGCCGAACGAATACTCGATCTATCGTGAGAAAGAGTTCACTTTCAACGGCATCCGCCAGCTGAACCGTAATGGCCTGCTGTGGGATAACAGCCTGAACGTCGACGGCATCAAAACCGGCCACACCGACAAAGCAGGCTACAACCTCGTCGCTTCCGCCACCGAAGGCCAGATGCGTCTGATCTCGGCGGTAATGGGCGGCCGGACGTTCAAAGGGCGTGAGTCGGAAAGCAAAAAACTACTGACCTGGGGCTTCCGCTTCTTCGAAACCGTCAACCCGATTAAAGCCGGCAAAGAGTTTGCATCCGAACCAGCCTGGTTCGGCGACAGCGATCGCGCTTCGCTGGGGGTGGATAAAGACGTCTACCTGACCATCCCGCGCGGCCGGATGAAAGATCTGAAAGCCAGCTACGTGCTGAATAACACTGAGCTGCATGCCCCGCTGCAGAAAAACCAGGTCGTCGGCACCATTAACTTCCAGCTGGATGGTAAAACCATTGACCAGCGCCCGCTGGTGGTGCTGCAGGAAATTCCGGAAGGTAATTTCTTCGGTAAAATTATTGATTACATTAAATTAATGTTCCACCACTGGTTTGGTTAAAAATCGAACGCTTGAAAGTGTGATTTCCATCCCCATATACTATTCATCCAAGTAACCTGATAACTCCCGCCCTTGGTGGGAGTTATTATTTTGTCGTAACACCGGAGCTGACATGAAAACCAAACTTAACGAACTGCTTGAATTCCCTACGCCATTTACTTACAAAGTAATGGGGCAGGCGTTGCCTGAGCTGGTTGATCAGGTGGTGGAAGTGGTACAGCGCCATGCGCCTGGTGATTACTCGCCGTCAGTAAAACCGAGCAGCAAAGGTAACTACCACTCGGTCTCCATCACCATCAACGCCACCCACATTGAACAAGTGGAAACGCTGTACGAAGAGTTAGGCAATATCGATATCGTTCGGATGGTGCTGTAACCCTTTCCCTGACCCGGCCGCCGTGCCGGGTCTTCTCATTCCCTTTCACACGGCTGTGATATACTCCCCGACCTGAATTCTCTCTTCCCGGCGGAGATGTTGTTTTGCAGCACAATAAAATTCTAATCCGGCAGCTTGGCCTGCAACCTTACGAACCCGTCTCGCAGGCGATGCATGAATTTACCGACGCCCGTGATGAAGATACCCTCGATGAGATCTGGCTGGTAGAACATCACCCGGTCTTTACCCAGGGTCAGGCCGGCAAAGCGGAACACCTGCTGATGCCCGGTGATATTCCGGTGATCCAAAGCGATCGCGGCGGCCAGGTAACCTATCACGGCCCGGGACAGCAGGTAATGTACGTCCTGTTGAACCTCAAGCGCCGCAAGCTGGGGGTGCGTGAACTGGTGACGCTGCTGGAGCAAACGGTCGTCAATACCCTTACCGAATATGGGATTGAGTCGCACCCCCGCGCCGATGCCCCTGGCGTCTACGTCGGCGATCGCAAAATCTGCTCTCTGGGATTGCGGATCCGTAAAGGCTGCTCTTTCCACGGCCTGGCGCTCAATATCGCGATGGATCTGACGCCGTTTCTGCGTATCAACCCCTGCGGCTATGCCGGTATGGAGATGACGCAAATGCGTCAGTGGCTACCGGAAGCCACCCCGGAGACTGTCGCTCCGCGGCTGGTCGCCAATCTGCTGGCGCTGTTGAACCATCCCCCGCACGAATACCTGCCTCAGGGTTAAGCGGCAGATCAGCGCCCCGCTTACGGCGGGGGGCTGAACAAGTAACACATTATTTTTGCAATCAATTGTCACGCACGGCAACGCCGCGGGCCGCTATACTTGGCCTATCATTCCCAACCGGACTCATCGCGTGCCAGAGAATACGCCGCCGTCAGAATCTCCTGACAGACAGGACGAACGTTACGACCGTCAGATGTTTCGCATCCTGCGTAATATTGACCTCAATCTGTTGACCATCTTCGAAGCCGTGTATGTACACAAAGGTATCGTCAATGCCGCGAAGATACTCAATATCACGCCGTCGGCCATTAGCCAGTCAATTAACAAACTGCGGGCGCTGTTCCCCGATCCGCTGTTTATCCGCAAAGGCCAGGGCGTGACGCCCACCGCCTATGCCACCCACCTTCACCAGTACATCAGCCGCGGTATGGAGGCTTTCCTTAGCGCGCTGGATATCACCGGCAGCCCGGACCAGCAGCGGGTGATCACTATCGCCACTACGCCAGCCATGGGGGCGCTGCTGATGCCTTGCCTGGCCAGCGCGCTGAAGCCGGCCTTTCCGCAAATACTGCTGCACAACATCGCCCTTACCGACGCCGCGCGGCAGCTCGACCAGCGCCAGGTGGATCTGTTAATCGACACCCATCTGCACAGCGGTCAGGCGCTAAGCCATCACGTGCTGTATCAGGATCGGGTGCAGATGTACTGCCGCGCTGGGCATCCTGCGCTGGACGGTCCACAAGATGAATCCGCCCTCGCGCAATACGAGTTTGCGCTGCTGCTGCCTGAAGGCCAGCGCTACCCTACGCTGCATCGTCGACTGCAGGAGGAGATGGGCGAGCGCCGCTGCGGTTTCAGCACCTTCAACCTGCTGACCCAGGCGGCAATGATCGCCGAGAGCGATATGCTGGGGCTAACCACCGAGCGCCTGTTCGCCATGGTATCCCGTCTCTGGCCGCTGCAAACCCTGGATGTTCCCTCCCTGCGGGAAGAACAGATTGATGTTGCGCTGCACTTCAATAAGCAGAGCGGGAAAGAGCCATTGCTGAAAGAGATCATTGAGACCGTGATCCAGGCGTTTAAGGCGTAGCGCACGGAAGGGAAAAGGATAAAACAACAACTATTTTACAATTTGCTGGGTAGGCAGGCTGCTTTCTGCCCCTTTTCAATGGTATACTGCCTGCTCTTGATTCAAAAATAGTTGATAATTGCAACATTTCATTGAATTAATTCGCTTTCCTTCGTGACTCGCAACTGGAACACGCACGCTATGAGTAAACCCATTGTGATGGAACGCGGTGTTAAGTACCGCGACGCCGATAAAATGGCCCTTATCCCGGTGAAGAACGTGGCAACTGAGCGTGAAGCTCTGCTCAGAAAACCGGAATGGATGAAAATCAAACTTCCGGCAGACTCGTCCCGTATCCAGGGAATCAAAGCAGCGATGCGTAAGAACGGCCTGCACTCCGTATGCGAAGAGGCCTCCTGCCCGAACCTTGCAGAATGCTTCAACCACGGTACCGCGACCTTTATGATCCTCGGCGCGATCTGTACCCGCCGTTGCCCATTCTGCGACGTCGCGCATGGCCGCCCGGTCGCGCCAGATGCGAACGAGCCACAGAAGCTGGCGCAAACTATCGCCGATATGGGGCTGCGCTACGTGGTGGTCACCTCGGTGGACCGTGACGACCTGCGCGATGGCGGCGCACAGCATTTTGCCGACTGCATCAGCGCCATTCGCGAGAAAAACCCGACGATTAAAATCGAAACGCTGGTCCCGGATTTCCGCGGCCGCATGGATCGCGCCCTGGAGATTCTGACGGTGACCCCGCCGGACGTCTTCAACCACAACCTCGAAAACGTACCGCGCCTCTATCGTCAGGTGCGTCCGGGCGCGGATTACAACTGGTCGCTGAAGCTGCTGGAGCGTTTTAAAGAAGCGCACCCGGAGATCCCGACAAAATCCGGCCTGATGGTGGGCTTGGGCGAAACCAACGACGAGATCATCGAAGTCATGCGCGACCTGCGCCGTCATGGCGTCACCATGCTGACGTTAGGCCAGTATCTGCAGCCGAGCCGTCACCACCTGCCAGTGCAGCGTTACGTTAGCCCGGAAGAGTTTGAAGAGATGAAAGCAGAAGCCATGGCGATGGGCTTCACCCACGCCGCCTGCGGCCCCTTCGTTCGCTCTTCCTATCATGCCGACCTGCAGGCTAAAGGGATGGAAGTTAAATAACCTGCCGCTTCTCCCGCTGCGTCACTTCCCGGCGCAGCGGCGCTCTCCGCTTCGCCTTCCCGTAACAATTAGTTGCATCTTTCCTGAGCGGCGTCGATAAAAACGACAAAGGCCGCAACGTAAACGTCGCGGCCTCTTCGCCGAACCTTCCGCATCCCGCCAGGGGACGCAGCCGGAGAATTACTCTTTATGAGAGAGCTTCTGCGCCGGTACTTCGTCTTCAGCGGTGGTTTTCTTCGCGCTATCGTCATCTTCGTTCATGGCCTTTTTAAAGCCCTTGATAGCCGAACCCAGGTCGCCGCCCAGCGTACGTAATTTCTTGGTACCAAACACTAAGATAATCAGTGCTGCAACTACCAGCAGTTTGGTAATACTAATCTCACCCATAGCTAACCTTCTTCTCTATACAAGCTGCGAATACGCCATCATACACGTATTTATCCGTCATATTGTAATCCACCTGTGCGCGGGCCGCGTGATTCAGCCCGAGGCCTCCCCTCCGGGAGTGAGCGCTGGGGTGTCCGTCCTGACGTGCACAGCGAATTATTGGGATAAACAATACGGGTATTTGGCGCGCGGACACAATAGCAATCTGTAACAAGGTGAATCAAGCCTTGTTTAAAAAAACGTCACAATAATTGCGGTGGCGCAAACCGTCGGTTCTGCAGCACCGGCAAACGCTCGCGAACCCGCGTAAGGTAGTCTGCGGAAATATCGGCATAGATCAGCTGCGGCTCGCTCCCCGCGCCCGCCACGGTGGTCCCCAGCGGATCGATGATGCGGCTCTGCCCGATGTTACGCGTCCCGCATTCGCCTGCCGCCACGACGTAGCAGGTCGTGTCCAGCGCGCGCGCTGCCAGCAGCGTCGCCCAATGATGCTCTTTTTGCGGCCCTTTCACCCATGCGGTGGGCAGCACCAGCAGCTGCGCACCGTTCAGCGCCAGCGACAACGCCAGTTCCGGAAAACGCAGATCGTAACAGGTCATCAGGCCAACGCGAAATCCCGCCACGTCAATCACCGGGGGAATTTGCCGGCCGGGATCCACCCGCCGGGACTCCTGCATTGCGAAGGCGTCGTATAAATGAAGTTTGTGATAATGGGCAATGATTTTCCCTTCACGCAATACCACCAGCGTGTTGGTTGCTCTTCCCTCCCCCGACGGCACATGCAGCGTCAGGATCGTCGTCAGGCCGTTACGCGCGCTCTCGGCCAGCAGCAGCTGCAAAAACGCCCCATCCAGCGTTTGGGCCGATTTCACCGACAGATCCGGGTCGTTGTCATCACGTGCCAGCAACGCCTCCGGCAGCACCAGCAGCGCCGCCCCTTCACGCGCCGCCTGCTGCATCATCGCCACACAAGTGTGCGCATTCGTCTGCCATACTGGCGTGACGATAAACTGCCCTGCCGCTACCCGCATGTTTTTCTCCCGTCAGGTTATGAATAGCCAATTGCGCCCGTTGCGCGCTACACTTGACACTCTCTTACATCAAATAGCAGGAAACGACCGTGTTTCAACTTCTTTGCGCCGTTTTTATTGGCGGCGGCACCGGCAGCGTTTTGCGCTGGTGGCTCGGCATGAAGCTTAATCCTGTGCACCATGCTATCCCTATTGGAACGCTGACCGCCAACCTGTTAGGCGCCTTTGTGATCGGCGCCGGGCTGGCGTGGTTTAATCGACTGACCGGCATTGACCCGATGTGGAAGCTACTGATCACCACGGGTTTCTGCGGCGGGTTGACCACCTTTTCCACCTTCTCTGCGGAAGTGGTGTTTCTTCTGCAGCAGGGGCGAGTGAGCTGGGCGCTCCTCAACGTTGCGGTGAACTTGCTGGGTTCGTTTGCCATGACGGCTGTCGCCTTCTGGCTCTTCTCGCAGGCCGCCAGCCGCTAAAGGCGTAATCAACAGGCAAAAAAAAACCCGCTGTTTAGCGGGTTTTTATATTCTACTGACGCGTTGCTTACAGAGCGATTACGTTTGCAGCAGAAGGGCCTTTGGCACCGTTAGTGATTTCGAACTCTACGCGCTGACCTTCAGCCAGAGTTTTGAAACCATTGGACTGGATTGCAGAGAAGTGTACGAATACATCTTTGCTGCCATCTTCCGGAGTAATGAAACCGAATCCTTTGGACTCATTAAACCACTTAACGTTACCTTTAATCTTAGACATCAAAATTACCTTTATATGAAAAATCGACACTAATGCTGTGTCGGGTATCAGTACACCAATTGTGGTACCTTTTGTCCAGTGCAACTTTGCTAAAAAGTGATAAAAGTCGCTATCTTTTTTAGTGGGTAACGCTTTAGTCCTTGTTTTTCCACAAGACGCGTCACTTATCTCATTTATTGCTAAGACTTAGCGAATTAAAACTGTATGCGAGCCCAGGCGAAGTAAACGTTACCGTTATTGTAGGTGCCGGGAATGTAGGTCATCTGGAACGTTGCCGGACCGTAACCTATTGACGCTAATGGCAAGATCACCGGAATCGGAATGTAGTTCCAGTTATCGCGCGCCGTCACCCCAAGGGTATAGCCGAGACCGAGGCGGAAGTTCTGATCCGTCAGCGGGCGCCAGGTTTTCTCCCAGCCGTAGCCGCCAATGGGCTCCCACTTATTGAAAGAGTCTTTAAACGCCATCAGGTACAGGCCGTGCCAGTTCCCTTTCTCATCCCAGCGGGAGACGCCGAAACCGGCCCCCCACGGACGTTCGTTATACTTATCCGTCTTTTCCTTATCGTAGGCAAAGCGCGCGTGCCAGGTGATGGCTGGAACGTACAGATCATAGTGCTCTGGCTCATTCCAGGTCTGCGCAACGTTATTACTTAAGGTATGGTAACCTTCGCTAAGGGTCGATGAAAACGACGCGCTGGCGTTTCCGGACACCAATAACCATCCTAAAAAACCAAGAGAAAACAATGAAAAACGACGTAACATCAACACTTTTCTATTACCACTTTCATTTAAAAGCCACCTAAAATAGCAAAGATAGTCTCAATACAGGTTGAACGAAATAAGGCAAACTCCTGATTTTCTCCCGCTGACCATCAGAACCACTTAACTATCCATCTGGTGATTATATCCAGGCGTAACGGGGACGCGTAGTTCTTGTCGCTTTATTGATTTGCATCAGCGAGTTTCGTCCGTTTTTTCGGCACATTCGCACATTAAAATTTGGTGTGACGCTTTTTCACTACATATTCTTTGGGCTTAGGGGTAATAAATGCTGACGTTTATTGAGATCCTGATCGGGATCGTGGTCATTGTGGGCGTCGCCCGCTATATCATCAAAGGCTACTCGGCCACCGGGGTGCTGTTCGTCGGGGGCTTAATCTTATTGATCGTCAGCGCCCTGCTGGGACATAAAGTCTTACCAGGCAATACCGCGGGCACCGGTTACTCCGCCACTGACATTATTGAATACATTAAGATTCTCCTCATGAGCCGTGGCGGCGATCTGGGTATGATGATCATGATGCTGTGCGGCTTCGCCACCTATATGACTCATATTGGCGCCAATGATATGGTGGTGAAATTAGCCTCAAAGCCATTGCGCTATATCAATTCGCCCTATCTGCTGATGATTGCCGCCTACTTTGTCGCCTGCCTGATGTCACTGGCCGTCTCCTCCGCGACCGGCCTCGGCGTGCTGCTGATGGCGACCCTGTTCCCGGTGATGGTAAACGTCGGTATCAGCCGCGGGGCGGCGGCGGCCATCTGCGCCTCGCCGGCGGCGATTATCCTTTCGCCCACCTCGGGCGACGTCGTGCTGGCGGCCAAAGCGGCCGAAATGCCGCTGATCGACTTTGCCTTTAAGACCACGCTGCCGATCTCCATCGCCGCTATCATCTGCATGGCGATCGCCCACTTCTTCTGGCAGCGCTACCTGGATAAAAAAGAGAACATTTCCCACGAAATGCTCGACGTCGACGAGATCACCACCAACGCTCCGGCGCTGTACGCCATCCTGCCGTTTACGCCGATTATTGGCGTGCTGATCTTCGATGGCAAATGGGGACCGGAACTGCACATTATTACCATCCTCGTCGGCTGCATGCTGCTGGCGGCGATCCTCGAATTCCTGCGCGGGTTCAACACCAAAAACGTCTTCAGCGGACTGGAAGTCGCCTACCGCGGGATGGCTGACGCCTTCGCCGGCGTGGTGATGCTGCTGGTCGCCGCCGGCGTTTTTGCTCAGGGATTAAGCACCATCGGCTTCATCAATGGTCTGATCTCCATCGCCACCTCCTTCGGCTCGGCCAGTATTATTCTGATGCTGGTGCTGGTGATCCTGACCATGCTGGCGGCGATGACCACCGGCTCCGGCAATGCCCCGTTCTACGCCTTTGTCGAGATGATCCCCAAGCTGGCGCACTCCTCCGGTATCAATCCGGCCTATCTGTCGATCCCGATGCTGCAGGCTTCAAACCTTGGCCGCACAATATCGCCAGTCTCTGGCGTGGTGGTGGCCGTCGCCGGGATGGCGAAGATTTCCCCGTTCGAAGTGGTCAAACGCACCTCGGTGCCGGTGATGGTTGGCCTGCTGGTGGTGAT
Organism: Klebsiella sp. 1SOBk10mer; assembly: GCF_046602535.1. NCBI lineage: Bacteria > Pseudomonadati > Pseudomonadota > Gammaproteobacteria > Enterobacterales > Enterobacteriaceae > Klebsiella > Klebsiella sp. 1SOBk10mer. The sequence goes on from NZ_JBKIUP010000002.1 coordinate 372,670, forward strand.
CGTCGCGACCGAGCTCCTCGTCCCCGGCAGCGCGGTCCACTAATGGTCTAACCACGTGAAAAGGCGCCAGCAGGCGCCTTTTTTATGCTTTAATAACTCCCCGTTATCTTTTGCCATCCACAATCAGGAATAAACATGTTCAGGAAGGAATTCGCCGCGCTTGCCCTTGTGCTTACCGCCACTCAGGCCGGCGCTGAACCGCTCACCGCGACGCGATACGCTGATTTTGACCGCTATGTCCTGGCCCTCTCCTGGCAAACCGGATTCTGTCAGAGCATGTATGACCGTAACCGCAATGAACCGGAAGAGTGTCGCCTGCAGCAGGAAACCGCGAATAAAGCCGATTTTCTGACCGTGCATGGCCTGTGGCCCGGGCTGCCAAAGTCCATTGCCGCGCGCGGAGTGGATGAACGACGCTGGATGCGCTACGGCTGCGCCACGCGCCCGGTGCCCGACATGCCGGAGGTGAAAGCGAACCGCAAATGTCAGGCGGCGGAGACCGGGTTGTCGCTGGAGATGGCCAACAAACTGAATAGCGTGATGCCGGGCGCGGGCGGCACCTCCTGCCTCGAACGTTACGAATACGCCAAACATGGCGTCTGCTTCGGCTTCGATCCCGACAGCTATTTTGGCACCATGGTGCGCCTGAATGGAGAAATTAAGCGCAGCCCGGTGGGCGATTTCCTTGCCAAACACTATGGCCAAACCGTTAGCCGCGCCGACTTCGACGCCGCTGTGGCCCGCGCCTGGGGTCCGCAGAGCGTGAAGGCGTTTAAATTAACCTGTAACGGTAATCCGGCCTATTTGACCGAGATGCAAATCTCGCTCAACGCCGCGACCATCAATGCCCCGCTGGCCACTTCCGCCTTTTTGCCTCAGCCTCACCCAGGTAACTGCGGCGCGCAGTTTATCCTCGATAAGGTTGGCCACTAGCGCGACGCGGCGTGCTGACCAGAAAACGTCGTTCGCCGGGGGTCGTTGCGCGCTGATTGTGCGTTTCATCACTTCAAACTGCCGGCAACTCTCAGTATGATGGGAGAACCTTAACCCTTGCCTTTTTCGGCGAGGGTTTTCTTTTACGGACAGGTTCCTGGATAACATGGAGTATGCAATGACCAGACCCGCAATCATCATTAACGAACTGGATGCCGAACGTATCGACAGGCTGCTGGAGCAGCCAGCTTTCGCCAGCTCGCCGGTTGCCGATGCCCTGAACGACGAGCTCGACCGCGCGCAAATGCTGGCGCCGGAAGCGATGCCGCACGATGTCGTCACCATGAACAGTACGGTTAAATTCCGCGATTTAACCAGCGGCGAAGAGCGCGTGCGGACGCTGGTGTTTCCGTCGCAGGTGACCGACAGCGCCAGCCAGCTCTCGGTCCTCGCGCCGGTGGGCGCCGCTCTGCTCGGCCTCAAGGTCGGCAGCACCATTCACTGGAAGCTGCCGGGCGGGGCGTCAACGCACCTGGAAGTGCTGGCGCTGCTGTACCAGCCGGAAGCCGCTGGCGAATTCCACCGCTAATCTCCGCTGCCTGAGGCGTATCGCGCTTTATTCAGAGGATGTCCACACATCCTCTTTCTGCTGTCTTGCCCCCCGCTAACCTTTTTTTACGCTTTGCGCCTGCCTGACTGACAGTTTTGCGACCTGAATGACACAATATCCGCATATAATATGTTGATATAGACGCAAACGAACAAGGAGGATTGCATATGTATAAGACTATCATTATGCCGGTTGATGTCTTTGAGATGGCGCTGAGCGATAAAGCCGTCCGGCACGCGGAGTTTCTGGCCCAGCAGGACGGGGTGATCCATCTGCTCCACGTATTACCCGGTTCAGCGAGCTTCACCATGAGCCGGTTTACCGCCGACCTTCGGCGTTTTGAGGAGCATCTGCAGCACGAGGCGGAAACCCGCCTGCAGACCATGGTCAGCCATTTCAGCATTGACCCCTCACGTATCAAGCTGCATGTGCGTTTCGGCAGCGTGCGCGATATGGTCAACGAACTGGCCAGTGAAATAAACGCCGACGTGGTGGTGATTGGCTCACGCAATCCCTCCATCAGTACCCACTTGCTGGGATCCAACGCCTCGAGCGTCATCCGTCATGCCCATATCCCGGTGATGGTCGTCAGGTAAGGGTGAGGAAAAAGAGCATAAAAAAAGAGGCTACCCCAGGGTAGCCTCTTGGTTATGCAGGTCTATTGTCTGACTTGTTATGCGGTTTTCGTGCGGATCAGGTAGTCAAAGGCGCTCAGCGACGCTTTCGCCCCCTCCCCTGCCGCGATAATAATCTGCTTGTACGGCACAGTGGTGCAGTCACCGGCGGCGAATACGCCTTTGACGTTGGTTTCGCACTTCGCATCGATGATGATCTCACCCATACGATTACGCTCAACCGCGCCTTCCAGCCAGGTGGTGTTAGGCAGCAGGCCGATCTGCACGAAAATCCCCGCCAGCGCGACATGATGCTCATCGCCGCTCACCCGGTCACGGTACTGCAGACCGGTGACCTTACTGCCGTCGCCTTTCACTTCCGTAGTCTGCGCATTGAGAATGATATCGACATTCTTCAGACTGCGGACTTTATCCTGCAGCACCTGGTCGGCCTTCATCTCCGGTGCGAATTCCAGCAGGGTCACGTGCTCCACGACGCCCGCCAGGTCGATAGCCGCTTCCACGCCGGAGTTACCGCCGCCAATTACCGCCACGCGTTTGCCCTTAAACAGCGGACCGTCGCAGTGTGGGCAGTAGGTTACGCCCTTGGTGCGATACTGATCTTCGCCAGGCACGTTCATATTGCGCCATTTCGCCCCGGTGGCAATGATGACGCTGCGCGCCTTCAGCACCGCGCCGGAGGCGGTTTCGATCTGGTGCAGGCCGCCCTCTGTCGCCGCCGGCGTCAGTTTGGTCGCGCTCTGGGAGTCGATCACATCGACGTTATAGTCGCTAACGTGCGCTTTCAGGGCCCCGGCCAGCTTCTGGCCTTCGGTTTTCGGCACCGAAATGTAGTTTTCGATATCCACGGTATCCAGCACCTGGCCGCCGAAGCGTTCGCCCATCAGGCCGGTACGAATCCCTTTACGCGCAGAGTAAACCGCGGCCGCCGCGCCGGACGGGCCGGAACCGACGATCAGCACATCGTAAGCGTCACGCTGATTCAGCTCTTCCGCTGCGCGTTTTTCCGCACCGGTATCCACTTTGGCGACGATTTCCGTCAGCGTCATCCGTCCCTGACCAAACTCCTGGCCGTTCATGAACACCGCCGGCACGCCCATCACGTTGCGCTCGGTGATCTCATTCTGGAACGTCCCGCCGTCAATCGCCGTATGTTTGATACGCGGGTTGAGCACCGCCATCAGGTTCAGCGCCTGGACTACGTCCGGGCAGTTATGGCAGGAGAGCGAGTAGTAGGTTTCAAACTCAAAGTCGCCATCGATATCGCGGATCTGCTCCAGCAGAGACTGGGCCTCTTTCGACGGATGACCGCCGGTCCACAGCAGCGCCAGCACCAGCGAGGTAAACTCGTGGCCCAGCGGGGAGCCCGCAAAGCGTGGGCCCTGGTCGGAACCTGGGTTAGTAATCAGGAACGATGGCTTGCGTACCGCCAGCGTGTTGTCTTCTTTAAAGGTGACTTTGTCTGACAGTTCAGCAATTTCAGCCAGCAGTTCCCTGATTTCTGCCGATTTAGCGCTGTCATCCAGCGTGGCAATCAGCTCAACAGGCTTAGTCAGCTTCTCAAGATAGGCCTTGAGCTGGGTTTTCATGTTGGTGTCGAGCATTGTTATCTCCTGGGCTTAAAACATCATCATGCAAGCGGCCTTGTCAGGCTGCCTGAATGCGCTTGCATCATGGTGTTGGAATAAAATGGGCGCCAAAGCGCCCTGATAATCTACGCAATTTCCTAAGCATTTCGCGCCAGAGCAAGGCGGCTAGCCTGAGAATCCCCGGGAGCTTACACCTGTAAGTGACCGGGGTGAGCAGGCAACGCCAACGCCGCTATAGCGTGAAAGGCGACGGAAATTTAGATTTTACCGACCAGGTCCAGAGATGGAGCCAGCGTCGCTTCGCCTTCTTTCCATTTCGCCGGGCACACTTCGCCTGGGTGGGAAGCAACATACTGCGCCGCTTTGATTTTACGCAGCAGGTCAGACGCATCACGGCCGATACCTTCAGCGGTAACTTCGATTGCCTGGATGATACCCTGCGGGTCAACCACGAAGGTGGCGCGGTCAGCCAGACCTTCATCTTCACGCATGTTGTCGAAGTTACGGGTCAGGGCGCCAGTCGGGTCGCCAATCATCGCGTATTTGATTTTCGCGATGGTTTCAGAGCTGCTGTGCCACGCTTTGTGGGTGAAGTGGGTATCGGTAGAAACAGAGTAAACGTCTACGCCCAGCTTCTGCAGTTCTTCGTAATGGTCAGCCACGTCGCCCAGTTCGGTCGGGCAGACGAAGGTGAAGTCAGCCGGATAGAAGAAGAAGACGCTCCAGCGGCCTTCGGTGTCTTTCTCGGTGACTTCGATGAATTCACCATTTTTGAATGCCTGGTTTTTGAACGGTTTGATTTTGGTGTTAATTAAGGACATCTATACTTCCTCCGTGTTTTCGTTGAGGTCTAAGTTAACGAATTTTTCCTGACCCGACCAATGCGTTTACATTATCGAATCAATAAGCGTTATCTAACAACCGGAACAAGACAACTTTGTGAACCTGGCGACGCGTTCAGCGCTGTTCGCTGTTTTTCGCATCATTTGCCGCGACAAAAGTAAAAAGGCCACCTTTTCAGGCGGCCCCGTTACCTGAAATACCCGAAGGTAGGTTCAGCGCCAGTCAGACTGGCTATGTGTTGCGCTCTACATTACCTTAATGTAACAGCATCCAGGATTACATCACCCACGCCAGGAAAGGGCAATCCGTCGTTCTGCTGATCCTGCCTATAACTGTAATAGGTTTGGCAATCTTTCTTCCTTTCCTGCTGATTTTACAAGGAATACTCATGTTAAAACGTCTGCTGTTGCTCAGCCTTTTGCCTTTTTGCAGCTATGCGGAAGAACTACCCGCCCCGGTAAAAGCTATTGAAAAACAAGGCATTACTATCATCAAACCCTTTGACGCGCCGGGGGGAATGAAAGGCTGGCTGGGTAAATACCAGGATATGGGCGTCGCCATCTACCTCACGCCAGACGGCAAACATGCCATTTCCGGCTATATGTATGACGAGAACGGCAACAACCTCAGCGAGCAGTTGTTTCAAAAAGAGCTCTACACGCCGGCGGGACAAGAGATGTGGAAGAAGATGGCCAGCGCCCACTGGCTGCAGGATGGCAACAAAGACGCCCCCATCGTGCTATATGTCTTTGCCGATCCCTTCTGCCCTTACTGCAAACAGTTCTGGCAGCAGTCCCGTCCCTGGGTGGACGCCGGTAAAGTGCAGATCCGCACCCTGCTGGTGGGCGTGATCAAGCCGGAGAGCCCGGTCACTGCCGCAGCGATTCTCGCCAGTAAAGATCCGGCGAAAACCTGGCACGATTACGAGCAATCGAACGGCAAAATGGCCCTGACGATATCGAAGGCTATCCCGCCCGAGAAAATGAAAATGCTCAACGTCAATCAGCAGCTGATGGACGATCTGGGGGCCAACGTCACGCCAGCCATTTATTATATGAATAAGGACAATATGCTGCAGCAGGTGGTCGGCCTGCCGGATAAAGAGAAGCTACAAATTATGATGGGTGAAAAGAAATAATCTTATTGTGGAGTGGCGCCAGACAACAACCACCGCTGGCGCCGCTATCGACAATAAGATATATTAAGCAAAGCTTAATATTACTGGCCAAAAATAAATTCACACCACGCATATTAAGCCATTCAACATTCTTATTATGAATATTTCAATTCGCACTGATAATACACAGGACTGCATTAATGGCAAATCTTTACGACCTGAAAAAGTTCGATTTAAACCTATTGGTTATTTTTGAGTGTATATATCAACATTTAAGCATCAGCAAAGCGGCGGCGACGTTATTTATCACCCCGTCGGCGGTGAGTCAGTCATTGCAGCGTCTGCGCCAACAATTAAATGATCCGCTATTTGTTCGGGTCGGGAAAGGCATGACGCCCACCACCGCCTCCGTCAATCTTCATTATCATCTGCAACAAAACCTTGAACAACTGGAAAAAACAATCAATCTCAATAAACGCACCGAACTGCGAAAGCGTATTGTGATATATGGCCCGCCGCTGTTCTGTTCAGTAAACAGCCATTTTATGATTAACCAGCTCTGTCATCAGGCTAATTTACAGATTGAGCACCATAACCTGACCACCACGGAATCGGCGGAGGAGTTGCTGGCGTATCGCCAGGCGGATCTGGTATTCACCCGAATGCCCATCAACAACCGCGCTACTATTTGTCAGCCCTATAAGACGGTGCAGACGCTGGCGTTGTGCCGGAGGGACCATCCGCGGCGTGAGGAACTCACATCGGTTGAAGCGCTGGCGCAGGAGTTTTTTACCCACTACATCACCAACGATCCCGTGATTCAGCGCGTTCAGCAGAGCAGCATGCCGTGGCTGAACCCGAACAATATCGCCTTTCGCAGTGACTCGTTTATGACCATTCTTAATATGATCAGTAAAACCGACTTAATTGGCTTCGTTCCTTCCTATTTATTTGATTTTATTTCACCCACTATGCAGCTTCACGTCATTAATATAGACAATCTCTTCCCGGATATCACAATATACATTAACCACCATCATTCATCTTCGCAGAATCATTTCTTATCTGAATTAATCAGCATTCTAATGGATGATAGAGTAGCATCACAACCACAAATTAATAACAATGGATAACATATCCACTATTTACCCCACATTGTCCGAATAAAAAAACGACCATTAAACTCCCGGCCCTCATCGTTTATACTGACCAAATGGGAATATCTCGTATTAAAGGATTAATGGTCATGTCGTTTATTAAATATCCCTTACCGGAGTCGGTGCTGCAGGCGACGGAGCAGCGGATCCAATGGGTTCTGGATAATTTTTCACGCGTTTGCGTCTCTTTCTCTGGCGGAAAAGACTCCACCGTTATGCTGCATTTAACCGCGCAGGCAGCTCGGTTACAGGGTAAGAAAATCAGCGTACTGTTTATTGACTGGGAAGCACAGTTCTCTTGCACCATCGCCCACTGTGAAAAACTGCGCGCCCTGTATCAGGATGTCATCGACACCTTTTACTGGGTCGCCCTGCCGCTCACTACCCAAAATGCCCTGACGCAGTATAAGCCGCAATGGCAATGCTGGGAGCCCGGAACCCGCTGGGTCCGCCAGCCGCCGCCAGGGGCGATCGCCCACCCGGATTATTTCCCCTTCTACCAACCCGGAATGAGCTTTGAGGCTTTCGTCAGCCATTTTGCCGAGTGGTTTTCCCAGCGGCGGCCCGCCGCCGTGCTGGTGGGCATTCGGGCTGATGAGTCGCTGAATCGCTTTATGACCATCTCTTCCCAGCGCAAACAACGCTTCGCTGACGATAAACCGTGGACCACCTCGGCGCCGGGGGGACACGCCTGGTACATCTACCCGCTCTATGACTGGAAAACCGCCGATATCTGGACCTGGTTTGCCAGAAGCGGCCAGCCCTATAACCCGCTGTACGATCTGATGTATCAGGCCGGGGTGCCGCTGCGCTACATGCGCATCTGCGAACCCTTCGGTCCGGAGCAGCGCCAGGGGCTGTGGCTGTACCATGTGCTGGAGCCGGAACGCTGGGCCGCGATGTGTCAGCGGGTCAGCGGCGCGCACAGCGGCGGCGTCTATGCCGGGCATGACAATCAGTTCTACGGTCACCGAAAAATCGACAAACCCGACCATTTGACATGGAAAAGCTATGCTCTTTTCCTGCTCGACAGCATGCCGGAAACCACCGCCGAGCACTATCGCAATAAAATCGCCGTCTACCTGCGCTGGTATCAGAAAAAAGGGATGGAAGATATTCCCGACACCCAGCCCGGGGACATTGGCACAAAGGATATCCCCTCCTGGCGACGAGTCTGCAAAGTGCTGCTCAATAACGACTACTGGTGCCGTCAGCTCTCGTTCAGTCCGACCAAAAGCAGTCACTATCAGCGCTACCGAAAACGTATGGAAAAACATCGTCAACAATGGGGGATATTATGCAACAACAACTAACGCAGGCGCTGGACGCTTTCCTGCAAACGCTGGATGATGAAGCGCGCATCGAGGCTATCAACGCGTTTCGCCATGTGCTCCACCAGCGCAGCCCCTTCCGCTCCCAGCCGGTTGACTGCGTGCTGTGGGTCAAACAGGAGCAAGTCGCCCCCAATGACTACAATCCGAACAACGTGGCGCCGCCGGAAAAACGTCTGCTGCAGACCTCGCTGGAAGCCGATGGCTTTACCCAGCCGGTGGTGGTCATCCGCCAGGGTCCGCAGGCGTATACCATTGTCGATGGTTTTCACCGTCATGAACTGGCCTGCAGCAAAGCGTCATTGAAAAATGCCCTGCATGGCTATCTGCCGGTGACCTGTCTGCCGAATGAAACCGCCTCCCGCGATGGGCTGATGGCGGCAACCATACGCCACAACCGGGCGCGGGGACGTCACCAAATCCACGCCATGTCGGAGATTGTGCGCGAGCTGACCCGGCTCGGCTGGACACCGCAAAAGATCGGCAAAGAGTTGGGGATGGATGCCGATGAGGTACTGCGTCTGAAGCAAATCAGCGGCCTGACGGAAATGTTCGCCGGCCGCCAGTTCTCTCAGGCATGGACCATTAAATAACTATAGCTGGCACAAACGCGCCGCCGCGGCCAGCAGGGTCTCCGGTTGTTTAGCGAAGCACAAACGGATCAGCTTGTGCGGGAACGGGTCAGCGCAGAAGACGGAGAGCGGGATCGCCGCCACCCCAACCTCTGTCGTCAGCCAGCGGCAGAAGCTCACGTCGTCAAGATCGGAGAGGGCGCTGTAGTCCGCCAGCAGGAAGTAGGTGCCCTCACAGGGCAGGAGTTCCAGCCGGCTGGGGCGCAGCGCCTCAATAAACAGATCGCGGCGTTCACGATAAAACGCCGGCAGCTCGAGATAGTGCTCTGGCGCCTCGCGCAGCATATCGGCGATCGCCAGCTGCGCCGGGGTATTCACCGAGAAGGTCAGATACTGATGAACCTTACGCAACTCCGCGCTGATGGCCGCCGGGGCCACGCAGTAGCCAACCTTCCAGCCGGTCATATGAAAGGTTTTGCCAAACGAAGAGACTGCCACCGCCCGCTCGCGCAGCTGCGGATGCGCCAGCACGCTGGCGTGGCCGTCTTCGGCAAAGTTGATATGCTCATAGACCTCGTCGCTGAGAACATAGATCTCACGTTCGGCTATCGCCTGCCACAGGGCGGCAAAATCCTCGCGTTGCCAGACCGTGGCCGAGGGGTTGTGCGGGGTATTGAGGATCACCAGCCGGGTTTTGTCGCTCAGCTTCGCGGCAAACTGCTGCCAGTCGACGCGAAAATGCGGCGGCTGGAGCGCAATACGGTGTAATTCGCCGCCGGCCAGCGCCACCGCGGGGGCATAGCTGTCGTAGCTGGGATCGAAACAGACCACCTCATCCCCACGGCGCACCAGGGCGGTGATCGCCGCGTACAGGGCCTCCGTCGCCCCGGCGGTGACCGTGATATCGCTGTTGACGTCGGGTCGATATCCATACAGCTCCGCCGTCTTGTCAGCGATCGCCTCGCGCAGCGCCGGCACGCCGGTCATCGGGGCATACTGGTTCGCCCCCTGCGCCACGTGGTACGCCAGACGCTCCTGAAGATAGCGCGGGCCGTCAAAATCGGGAAAGCCCTGAGACAGGTTGATGGCCTGATGCTGCTGGGCCAGGGCGCTCATCTGGGTAAAAATGGTGGTGCCGAGCGCCGGGAGTTTACTCTCTGGAATCAACGGGTTATTGCTCATTCTTGTTTTACCGATTGTAATGCTGTTGTTGAAGCCACTATAACACGATGTTAATATTTGGCAATCAAGACGCTTAGACGTCTAAATGCTAATGTTATTCCACGCTACGCCCACTCTGGAGAAACCATGATCCGCGCCATCGTGACCGACATCGAAGGCACTACCAGCGATATCCGCTTCGTGCATAACGTGCTGTTCCCCTACGCCCGCGAACGACTGGCCGGCTTTGTGACCGCTCAACAGCACGCTGAGCCGGTGAGAACGATTCTCGACAACTTGCGCCGAGAGACAGACTCCCCCGCCGCCAGCACCGCCGACCTGATTGCTACCCTCTTCGCCTTTATGGACGAAGACCGTAAATCCACTGCGCTGAAGGCACTCCAGGGGATCATCTGGCGCGATGGCTACCTCAACGGCGACTTTACCGGCCATCTCTACCCGGACGTGCTGCCGGCGCTGGAGAAGTGGAAAGCACAGGGCATTGATTTGTATGTATATTCTTCTGGCTCCGTGGCAGCGCAGAAATTGTTATTTGGCTACAGCGATGAAGGTGATATTACTCATCTGTTTACGGGCTATTTCGATACCCTGGTAGGCGCTAAACGCGAAGCGCAGTCCTACCGCAACATTGCTGAACACCTGGGCCACGCCCCCGGGGCCATCCTGTTCCTGTCGGATATCCATCAGGAACTCGACGCTGCCGAAGCCGCGGGGTTGCGCACTGTCCAGTTGGTACGCGGCGATCGCGACCCGGCAAGCCGCCACCCTCAGGTTCAGCGTTTTGACGACATTCATCCGGAGCAGATCCCAGCATGAGCGCATTAACCCTATTTTCTGTGACCGATCCGCAAACGCCGGTCTGGCACAGCACCGACGCCAAAGCGATTCAGGAGCAGCTTAACGCCAAAGGCGTCCGTTTCGAACGCTGGCAGGCCGACCGCGACCTCGGCGCAGACCCCAGCGCAGAAACGGTGATTGCCGCCTATCAGCATGCGATTGACAAACTGGTCGCCGAAAAGGGCTATCAGAGCTGGGACGTCATCAGCCTGCGCGCCGATAACCCGCAGAAAGAGGCGCTGCGGGAAAAATTCCTGAATGAGCACACCCATGGCGAAGACGAGGTCAGGTTTTTTGTCGAGGGCGCCGGTCTGTTCTGCCTGCACATTGGCGACGAGGTGTTCCAGGTGCTGTGCGAAAAGAACGATCTGATTTCGGTTCCTGCCCACACTCCGCACTGGTTTGATATGGGATCAGAACCGAACTTCACCGCCATTCGCATTTTTGATAACCCGGAAGGCTGGATCGCCCAGTTTACCGGCGACGATATCGCCAGCGCCTACCCACGGCTGGCGTAACGTCGTCCTGTCATCCATTACCGCCTGGTCAGGAGCCTTAAACTGCCTGGACCGCGCTTTCCCGGAGGCGGCGCATACTGCGCCTTCTCCGGGCTACCCGCCCCGCCGCCGGCGATCCTCCCACGCTTAAACCGCAATAAACTTCGGCGGGTCAAAGGCGGTGATCGGCGGCAGTTCCTCTCGCCACGGGACGATTTCCACCCAACAACTCTGGGCGCTACAGCCCTGCCCCAGGCGCGAACTGCCGCGATCCGCGGTTAACACGTTGGGATTACCGTGCTTATCGAGGGTTCCTTTTTCATTCGGATCCAGAGGGTCATACCAGGCGCCGGTGGACATCTGTACCACCCCCGGCAAAATCTGTTCACTCAAATGCACGCCCGCCAGAATCGCCCCGCGGTCGTTATACACCTTCACCACGCTGCCTTCGCGGATGTCTCTTGCCTGCGCGTCCCGCGGATGCATCCACAGCGGCTCGCGTCCCTGAATTTTCGTCGCCCGACTGACGCTGCCGTGGTCGTACTGGCTGTGCGGGCGGGCGCGTGGCTGACTGGAGAGCAGATGAAGCGGCCAGCGCGCCGCCTCCAGTCGTTGCCGGGCAGCCTCTTCCTCATCCCACCAGGGATGGCCAGGGCATTCGCGATAGCCAAACCCGGCGACGGTAGAGGAAAAGAGTTCAATCTTGCCGGAGGGCGTGGAAAGCGGATAGCGCTGCGGATCGGCGCGAAAATCGGCGAGAAAGACCTGCGGCCGCTCCGGCGCACTGTATTCCAGCACCCCTTGCTGCCAGAAATCCTCGAACGAGGGCAGCGCAATGCCCTCCTCCTGCGCCCGCGGCCTTGACTCCTCATAGAGATGGCGCAGCCACTGCCCGGCGTCCCGCCCCTCGCTGAACAGTTCTCCGAAGCCCAGCCGCCCGGCAAGATCGCGGAAAATAGCGTAATCATCACGCGCCTCGCCCACCGGCGGGATCTGCGCGCTCATGGCAATCATAAATCCGTCATGACCGCCGCTGCCGATATCCTCTCGCTCCAGCGAGGTGGTAGCCGGCAGAACGATGTCAGAGAATTTGGCCTGCGCGGTCCAGTACTGCTCATGCACCACCACCGTCTCCGGACGGCGCCAGGCCTCGCACAGTCGGTTAATATCCTGGTGATGGTGAAACGCATTGCCTCCCGCCCAGTAGACCAGACGGATGTCGGGATAATGCAGCAGCTGACCGTCGAACTCATAGGCTTCTCCCGGGTGCAGCAGCATATCGGACAGCCGCGCCACCGGGATAACGCTGTCCACCGCATTTTCGCCGGCGGGCAAGCGCGGGCCGGAAAACGCTTTTCGCACCGCCCCCGCCAGGTTGGTACAGGCATAGCCAAACCCGAGGCCGCCGCCCGGCGTGCCGATCTGTCCCAGCAGCGCGGTCAGGGCCACCGTCGCCCAGTAGGCCTGCTCCCCCTGACGGGCGCGCTGGATGGACCAGGAGATATTCACCATCGTCCGGTGGCGGGCCATCTCCCGCGCCAGCTCGGCGATGCGCTGGGCGTCAAGGCCGGTAATTGCCGCCGCCCACGCCGGTGTTTTCGCTATGCCGTCATGCTCGCCCAACAGATACGCGCGGTAAGGGGCAAACCCGACGGTATGGCTGGCGATAAACGCCTGGTCGTAGAGGGACTCAGCGATCAGCACATAGCTCAGCGCCAGCAGCAGTGCGGTATCGGTGCCCGGCCGAATGGCCAGCCACTCGGCGTCGGGCACCGCGCTGAGGTCATTGCGCACCGGACTGATATTAATAAACCGCGTGCCGTTGGCCTGCATCTTATCCAGCCAGTACGGCAACATATGGTCATTGGCGCCGCCGCCGTTGACCTGGGCATTGCGCAGCGGCAGGCCGCCAATCGCGACAAACAGCTGACACTCCCGCGCCAGCTCGGAAAAATGGGTATGCTGACGATGCAGCGGGCTCAGCGGCCCAAGGATATGCGGCAGAATACGCTCGCCCGCGGCGCTGCTATAGGTATTGGTGCTGGCGGTATACCCGCCAAAGCCCTTAAGAAAACGGTGCAGCTGGCTCTGCGCATGGTGAAAGCGCCCGGCGCTGGCCCAGCCGTAGGAGCCGCCGTAAATCGCCTCATTGCCGCAGCGCGCCTTGACCGAGCGCAGCTCGCGAGCCACCAGGTCCAGGGCCACCTCCCAGCTGACTTCGACAAAGGGCTCCTTGCCTCGCCCTTCTCGTGACGCCGGCCCGTGCTGCAGATAGCCGGCGCGTACCGCCGGGCGACGAATGCGCGTTTGGCTGGTCACCGCGTCGGGGAGCGACTGACCGATGCGTGAAGGGTTTTTATCCCAGGGCACCGGCTTAACCGCCACGATCTCGCCCTCGCGGCTCTCCACCTGCCAGGTTCCCCAGTGCATCACCGTATAATTATGCTGTTTCTTCATAGCGCCCGCGTTCTTCTCAGCCTAAGGTTCGTTAAAATAAAGCGGGGAAATGCGGTAATATTGCTTACCCGGCCAGACATTGCGCTGCTAAAAAAAGCTTTAGCCCGCGCAATCTTCTCTTTTTCTCTGTAGATGCCGTATTTCCCATACACTCATAATAAACAGAAAATTGTCTTTATCTGCTAAATAAACACGGAATAAGCCAAAAATAAAACCACAAAATAAAAAGGCCTATCCGCCATCATGAAATATTTTCAGGTTCTTCATGACAAAATAAACTTTTTCTCTGGCGTTTCCGCGATATAACATTGCCGGCATAACTTAGACTTATTTTGTATTTGAGGTGGCGAGGTGCTTCTTGTCATGCTACCGGTCCGCAACCACCTTCATCACAGGATCATAATAACAATGTCGCAGAAGAGAAAATTATTGCCTGCCGCGCTGGGACTGCTTTCCCTTGCCTCGCTGAGCGTCACTGCCGCTGATACCCTCTCCTTACAGGGAAAAACCATTGGCGTTGCCGTAGTAGGCACCCAGCATTTCTGGGATCGCGAAGCTTTTAAAGGCGCGACAGAGGAAGTGGAGAAACTGGGAGGCAAAGTCATTGGCGTCGATGGCGGCCGGGATAATCAGGTTCATGCCAATAATCACGATATTTTACTGTCACGCAAGGTGGATGCGGTAATTAGTATTCTCGGCGACAGCGCCGTCGAACCCAAATTTAAAGCATTGCGTGATGCTGGTATCCCGGTATTCACCGTGGATCATGTTTCACAATATTCGGTCAATAATACCACCTCCGATAACTACACTCTGGGCTCCACCATCGGTCGCTACATGGCGGACGAATTAGGCGGTAAAGGTAATGTGGCCGTATTTAACGCGTTCTCCAGCGCGCTGCGTATTTGCGGAATTCGTTACGATCAGTGGAAATATGTCCTTAAGGATTACCCGGATATTCATATTATCCAGCCCGAGCTCGCGGAACAGTTCGCCAACTCGCCGGAAGACGCGCGGAAGAAAACCCTCGAATTACTCAGCCAGTATCCGAAAGGCAAACTGGATGCCATCCATGTCGCCTGCTGGGATCAACCGGCCATCGGTATCGTCCAGGCGCTGGAAGAGACCGGCCGTGATAAGGACGTGAAAGTGACGGCCATCGACGCCGGTCCGGAAACGCTGGAGATCATGGCGGAGCCCGGCAGTCCCTTCGTGGCTAACGTCGCGCAGCAGCCGCATCTGATCGGCCAGACCTCCGCCGACAACGTGGCCCGCTACTTTGCCGGTCAGAAACTGCCGGTGCAAACCTTTATCCCGGTGATACCGGTGAAAGGTCCGCAGGAAGCGAAAGCGGTGTATAAACAGTTGGGATACGGCGAACTGCAGTGATAAATCAACACCCTGGCGGGGAGCGCCCCGCCGCGGGTCTGGTCATGGACCAGATCGGCAAACGTTTTGCCAGCGTAATGGCGCTTAATGCGGTTACCCTGCGCCTCAATCCGGGGGAGATTCATGGCCTGATTGGCGAGAACGGCGCCGGTAAATCGACGCTGATCAAGATCCTCGCCGGCGTTTATCAGGCCGACAGCGGCAGCGCGACCCTCGACGGTCGCCCGCTACCCCTCGGCAACCCGGCAGCCATCGAAGCCGCCGGCATCCGCGTTATCCACCAGGAGCTCAACCTGATCCCGCACTTTACCGTCGCGGAATCGGTGTTTCTGGGCCAGGAGTATCGCACCCGCTGGGGGGCGCTGGATCGCCGACGGATGAAGGCCGCCACGGCGCAATTTTTCCAGCAAAACTGGCAGTTGGCGATCGACCCCGAACGTCTGGTGCGAGACCTGAGCCTGGCCGAGCGCAAGCTGGTGCAGATTGCCCGCGCGCTGATCGACGGCGCGGCGCGGCTGGTGGTGTTCGACGAGCCCACCGCCCCCCTCGAGGCCCAGGAGGCCAGTCTGGTCACCTCCGCCATCCTGCGCCTGCGCGACCAGGGCATTGCCATTCTGTATATTTCCCACTATCTCAATGAGATAGCCAGCCTCTGCGACCGTGGCACTGTGCTGCGCAACGGGGAAGTGGTCGGTTATCCCGACCGCGACCTGCTGCAGAATACCGAGGCGCTGATCGCCATGATGGTCGGCCGGGAAATCGACCAGCTGTATACTCCGCGCCAGCGCCCGGCGGCAGACAACGGGGAGGCTCCGCTGCTCTCGGTGCGCCAGCTGAGCGACGGACGGCAGCTGCAGGATCTCTCTTTTGATATTCACCCGGGGGAGATCGTCGGCGTCGCCGGCCTGCTCGGCGCCGGGCGCGATGTGCTGGTGGACTTACTCTACGGCTTGCGTCCGGCGGAGCGCGGCACTATCCATCTCGACGGCCTGCCGCGACGAATCCGTACGCCAAAGCAGGCGATCCGCGCCGGAATGGCGCTGGTCCCGCGCGACCGCCGCCATCAGGGGCTGATCCTGTCCTTCACCACCGCCGACAATATTAATCTCGCCTCGCTGCCGGAGACCGCCACCTTTGGCTGGGAGCGGCGGGGGATCGCCGAGAGGAAAGCGCGCGACTGGATAGAACAGCTGGCGATCCGCCCGGGTCGCCCGGCGCTGCCGGTACGCTACATGAGCGGCGGCAACCAGCAAAAAGCGATCCTCGCCCGCTGGCTCGGCACCGATGCCCGGCTGTTTATTCTCGATGAACCCACCCTCGGGGTTGATATCGGCGCCCGCCGCGATATTTATCAACGTACGCGCCAGCTGGCCGATAAAGGGCGGGCGGTGCTGGTCTCCTCCAGCGACGCCATCGAACTGCTCGGACTATGCGACCGGATCCTCGTCCTCTGGCGCGGTGCGCTGGCGGCGAATCTGCCCACCCGCGGGCTGACCCTCGACGCCCTGCTGGTGGCGATCAACGGCGGACAGGAGCCTTCACCATGAATACCGCTATCCAGCGTCGCGGCCGTCCGGGCCTGGCGACGCTTGTTGAAAAATTCCCCCTGATCCTGTTTCTGGCGCTGCTGGTGTGGCTGAGCGTGCAGTCGCCCTACTTCCTCAGCTGGCAAAATATCAGCCTGATGCTGGTCCAGAGCGTTCCGCTGGCGATCCTCTGTTTCGGCCTGGTCTGCGTCATCGCCGTTGGCGGAGATGACGTGGTCTCCGGCGGCATCGACCTCTCCCTGCCGGCGACGGCGGTGCTCGGCGTCGCGCTGCTGAGCCTCGGGCTGGCCGAATGGCAGACGCCGTATCTCCTGCTGCTGGCGCTGCTGGCGGCGGTTTGCCTGCTCTGCGGGGCGATCAACGGCTTCCTGGTGCTGGCGGCCGGCCTGCCGCCGCTGCTGGCTACCCTCTCGACCTCCGTGGCGTTTACCGGCCTGACGGACCTGCTGACCGGCCAGCGGCGCATCGCGGTCAGCGATCCGCTGATGGTCGCCTTTCGCGATAACAGCCTCCTCGGCCTGCCCTGGCCGCTGGTCTATCTGCTGGGGGTATTTATCCTGTTCCAGTTCCTGCTCCATCACTCCCGCTTCGGTCAGCATGTACAGGCGGTGGGCGGCAATCGCGATATGGCGCAGATGAGCGGCCTGAACGTGCGCCGCTTAACCCTGCAGGTCTGGCTGTTAGCCGGCATCGCCGCCGGGTTGGCTATTCTGCCGCTGCTCAGCCAGGGCTCCGGCAGCTCCAGCGGAACGGCCACGCCGCTGCTGCTGGAAACCGTGCTCGCGACCTTTATCGGCGCCGCCTTCTCCCGCCGTCGGGTGGTCACCATCTGGGGCGCGCTGCTGGGGGCGATTCTGGTTAACGCCCTCTCTAACGGGCTCGGCCTGCTGGGGGTCAATATCTTCTGGATGGGCGCCATTAAAGGCGGCCTGATCCTGGTGGTACTGGCGGCCTCGGCGGTCAGACACAAAGGAGGCGAGGCATGAGCCAAATCACCCTGAAAACTCCAGCTCCTGCGGAACAGACGGCCAGCAGCCCGCTGGCCTGGCTGTCGCGGGCCGGATTCGGCATCATCACCCTGCTGGCCATCGCCCTGTTCGGCTGGGCGAATCCAGTATTTTTAACCGTGGATAACTGGGCCAACCTGCTGCAGGGCAGCGCGATCCTGCTGATTGTGGCGATGGCGATGACCCTGATTGTCAGCGCCGGGGCGATTGACCTGTCGGTGGGCGTCGCGCTCGATTTCGGCGCCGCCTTCGCCCTCGTCGCCCTGAAAACCTGGCATCTGCCGTGGCAGGCGGCGGTGGGCTGCGCCCTACTCGGCGGGGTGCTGATTGGCCTGCTCAATGCCTTTCTGATCCTTATCTGCCGGATCCGCCCCTTCCTCGCCACCCTCGGCACCTGGTTTATCG
This sequence comes from Klebsiella sp. 1SOBk10mer, assembly GCF_046602535.1. NCBI lineage: Bacteria > Pseudomonadati > Pseudomonadota > Gammaproteobacteria > Enterobacterales > Enterobacteriaceae > Klebsiella > Klebsiella sp. 1SOBk10mer. The sequence continues at coordinate 390,778 of NZ_JBKIUP010000002.1, forward strand.
CCAGCAGCGCCGAACGTATCTATACCGATGGCGGCGGCGCGATAGCCTATCGGCGGATGGCTCCTGAGTATCACGACCTGGCGGTGGGTAACCTTGGCGGGATCCCCACGCCGGTAGCGATCGTGCTGGCGCTGTGGCTGGCGGCCTGGCTGGTCACCGAGCGCACCCTGTGGGGCAAATATATCCGCGCCATCGGTCAGAACAGCGAAGCGGCGCGCATCGCCGGGATCCGCGATCGCCTGACCATGCTCGGCGTGCTGGTGGCCGCCTCAGCCCTCTGCGCCGTCGGCGGGGTGATCCTCTCCGCCAACCTGCGGCAATTTACCCCGCTGGCCGGGCAGTCTTACCTGATGGACGCCATTGCGGCGGTGTTTATCGGTACCGCCTTTAACCGTCTGGGCCGGGTTAGCATCGCCGGCACCCTCGGCGGCGTGCTGTTCCTCGCCATTATTGATAATGGTCTGAACCTGATGGGCCTCAATTATCTGGTGAAGGACGCGCTGGTCGGCGTGATTCTGGTGGTGGCCCTCGCCCTATCCTTCTGGCAGGCGCGTCTGCGCCAAACGCATCGCTAAACGGGAGAACGATGGCAACCTTTGACGCCGTATTTGTCGGCCTGACTATTCTGGATATCGCCGGGCGCCCGGTGGTGGCGATCCCACCGCGCGGTGGCGTCGCTTTTATTGAGCAAATTCGCCTCAACCCCGCCGGCACCGCCGCGGGGGCTAATATTAACGCCGCGAAGCTCGGGATCCGCACCGCGGCGGTGGCCTGCCTGGGCGAAGATGAAAAGGCCGACTTTATCCTCGCCAGCTATGCCCGGCTGGGCATTGACTGCTCGCTTATCCAGCGCACCGCGCTGAAGGAGACCTCGGCGACGATCCTGCCGATTCGCCCCAACGGCGAACGTCCGGCCCTGCACTGCCGGGGCGCGTCTGACGCCCTGTTCGTCAGTGAAGCGGAATTTGACGCCGTCCTTGACTGTCGCTTCCTGCATCACGGCGGGAGCGGACTGCTGGCGGCAATGGACCAGGGACAGAGCGCACGGCTGCTGCAGGCGGCCAAAGCGCGTGGAGTCACCACCAGCTTTGACCTTATCGCGCCGAATGAACACACCCTGGAACTGCTGCGGCCCCTGCTGCCGTCGGTGGATTATTTTATGCCTTCGCTGGAGGAAGCCGCCTTTCTCTCCGGGGAGACGCAGCCGGAGGCCATCGCCCGCTTTTTCTTCGCGCTGGGTGTGGGCACCTGCATTCTGAAAGACGGCGAGAACGGCTCCTGGCTTATCGGCCGCGATGGCGCGCTGGAGCATATTGCGCCGTGGCCCGTCGAGGCGGTGGATACCACCGGCTGCGGCGACAGCTACTGCGGCGGGTTTATTGCCGCGCTGGCGCGCGGGCTCAGCGTGAAAGCGGCGTGCGACGTCGCCTCGGCGGTGGCCGCGCTGGTGGCGACCGGGATGGGATCGGATGCCGGAGTGGTAGACTGGGAACAGACCCAGGCTTTTATGGCGGCCCATCGCCCCTGACGTTGGACCCACGCCGCTGCAGGACGCGGCGGCGCAAGCGGCTTAACGCCACTGGTACAGCAGCGGCTCCCCGGCGACATAGCGCTGAAGATCGGCGGCAATCATCGCCGTGTGTTTGGCGATACTCTCCCGGGTGGCCCCGGCGATATGCGGCGTGATAATCACGTTATCGAACTCGGTGACAAAAGGGTGATCGCGCCACAGCGGTTCGCGATGATACACGTCCAGCGCCGCGCCGCCCAACGGGCCGTGACGCAGAGCCTCAATCAGCGCCGCTTCGTCGACCACCGCCGCGCGGGAGGTATTGATCAGCAGCGCGCCGGGCTTCATGCTGTTTAACAGCGCCGCATTCACCAGCCCGTCGCTGTGCGGCCCGCTGCTCAGATGCAGGCTGACGATATCCGCCTCTCGGAACAGCGCCTCCAGGGTGGTTTTCTGTAGCCCTGGCTCATTGATATCCTCTGCGGCGACGAACGGATCCACCACCCGCACCGCCATGCCGAACGCCCGGGCGATACGCGCCACCCGGCGGCCAATGTTGCCATACCCCACCAGGCCCAGCGTTTTATTGCGCAGTTCACTGCCCTTAAACACTTCATAGGGGCTTTCCGGACTCACGTCCCAGACCACATCCCGGCGCAGCCCCTGCTGGGTGGCGGCGGCGGCATTGTCAGCCTGCGTGAATTCCCCCCGCTTCAGCGCCGCATGGGATTGCGGAATATGGCGCGCCAGGCTGAGCATCAGGCCAAGCGTCAGCTCCGCGGCGGCATCGGCATTGCGCCCCGGGGTGTAGAGTACCCGGATGCCGCGCGCCTGCGCGGCCTGGGTATCAATATTCACCGGATTCGCGCGGGTACAGGCGATCACCTGCAGGCGCGGACAGGCGGCCATCACCGCATCCGTCACCTCATCATAGCTGGTCACCAGCACCTCAGCGTCGTGGGCCAGCTCAATCAGCTGACCGGCGCTGAGTTTCGGTTTGCCCAGCGCCCACCCCTCCACCAGCAGCTCACCCAGCTGGTGGAAGGCGCTAAGGTCGCCAGCATGCTCGGCGGTAAAAACGATTTTCATGGTTGTACTTCCTGAGAAAGACGTTGAAGAGCGGCCTGCCTGGCCTGCCATACCGGCAGCATCTGCTCACGCAGCAGGCGGTAAACGGGATACAGCGCCGCGTAGCGGGCATGCGCCTGAGGGCGCGGCTGATAGCGGGTCTGCGCCAGCGGAGGCGTCTCGGCCAGCGCCGCGACGCTGCGGGCCGCCAGAATCGCCGCGCCGCGCGCGCTCAGTTCGTTAAAGGCGCTGGAGACCACCGTACGCCCGGTACAGTCGGCGATAATCTGCAGCCAGGTCGCCGAGGCTGCGCCGCCGCCGGTCAGATACAGCTCGCCGCCCTGCGGATAACCCTGTAGCGCATCGACAATGGCGAAGGCCAGGCCTTCAAACACCGCGCGCTGCAGTTCGGCGCGGGTGGTGTGCGGGCTAATGCCGAAAAAGCCGGCCCGCGCGTCCGGGCTGTAAAACGGCGCGCGTTCGCCATTGAGGTACGGCTGCCAGAAGACGCCGCCGCTGCCTGGCTCCACCTCCGCGATCGCCTGCTCCAGCCGATCCAGATCGGCGTCCAGCGAAATATGCTGCTGCAGCCAGTCAATGTTTGGCGTACCGGCCTGCATCGGAAACAGCGAGATCACCTGCCCGGCTTCGGTATGGGTGACAAAGCGCGTCGCCTCGTTCACCGTCTGCGGGCCGCGGCAGACGATCCCGGTGCAGCAGGTAGTGCCGAGGATCGTGTAGATATCCCCTTCGTTGACCGCGCCGCAGCCCAGCGCGGCGCTACAGACATCCAGCGCCCCGGCGGCCACCGGCGTCGCGGCGGGCAGCCCGGTCAGCGCCGCCACCGCATCGCTCAGCGTGCCGGCCGGAGCATCCGGGGCCAGCAGCGGGGGAAACAGCGGCAGCAGTTCGTTCAGCCCCATCTCATTCATCACCACCGAGGACCAGCTGACGGTCTGCTGATTGAGTAACGAGCTGCTGGCGTCCGTCAGCTCCAGCGCCGCCACGCCGGTCAGGCGAAAGCGGATCCAGTCCTTGGCGAAAAACAGATAGCGCGCGGCCGCCAGCCGCTCCGGCTGATAGTGTTTCAGCCAGTACAGCTGCAGGCTGGTATTGCAGGGCTGCAGGTGGGTGCCGGTATCGGCGAAATAGCGGCGGTCGAAGCCGGGTCGGCGCAGCAGGTCGCTCATCAGCTCGTGGCTGCGGGTATCGCTCCACAGGATCCCCGGGCCCACCGGTTCGCCCTGCTCATCGCTGAGCCAGACCCCCTCCCCTTGCCCGGCGAGGCCGATGGCCCGCAGCCGCCCCGCCTGCAGCGCCGGGTGGCGGGCAATCTGGCGCAGAATAGCCAGCACCGAATGCCACAGCTGGGTCATATCCTGTTCCGCGTAGCCATTGGCCGACAGGCGGGGTAAAGTGTTTTCCGCGGCGCTGGCGCAGGCGGTGAAATGCTGATCAAACAGCACCGCTTTCACCCGCGAGGTGCCGATATCGATCCCAAGATAAAAATCCATACCTGCTCCGGCTCAGGGCTCGTAGCGGCGGCGCATCAGCTCGCACTCGAACAGGAACTCCAGCCCCTCCAGTTGACGGCGGGCCTCCTGAATATCTTTCCCCCAGCAGGTCAGGCCGTGGCCGCGCAGCAGAAAGCCGTAGCGCAGCGGGCGCGTTTGCGCATAATCGGCAATCCGCGCCGCCAGGGCGTCAATATCCTGGTCATTATCAAAGATGGCGACCGGAACAGTATCGAGATGGCTGTGCTGCCCGCTAAGGGTTTTCTGCATTTCATACCCCTGCAGCGCCAGCGTGTCGCTTTTTTCGATGCGCGACAGCACGGTGGCGTTGACGGTATGCACATGCAGCACCACGTTGGCCTCCGGGAACAGGCGGTAGACCAGGGTGTGCAGGCCGGTCTCCGCCGACGGTTTCCGTCCGGAAGGGGCCTGATTGGTGGCGATCTCCACCTGCAGAAAATCCTCGGTCGTCAGGCTGCCTTTATCGCGGCCCGACTCGCTTAGCCAGCACCAGGTATCATCCTGACGCACCGACATATTGCCGCCGGTCGCCGGCGCCCAGCCTTTCGCGCCGATCCAATGACAGGTGGTGACCAGTTGCGCGAGTCTTTCTTGCCACATAGCAGTTCCTTAGGTTAGCGATGATTTTTTTAGCCGTCTAAATGGCTATTTATCCGATACTAACACCGCTAACCGGAGGGAACAATATTTCAGGAAACACACATAAGACAAATGGTTATATCATAAATGCATATTAAATAACCTTTATTCACAGCAATTTAACCAACCGCAGTGAATCCGCTACGATCCCCTGCTGCCTGGCGCCACAACGCTGGCGGATTGTGCTGGCTGAAATTCTCCTTCTGCGCCAGGCATGCCGTCGCCGCCCTCCTCTGCCCCGGACTGGTGCAAAACCTGGCAGGATGCACACTAAAATGGCATTACTCCTCCTGGATCTTTCAATAACTGTGCATGTTGCACACCGCGCGCTATTCCCCGTGCCCGGTTTTTCCTGGCACATCTCTTGCTACTTCCGGCAATCACCGCTCATCTACCAGCCAGAGGTTCCAGGATGTCAAACAGCAATGATTTTCCCCTCGTCGAAGCGCCCACCGCCGGACGTAAAGGCGTATTTTCCATCGCCATGGTGTTATTCAGTTTTACCTTTTTCACCGGCACGATGTTTGCCGGCGGCAAACTCGGCGTCTCCTTTTCCATCGTTAATCTGCTGTGGATAGCCGTCGTCGGCAACGCCTTGCTGGCTCTCTATGCCGCATCGCTGGGCTGGATTGCCGCGCGCAGCGGCCTGAATACGGTGCTGATGGGCCGGTTCTGCTTCGGGGAGATCGGCAGCAAGCTGGCCGATTTTATCCTTGGCTTTGCCGAGCTGGGCTGGTACGCCTGGGGGACCGCCACGGTCGCTATCTCGCTGGTGAAGATCCTCGCCCTGCCCGAGGCGCTGACCCAGCCGCTGATGGTGCTGTTTGGCATGCTGTTCTGCGTCACCGCGCTGGTGGGCTACAAGGGGCTGGACGCGCTGTCGCGCCTGTCGGTGCCGCTGATGTTCGTGCTGCTGGTGGTCTCCATGTATCTGGCGCTGCACCACGCCGGCGGCTGGCAGGCGATGACCCGCATTGCGCCGAGCGACACCATGACCTGGTCGGCGGCCATCACCATGGTCTTTGGCACTTTCGCCAGCGGCGCCACCCAGGCGACAAACTGGACCCGGCTGGCCAACTCCAGCCGGACCGCCATTCTCGCCAGCATGGGCAGCTTCCTCATCGGCAACGGGCTGATGATCGTCGCCGGCGCCTGGTGCGCCATCGTTTATCAACAGGCCGATATCGTCGAAGTGCTGATCCTGCAGGGGCTATCAGTCGCCGCGGTGATCATGCTGTGTCTCAACCTGCTGACCATCCAGGGCCCCACCATCTATAACGTCTCCGCCGCCGCCTGCCATCTGCTGCGCAGCGAACGTCGCCGCACGCTGACCCTCGCCGCCGCCGGGGTGGGCATTGTGCTGGCCATTGGCGGGATGTACGAAATGCTGATCCCGTTCCTTGTGCTGCTGGGCAGTATTATCCCGCCCATCGGCGGGGTGATTCTCGCCGACTACTGGTTCGCCCGCGGCGGGCGCTATCCCCTGCTGCAGAACGCCCGCCTGCCGCGTTTTAACTGGCTGGGACTCGGCGCCTACGCCGCCGGCGCGGTGGTGGCTTATCTGTCACCGTGGATCGCGCCGCTGGTGGGGATCACCGTCTCCGCGCTGGTTTATATCGCCCTGACCATGGTCAGCAAACGTCAGCCTGCCGCCGTCGCGGAGCAAGAGTCATGAGCCTGACGGTCAGCGAACTGCTGGCCCTTGAGGGACTCTCCGCCCTGCGTTTGCGGGCGGGAAAGCAAGGGCTGCAGCGGGCGGTACGCTGGTACTACGTGGCGGAAAATGAGCATATCGCCGAGTGGATCATGGGCGGCGAGCTGGTCTTTATCACCGGCATCAACCATCCCCGGGATGAAGCCAACCTGATCCAGCTGCTGATGGAGGGCAAACAGCGCGGCATCGCCGGGATGGTGATCCTCACCGGCGAGGCCTATATCCACGCCATTCCCGCCACGCTGATCGCCCTCGCCGACGAGCTGGGCATTCCGCTGATCGAGCAGCCCTACCTGCTGAAGATGGTGATTGTCACCGAGCGGGTCGGCACCGCGCTGGTCCGCAGCGAAAACGCCCTTCAGTCGCAGCGCGACATCCTGATGCAGCTGGTCACCGGCGACTATCCGGACCTGCAGATGCTTCACCAGCGCGCCCTCCACCAGCAGCTCGATTTTACCCGCCCGCTGCGGCTGGCGGCGCTGCGCCTGGAGGGACTGTCCCGCCTGTTTCGCCAGTACCCGCCCGAACAGGCCGAAGCCTGGCTGCAGCAGGCCCACCGCAGCGTGCGCCAGCAACTGCAGCAGCAGCTCAACCAGCAGGGCAACCCCTTCCCGCTTCTGGAACGCAGCAACATGTTCCTTTTCCTGCTGCCGGATGAGGAGGGGGAAGACTTTCAGCAGAAAAAGTGGCTGCAGCAGTGGCTGCAGACGCTGGCGGAGGGGGAAGAGCGTTTGTCGCTGCTCTGCGGCCTCTCGGCGCCGGTCAGGCAGCTGCAGGGCTACCCGCGGGCGTTGTCGCAGGCGCGCCAGGCGCTGGATCTGTGCGAAACCCTGCGGCCGACCCAGCGCATCAGCGACTATCAGCAGTTGGGGTTTATCAAACTGCTGTCCGCGGTCAGCGACCCGGCGCTGCTCAACGATTTTATGCACGACACCCTGGGCTGCCTGATCGAGCCGGGCCGTAAAGCTCCGTGGCTGCTGCTGGAGACCCTCGAGACGCTGCTGCAGGAGAACGGCAACGTTGTGCGAGCCGCCGACCGGCTGGGTCTCCATCGCAACACCCTGCATCAGCGCATCCAGCGTATTGAAAAACTGACCGGCTACCCGGTCAGCCACCCTCAGTTTCATCTCAACGCCTCGGTCGCGCTGGTGATCTGGCGTTTATCGCAAAACCATTTACAGGACCAACCATGAAAATTGTTAACGCCCGCCTGCGCCGCCAGGAGGCGCTGTTTACCCTTGAGCTGCAGGACGGCATCATTCGCGGCATGACCGCCCAAACCGCGATGCGGACCGCCGACACCGGGGATATCGACGCCCAGGGTCGGCTGGCGATCCCGCCCTTCGTCGAGCCGCATATCCATCTTGACGCCACCCTAACCGCGGGCGAGCCGGAGTGGAACCGCAGCGGCACCCTGTTTGAAGGCATCACCCGCTGGAGCCAGCGCAAAGCGAGCATTACCCCGGAGGACACCCGCCAGCGGGCGCTGAAAACCATCGGCATGCTGCGCGATTTCGGCGTTCAGCACGTCCGGACCCATGTGGATGTCACCGACCCGTCGCTGGCGGCCCTGCAGGCGCTGCTGGCGGTGAAACAAGAGGCCGCCGATCTCATCGATCTACAGATTGTCGCCTTTCCGCAGGAGGGGATCGAATCGTATCCCAACGGCCGGGAGCTGATGACGCGCGCCATCGAGATGGGCGCCGACGTGGTGGGCGGCATTCCGCACTATGAGAATACCCGCGACAAAGGGGTCAGCTCGGTGATGTTTTTGATGGACCTCGCCCAGCGCTATGGCCGCCTGGTGGATGTCCACTGCGATGAAATCGACGATCCGCAGTCGCGTTTCCTCGAAGTGCTGGCGGAAGAGGCCCGGGTGCGCGGTATGGGGGCGCAGGTCACCGCCAGCCACACCTGCGCGATGGGCTCTTATGACAACGCCTACTGTTCGAAGCTGTTTCGCCTGCTGAAAGCCTCGGGGATCAACTTTATCTCCTGCCCGACCGAAAGCATTCATCTGCAGGGCCGGTTTGACAGCTGGCCGAAACGGCGCGGCGTCACCCGGGTGGCGGAGCTGGATCGCGCCGGCATCAACGTCTGCTTTGCTCAGGACTCGATTCAGGATCCGTGGTATCCGCTGGGGAATGGCAATATCCTGCGCATTCTGGATGCCGGACTGCACATCTGCCATATGCTCGGCTATGACGATCTACAGCGCTGTCTCGACTTCGTCACCGACAACAGCGCCCGGGCGCTTTGTCTGGGCGATAACTACGGCCTCGCCGAAGGCCGCCCGGCTAACCTGTTGATCCTTGATGCGGAAAACGACTACGAGGCCGTCCGCCGCCAGGCGCGGGTGCTGACCTCCATTCGCCACGGCAAGGTGATTTTGCAGCGTGAGGTGGAGCACATCCGCTATCCGGCATAAGGCGCAAGGCGCTGCGCGTCGGCGCCTTTCTGTGATACCTTTTCAGGCAGTGTGCGTGACCGACGCCCGTCCGGGCGTTGGCTTCCTGGAAAACAGACGGCGCGAAACGACGATGAGCGATAAAAAATGGATTAAGGCCGAGGACGTGGCCAGACTGGCCGGGGTCTCGCGCTCGGCGGTCTCCCGCACCTTCACCCCCGGCGCCTCGGTGTCGGAGAAGACCCGGCAGAAGGTGCTGAACGCCGCGGAAGCTCTGGGCTATCAGGTGAATATCATCGCCCGGACGATGATCACCGGCAGCAGTAATTTTATCGGCATCGTCACCGCCGGTTTCGACAACCCGTTTCGCAGCAAACTGCTGGCGCCGCTGGTCCATCAGCTGGCGCTCAACGGCTTTATGCCGCTGCTGATGAACGCTGACGATCCGCAGCAGCTCGCCCCTTCGCTTAAGCAGCTGCTGAGCTACCACGTCGCCGGGGTGATCATCACCTCCGGCGCGCCGCCGCTGTCGCTGGCGGAAGAGTATCTGGCGCGCAAGATCCCCGTCACCCTGATCAACCGTCATGCGGATCTCGCCGGCTGCGACCGGGTGTGCAGCGATAACGCCCAGGGGGCGAAGCTGGTGGCGGACTTGTTCAGTCGTCGAGGCTGGCGGCAGGTTGGCTTTATAGGCGAAAATCGCGAGAACTTTAGCACCCGCCAGCGTTATGACGCTTTCATCGCGCAGACGTCGGGCATGACGGTGACCAGCCGCTTCTGCGACGGCGGCGGCTATCAGGCTGGCTACCAGGCTGCCAGAGAAATCGTTGCTGAAAACCCCGGGGTGCAAGCGCTGTTTTGCGCTACCGATATGCTGGCGCTGGGCGCCCAGGACGGCCTGCGGGACGCCGCTGCCCCGCTGCCGGCCATCGTCGGCTTTGACGATATCCCGCAGGCGGACTGGCAACCCTACCAGCTTACCACCATTCAGCAGAATACCGCCCTGCTGGCCCACCACGCGGTGGATCTGTTAATGACGCGGATCGCCCGCTTCAGCCTGCCCTCGCGCCATCGCGAAGTGCCGGTGAAATTAATTATTCGTCAAAGTACGAAATGAAAAAATCATTTTATGCTGGAGCGATCACAGAATCTTCTGCGAAACCCGGCCACACTCATTCGGCCCTTCGGGGCTGTTTTTTTCACGCAAAATGCACACGTGTGCAAAATAGGGAGTCAATATGCAATCTCAGGAATCAGAAGCGCTACAGGCCCGCTACCGCCTGGCCTGCGAGCTGGCGAAAGCAGGGGCTGAGCTGGCGTTTGAATACTATCAGCAACGCGAAGCGCTGACCGTCGACCATAAAGGCGACGACCTGCAGGACGTGGTCAGCGTGGCCGATAAGCGGGTGGAGGCCTTTGTGAAACAGCGTATTCAGAGCGCGTTTCCGGAGGATGGCTTTCTCGGCGAAGAGAGCGGCGCCCGCCTGCCCGACGCGCAAGTGCTGTGGGTGGTCGACCCCATCGATGGCACCAGCTGTTTCCTCAACGGCCTGCACACCTGGTGCCTGTCGCTGGCGATCGTCGCCGACGGCGAACCGGTCATCGGCGTGGTCTACGACCCCAACCATCGCGAGCTGTTTCACGCCCTGCGGGGTCATGGCGCCTGGCTCAATGACGCCCCGATCCGTCCGCACCCCGCGGCGACGGTCAGGGAGGGAGTGATGGGCGTCGGCACCTCGCATCGCGTCACCCCGGCGGACTTTCTGCCGTTTCTGCAGGCGCTGCTCAGCGACGGCGGCATGTTTATCCGCAACGGCTCCGGCGCGCTGATGAGCGCCTGGGCGGCGGCAGGCCGGTTGATTGGCTACTACGAGCCGCACATGAACCCGTGGGACGCCCTGCCGGGGCTGGTGCTGATGCGCGAAGCGGGCGGCGCCAGCAACGATTTTCTGGCGCAGGAGGGGATCCAGCGCGGCAACCCGCTGCTGCTGGCCAGCTCAACGCTCTACCCGCAGCTGAAAAAGATGATCCCACAACCATTACATTAACCCTTACGGGTCAGGCTATTTCTGATTATGTACTCTACACAGTAACGATAACTTCATTCACGGACGAACCACATCAATCAGTCAGGCCTCCGACCTGCGGAGAACCACCTATGTCTGGAATTATCGCTTTTTTCCGGGCGTCGCCGCCGAAAGCGGGCGCCGCGTTTGATGAACAGCGTTTTCGCCGGGTGCGCTGGCAAACCTTTATCGCCATGACCCTGGCCTACGTCACCTTTTACGTCTGCCGGTTATCCTTCACCGTCGCCAAAAGCGCGCTGGTGGAGTTGGGGATCACCCCGACGGAGCTCGGCATGATCGGCTCCACTCTGTTCTTCAGCTACGCCATCGGCAAGCTGGTCAATGGCTTTATCGCCGATCACGCCAACGTGGTGCGCTATATGAGCCTCGGTTTATTGCTCAGCGCCGGGATGAACCTGATGATGGGGATGACCACCAACGCCCTGCTGCTGGCCATCTTCTGGGGGATCAACGGCTGGGCGCAGTCGATGGGCGTCGGCCCCTGCGCGGTCTCGCTGGCGCGCTGGTACGGCGTTAAAGAGCGCGGCACCTTCTATGGCATCTGGTCGACGGCGCATAATATCGGCGAGGCCGTCACCTATATGGTGATCGCCGCGGTGATCGCCGGGTTTGGCTGGCAGATGGGCTACCTGTCCACCGCCGCGCTCGGTGCCGCCGGCGTGGTGCTGTTGGTGCTGTTCATGCACGATTCGCCGCAGAGCAGCGGCTTCCCGTCCATCAACGTCATCCGCGATGAACCGCAGGAGGAGGTCGAAGCCCGCGGCTCGGTGTTTAAAAACCAGCTGCTGGCGCTGCGCAACCCGGCGCTGTGGACCCTCGCCCTCGCCTCCGCCTTTATGTACATCGACCGCTACGCCGTCAACTCCTGGGGGATCTTCTTCCTCGAGCAGGATAAAGCCTATTCCACGCTGGAGGCATCCGGGATTATCGGCGTCAACGCCATCGCCGGCATCGCCGGGACCATCATTGCCGGCATGCTCTCCGACCGCTTTTTCCCGCGCAACCGCAGCGTGATGGCCGGGTTTATCAGCCTGCTGAACACCGCCGGCTTCGCCCTGATGCTCTGGTCGCCGCACAATTATTACACTGATATTCTGGCGATGATTATCTTCGGGGCCACCATTGGTGCTCTGACCTGCTTCCTCGGCGGGCTGATCGCCGTCGATATCTCCTCGCGCAAAGCGGCGGGGGCCGCGCTCGGCACCATCGGCATCGCCAGCTACGCCGGCGCCGGCCTGGGCGAGTTTCTCACCGGGATCATTATTGATAAAACAGCTATCCTTGAGAACGGCAAAACGCTGTATGATTTCAGCACGTTGGCGCTGTTCTGGGTGGGTACCGGTCTGGGTTCCGCGCTACTCTGTTTTACCACTGCCGCCATCGTCGCCCGGCGCCATGCCGTCGAACGGCAGACCTCGTTCTCCTCATAACCGATTAACGAATTAAGGAAGAAGATATGATGCCTGCAAGACATCAGGGGCTGTTACGCCTGTTTATCGCCTGCGCGCTGCCGCTGCTGGCGTTGCAATCAGCCGCCGCCGCAGACTGGCAGCTGGAGAAAGTGGTGGAGCTTAGCCGCCACGGCATTCGTCCGCCGACGGCCGGCAACCGGGAAGCCATCGAGGCCGCCACCGGACGCCCATGGACCGAGTGGACCACCCATGACGGCGAGCTCACCGGTCATGGCTATGCCGCCGTGGTCAACAAAGGGCGTGAGGAAGGCCAGCACTATCGCCAGCTCGGCCTGCTGCAGGCGGGATGCCCGACGGCGGAGTCGATTTACGTGCGCGCCAGCCCGCTGCAGCGGACGCGGGCGACCGCCCAGGCGCTGGTGGATGGCGCCTTCCCCGGCTGTGGCGTCGCTATCCATTACGTCAGCGGGGATGCCGATCCGCTGTTTCAGACCGACAAGTTCGCCGCCACGCAAACCGACCCCGCCCGCCAGCTGGCGGCGGTAAAAGAGAAGGCCGGGGATCTGGCGCAGCGTCGGCAGGCGCTGGCGCCGACTATCCAGCTATTGAAACAGGCGGTTTGCCAGGCCGATAAGCCCTGCCCGATCTTCGATACCCCATGGCAGGTCGAGCAGAGCAAAAGCGGGAAGACCACCATTAGCGGACTGAGCGTGATGGCCAATATGGTGGAAACGCTGCGTCTCGGCTGGAGTGAAAACCTGCCTCTCAGCCAGCTGGCGTGGGGCAAGATCGCCCAGGCCAGTCAGATCACGGCCCTGCTGCCGCTGTTAACGGAAAACTACGATCTGAGTAACGACGTGCTGTATACCGCGCAAAAACGCGGGTCGGTGCTGCTCAACGCCATGCTCGACGGCGTCAAACCAGAGGCGAGTCCGAACGTACGCTGGCTGCTGCTGGTGGCGCATGACACCAACATCGCCATGGTGCGCACGCTGATGAACTTTAGCTGGCAGCTGCCGGGCTACAGCCGGGGGAATATCCCGCCGGGCAGTAGCCTGGTGCTGGAGCGCTGGCGCGACGCGAAGAGCGGGGAACGCTATCTGCGGGTCTATTTCCAGGCGCAAGGCCTCGACGACCTGCGTCGTCTGCAGACGCCGGACGCGCAGCACCCGATGCTGCGTCAGGAGTGGCGTCAGCCGGGCTGCCGTCAGACCGACGTCGGTACGCTGTGCCCCTTCCAGGCGGCCATCACCGCGCTGGGTCAGCGTATCGATCGGCCCTCCGCCCCGACGGTAGCGATGGTCCTGCCGTAGCGGCGTTTGCCGGGCCCGGGAAAGCCGTTTTTTCCAGGCCCGGCACGGCGTCCGTTATCCGTTATCCGGCGCAAACGCCCCGGCGGAGACCTGCGCCGGGGTGACCACCCCGCTGTCCAGCACCCAGCCGCTTATCAGCCCAGCAGGCGTGACATCGAACGCCGGATTGTACACGGCGGCCCCGGTCGGCGCCCACTGTACCGCGCCAAAGCTGCCCGCCACTCCGGTCACTTCGGCCGCGGCGCGCTGCTCAATGGGAATGGCCGCCCCGTTCGGGCAATGGCGGTCGAGGGTCGTCTGCGGCGCAGCGACGTAAAACGGGATCTGGTGGTAATGGGCCAATACCGCCAGGGAATAGGTGCCGATTTTATTCGCCACGTCGCCGTTGGCAGCGATGCGGTCGGCGCCGACCCACACCGCATCCACCTTCCCTTGCGCCATCAGGCTGGCGGCCATTGAATCGGCGATCAGCTGATAGGGCACGCCCAGCTCGCCCAGCTCCCAGGCGGTTAAACGACCGCCCTGCAGCAGCGGTCGGGTTTCATCGACCCACACGCTGGCCACTTTTCCCTGCTGATGCGCCAGCGCAATGACCCCCAGGGCGGTACCTACCCCGGCGGTCGCCAGGCCACCGGTGTTGCAGTGGGTCAGCAGTCGACTGTCGGGCTTCACCAGCGCACTGCCCGCCTCAGCGATGCGGTCGCACAGCTGTTTATCTTCTTCGACCAGACGCAAGGCTTCCGCTTCCAGCGCCTGCGGATAATCCTCCCGGGCCAGCACCTGCTTCATGCGATCCAGATTATTCATCAGGTTGACCGCCGTCGGCCGCGCAGCGCGCAGCGTCTCCAGCGCCTGCTGGAGTTCATCCCGGCTCAGGCCGCGCTGGGCCAGCAGGGCCAGCAGCAGGCTGGCGGACAGGCCAATCAACGGCGCGCCGCGCACCCGCAGGGCGTGAATATGGTCCACCAGCAGCGCAACGTTATCCGCCGCCAGCCAGCGTTTTTCCTGCGGCAAGGCCTGCTGGTCGAGAATAAAAAGCTGATTTTCACTCACCCGCAGGCTGGTGGTCTGTAATGTCTGCATGTCGTTAAATCCCTGTTGCGTTGTTGTATCACATTGTGTCAGGATGGAATCCAGAAGTATAGACGTCTGAACGGCTTAATCAGAATTCGAGGATCGAGGCAATGTCGCAATACCATACCTTCACCGCCCATGACGCCGTGGCTTACGCGCAGCAGTTCGCCGGCATCGACAACCCATCTGAGCTGGTCAGCGCGCAGGAAGTGGGCGATGGCAACCTCAATCTGGTGTTTAAAGTGTTCGATCGCCAGGGCGTCAGCCGGGCGATCGTCAAACAGGCCCTGCCCTACGTGCGCTGCGTCGGCGAATCCTGGCCGCTGACCCTCGACCGCGCCCGTCTCGAAGCGCAGACCCTGGTCGCCCACTATCAGCACAGCCCGCAGCACACGGTAAAAATCCATCACTTTGATCCCGAGCTGGCGGTGATGGTGATGGAAGATCTTTCCGACCACCGCATCTGGCGCGGGGAGCTTATCGCTAACGTCTACTACCCTCAGGCGGCCCGTCAGCTTGGCGACTATCTGGCGCAGGTGCTGTTTCACACCAGCGATTTCTATCTTCATCCCCACGAGAAAAAAGCGCAGGTAGCGCAGTTTATTAACCCGGCGATGTGCGAGATCACCGAGGATCTGTTCTTTAACGACCCGTATCAGATCCACGAGCGCAATAACTACCCGGCGGAGCTGGAGGCCGATGTCGCCGCCCTGCGCGACGACGCCCAGCTTAAGCTGGCGGTGGCGGCGCTGAAGCACCGTTTCTTTGCCCATGCGGAAGCGCTGCTGCACGGCGATATCCACAGCGGGTCGATCTTCGTTGCCGAAGGCAGCCTGAAGGCCATCGACGCCGAGTTCGGCTACTTCGGCCCCATCGGCTTCGATATCGGCACCGCTATCGGCAACCTGCTGCTGAACTACTGCGGCCTGCCGGGCCAGCTCGGCATTCGCGATGCCGCCGCCGCGCGCGAGCAGCGGCTGAACGACATCCACCAACTGTGGACCACCTTTGCCGAGCGCTTCCAGGCGCTGGCGGCGGAGAAAACCCGCGACGCGGCGCTGGCTTACCCCGGCTATGCCTCCGCCTTTCTGAAAAAGGTGTGGGCGGACGCGGTCGGCTTCTGCGGCAGCGAACTGATCCGCCGCAGCGTCGGACTGTCGCACGTCGCGGATATCGACACTATCCAGGACGACGCCATGCGTCATGAGTGCCTGCGCCACGCCATTACCCTCGGCAGAGCGCTGATCGTGCTGGCCGAGCGTATCGACAGCGTCGACGAGCTGCTGGCGCGGGTGCGCCAGTACAGCTGAGTGCGGCCTGTTTTCCCTCACCCCGGCCCTCTCCCACAGGGAGAGGGAGCAAGCCCTAAAAAGTGCAATCTTCTGGGATTGCCCGGCGGCGCTGCGCTTGCGCGGGCCTACAGATAACCGCATAACGGTTTGATGTTGCAGTCTTTCGTAGGCCGGGTAAGGCGAAAGCCGCCACCCGGCAGAAATGCGGGCACAATTTTGCTTTTACCTTGTCCTCACCCCGGCCCTCTCCCACAGGGAGAGGGAGCAAGCCCTAAAAAGTGCAATTTTCTGAGATTGCCCGGCGGCGCTGCGCTTGCGCGGGCCTACAGATAACCGCATAACGATTTGATCTTGCAGTCTTTCGTAGGCCGGGTAAGGCGAAAGCCGCCACCCGGCAGAAATGCAAGCACAATTTTGCTTTTACCTTGCCCTCACCCCAGATACTCAATCACCGACAGCCCGCCGTTGTAATCGGTGCTGTAGATAATTCCCTGGGCATCGACAAACACATCGCAGGACTGAATTACCCGCGGGCGGCCGGGACGGGTATCCATCATTCTCTCAGGAGCAGCCGGCACCAGCGCCCCGGTCTCCAGCGGGCGATAAGGATTGGAAATGTCGTACGCCCGCACGCCGGCATTCTGATACGTGGCGAAGATAAGCGTTGAGCTGACAAAGCTCCCCGGCCGGTTCTCATGCAGATTGTGCGGGCCAAAATGCGCCCCTTTCGCCACATAGTCGATTTCATCCGGCTGTGGGAAAGTCGAGATACTCACCGGGTTCGCCGGCTCGCGGATATCAAACAGCCAGATCAGCTTCTCGCCGTCCTCCTGGTTGTCGAGCACTGCTTCATCCAGCACCACCAGCAGATCGCGATCCGGCAGCGGCAGCGCGGTATGCGTTCCGCCGCCGAACGGCGGGCTCCAGTTGCGATGGCTAATCAGCGTCGGCTGGGTTCTGTCTTTGACGTCCAGCAGCGTCAGGCCGCCGTCGCGCCAGCTGCCGTAGGCGGTATCCCCGGCAATAATGGCGTGGTGCAGCGCGTAGCGTTTGCCCTGCGGCCAGTCCGGTGTTTCGCCGCCTGCCTGGTGCATCCCCGGCAGCCACCAGCGCCCGGCAACCTGCGGTTTACGCCGATCGGCCAGATCGATGGTCAGGAAGATGTAGTCGGTAAAACCGTCGATCAGCGCGGACACATACGCCCAGCGGCCGCCGACGTACCAGATGCGGTGAATACCGATGCCGTTAAGCGACAGAAAGCCAATTTCACGCGGCTTATCCGGCGTGGAGATATCAAACACGCGCAGCCCGGCGCTCCAGCCTTTGTCCTGCACATCGCTGACTGTGTCACCCACCGATCGGGTGTAGTACACCTTCTCATCGGCAAAACGGGCGTCGGCAAACAGGTCCCGGGCGTTGATCACCAGCAGCAGATCGTCATGCGCCTGGAGGTGCACGTTCCAGGTGCCCGACGGCGCGGCAATATAGTTGACCGTAGTGGGCCGGGTCGGATCGCGAACATCGACCACGGAAAAACCCTGCGACACCATATGGCCGATATAGGCGAATCCGCGGTGCACCATCAGTTGCACGCCGTCCGGACGACCGCCCTGGTCGCTATGGCCAATCAGCCGCATATTGCGGCTGTATTCGGGGGAAGGTAATGCTGACATAGTGGATTCCTTACGCCCGGTGGCGCTACGCTTACCGGGCCTACGGGTGCAGTTGGTGTTCCCCCTCTCCCTGCGGGAGAGGGCCGGGGTGAGGGCACCAGACCGCCCCACCGCCACCCGGCTTCGTTTTATTTGTTTTTCGCTTCCAGCGTCGCGAACCACGGGGCGATAAAGTCTTCCGTCTGGCCCCAGCCCGGAATGATTTTCCCCAGCGAGGCCACGTTCACCGCCCCCGGCTGGGCCGCCAGCAGCGCCTGCGGGATTGCCGCCGCCTTGAAGTCGTAGGTGGCTGGCGTCGGCTCGCCGGCGATCTTATTAGCGATCAGCCGCACGTTGGTCGCGCCGATAAGCTTCGGATCCACCGCCACGCTCACCTTCCACGGGCTGCCGGCTTCGCGCATCAGCTGCAGATCCTGGTTGGAAATATCAATGCTGTAGAGTTTGATCTCGGTGCGGCCATTCTCTTTCAGCGCTTTATAGGCCCCCTGGCTAAAGGCATCCCAGGTGCCCCAGATAGCGTCGATTTTCCCTTTCGGATACTTGGCGAGGATCGCCCCCACCTTGTTAGCGGTGTCGCCCTGCACATCGGATGAAACGGCGCCGATCGACTCCAGCTCTTTAATTCCCGGATTTTGCTTCAGCAGTGTCTGGTAAGCCGCCTGACGGCGCTCCATCGGCGGGAAGCCCGCCACCCACAGCTTGACGATGTTGGCCTTGCCGTTGAAGTCTTTCACCAGCTGGCCAAAGGAGAGCTCGGTCAGTGAGGCGTCATCCTGCTGGCTGACCGTCACTCCCGGGATCTCACCGCTCACCGCAGTATCGAACACCGCCACTTTGATCCCGGCGTCCACCGCCTTCTTCACCAGGGCCGTCGAATAGGGGTCACGCCCCTGGGAGAGAATAATGCCGTCATATTTCTGGCTGATCGCCTGGTTGACGAAGTCCTGGAACTTGGCGTCATCGCCGTTGCTCAGGAAGGTGCTGATTTTGAAACCGAGCTTTTTGCCTTCCTGCAGCGCCCCGGCGACAAACTGGGTGGTGTTATCGTCAGACCCCAGGTTGCGGATCACGGCAATGCGGATCGGGCCGTTGTGTTCGGCAATGGCCGCCGGCACCG
The DNA here is from genome assembly GCF_046602535.1 of Klebsiella sp. 1SOBk10mer. Classification (NCBI taxonomy): domain Bacteria; kingdom Pseudomonadati; phylum Pseudomonadota; class Gammaproteobacteria; order Enterobacterales; family Enterobacteriaceae; genus Klebsiella; species Klebsiella sp. 1SOBk10mer. The sequence continues at coordinate 409,619 of NZ_JBKIUP010000002.1, forward strand.
GCGTCGGGGCGGTGGCCAGCGCCGCCGTCGACTGCAGCAGACCCAGCGTAATGAGAGAGAGTGCGATCTTTTTCATGCGGTTTACCCTGTAAAATGTTAAGTACGGCGCTGAAAATAGGTCAGTGCCAGCGCGCCAGCCAGTACCAGCCCTTTAATAATGTCCATCGCGTAATACGGCACCGAGAGCATCACCAGGCCGTTGGAGAGCACGCCGAGGATCACCGCCCCCACCAGCGTCCCCAGGGCGTTCGGTTTCCCGGAACCGGCCAGCGAAAAGCCGATCCAGGCCGCCGCCACCGCGTCCATCAGATAGCCGCCGCCGGCATTAACCTGCGAGGATCCGATGCGCGAGGCCAGCAGAATGCCGCCCAGCCCGGCCAGCAGCGAAGCAATCACATACGCCGCTACTTTATAACGCGTGATCCGCAGGCCGGAGAGCCGCGCCGCCTCCGGGTTGCCGCCGATGGCGTACATCCGCCGGCCGTGGGTGGTGAACGACAGCGCCAGCTGGGCGACCAGCGTTACCACCAGCATGATGATGACGATTGTCGGCACCTGGCCCAGCGCGCCAAACGCCGCCGGGATGGTGCCTTCCGCCATCTCGCCGCTCGGCAGCACCATGTTTTCGGTAATCGACCCGCCGTAGCTGTAGGTCATCGCCACCCCCTGAATCACAAACAGGCTGGCCAGGGTGGCGAGCATGTCGGGGATGCGCAGCACCACGATCAGAAAGGCGTTAAACAGTCCTACCAGAGTGCAGAGCACGAGGGTGATCAGGATTGCTTCGGTGGTCCCCAGGCCATGCCAGACGAACAGGGAGATCACCAGGGCGTTGGCCAGCGATGCCGTCGATCCGACGGACAGATCGAAGCCGCCGATGGTGAGGGAAATCGACACCCCAATGGCAATCACCGTCACGATGGCAATCGAGCGCAGAATGTTGATGATGTTGAACGGGTCAAGGAAATTGTCCGAGGCGAGGCCAAAGACCGCCACCAGCAGCACCACGGTCAGCAACATGCCCCACTTATAGAGAAAATCAAAAAATCGCTGACGGCCCGATACCGTCGCGTTCACTGCCAGGGCCTTGCTCACGCTGCCGCTCCTCCGGTTGAATAATAAAGCAGTGTCTCTTCCCGGGCTTCCGCGCCGGGGATCTCCGCCACGATCCGTCCGTCCCACAGTACGCAGATGCGGTCGCATAAACCGACCAGCTCGGCGAATTCACCCGAGGCATAAATCACCCCTTTGCCTTCCCGTGCCAGACCATCGATCAGCATGAACAGATCGGTTTTCGCTTTCACATCGACACCTTTGGTCGGTTCGTCAAAAATCAAAACATTGGCATGACTGCGCAGCCATTTGCCAATGGCCACTTTCTGCTGATTGCCGCCGGACAGACGGCGCAGCGTCTGACCGGGACCGGTGGCGCGCACGCCGAGGCGGGCAATCACCTCCTCCGCCCAGCGCCAGGCCTGCCGATGGCCGAACAGGCTCCAGCGCGAAAAGCTGTTATCGGCGCTGACCGCCAGGTTCATCGCGATCGGCTCTTCGATGAAAATGCCCTCTTTGCGCCGCTCCTCCGGGACCAGCGCCAGGCCGCGCCCTACCGAATCGGCCGGATCGCGCGGCCGCCACGGCTGGCCGTTCAGCTCGCCGCGCTGTACCCGGCTTTTGCTGGCGCCGAACAGCGCTTTGCACAGCTCAGTTTTGCCCGCGCCGGCCAGCCCAGCGATACCAAGAATTTCCCCCTTGCGCAGGCGCAGCGAGATATCCTGCAGCAGCGCCTCATCGTGCAGCCCTTCTACCTGCAGCAGCACTTCTTCACCGTGCGGCGGTCGCGGCGGCGGGAAGATATCGCTCAGCTCGTGGCCCAGCATCTTTTCGACAATCTGTTCCCCGCTCAGCGGCGCCATCGGGCCGCTCTCAATCAACCGCCCGTCACGCAGCACCGTCAGGGTGTCGCAGATCGCCTTCAGCTCGTGAATACGGTGCGAAATAAACACCACCCCGATCCCCTGCTGCTGCAGACGGCGCACCACCGCAAACAGGCGTTCGCTTTCATGCTGATCCAGCGGCGCGGTGGGTTCATCCAGAATCAAAAAGCGGCAATGGTGCGACAGGGCGCGGGCCAGCAGGATCTGCTGTTTTTCAGCAAGGGTGCAGCTATCAATAGAGCGCCTGACGTCCAGCGCCACGTCCAGCTGCGCCAGCGCCTCGCGCGCCAGCTGCCGAACCCGCGCCCAGCGGAAGGTCGTCCCCGGCTCAGCCAGCCTGTCCAGCATGATGTTTTCGGCAATGCTCAGGCCCGGCACCAGCGCCACGTCCACCTCCTGCTGCACCAGGTGGATCCCCAGCTGTTTGGCATCCCGCGGCGAACGAATGGTGACCGGCTGGTTGTTGATCGTCACCTCGCCTTCATAGTGGGCGTGGGTGCCGCACAACACGGCCATCAGCGTCGACTTACCCGCGCCGTTGGCGCCGGTCAGGGCATGCACCGACCCGCCATAAAGGGTGAAGGCCACCTTGTTCAGCGCCTGAAAGCCGGAGAAGGCCAGGCTAATGTTATGCATCTCAAGGCGATTCGCGCTCATCACTGCTCCCGTGCGGCAATTAATCTTCTGATTTAACGAATTTTTCATAGCCGCCGCTGGCTGACAACTGCGTAAAAAGCATAAGATACAACGAAATAATATTAGCCATCTGGATGTCCAGACATAACATCAGGTTAGCCCAACACCAATAAGGACAGCACCCATGAGCAACAGCGATATCCGCGTCGTGCCCGGTCCGGCCAACTATTTCTCCCATCCTGGCAGCCTTGAGCGGCTGAGCGATTTTTTTAACGCCGACCAGCTGTCGCGGGCGGTGTGGGTCTATGGCGAGCGCGCCCTGGCCGGCGCCGAGCCTTTTCTGCCGGCGGCCTTCCACCTGCCGGAAGCGAAAAAGATCCGCTTTACCGGCCACTGCAGCGAACGCGACGTGGCGGGTCTGGTGCAGGCCTCAGGTGACGATCGGGCGGTAGTGATTGGCGTCGGCGGCGGCGCGCTGCTCGACAGCGCGAAAGTGCTGGCCCGCCGCCTGGGGGTTCCGCTGGTGGCCATCCCGACCATCGCCGCCACCTGCGCGGCGTGGACGCCGCTGTCGGTGTGGTACAGCGACGCCGGACAGGCGCTGAATTTTGAGATGTTCGATGACGCGAATTTCCTGGTGCTGGTCGAGCCGCGCATCATTCTCAACGCCCCGGCGGAGTACCTGCTGGCGGGCATTGGCGACACCTTAGCCAAATGGTATGAGGCCGTGGTACTGGCGCCGCAGCCGGAGGCTCTGCCGCTCACCGTGCGGCTGGGGATTAACGGCGCGCTGGCGATCCGCGACGTGCTGCTGGACAGCAGCGAAACGGCGCTGGCGGACCAGCGCCGCGGCGAGCTGACCCAGGCGTTTCGCGATGTGGTGGATGCAGTTATCGCCGGCGGCGGGATGGTTGGCGGGCTGGGGGAACGCTACACCCGGGTCGCCGCCGCCCATGCGGTGCACAACGGGCTGACGGTGCTGCCGCAGACGGATAAATTCCTCCATGGCACCAAGGTGGCCTACGGCATTCTGGTGCAAAGCGCCCTGCTCGGTCAGGATGAGGTATTGGCGCAGCTGGTGCAGGCCTGGCAGCGCTTTAACCTGCCGGCGACGCTGGCGGCGCTGGAGGTTGATATCAATAACCGCGCAGAGCTTGACCGGGTCATTGCCCATACCCTGCGCCCGGGCGAGTCGATTCATTATTTACCGGTGACCTTAACCCCTGGGGTTCTGCGCGCGGCGTTTGAGAAGGTGGAATACTTCAGCCGTTAATCACCCCGACCGTCTATACCTAATGATGATTCTCACCACTCTCGCAACGAGGTCATCATGCAGATCGATTTAACAGGTAAGAAGGCGCTGGTTACCGGCGCCAGCCGTGGGTTGGGTCGGGCTATCGCCCTGTCGCTGGCGCGCGCCGGCGCCGATGTGGTTATTACGTATGAAAAATCGGCCGATAAAGCCCAGGCGGTCGCCGACGAAATAAAAGCGCTGGGCCGGCACGGTGAAGCGGTGCAGGCTGACAGCGCCAGCGCGCAGGCGATTCAGGATGCCGTCACCCATGCGGCGCGTTCCCTCGGCGGGCTGGACATTCTGGTCAACAACGCCGGGATCGCGCGCGGCGGCCCGCTGGAGTCCATGACGCTGGCGGACATTGACGCGCTTATTAACGTCAATATTCGTGGGGTGGTTATCGCTATCCAGGAGGCGCTGGTGCATATGTCCGACGGCGGCCGCATCATCAACATCGGCAGCTGTCTGGCTAACCGCGTGGCGCAGCCGGGCATCGCGGTTTACTCGATGACCAAGTCCGCTCTCAACTCCCTGACCCGCGGCCTGGCGCGCGATTTAGGCCCCCGCGGTATCACCGTTAACCTCGTCCATCCCGGCCCGACCAACAGCGATATGAACCCGGAAGACGGCGAGCAGGCCGATGCCCAGCGTCAACTTATTGCGTTAGGTCACTACGGCCAGCCGGAAGACATCGCCGCGGCGGTCACCTTCCTCGCCAGCCCGGCCGCCGGGCAGATCTCCGGCACCGGGCTGGACGTGGATGGCGGTTTGAACGCCTGATCGCACATTTTCTGCAAGCCTCTGTCGCCCGGCAGAGGTCTTTTCGAGCCGCCTCGACGGGTTGCGTTTTGCCGCTTACCTGCGTTTTTTCTCCGCTCTACCCTACCCCATAAGAAATTCGGAATTTATCTAATAGTCTTATTATTTCCTTATATTCTGTGTGGGCGTACAGTGGAGGTACGGATGAAGATTGTCTGGTCAAAAACAGCAGAGAAGCAATTTTCTAAAATCGATACGCGATATCAGAACCGCATTAAATTCAGGCTGGAGAAGATGGATGATAAAACATCACCTGTCGCGGATATCAAGAAATTATCTTCTCCCGAAAACCACTACAGGTTGCGATTAGGTGATTACAGCGTCATTTACACCTTCGGAGACCCGCCGGGTGATACCTGTTACGTAGTGGCGGTAAAACGTCGGACAACCACCACCTACCTTCATGAGGAGCATACGGAATATGACTATTCAGTTCATCAAGGATGAAGAAGGAAAAAAACAGTATGTTGTCATTCCCTACGGTGAATATTTTCGCATGCGTTTAGCCATGCTTGAGTATGATGACGATGATGAAAACGACTGGGAAGACATCCCTTACGAATCAGATATCTACGATAACGTAGGTTTACCGGGTGAAGTGTGCGACATCATGCATAGCGAGAACGTCAGCCTGCAGGCCGCGTGGCGTATCCTGCGTGGGTTATCCCAGCAGGAGGTGGCGGAGAAACTCGGTATCAGCCAGTCCGCCGTGTCACAGCTGGAAGCGCTGGACTCCCGTCCGCAGAAGCGCACCCGCGAAAAGCTGGCGGCGCTCTACGGCTGTAAGCAGGAGCAGATCAGCCTCTATCTGCCGAAAGAGGGTTAACAGCACTTCGCCCCGCCCTTGCCGCCGTAGCGAGCGTCCTGGCGTTCGCGGAAAAATTCTTCCCAGGTCATTGGCGTCTGATCCGGATGGTTGACGCGCATGTGCTCGACGTAGTTGTCGTAATCCGGCACGCCGATCATCATTTTGGCGGCCTGGCCCAGGTACTTACCTGCTTTGGAAAGGGTGTCAAACATAAGTCATTTCTCTTTTGTTTCCCTCACCCCGAGCCTCTGCCAAAGGGAGAGGGAGGATCAGAAAGACAGGCCGGGTAAGGCGAAGCCGCCACCCGGCACACAGGTTAATGCGCCCCTTTCGCCTGGGTCACCATCGCGTCCAGGTTTTCAGGCATTGGCTCATAGGGTGTCTCTTTCGCCGTCGCTTTATTCTCCTTCAGCGCCGCCAGCGCGGTTTTAATCGAGAACAGCGCCAGCACCACCACCACGATCATAAAGAAGATGGTCAGCCCGGCATCGAGACGGTTGTTAAACACCAGCTGCGCCAGCTGCGACTCGGTATACTGCGCCGGAATTTTGCCGCTGTCGATCATCGCCTGGAACTTGTTGGCAATCGCCAGGAAGCCCACTTTATTGTCCGGGCTGAAGGCTTTCTGCCAGCCGGCGGTGAGGGTACAGATCAGCAGCCAGGCCGTCGGCACCAGCGCCACCCACGCATAGCGCTGACGTTTCATCTTGAACAGCACCACTGCGCAGAGCATCAGCGCCATCCCCGCCAGCATCTGGTTGGCGATACCGAAGAGCGGCCACAGGGTGTTAATACCGCCCAGCGGATCGACCACCCCCTGATGCAGGAAGTAGCCCCACGCCAGCACGCATAGCGCCGTCGCCAGCAGGTTAGCCGGTAACGAATCAGTACGCTTCAGGTTCGGGGAGATCACACCCAGCAGATCCTGCAGCATAAAGCGCGCCGCACGGGTGCCGGCATCCACCGCCGTCAGGATAAACAGCGCTTCAAACAGAATGGCAAAGTGGTACCAGAACGAGACGTCCATCAGCCCGCCCAGCGCGCCGTGGAGAATGTAGGCCATGCCCACCGCCAGCGTAGGCGCCCCGCCGGCGCGGGAGATGATGGACTGCTCGCCCACCTCATTAGCGATATGCGTCAACGTTTCCGGGGTAATCGCAAAGCCCCAACCGCTCACCACCTGCGCCGCCGACGCCACCACATCGGTGGTTCCCGCCGGCGCCAGCACCGCCATCGGGCTGTTCATCGCGAAGTAGACGCCCGGGTCAATGATACAGGCGGCGACCAGCGCCATAATCGCCACGAAGGATTCCATCAGCATGCCGCCGTAGCCGATAAAGCAGGCCTGATTTTCATTCGCCAGCATCTTCGGCGTGGTACCGGAGGCAATCAGGGCGTGGAAGCCCGACACCGCGCCGCAAGCGATAGTGATAAACAGGAACGGGAACAGGTTGCCAGTCCATACCGGGCCAGTACCGTCAATAAATTTGGTCAGCGCCGGCATGGTCAGGGTCGGACGCATAATCAGAATGCCGATCGCCAGACCGACGATAGTGCCGATTTTGAGGAAGGTGGAGAGGTAGTCGCGCGGGGCCAGCAGCAGCCAGACCGGCAGCACCGCGGCGACAAAGCCATAGCCCACCAGCATCCAGGTGAGCTGGACGCCGGTAAAGTCAAAGAACGGCGCCCAGGTCGGGCTTTCCGCTACCCAGCCGCCGGAGATAATGGCGAACACCAGGAATATCAGGCCAATCACCGACACTTCGCCAATGCGCCCCGGGCGCAGATAGCGAATATAGATCCCCATAAACAGCGCCAGCGGAATGGTAAAGGCCACGGTATAGGTTCCCCACGGGCTGTGGGTCAGCGCTTTCACCACGATCATCGCCAGCACCGCGAGGATGATCACCATGATCATAAAGGTCGCCACCAGGGCAATCACCCCGGCGGTCGCCCCCATCTCCTCTTTCACCAGTTCGCCCAGCGAACGGCCGTCGCGACGGGTGGAAACGAACAGCACCATAAAGTCCTGCACCGCCCCGGCCAGCACCACGCCGGCGAGGATCCAGATCATCCCCGGCAGATAGCCCATCTGCGCGGCAAGCACGGGGCCCACCAGCGGCCCCGCGCCGGCGATGGCGGCAAAATGGTGTCCGAACAGCACTTTTTTGTCAGTCGGGACATAGTCGAGGCCATCGTTATGCCGCACCGCGGGCGTCATGCGCGTCGAATCGACGCCGAGCACGGTTTTGGCGATATACAGGCCGTAAAAACGATACGCGATCAGATAAACGCAGACTGCCGCGACGACAATCCACAGCGCGTTGATCTGCTCACCCCGGTTTAAAGCAATGTAGCCGAGGGCAAAGGCTCCGATCACGGAGAGCAGTGCCCAGATAAGGTATTTCCCTGAATTATTCATTGTTGTGGTCCACCGGTAGGGTAATCAGGATGTTACATTTTGTTTCTAGATCACAACGCAGAATTTAACAACATCGAAACAGCGCAGATGCCGTCCACCCACAGAGATTTGTCTCACATTGCTAGCGAGATCACTTAAGGCAGGAAAATGAATGAAAGGATTATGCGGGTTGCCAGTCGATGACCGAATCGGTCCAGTTACGCCGTGAGTTTGCCGGGTGGCGCTGCGCTGACCCGGCCTACAACGGCATCGATGCTGACTGAAACTGCCGGTGTTGGCGGTCTCAACATCGCTGAGACATTCCCGGAAGGCCGGGGCAGACCGTAGGCCCGCGCAAGCGCAGCGCCGCCGGGCGTCAAAACCGTAGCCCGGCTAAGCGTAGCGCGAGCCGGGGAAACAGCGGCTCCTTAGCCCAGCACCGCGGTGCCCAGACGACAGGTGCAGCAGCGCCGCCCCTTCTCGTCATACACCACAATCTCCCAGCTCTGGCTCTGCCGGCCAAGATGCAGCGGGCGGCACTCGCCGCGCACTTTCCCGCTGGAGACCGCCCGGTGATGGGTGGCGTTCAGCTCGGTGCCCACCACGCACTGCCCCTCTTCGGTCATCAGCCAGCCGGCCATCGACCCCAGCGTCTCCGCCAGCGCCGCTGAGGCCCCGCCGTGCAGCAGGCCAAACGGCTGATGGGTGCGGGCATCCACCGGCATTTCCGCCTCCAGCAGCCCAGCTTCCAGCCGGGTGTAGACGATCCCCAGATGCGCCACCAGGGTGTTTTCGCTACTGGCGTTCAGCGCCGCCAGCGTGAGCGCTCGTTTCCAGGTCATTTACGCCCCCAGCGTCGAGCCGCCGTCTACCACGATATCCTGCAGGGTGATATGGCTGGCGTGAGAAGAGGCGAGGAACAAAATGGTATTGGCGATCTCCTGTGGGCGGGCAATCTTACCCAGCGGGATGCCGAGCTTAAACTGCTCGCCGAAACCGCGGATCCGCTGCTGCTCCGCATCGTCGCTGACCCACAGCGTGCGCTGCATATCGGTATCGGTAGAGCCCGGAGACACCAGATTACAGCGCACCCCGCTGCCCGCCAGCTCAAGGCCGACGGTTAGCGCCAGGCTTTTCAGCGCCGCTTTCGAGGCGCCATAGGCGCTCATGCCGATACGCGGCGTATGCGCGGCATCGGAAGCGACGGTGACGATGGCCCCGCCCCGCTGGCGACGGAACTGGGCCATCGTCTGCTGAAACAGATTAAACGCCCCGCTGACGTTGACCGCGAAGGTCTGCCGCCACTCTTCCGCGCTCAGCTGGTCGGTGGCGCCCATGCGCAGGATCCCGGCGGCGTTCACCAGCACGTCTAATCGCTCGGTGTTCGCCAACAGGCGGCTGCACACTTCGCGTACCCGGTCGGCATCGGCGACGTCCAGCGTTTCGGTGGCAAACGGGTAGCGTTCGCCGTCAAAGGCGAGGTCGAAACCGGTGACGTTGGCCCCGGCCTCCACAAAAGCCAGCGCGGTGGCATAGCCAATGCCTTTACCGGCGCCGGTCACCCACACGGTCTGGCCGCGAAAATCCAGCGCCGCCATTATTGCACCTCGCGGGAAAGCAGCGCCCACCAGGCGTCGATGGTCGGGTTTTTCGCCAGCATCACGAAGTCGATATCGCCGTGCACTTTGCGCCAGCGGGCGGCGAGGGCCATCATCCGCACCGAATCCAGACCGTAGTCGATCAGGTTTTCATCATCCAGCGGTTCGTCGGATTCGTCGAGCAGCGGCAGGATCAGCGCGCGCAGCGCCGCTTTGCTGGCCGGCAGCGGCAACAGCTCTTCGGTCATCACCACGCGGCCGGAACGGCCGGCGACGTATTTCAGCGCCATCAGGTGCTCTTCGCGGCTGAAGTCCGCCAGCGCGTCGGCGACAAAGAACGGTTTGATATCGCGCATAAAGGCGTCGGTGGCGGTGGTCATGCAGCCGATATGGGCGTAAACGCCGGTGATGATCAGCTGGTCGCGGCCGCTCTCTTTAAGCATCTCTTCAAGCGGCGAGCGATGAAACGCGCTGTAGCGCCATTTCACCAGCACGGTGTCGTCTTCGTCCGGCGCCAGGGCGGCAATCACCTGCTGCTGCTCCGGCGAACGGGTCAGCCCCGGCCCCCACATATCATTCAGCAGGGCGCGGTCTTCATCGCTCTGCTCTTTCGGCTGGGCGGTGTAGTACACCGGAATACCGTTCTGTTTGCAGAAGTCGCGCAGGGCGGCGATATTGGCCACCACTGTTTCCATCATCGCGCTGTTTTCGCCCCAGAAATTGAGAAAGTATTCCTGCATATCATGGATCAGCAGCGCGGCGCGGGAAGGTTCAAAGGCCCAGCTGACTTTGTTCGCCGGAATATCGCTGGCTTCCGGCAGCGCGTAAGCCTGTAATTTAGGGATTGCCATTTTCTGTTCTCCTTCAGCCCAGCTTGCCTTCGGCCAGCCACTGACGTAATTGTTTCTTATCGACTTTGCCCACCGGCGTCAGCGGCAGCGCGGCAACGCACTCCACGCGGTCCGGCAGTTTAAATTCAGCCACCCCCTGCTCGCGCAGGAAGCGGCGCACCGCGACGGCGCGCAGCGGCGAGGTCACCACGAGGTAAGCGCAGCTCTTCTCGCCCAGCAGATTGTCTTCAATGCTGACCAGCGCGGCGTGGATCACCGCCTCATGGCGCAGCAGCAGGTTTTCGATCTCTTCGGCGGCGATCTTCTCGCCGCCGCGGTTGATCTGATCTTTTTCCCGGCCCTGAACGGTGATATACCCGTCTTCATCGATCGAAATCAGATCGCCGGAGCAGTAGAAACCCTCGGCGTCGAAGGCCTCCGCGTTATGCTGCGGGCTGTTGTAGTAGCCGCGGAAGGTGTAGGGCCCGCGGGTCATCAGGCGGCCCACTTCGCCGCGTGGCAGCGGGTTGCCCTCGGCATCTGCCACCCACACTTCATCGTCCGGGCACATCGGGCAGCCCTGGGTATGGATGATCCGCTCAGGACTGTCGTTAAGGCGGGTGTAATTCACCAGCCCCTCCGCCATGCCGAACACCTGCTGCAGCTGGCAGCCGATTTCCGCCGGAATGCGCGCGGCAAGGGTCGCCGACAGGCGCGCGCCGCCGACCTGCAATAGCTGCAGCGATTGCAGTTGCGCGTTGCTGCCCCATTCGTGAATGGCCTGCAGCCACAGGCTGACCGCCGGCGGCACCAGCGAGGCGACGTTGACCTGATGTTTTTCAATCAGCGGGAAACAGAGGGTAGCGCTCGGGTCGGCGGCGAGGATCACCCGTCCGCCGGCGCGGAAAACGCCCAGCGCCCCCGGGGAGCTCATCGCGTAGTTATGCGCCGCCGGCAGCGCGTTGAGGTAGCGCGTCTTAGCGTTAATCCCGCAGATCTCGTTGCTGCGGCGGATACTGTAGTCGTAATCGTTATGGGTACGCGGGATCAGCTTCGGCGTCCCGGTGCTGCCGCCGGAGAGCTGGAAAAAGGCCACTTCGTCGGCAGGGGTTGGGTTGGCGATAAAGTTATCCGCCGGGCGGTTAATCTCCGTCGCCAGATCGCGCTCGCCGCCGTCGTTACGCAGCAGCGCCACGCGCAGGGAAGCATGTTCAGCAATAAACGCATGGAGGAAGCTATCGTCGGCAAACAGCGCGTGCTCGCGGTCGGCGATCAGCAGCGCCGGCTTAATCTGCGCGGCGTAGGCGTTAAGCTCGCTGCGCTGGTGGCTGAACAACGCGTTCACCGGCGCGACGCCGATGCGCAGCAGCGCGAAGAAGGTGATGTAAAACTCGGCGACGTTGCCCAGTTGCACCAGCGCGGTTTCTCCGCGCTTCAGTCCCTGACGCTGCAGAGAGCAGGCAAGGTTGTCCACCCGCTGGTTAAACTGGCGGTAGCTAATGTGTCGATCTCCATCGATAATCGCCACGGCGTCGTTTTCTGCGTGACGGGTGATCAGATTGGTTAACGGCAGATCCTGCCAGTAGCCTTTTTGACGATAGCGGGCCGCGAACTCATCCGGCCAACGGGTAAATGCAATCATCCTTGCCTCTTAATTCAAGCCAAATACGTTAAGCATGGTGGTCAGTTTGACGCCGGTTTCGCGCCATTCGCCCAGCGGCGAGGAGGCCGGAACAATGCCCGCGCCGGCAAACAGGCGCAGCGTACGCTGCTGCAGACGCGCGCAGCGGATGGTCACCACCCATTCGCCGTTGCCTTCATCGTCACACCAGCCGACGATGCCGCCGAACAGCTGACGGTCGAAGGGTTCCAGTTCGGCAATCAGGCGCTTCGCCGCCTGGTGCGGGAAGCCGCTCAGCGCCGGAGTCGGGTGCAGCAGGCAGGCCAACGACATGGCGTTTTCTTCCGCCAGCGCCGTGCCTTCGATCGGCGTCGCCAGATGCCAGAGCGTCGGGGTGGTGATTAGCTGCGGCGATGACGGCAGCGACAGCTGGCTGCTGCGCGGGCCCAGCACGCTCTTCATCGCCTGGGTCACCAGCTCGTGCTCATGGCGATCTTTGCCGGACGCCAGCAGCCTGTTGCCCGCTTCGCGGTCCAGCACATCGTCAGGCTGGCGGCGGGCGGAGCCGGCCAGCGGCAGTGAGCTGAAATGCGCCCCTTCTTTACGCAGCAGTAGCTCCGGGCTGGCGCCCAGCAGCACACCGCCGTCGGCGAGCGGCACATGGAAGTTAAAGCTGGCGGGGTTCTGAGCGATCAGGCGCTCCATCAGGGCGCCGCTATCGACAGGATCGCGGGTAGTGATATCGATTAGTCGTGATAGCACCACTTTGTCGACTTCCGGGGTGGCGGTCAGCGCGGCGGCGCGTTCCACCATGGCTAGAAACGCGTCCTGCTCCGGGATCTCCCGGCGCTCCACCACCGCCATCGCCTCCAGCGGCGCGGCATAGCGGGCGGAACGCTGTTTTTCCGGTCGCGAGAACGCTTCCCAGCGCTCGGGAATATAAAGCTCGGAAGGCTGACAGGTGTCGAACGGGATGGCCCCGACCATCACCGGCTTGCGGATCCCCGCCGCCCGGGCCTCGGCAAAGGCGGCGGCCATCTGCTGCTGGAACTCGCCGTTCAGCGCATCGCCGCCGACAGCGGGCGCTGAGAGGCGGCGGAAGCAGCCTGAGGTGCTAAAACTGCGGTACGGCGACATAAAGAAGAAGCTGTCCGGCGACAAGGTCCGGGTAGGTTTCTGTACATCCTCAGCCAGTGACGTTTCCATATCATCCTCCAAAAACGATAAATATATTACGAATAATTATCATTTGTATTTTGGTTGGCTAACCTAAAAGGTATTGCCCGCCATGTCAACCGCGTTACGTCATCGCGCCGCCACTTTGGCTTGCATCCTGTCAACGCAAAGTTGAAAATGAGACGCATTTATTACCCTTCGAATCAGGATGCGATGACGTGAACTTCTCTTCTTTTTGCCGCCGCGGTGCGCTGACCGGCATGCTGTTGTTTTTAGGAATTACCTCAGCCCAGGCGGCGGACTGGCCGCGCCAGGTCACCGACAGCTACGGGACACACACCCTGCCGAGCCAGCCGTTGCGCATTGTCTCCACCAGCGTGACCCTCACCGGCTCGCTGCTGGCGATCGACGCGCCGGTGGTCGCCAGCGGCGCCACCACCCCGAACAACCGCGTGGCCGATAGCCAGGGCTTTCTGCGCCAGTGGAGCGAGGTCGCCAAAGCCCGCAAGCTGGCGCGGTTGTATATCGGCGAACCGAGCGCGGAAGCGGTGGCCGCCCAGATGCCGGATCTGATCCTGGTGAGCGCCACCGGCGGCGACTCCGCACTGCCGCTGTACGATCAGCTCAAAACGATCGCCCCAACGCTGGTCATCAACTATGACGATAAAAGCTGGCAAACGCTGCTCACCCAGCTGGGGCAGATCACCGGCCATGAGCAGCAGGCCAGCGCGCGCATCGCCGACTTCAATAAACAGCTCGTTTCGTTAAAAGAAAAAATGAAGCTGCCGCCGCAGCCGGTCACCGCCCTCGTCTATACCGCGGCCGCGCACAGCGCCAATATCTGGACGCCGGAATCGGCCCAGGGGCAGATGCTCCAGCAGTTGGGCTTTAGTCTGGCGACGCTGCCAGGCGGCCTGCCTGCCAGCCACAGCCAGGGCAAACGCCACGATATCGTGCAGCTGGGCGGGGAGAACCTGGCGGCCGGACTGAACGGCCAGAGCCTGTTCCTGTTCGCTGGCGACCAGAAAGATGTCGATGCCATCTACGCCAATCCGCTGCTGGCGCATCTCCCGGCGGTCGAAGGGAAACGCGTCTACCCGCTGGGCACCGAGACCTTCCGTCTTGACTACTACAGCGCCCTGCTGGTGCTCCAGCGTCTCTCCAGCCTGTTCGGCTAGCGCGGGCTGTGCCATCAGGACGGGAACCCAGCCTGAACGCTTTGCCGGGCGGCGCTGCGCTTGCCCGGCCTACAATGCCCGCCCCCCCAGGCCCGGTAAGGCGCAGCCGCCACCGGGCAATCGCCCCCTACTTAACTTTCGTTGACGATTTCCGGGCGCTGGAAGCGGCGCAGCTCGCGTAGCAGTCCCACCAGCAGCACGCCGACGAGGGCCAGCGCCCAGCCGCTGGCGCTGGCAGAAGCGACCGGCGTCATCACCGCCCCTAACCCGCCGAGCAGCGCCGCGCCGATGGCGTCGCCGGTGACGTTCTGGGCGGTCCACAGACCGTTAATCCGCCCGAGCATATGTTCCGGCGTCTGGGTCTGGATCAGGGTGTACTGCAGCAGCGAGCTAATAGCGCTCAGCCAGCCAAACAGCGCCAGGCACAGCGCACCCAACGCCCAGTGCGGCATCAGGCTGAACAGCGCAATGGCGACAAAGGAGCACACCGTCGTCGCCAGCATCAGCGCGCCCGGCCGCACGGTCTGGGCCAGCTGCCCGCTGGTCAATGCCCCCAGCGCCGCGCCGAGCGGAATCGCGGCGTACAGCAGGCCAATCTGTCCGGCCGACATCTGCCAGCTCCCGGCCAGCGCCGGATAGAGCACCCGCACCGCGCTGGCCATGGTCAGCAGGCCGCCGAGCAGCGCAATCCCGCCGATAAGCGGGCTCTGACAGAGGAAGGTCAGCCCCGCCAGCAGGGCACGCAGCGGATGCTCGCGCGGCTGCGGAGGCGGCGGCAGCTGCGGCAGACGCAGCAGGGTTAAGGTGGTGATAAACGTCCCCGCCGCCGCCAGGCCGAAGTTCCACGCCACGCCGCCGGAGGCCAGCAGCAGGCCGCCGATCATGGGCGAAATCACCGAGCCCAGGCGCACCGTCAGCATAGTGATGGCCCCGGCCTGCATCAGGTTTTCCCGCCCCACCAGTGCCGGGGTCGCCGCCAGCAGCGCGGTCACGCCTAAAGAAGCGAAGAAACCGTCCCAGATCCCCAGCAGATAAATCGCCGCCAGCGACGGCTCCGGCAGCAGGGCGTTCAGACACAGGCCGACAAAGCCCACGCCGCAGGTGCCGCGCGCCAGCAGGATCAGGCGTTTGCGCTCATAGCGGTCAGCCAGTACGCCCCCCACCATCAGGCCAATAAACATCGACGCGCCGGTCAAGGTCACCGACAACCCGACCTGCCAGGTCGAATGGGTCATCATCTGGATCTGCACCGGGATGGCCACGCCCAGCAGACCAAGCGACAGAATAGAGATAAAGCGAGCGATAAAAACGGCGCGAAACGCCGGGTGAGTTTTCAGCAGGCTGAGGTTAAGCAGCCAGGATTGTCGGTTCATTACAGCGCCTTGTCGTTATTTTTAATACCCTTTTTCCTGTGGGTCATGCTACCATAGCTGAATAAAATCGATAACGATAATTACTATCATTATCATATCAGGGATGTCAGTTATGTCGTTTTCTACGACCGCGGTACGCTCTGTCGCCGTGCCCGGATTGTTGCTACTACTCGCCTTAGCCGCCGCGCTTAGCCTGACCATCGGCGCCAAATCGTTGCCGATCGGCACGGTATTCACCGCCTTTAGCGGAACCTGTCAAAGCGCCGACTGCACCATCGTGCTGGATGCGCGCCTGCCGCGCACCCTGGCCGGTCTGCTGGCGGGCATCGCACTCGGTCTCGCCGGCGCGCTGATGCAGACGCTCACCCGTAACCCGCTGGCCGACCCCGGCCTGCTGGGGGTCAACTCCGGCGCCAGCTTCGCCATCGTCCTCGGCGCGGCGCTGTTCGGGATCACCTCTCCACAGGAGCAGCTGCTGCTGGCGTTTTGCGGCGCGCTCTGCGCCTCGCTGCTGGTGGCCTTCACCGGCAGCCAGGGCGGCGGCCAGCTGAGCCCGGTGCGCCTCACCCTCGCCGGGGTCGCCCTTGCGGCGGTGCTGGAAGGGCTGTCCAACGGCATCGCCCTGCTCAACCCCGACGTCTACGATCAGCTGCGCTTCTGGCAGGCCGGTTCGCTGGATATCCGCACCCTGCAGACGCTGAAAATTGTCCTGCTGCCGGTGGTGGTGGCGGGGATCGCCGCCCTGCTGCTGAGCCGGGCGCTTAACAGCCTGAGCCTCGGCAACGATACCGCCACCGCCCTCGGCAGCCGCGTCGCCCGCACCCAGCTGATCGGCCTGATCGTTATCACCGTCCTGTGCGGCAGCGCCACCGCCGTCGTCGGCCCTATCGCCTTTATCGGTCTGATGATGCCGCATATGGCGCGCTGGCTGGTGGGGGCCGATCATCGCTGGTCGCTGCCGGTCACCCTGCTCGCCACCCCGGCGCTGCTGCTGTTTGCCGACGTGATTGGCCGCCTGCTGGTGCCCGGCGAACTGCGGGTATCGGTGGTGAGCGCCTTTCTCGGCGCGCCGGTGCTGATCTGGCTGGTGCGCCGCCAGCCGCGGGGAGGTGGCCTGTGATTGCCCCGTCCCGCCGCCTGATAGCCAGCTGTCTGCTGCTGATGGCCGCCAGCCTGCTGATTTCCCTGCTCGGGCTGGCGCAAGGCCCGGTGCCGCTAACGATTGACCAGGTGTTCTCGGCGCTGTTCGGCGACGCGCCGCGCAACGTCGCGATGGTGGTAAACGAATGGCGTCTGCCGCGGGTGTTAATGGCGCTGCTCATCGGCGCCGCGCTCGGCGTCAGCGGCGCCATTTTCCAGTCGCTGACCCGTAACCCGCTCGGCAGCCCGGACGTGATGGGCTTTAACACCGGCGCCTGGAGCGGCGTGCTGGTGGCGATGGTGCTCTTCGGCCAGAACCTGACGGCGATCGCCCTGGCGGCGATGGCCGGCGGGGTGCTGACCTCGCTGGTGGTCTGGCTGCTGGCCTGGCGCAACGGGATCGAGACCTTCCGCCTGATCATTATCGGCATCGGCGTGCGCGCCATGCTGGTGGCATTCAACACCTGGCTGCTGCTGCGCGCCTCGCTGGAGACCGCCCTTTCTGCGGGCCTGTGGAACGCCGGATCGCTTAACGGCCTGACGTGGGGTAAAACCTGGCCGTCAGCGCCGCTGATCCTGTTGATGCTGGTGGGCAGCGCCCTGCTGGTTCGTCGGATGCGGCTGCTGGAGATGGGCGACGATACCGCCTGCGCGCTGGGGGTGCAGGTCGAACGCTCGCGCCTGCTGCTGATGCTAGTGGCAGTGGTGCTCACCGCCGCCTCGACGGCGCTGGCCGGGCCAATCTCATTTATCGCGCTGGTGGCGCCGCATATCGCCCGCCGCCTGAGCGGCACGGCCCGCTGGGGATTAACCCAGTCTGCCCTGTGCGGCGCGCTGCTGCTGGCGCTGGCCGATTACGGCGCCCAGCGGCTGTTTATGCCCTGGCAACTGCCGGTGGGCGTGCTAACCGTCAGCCTCGGCGGTATTTACCTTATTGCTTTGTTGATTCAGGAGTCCCGCAAAAAATGAGTGCTGTCCCCTCCCGTTTGCGCGGCGAGCAGTTAACCCTGGCCTACGGGAACAAGACCATCGCCGAGTCGCTGAACGTGACCATCCCTGACGGCCACTTCACCGCCATTATCGGCCCCAACGGCTGCGGCAAGTCGACGCTGCTGCGCACCCTCAGCCGTCTGATGACGCCGGCCAGCGGCCATGTCTGGCTCGACGGCGCGCAGATCCAGCAGTACGCCAGTAAAGAGGTCGCCCGCCGCATCGGCTTGCTGGCGCAAAATGCCACCACTCCTGGCGATATTACGGTGCAGGAGCTGGTGGCCCGCGGGCGCTACCCGCACCAGCCGCTGTTCACCCGCTGGCGCAAAGAAGATGAAGCGGCGGTGAATAATGCGATGCGGGCCACCGGGATCAGCGACCTGGCGCTGCAGAGCGTCGATACGCTCTCCGGCGGCCAGCGGCAGCGGGCGTGGATTGCGATGGTGCTGGCCCAGGAGACGGCGATTATGCTGCTGGATGAGCCGACCACCTGGCTGGACATCAGCCATCAGATCGACCTGCTGGAGCTGTTGAGCGAGCTGAATCGCGAGAAGGGCTATACCCTGGCGGCGGTGCTGCACGATCTGAACCAGGCCTGCCGCTACGCCACCCACCTGATCGCCCTGCGCGACGGCAAGATCGTCGCCGAGGGGGCGCCGAAGGAGATCGTCACGGCGGAACTGATTGAACGAATTTACGGCCTGCGCTGCACGATCATTGAGGATCCGGTGGCGCATACGCCGCTGGTGGTGCCGCTGGGGCGCCGGTAATTCTCCCTTTCCCCGGCTTGCGCTACCCTGAGCCGGGCTACCTGCTGTAGCCCGAACTCAACCGTTATCCCAGAATCTCCTTGACCACCGGGCCGATGGCTTCAAAGGCCTGCGGGGAGATAATGTCGACGTGGGCGCAGTTCTGGCTGAACACCTCCAGCTCGCCCACCCACGGGCCCCATACGACCTGCGGATCCATCCCCGCCTGCCGCGTCTTCTCCGCCACGAACAGCGTCGCCTTGCCGTCAAACTTCGCGCTGGGCGCGGTGGTTAACAGCCGCACCGCGTCGGCATAGTTGCCTTCGATGGCGCTGAACAGCTCGCCGGAGGCTTGCCCCTGCTGGGCGGCGAGGAACGCCTCCCGCTCGCGGGCAATCTCCGCCAGCACCGCCGGATCCAGCCCGTTAGCCTCTTTCTCCGCCCAGTTTTGCGTCTCCGGCGGCCAGGTATCCAGCAGGCCGAGGAAGGCCACCGCTTCGCCGCGCTGGCGCAAGCGGGCGGCAATGCCCTGGGCTAAGGTGCCGCCGAGCGAATAACCGAACAGGTAATAAGGACCGTGCGGCTGCTGCGCCAACAGCGTTTGCAGATGATGCTCACACACCTCGTCGAGGCTGGCGGCGCTGGCCATCGGCCCCTGCGGGCGCGGCGACTGAATACCGGTAATCGACCAGCGCGGGCTGAGATAGCGCGCCAGCACGCTGAACTGCCAGGCGAAGCCGGAGGCCGGATGGAAGCAGAACAGCGTCGGACCGTCGCTCTCGCGCAGCGGCAGAAGCGCATCCAGGCCCAGGCGCTGAGCCTGCTCATCGCTGAGATCGGCGGCCAGCAGCGCGCTCAGTTTGCCCACCGTCGAGGCCACCATCACCTGCCCCGGGGTCACCTGTCGCGCCAGCTGGCGGCTAAGCTGTGCCGCCAGGCGCATCGCCAGCAGCGAATGGCCGCCGAGGGCAAAGAAATCAGCGTCGATATCATTCACCTCGCAGCCCAGCAGCTGACTGAAGGCGGCGGCGACAAGAGTTTCCATGCCGGGCTCCGGCGGCCGGCCGCTGCGCTCGCCGCCGAGGGTCGGCAGCGGCAGCGCTTTGCGATCCAGTTTGCCATTAGCGCTGAGCGGTAGGTCAGCGAGCTGCATCAGCACCACCGGCACCATATGCGGCGGCAGCTGTTCCGCCAGCCGCGCTTTCAGCGCCGCGGTATCCAGCGGCAGGCCGGAGTCAGAGACCAGATAGCCCACCAGCTGTCGGGCATCGCCGCCGGTCGCCGCCGCCTGGTTGAAGACGCAGGCGTGACTCACCGCCTGCGCCACGTCCGGCAGGGCCGACATCGCCCGGTCAATCTCGCCAAGCTCGATGCGCTGCCCGCGGATCTTCAGCTGGTCGTCGCTGCGGCCAAGATACTCCACCGCGCCGTTCGCCAGCCAGCGCGCCACGTCGCCGGTGCGATACATCCGCTCGCCGGGGGCAAACGGGTCGGCGATAAAGCGGCTGGCGGTGAGGTCAGGACGCCCCAGATAGCCCTGCGCCAGCTGGATGCCGGTGAGATAGAGATCCCCCGCCACCCCCGGGGGCACCGGGCGCATTGCGCCATCGAGAATGCGCAGCCCGGTGTTCCATACCGGCCAGCCAATCGGCACGCTGCTGCCGGTCACCGCCGCCAGCTCAGGCCCGCAGGCCGGATACCAGCTGACGTCCACCGCCGCTTCCGTCGGGCCGTACAGGTTATGCAGTGGCGCGCCGGTCAAGCGCTCCCACTCGCGGCACAATTCCGTCGGCAGCGCTTCGCCGCTGCAGAATACCCGCCGCAGCGTGCGGCAGGCGGCGACGCTGTCGGCATCCAGCGAGGCGACAAACGCCGCCAGCATCGACGGCACAAAGTGGGTGGTGGTCACGCCGTAGTGGGCGAAGAACTGCTGCATCGCCTGCGGGTCGCGGTGCGCCTCCGGCTCGGCCATCACCAGCCGCGCGCCGGCGATAAACGGCCACCAGAACTCCCACACCGAAACGTCAAAACTGCACGGCGTTTTCTGCGCCACCACGTCGTCGGCAGATAACGGATAGCGATCCTGCATCCACAGCAGGCGGTTGACGATGGCGGTCTGGCCGACCATCACCCCTTTCGGCCGCCCGGTGGAGCCCGAGGTAAAGATGATGTAGGCGGTATGGTCCGGTTTTGACAGCGCCAGCGGCGCGTCCTCCGCAACGGCCAGCGGCTGCTGGTAGCAGAGGCTCTCCAGCCCGGGGATATCGCTGAAGCGGGCCAGCTGATCCTCCGAGGCGATCAGCAGCGACGGCCGGGCGTCTTCCAGCATCATCCGCAGACGGTCGTCCGGGTAGCCGGTGTCCAGCGGCAGCCAGGCTGCCCCCGCTTCGACAATGCCGTGCAGCGCCAGGGTCAGGAACACCGAGCGCGGCAGGGCCACCGCCACGCTGTCGCCCGGCTTCACGCCGCGTTGACGCAGCAGCTGCGCGAGCGCCACCACCTGCTGACGCATCTCGCGATAGCTGAACTGCCAGTTTGCATCCGCCAGCGCTGGGGCATCAGGAGTCTTCCGCGCCTGGTCGGCCACCAGCGCGCTGAGGGTGGTGGCGGGCAGCGGCATAGCGGTATCGTTGACCGCCGCCAGCCGGGTCAGCTCGTCGGCGGAGAGCATCTCCGCGTCGCCGCAGCGCAGCGTCGGATCGGCGGCAAACTGCGCCAGCAGCGCGGTCAGTCGCGCCATGTGGCGACGCAGCTCGGCTTCATCATACCGGGCCTTGTTGGCGAGGATCTCCAGCGACAGGCCGCCGGTCTCATCGGGGAACAGCGCCAGCTCAAGATCGTTGACCGGGCCGGTGGCGAGAGTATGGGTCACCGCCTCGACGCCGTCGATATCCAGTTGGTAATCAAAGACTTTGACGTTCAGCACCGGGCCAAACAGCGGTTCGTCCCCTGCCGCTTTGCCGCTGTCGCGGACGATCTGCTCGGCGTCATAGCGCTGATGGCGGCGCATCTTTTTCAGCTGAGCGGCGAGGCGCATCGCCAGGTCCGCCAGCGTCTCCTGGGCGTCAATATGCACCGCCAGAGGCAGGACATTGAGCACCGGCCCCGTCGAGGTCAGCGCCGCTGAGCCCATCCGGCGCATAAAGATAAAGCCCGCCGCGTAGTCCATCCGGTTGCACAGGCGGCCCAGCCACAGCGTGGTGAGCGCCAGCGCCAGATCAGCGGGCTGACACTGCGGCACATGGCTGGCCAGGCGGCGGAAGGCGTCGGCGTTCATCTCCAGCTTCATCCGCCAGATATCGCTCCCGGCGGCGCGTCCGCCCAGCGGCGCGGCAGAGAGTGAGGCGGGAGCCGGTAACGCCTGACGCTGGGCCTGCCAGAAAGCTTTATCCCGCTGCCAGGCCTCGCTGCCGGCGTAGCGCTGGTACTCGTCCACCACCTCGGCGAAGGAGGTGAAAGGCGACTCAGGAGTGGCTTCCCCGCGCTGCCAGGCGCGGTAGATGGCGGCGATCTGCCGGGTTATCGCCGGGAAGCTAAAGCCATCCACCAGCAAATGGTGATAACGCTGATACCAGTACCAGCGGTCGTCGCCGACGCGCAGCAGCTGATGGCACACCAGCGGGTTACCGCCGTCGACGCGCAGATCCTGCGCCAGATCTGCCTGCATCCGCTCCGTGGCGGCACGATGCGGATCCGGCGTCGTACGCAGGTCAATGATGGGCGGTTCGGCAAAGGTGCGCTCCGCCGCTACCCACTGCCAGACTTCCCCCTCCTGTTCCTCAAAGCGCAGGCTGAGGGTGTCTGCCTGCTGCAGACCGGCGACAATCGCCTTACCCAGCAGCGCCGGGTCGAGCGCGCCCCGCAGTTCAACATAGTGGGCCACGCTCCAGGCGCCTGGCAGAGTGGAGAGGCGCTCGGCCATCCAGATCCCCGGCTGCGCGGCAACCAGCGGTAAACGAGTGGTCATGGTCAGCTCCTTATGCCGCATGATGAGCGGGGGTCAGTGTCGGCCAGTTATCCGCCAGCCAGGCGTTGCACGCCTCAACCGACTGCGGAGGGCACACTACCGTCCATCCGGCAGGCAGCGCGCAGTGCCCCGGCCACAGGCTGTACTGCTGCTGATCATTGCGCAGAATGTAAAACTGCCCTTGCGGATTGTCGAAGGGGTTACTGAATTGCATATCAAACTCCTGTCGTAAAGCGCTGTGCTAAGGGGGCGACAGCAGAGGCTGCCAGAGCTGGATAAGCCCTGCCGTCAGCCCGCCTCGCCAGCAGAGCGCATCATGCCCGCCGTCAACCTGACGCCAGAAAATTGTCTGCTGCGTGGTGGTGAGTTGCGCCAGCAGCGCCTGGTTGGCGCGAAAAATAATCGGTTCACGCTGGCCCGCCTCCAGCCAGATGCGCAGCCCGGCCGCGGACGCCTCGCCCTGGCGCAGACGTTCGCCGATAAAGCCCTCCCCGCGGCCATCGCGATGCGGCCACCAGTAGGAGCCTGACTGGCTGAGCACGCAGCCAAATCGCTGCGGCCAGTTGAGGGCGGCGAACATCGCCGCCAGGCCGCCGAAGCTTTGCCCGGCCACCACCGTCCGATCCGGGCGGTCACTGAACGGGGCATGGCCGCGGACCAGGGGCAGGAGCTCCTCCTGCACCGCCAGCCAGAAATCGCGATGACAGGGCAGCTCAACCCCGCGGCGCTGGTTATCGATCGCGTCGATCAGCAGGTAGACCGCCGGCGGCAGTCTCCCCTCGCGGGTCAGCGCGGCCAGTGGCGACCACACCGGCATGCTTTCGGCCCAGAACTGGCCGTCAAGCAGGATCGCCAGCGGCCGTGTTTGCGGATCGACGGCCTCGCCGGGGGTGTAGATCCAGACCCGGCGATGGTTGCCCAGACGCGCGCTGCGCCACTCAAGGCAACGAGCGGGAGGATGCGCTGCATTAAGCTGGTCCCAGCCGGGCTGCGCCGGCGCCTGCGGCATCTCCAGAGCCGAGACCCCATGGCCGCGTCCACCCCGCCAGCTGTGCGGGTTCAGCGGATCGGCTATCGCCCGCGGCAGCAGTTTGCGCCAGCCTTCACGCAGCAGCGCGCGGTCCGGCTTATCAGCGCTGAACACCTCAGGGGAAAAATCATCGTCACGGTCGGAGGGAATAAAGCAGTAGCTGCCGCGCCAGGTCGGCGACAGCGTGGTTCGCCAGCACCAGGCGTCGGTCCCGGGCAGACGTTGCAGCGATTGCGGCCGCGCATTCTGATGGTGGTCGGTCACGCCGGTGATATAGAGCCATACCCGACGGCGTGGAGAACGCGTTTCATCCCCTGCCGGATCCCGCCACCAGAACGTCACCTCGATGGCGTCATCCACCGCCCGGGACTGCGGACCCTGCAGGGTTCGCCACCACTCCTCGCTTCCTGTCCTTAACATTCTGTCATTAACCCTATGTATCGCGTGACTTTTTTAATTAATTGTAATTCTTTATTGATAATATTATTGATAACTATTTGCATTTGCAATAGCGTATTAGCGCGCCGTGGGAAGCGCGTCTTTCACAACACATGTCGAAGAGAGCTTATTCAGCTAGCGACGGAGTGCCTTTGCCCTCTTCCGGCAACATTTATGCCGCCTCCCCTCCCGGTGGGAAGGGGCGTTTGGGGAACGTGGCGACAAAAAAGCAGGAATAACAATGAATAACAGGATCAAATCCCTGGCCTTGCTGGTCAATCTGGGAATTTACGGGGTTGCTTTTCCGTTAAGCGCAGCGGAAACCGCCACCGACGATAAAAACAGCGCCGCGGAAGAGACCATGGTGGTCACCGCCGCCGAGCAGAACCTGCAGGCGCCGGGCGTCTCCACCATCACCGCCGATGAGATCCGCAAGCGTCCGCCGGCGCGCGACGTCTCGGAGATCATTCGCACCATGCCGGGGGTCAACCTGACCGGCAACTCCACCAGCGGCCAGCGCGGCAATAACCGCCAGATTGATATCCGCGGCATGGGCCCGGAAAACACCCTGATCCTGATCGACGGCAAGCCGGTCACCAGCCGCAACTCTGTGCGTCTCGGCTGGCGCGGCGAGCGCGACACCCGCGGCGACACCAGCTGGGTGCCGCCGGAGATGATCGAACGCATCGAAGTGATTCGCGGCCCGGCCGCCGCCCGCTACGGTAACGGCGCCGCCGGCGGCGTGGTGAATATCATCACCAAAAAAACCGGCGATGAGTGGCACGGCTCCTGGAACACCTATATGAACGCCCCGGAGCACAAAGACGAAGGCTCCACCAAGCGCACCAACTTCAGCCTCAGCGGCCCGCTGGGCGGCGATTTCAGCTTCCGCCTGTTCGGTAACCTCGACAAAACGCAGGCCGACGCCTGGGACATCAACCAGGGTCATCAGTCCGAACGCACCGGGATCTATGCCGACACCCTGCCGGCCGGGCGCGAAGGGGTAAAAAATAAAAACATCGATGGTCTGGTGCGCTGGGAATTCGCCCCGATGCAGTCGCTGGAGTTTGAGGCCGGCTACAGCCGCCAGGGGAACCTCTATGCCGGCGACACTCAGAACACCAACTCCAACGACCTGGTGAAAGAGAACTACGGCAAAGAGACCAACCGTTTGTACCGCAACACCTACTCGGTCACCTGGAACGGCGCCTGGGACAACGGCGTGACTACCAGCAACTGGGCGCAGTACGAACGCACCCGCAACTCGCGCAAAGGCGAAGGTCTGGCCGGGGGTACCGAGGGGATCTTCAACAGCAACCAGTTCACCGATATCGATCTGGCGGATGTGATGCTGCACAGCGAAGTCAGCATCCCGTTCGACTATCTGGTTAATCAGAACCTGACGCTGGGCAGCGAGTGGAACCAGCAGCGGATGAAGGATAATGCCTCCAATACCCAGGCGCTGTCGGGAGGAGAAATTCCGGGCTACGACAGCACCGGCCGCAGCCCGTACTCGCAGGCGGAGATCTTCTCCCTGTTTGCTGAGAACAACATGGAGCTGACCGACACCACCATGCTGACCCCGGCGCTGCGTTTCGATCACCACAGCATCGTCGGCAACAACTGGAGTCCGTCCCTTAACCTGTCCCAAGGGCTGTGGGACGACTTCACGCTGAAGATGGGCATCGCCCGCGCCTATAAAGCGCCGAGCCTGTATCAGACCAACCCGAACTACATTCTCTACAGCAAAGGCCAGGGCTGCTACGCCAGCAAAGACGGCTGCTATCTGCAGGGGAATGAAGATTTAAAAGCCGAGACCAGCATCAACAAAGAGATTGGCCTTGAGTTTAAACGCGACGGCTGGCTGGCGGGCGTGACCTGGTTCCGCAACGATTACCGCAACAAGATTGAGGCAGGCTATGTTCCGGTCTATCAAAACGGTAAAGGTACCGATCTCTACCAGTGGGAAAACGTGCCGAAAGCGGTAGTGGAAGGCCTGGAAGGCACGCTCAACGTCCCGGTGAGCGAGACCGTCAACTGGACCAACAACATCACCTATATGCTGCAGAGTAAGAACAAAGAGACCGGCGATCGTCTGTCGATAATCCCGGAATACACGCTAAACTCCACGTTGAGCTGGCAGGTACGCGATGATGTTTCGCTGCAATCGACCTTTACCTGGTACGGCAAACAGGAGCCGAAAAAGTACAACTATAAGGGTCAACCGGTTACCGGCAGCGAGAAGAACGAGGTCAGCCCCTACAGCATCCTCGGCCTGAGCGCGACCTGGGACGTCACCAAATACGTTAGTCTGACCGGCGGCGTGGATAACGTCTTCGACAAGCGCCACTGGCGCGCGGGCAACGCCCAGACCACTGGGGGTGCCACCGGCACGATGTACGGCGCCGGCGCCGAGACCTACAACGAATCGGGCCGCACCTGGTACCTGAGCGTCAACACCCACTTCTGATAGCGGGTTCTCCCTGCCCCGCCCTTGCAGGACAAAGGGCGGGGACAACCACGGTATTCTTGCCCTATGCGCATCCATCACGCCACCCTGCCGCTGGCCGGCTATACGATGCAGCAGATCGATTTCGACCCGGCGACTTTCCAGCCTGAAGATCTGTTGTGGCTGCCCTACCACGCCAGCCTGAGCGGCTGGGGCCGCAAGCGGCAGGCGGAGCACCTGGCCGGGCGCATCGCCGCGGTGTACGCCCTGCGCGAGGTCGGGGAAAAACAGCCTCCCGCCATCGGCGATCGGCGCCAGCCGCTGTGGCCCGCGCCCTGGTTCGGCAGCATCAGCCACTGCGGCCAGCGCGCGCTGGCGGTAGTGACTGACCGGCCGGTGGGCGTCGATATCGAGCGCCAGTTTACGCCACCGCTGGCGGCGGAGCTGGAGAGCAGCATTATCAACGAGGTGGAAAAAAAGGTGCTGTTACACAGCGGCCTGCCCTTCCCGCTGGCGCTGACGCTGGCGTTTTCGGCGAAAGAGAGTGGGTTTAAGGCCTGGTCCTCTCACGCTTTAGCCCTGCCCGGCTTCCACAGCGCCCGGATTGTGGCACTCACTGCGCAGCAGATCCATTTACGTTTTACCGCCAGCTTCTCCGTACAGCTTGCTCATTTCACCTTGCAAATCAACCATCTGATAAAAGACGATTTCGTTATTACCTGTACCTGCCCGCCTCGCGAAGCGTGATCCTTTTCGCTTTTTAAGAAATTACCTGTGCAAACCGTAGACAGTTCTGGCTGTCCGCTTTATGGTTACATTGAATAATAAATCATTGCTGAATATATATTCAATGCGGAGATAATAATGAAAACTACCCTGATAAAGTCTGTTCTGTTTGCCTCCATGATGGCCGCATCTGGCTCACTTTTCGCCGCCGATAATGGCCTGATCGCAATCATTACCCCTTCACATGATAATCCGTTCTTTAAAGCCGAGGCTGACGGCGCAGCGGCGAAAGCGAAAGAGCTGGGTTACAGCACCCTGGTCGCCTCGCACGACGATGACGTCAACAAACAAAACCAATTGATTGAAACGGCTATTGCGCGGAAAGCCAAAGCCATCATCCTGGATAACGCTGGCGCGGATGCCACCGTCGGCCCGCTGGAAAAAGCAAAAGCGGCAGGTGTGCCGGCATTTTTAATCGACAGAGAGATCAATAAAACCGGCGTCGCCGTGGCGCAAATCGTCTCTAACAACTATCAGGGCGCCCAGCTTGGCGCAGAAAAATTCGCCAGCCTCCTCAACGGTAAAGGCAAGTATGTCGAACTGTTAGGTCGTCAGTCCGACACCAACGCCAGCGTCCGCTCGCAGGGTTATCACGATGTGCTGGACGACTATCCGGAAATGAAAATGGTCGCCCAGCAGACGGCGAACTGGAGCCAGACGGAAGCCTTTACCCGTATGGAAGCTATTCTGCAGACGAATCCGGATATCGTCGGTGTGATTTCCGGCAACGATACCATGGCGCTGGGGGCGGAAGCGGCGCTGAAAGCCGCAGGTAAAAACGACGTGATTGTCGTCGGCTTCGACGGCAGCGACTACACGCGCGACTCGATACTCAAGCAGGGCAACATTAAAGCCACGGTTCTCCAGCCTGGCTGGAAGCAGGCGCAAATGGCCGTGGAACAGGCGGACTTTTTCCTCAAGAACGGGAAAGCCCAGAAAGAAGAGAAGCAGTTGATGGACTGCATCCTCATCGATAGTGGCAATGCGAAAAAACTCAACATGTTCAACCTCAGCGAGTAAGGCGGAAATGATGCGGTTAAAACAATGGGGCGCCGTGCTGATGGGCTGCGCCGCCCTGTTGCTGACGGCCTGCACGGTGGTGGACTTAGATGAGAATGGCAAGCCAGTGCTGCCTGCCGACCCGAACGCGAAACCCAGCTTCGACCATCTCACCCCGCAGCAGATCGCGCAACAAACCTGGCAATCTCGTGTGATTGACGCAGCGAACCAACATGCGCTGGACGCGACTGCGCTGGAAAAAGTGCGCCAGGCGTCTGGCGCTACGCCACAGAGCGTCTTTGTCCACCTGAACAGCGAGGTGACCGGGATTGACGTCGGCAACCCACGCGAGCAAAAGCTCAAACTTACGCTACACGGCCAGCCGTTGGTCGTGCAATTAGGTCCTGTCATGCGAGGCAATGCCATCCGCGATGCCAGCGGTTTCAAATTTGAAGACTTTACCAACCAGGTGCAGTTTGCGCAGCTTTCACGCGCCTACAATCGAGAGGCTATTAAACAGTTGCCGAAAGTGGACGCGAGCTGGACAGGCAAGCCTGTCGATATTCTCTTTGCGGTCACGGTTATTAACGGCAGTCTGCAGGATGCGGCCGCTCTTCAGCTAAAACAGGAGGTGCGCTGATGGCCAGTTCACCCGCAGAGGATATCATTTTACGCACCCGTGGTATTTCGATGTTGTTCCCCGGCACGGTGGCGTTGGATAACGTCGACTACAACGTCTGGCGCGGCAAAGTTAACGTGATCATCGGCGAAAATGGCGCCGGTAAATCAACGCTCATGAAAATTCTCGCCGGTGTGCAACAGCCGAGCCTGGGTGAAATGGAGCTCAACGGCAACATAGTCCATTTCTCCAGCACCCGCGAGGCCGCCGCCCACGGCATTGGTATGGTCCACCAGGAGCTGAACCTGTTTGAAAATCTTAGCGTCGCGGAAAATATCTTTCTTGGTCGCGAGCTACAGCGCGGGCTGACGCCAATTAACGAAGCAGAGCAGGAACGACAAGCCGCGGAGCTGTTGCAGCGACTCGATCAGCCGATCTCGCCGCGGGAGCTGGTGGGTAACCTGAAGGTCGGTCAGCAGCAGTTGGTCGAAATAGCCAAAGCGCTGGCGGAAAATGCGGACATTCTGATCCTTGATGAGCCCACTTCAGCCTTAAGCAAAACCGAGGTGGATATCCTGTTTCGGGTCATCCGCGAACTGACGCGTCAGGGGGTGTCCATTATCTACATCTCACACCGTCTGGAGGAGCTGATGGCCATCGGCGACGTCATTACCATACTGCGTGACGGCAAATTCCAGGCGGAGGCCAGGGTGAGTGAAATTGATGTGCCATGGATCGTCCGTGAAATGCTGGGCAGCGATCCGGTAAGCCATTTTCTTCCCCCGGATCGCCGCTTCGGCGCCCCACTGCTGGAAGTGGAGAACCTGACCTGCGTGAATGCCGCGGGCAATACGGTGGTGGATAACGTCAGTTTTAAAGCACATGCCGGTGAAATTATTGGGATCTACGGTCTGATGGGCGCCGGGCGAACCGAGCTGTTTGAATGTCTGCTGGGGACAGCGCGCCACTACTTTGGCAAGATCTGGCTGGACAGCAAACCGGTTCCCCAGCGGTTAACCACGGCCGAACGTATCCGCATGGGCATGAGTCTGGTGCCGGAAGATCGTAAGCGGACCGGGATTTTTCCCATCTCGTCAGTCGCCAGCAATCTGACCATTGCCAGCCTGTGGCGTCGTCTTCAGCGCGGGTTAACCATTGCCACTAAAAAGGAAGAGGCCGTCGTCGCCAGCACGATTGGCAATCTCTCCATTAAGGTCTCATCACCAGAGGTCGAGATCCAGGCGCTCAGCGGCGGCAATCAGCAAAAGGTGGTTATTGGCCGTTCGCTGTTAACCAATCCGAAGGTGCTGTTTCTTGACGAGCCTACGCGCGGAATCGACATCGGCGCCAAGGGGGATGTGTTTCGCATGATGGTGCAATTGTCGCAGCAGGGAATGGCGGTGGTGTTCTCCACCTCCGATTTAAAAGAAATCATGGCGGTCTCTGACCGTATCCTGGTGATGTCAGGCGGCAAACTGACCGCCGATATCGTTCGTGACCAGGCCGAAGAGTCGGCGCTGGTTTCAGCAAGCGCTCAGGGGTTCTAAGATGAAAATGACACAATCGGTCGCACTGGCGCCGCGCGGCGGAGCCTCTCTCTCCCGTGAAAATATCCTGCTGTTGTTATTAAAACTGCGCACCTTTATCGCGCTGTTCCTGATTGTCGGCTTCTTCACGATGACCGTGCCCGGTTTTTTATCCGCTGGCAGCATGGTGATTATGATTAAACACATTGCGATTAACGCCTTTCTGGCGTTGGGGATCACCTTTGTCATTATCACTGCCGGTATCGACCTTTCGATTGGCGCTACGCTCGGTCTCTGCGGAATGATAGCCGGCTGGCTTATCACCAAAGGGATCGTCTTGCCGATGTTCGGCATCGCCATTTTTCCAAGCGTGTGGGTCATTGTGCCCCTGGTGCTGCTGATAGGCGCGCTGATTGGCGCCGCTAATGGCTGGATCATTACCCGCTACAATGTGGCGCCGTTTATCTGCACCCTCGGTACCATGTATGTGCTCCGCGGAGCCGCGATGCTGACCTCTGATGGCCAAACCTTCCCCGGGCTCGCGGGCAATCCGCAGCTGGGCAACACGGGTTTCGATGAAATTGGCGCAGGTGCGCTCTTTGGCATCCCGTGGGCCATCTGGCTGATGATCCTGCTGGCGCTGATCATCGCCTATATCGCGCGGCGTTTGCCCTTTGGCCGCCATGTTTATGCGATCGGTGACAACGAGCGCGCCGCCGAGCTCTCCGGCGTGAAAGTGAAGCAAATTAAAGTGCTGGTCTACACGCTGTCCGGTTTTTGCGCCGCCATTGCCGGGATAGTGGTCTCCGCGCAGCTGCTGGCCAGCCATCCGGCTAACGGT
The DNA here is from genome assembly GCF_046602535.1 of Klebsiella sp. 1SOBk10mer. Lineage (NCBI taxonomy): Bacteria > Pseudomonadati > Pseudomonadota > Gammaproteobacteria > Enterobacterales > Enterobacteriaceae > Klebsiella > Klebsiella sp. 1SOBk10mer. Next base: position 440,824 of record NZ_JBKIUP010000002.1, read on the forward strand.
ACCGCTTTTGAGATGAATGCTATCGCCGCCGTCGTACTGGGCGGAACATCACTGGCCGGCGGCCGGGGAACCATCCTGGGTACGCTGATTGGTGCGTTTGTCATCGGTTTTCTCGCCGACGGGCTGGTGATGATGGGGGTGAGCGAGTTCTGGCAGATGGTCATCAAAGGGATCGTGATTATTGTGGCGGTCATTATCGATCAGATGCAAAACCGGATGCAGCAGAAGGCGGCGGTGGTCGCCCAGAAAACGGTCATGGAGAATAAGTAACCGCAAGACCTCCTGTGGCTCAGACCACAGGAGGCGAGACTGACTCACGATGCGCCTTTCTCCGAGGCGCTTCGCAAAACCTCATCGAAAAATCCTGCCCGACAGCAAGCGGTGGTAGCATCCCGCCACTCTGCTCTGCCAGGCAAGGAAGCCATGAAAAAACGTCCTCACTCGACCCCGCACGACAGTCTGTTTAAGCGCTTTCTGCGCGACAGCGAAACCGCACGCGATTTTCTGGATATTCATCTGCCGCCCGCGCTGCGGCAACTGTGCGACTTAAGCACTCTGCACCTGGAATCCGGGAGCTTTGTTGAGGACAACCTGCGCGCCAGCTATTCCGATATTCTCTACTCTCTGCAGACCAGCAAGGGAGAGGGCTATATCTATGTGGTCATTGAGCATCAGAGCACCCCGGACAGCCATATGGCATTCAGACTCCTGCGCTATGCCCTCGCGGCCATGCAACAGCATCTTGATCGCGGCCATAAAGCGCTGCCGCTGGTAATTCCCATGCTGTTTTATCATGGCAGCATTTCTCCCTATCCCTTTTCACTGTGCTGGCTGGATGAGTTTCCACCTGACTCACCGGCAAAACAGCTTTATCTCGGGGCCTTTCCGCTCGTCGATGTGACCGATATTCCCGACGACGCCATATTACAGCATCGGCGGATCGCGCTTCTGGAACTGGTCCAGAAACACATCCGTCAACGCGATCTTAGCCATATCCTCCAGCAGTTGGTGGAGGTGGTGCTGATGGGATACACTGACCACCAGCAGTTCAAAACGTTATTTACCTATATGTCGCTGCATGGTAATAGCGCCGACCCGGATAACTTTATCGACCAGTTGGTCGAACGTCTGCCGCAATATGAGGATACCCTGATGACGATTGCCGAGTACCTGAAGCAGAAAGGTCGCGAAGAGGGAAAACAACGCTGGTTACAGCAAGGCCAGCAAGAGGGGCTTCAGGAAGGTTTACAGGCGGGTGAGCATCGCGAAGCCTGCCGCATCGCGCTGATGATGTTAGAGAACGGTATGGACACTGAAACCGTGTTGCGGATGACTCGCCTCAGCGCGGACGAACTGGCGACGCTGGCACGCCAAGCACGCCAGTCTCCACCCCCGCTTAGCCCTTAATTAACGCGCGCGCGGTCGGGAAGTCGGTGATCAGGACATCAATATAGTCGCCCTGCAACGCGCCGCGGATGGCGTTCTCTTTGTCCACGCCGCCGGCCAGCGCAATCACCTGCGGACAGCGACGAATTTGCTCAAGCTCCATCCCGATCACCGGATCCTCATCCTGGCTCAGTACCGGTTTGCCCGCCGCATCATAGTAATGCAGGCAGATATCCCCCACCGCGCCGCGCTCCGCCAGCAGCTGGAGCATGCTTTCATTATAATAGTTACCGGAGTTTTTCAGCAGCTGAGAAGGCTCCAGTTCACCAATACCGACGATGGCCACATCCACTTCGGCAAATTTCGCCACCACCGCCGCGACGTCCGGGCTGTTTACCAGACGGCTGCGCTCCTCCACGGAATGCTCAATACTCTGCGACGGCAACAGCCACGCCGGGCAGCCTAAATGCGCCGCCAGCTGCTGGGTTAAAATGGTAGCCTGCACGTTGCCGTTGGGACCGACACCGCCCAACAGCTGAATCACCCCGGCGGCGCGAATATTCTGCGGATGCATCTCATCCACCATGCAGCGGATCGTACTGCTCCAGGACGAGATCCCCACGAGGTCTTCCGGCCGCAGCCGCGTTTCGACATAGTGCGCCGCCGCGCTGCCGATGGCATGCTTTACCTGGCTGTAACTGGCATTCTCGCCCACATCCACGACTATCGCTTGTCGAATGCCAAAACGCTCCTCAATCGCCTTTTCCAGATCGACAAAAATGTTTGTCGGCTGGACTACGGTAATTTTCACCAGCCCCTCTTTCTGGCAGCGGGTAAGCGCCCGTGAAACAAAAGACTGGGACAGATGCAGCAGCGAGGCGATCTCGGACTGCTTTTTATTCTCGCTGTAGTAAAGCGTGGCGATCTTCACCAGCAACCGCTGTTCATCCTGCTTCGACATGGCATTCCCCTCTGTTTTCTGCTCGTTATTTTTATGCATCATTGAATAGATAACAAGCGCAGCGCCCTTTTCCCGACGATCCAAATGTGATCGTTTTCTCCTTTTTTAGAAAATAGGCCGTACAAATCGTGGACAAACCCCGTCGCAGGGCATATCTTACCTATGTGAATAATAAATCAGTATCGAATATATATTCAATCACTTATTAATACCTTGTTTTGTCGACGATAAAAGGTAGTCAGGATGGAAAGTGTTTTTTTACCCTGCTGGAATATTTATTCATACAAGAATTTACTTTCAAGAGGTGTTTTATGAATCCGTTTTCACTCTCCGTTAAGGAGTTAGAACAAAAAGCACGCGCCATCCGCCGCCGCATCATCGTCTTAAATGCGGAAAGCCCGGCAGGCGGCCACACCGGTGCAGATTTGTCACAAGTCGAACTTCTGACCGCCCTCTACTTTCGCATCCTTAACTGCTCTCCTGCGCTAGAAAAGAGCGACGAGCGCGATATTTATATTCAATCGAAGGGGCACGCTGTCGGCGGTTACTACTGCGTGTTAGCCGAGGCAGGCTTTATCCCCCTTGACTGGCTGGCAACCTATCAACACGCCGACTCGCATCTGCCTGGACATCCGGTGAAGCACAAGACGCCGGGTATTGAGCTCAATACCGGCGCATTGGGCCATGGTCTGCCCGTGGCGGTAGGCATTGCGCTGGCAGCGAAACGCGATAACAACCCGCGTCGCGTATTTGTCGTCACCGGCGATGGCGAACTGGCGGAGGGCAGCAACTGGGAGGCCGCGCTGGTCGCCGCCCACTACCAGCTGGATAACCTTATTATTATCAACGACAAAAATAATCTGCAGCTGGCCGGTGCGACCAAAGAGATCATGAATACCGACCCGCTGGATGAAAAATGGCGCGCTTTCGGCATGGAGGTCACACAGTGCAACGGCAACGATATGGCGGAGGTGGTCGCCACCCTTGAGCGCTTGCAGCCGAACGGGAAACCACACGTCGTGATTGCCAATACCACCAAAGGCGCAGGTATTTCATTTATTCAGGGAAGGCCCGAGTGGCATCACCGGGTACCGAAAGGAGAAGAAATTGAACTGGCGCTGGAGGAACTGAAAGATGAGTAATAGCGAACATCTCGCCACGGTGATGGTGAATGCCTTTATTGATGCCGTAGACCGCGGCGTGGATCTGGTGCCAGTAGTGGCTGACTCCACCTCAACGGCGAAAATTGCCCCATTTATCAAAAGATTCCCTGGCCGGCTGGTCAACGTCGGCATCGCCGAGCAGACGCTGGTTGGCGCTGCCGCCGGCCTGGCGCTGGGGGGTAAAGTGGCCGTGACCTGCAACGCGGCGCCATTCCTTATCTCACGTGCCAATGAGCAGATTAAGGTCGACGTTTGCTACAACAACACCAACGTCAAACTGTTCGGGCTGAACGCGGGCGCCAGCTACGGTCCGCTGGCCAGCACTCACCATAGCATTGACGATATCGCCGTTCTGCGCGGTTTTGGCAATATTGAAATTTACGCGCCGTCCAGTCCCGGCGAGTGCCGACAGATTATCGATTATGCCCTTGCCCACATCGGGCCAGTGTATATCCGCCTCGATGGTAAAGCGCTACCGGAACTGCATGACGAACATTACCGGTTTATTCCGGGCAACATTGATGTGCTGCGTTCGGGGCGCGATGTTGCGTTGGTTGCTATGGGCTCAACGGTACATGAAATAGTGGAAGCCGCCGCACAACTCGCTGCAGAAGGTATTGACGCCACCGTTATCAGTGTCCCATCTATTCGTCCTTGTGATACCCAGGCGCTACTAAAGGCAATACAGTCCTGTCCGGTCGCGATCACGGTGGAAGAACACAACGTCAACGGCGGCGTCGGGAGTCTGGTGGCGGAAGTGCTGGCCGAGGCCGGGTGCGCTATCCCTTTGAAACGCTTAGGTATCCCTGACGGGCAATACGCCATTGCCGCCGATCGCGCCGCCACGCGCGCGCGCCATGAAATCGATGCCGCCGGGGTGGCGAAGCACGCCCGCAAGCTGCACACAAAAAAAGCATCCTGAAAAATAACAAGAACATCTTACTGGAGAGAACGCAATGTCCCGTATTCCTCAACAACTCACCGTGGGCGTCATTATTGGCAATCGGGGATTTTTCCCCAGCTATCTGGTCGCCGAAGCGCGCGAACAGGCGGTAGCCCTGTTTAGCCGCCTTGGGATTAACACCATTATGCTTGATCCATCCCAGACGGAACTGGGTGGCGTGGAAACCCGGCAGGATGCCAAAATTTGCGCCGAGCTGTTCCGCACCCACCGCGACAACATTCACGGTGTCGTGGTGCTGTTACCCAACTTTGGTGATGAAAAAGCCATCGCCGAGACGCTGCGCCTCTCCGGTCTCAACGTCCCGGTGCTTATTCAGGCCGAAGAGGATAATCTGGATAAAATGGGGTTGTCGACGCGCCGCGATAGCTTCTGCGGCAAAATTTCCCTTTGCAACAACCTGCGCCAGTACGGTATCCCGTTTACGCTGACCACCCAGCACGTTTGCGCACTTAGCGGCGAGGTGTTTGAGCAGGATCTCCGGCGCTTCACGCAGATATGTCGCGTGGTAAACAGTATGCGCGGTGTACGCGTTGGCGCGATTGGCGCCCGTCCTGCGGGCTTTAACACCGTGCGCTACAGCGAAAAACTGCTCGAACGTTTGGGCATCGCAGTGGAAACGTTAGATCTATCCGAGGTATTTACCCGGATTAAGTGCCTGCGTGATGACGATATTCGTGTGGATGAGAAGCGCCGCCTGCTGATCGATAATGCCGACGCCAGCGGTATTCCGGCAGATAAACTGATCACTATGGCAAAACTGTTTGTGGTCCTGAGCGAGTGGATTGTTGCCAACGATATCGACACCACCGCGATTCAGTGCTGGACCTCGCTACAGGAAAATCTGGGGATTAACGTCTGCTCCATCATGAGCGTGATGTCCGGACAACTGATGCCAAGCGCCTGTGAAGTCGATGTCATGGGTGCGCTCTCCATGTATGCGCTCGCCAGCAGCAACCTGAGCCCCGCCTCGATCGCGGACTGGAATAATAACTTCGGCGACGATCGCGATAAATGTGTGCTGTTCCATTGCGGGAACTTTGCCTCGGCCAGTCTCGAGTCGCCGCACATGGGAACGGCCGATATTATCGGCACCACCGTCGGCAAAGAAAACACCTGCGGTGCCGTGCATGGTCGCATGAAAAGCGGCGCGCTGACCTATTTTCGCCTCAGCACTGACGACCTGACTGGCGAAATCAAGGCCTACGTCGGCGAAGGCCAATCGGTTGACGATCCCCTGGATACGGTAGGCTGTCGGGCGGTCATTCAGGTTCCCCACCTGGAAAATCTGCTGTCGTGGATCTGCCGTAACGGCTTTGAGCACCATGTCGCGATGAACCATTCTGCCAGTGCTTCAATTCTGCACGAGGCGTTTACGCGATACCTGGGCGTGTCGACCTATCTCCACCAGTAAGGCCGGAGGCCGCTATGTCGGTAAACAAGGATATTATTATTGCCCTCGATGAGGGCACGACCAATGCCAAAGCCGTTGCCTTCGATAGCCACGGGCGGGTGATCGCGCAATTTTCCCGCGCGCTTGAGATCGCTACGCCTCAGGAAGGATGGGTAGAACAGTCAGCGGAGCTTCTGCTTGCCGCGTCGCTGGAGGTGATTTCTCGCACAGTGGCCGCTGTTGGCGCGGAGCGTGTGGCGGCCCTGGCGATCAGCAACCAGCGCGAAACCGTCGTGGGCTGGTATCGGGAAACGGGCGAGGCCATAGCGCCCGCCCTGAGCTGGCAATGTTCACGTAGCGCCACATTTTGCCGCTCGCTGCGTGAACAAGGCCATGAGCCGCAGATCAAGGCGGTAACCGGTCTGCCAATCGCCCCGCTCTTTTCCGCCTCGAAAATGCGCTGGCTGTTGGACCACACGCCGGATGGCCTCAACCGGGCGAAAGATGGCGAGATTTGCCTCGGTACGGTGGATAGCTGGCTACTCTGGCACCTGACGCAAGGCCAGCAATTTTGTTGTGATTACGCGAACGCGTCTCGTACGCAGCTCATGAATCTGCAAACAGCGGACTGGGATACCGATATGCTCGCCCTGTTTGGCATTCCGCGTGCAGCACTCCCGGTGATAAAACCATCGAGCGGCCTTTTTGGTTACACCGCTGGTTTAGCCACCCTCCCTGATGGGATCCCGGTAATGGCGATGATTGGCGATTCACATGCCGCCCTTTTCGCCCACGGTCTGGGCGCCGCCGGTTGCGTTAAAGCTACTTACGGTACAGGAACCTCGGTGATGGCGCCCGTCGATTCGGTGGCGTGTCACGTCAGCAATCTCGCCACCACGGTGGCCTGGCACGACGGAGAAAAGCTGGTCTATGCACTGGAGGGGAATATTCCCCATACTGGCGATGCGGTGGCGTGGATGGCCGACAGTACGGGCTTGAGCGAACTCTCTCCCGTTGAGCTGGCCCAGGCGCTGAATGCTCTGCCTCGCTCGGTAGACTCCACCTTAGGCGTCTTTTTTGTACCTGCCCTCACCGGCATGGGGGCGCCCTGGTGGGACGAGAATGCCCGCGGACTGATCCATGGGTTAAGCCGGGGGGTGAAGCGTGCCCATCTCATTCGTGCCGCGCTCGAGTCTATTACCTACCAGATTGCCGATGTAATCACTGCGATGCGTGCCCATCATGGCTTTACGCTCAACACGCTGCTGGTGGATGGGGGCCCCACCAAAAACGACTGGTTAATGCAGTACCAGGCCGACCTGCTGGGTTGTCCGGTGATGCGCAGCGATGTGGCCGAGCTGTCAGCGACCGGTGCGGCACTGCTGGCGCGTAAAGCGTTGCACAAGCTGACGGTGGCAGAGCTTCAGCCCTTTTTGCCAGAACACATCACTTATGCGCCAGACCCGCTCCGGCATCATCGGCTTGTGCAGCGATGGCAGTCCTGGCAACACGCGGTGACGCTGGCAAGACGCTGAGCGCAACCCAGCCGGGCGATAACGTCTTCGTCCGGCTGCAATCCAACGCGCCATCCCCGCCGTTAACTCAGCGGATACTGTTGAAACGCCGGCAGCGCCTCCCCCTTCTGCGCCAGCGCGCGAATATGCGCAAACTCCGCTGCCGGCACCACCGCCGGGATCATCAACTGGATAAAGGACCAGACCACCGTGCTGGTGACCATCACCTGGTCCGGATGCGCGGCGACAGCGCGGTCTGCCAGCCGGGCGTCCCATTCCCGACAGGCGGCGAGCAGCTGGCCGGTCACCCGGGCTATCCACGGCTGATGCTGCTTCTCTTCCGGCCGCAGACGGTGCTCATAAACATGCTGGACCGCTTTTTCACTGGCGGCGAGGATCACCCCCAGCAGGTGCAGGTCGTGGGCCAGCGCCTCGGGATGAGCGGGAAGCAGCCGACGCCCGGCGGGGTTGGCCGTTTCGAAATAATGGAGGATCAGCGTGGAGTCCATCAGCTGCGTCCCGTTATCAAGAATCACCGTCGGCGCCTTGACCACCGGATTAATACGGGAAAATTCGTCAAAGCCGCTAAAGACCGATAGAGGCAGGCTCTCAAATTCCACGCCATAGAGCGCCAGAGAGACCGCCACGCGTCTTACATAAGGTGAATCCATCATACCAATGAGTTTCATCGTCACTCCTGCCTGCGATAAAGGGGTTGCTGGCTTACCTTACTGGAAAACCCGCCCCGCGAATATCAGGGGATGCTTACCGCAATGGTTAGGAAAACTAACAAACTGGCGCCACGGGGTAGTCCGCCTGTCTCCCCTGTGCTATACCGACTGAGACAGCCTGCATCCCCTCGACAGCCTGTTCACGGCGGCTATAAAACCCGCTAACCCGGTAGTAACGTTAACGTATCGACTCACTGACTGAGAGATCACCATGGCAGATTTTCCCCCTGTCGCCAGCCTGCGCAGCTTTGAGGCGGTGGCGCGCCTCGGCAGCGTGACGCAGGCCGCCCACGAAATGAGCGTGACCCATTCGGCGGTCAGCCAGCACATCAAACAGCTGGAAGCCCTGGTCGGCGTCTCACTGTTTGTCCGCCACGGCCGCGGGGTGCGCATCACGGAAGAGGGGCGGCTCTATGCCCTGCAAATCCGCGAGGCGTTACAGCACATCGCCGACGCCACGCGGATGGTGCAGATCAAACCCCGCACCATGGAACTGACCCTGGCGACCCTCCCCTCCTTTGGCTGCCACTGGCTGCTGCCGCGGCTGGCGCGCTTTCAGGCGCGACATCCGCAGATCGCGGTGCGCCTGCTGACCAGCCTGGCGGTAGTCAACCTGCAGCAGGAGGGTATCGATCTGGCCATTCGCATGGGGCAAGGCGACTGGGAGGGGATGGAAAGCCGGCATCTGTTTGCCGATGAACAGCTGGTGGTGGCCGCGCCGCACTATCGCGGCGGCGACCTGCCGACCACCCCGCAGGCGATCGCCGCCAGCGATATCGTTTTTTCCATGGAGTCGTGGCACGCCTGGTGCAGCCAGGCGGGACTGGAAAAGACCATCGTCCCCGCGGGCCTGCGCCTGAACGACTCCAACCTGGTGCTGGAGGCGGTTCGCCTGGGGGCCGGCGTGGCGCTGGAGCGGCGCTCGCTGGTGGCGGGAGCCATAGCCCGCGGCGAGCTGGTGCAGCTCACCGCCGTCACCGTCCCCTACCCCTGGCACTACTGGCTGACCGTCTCCCCGCAGGCGGAGAACCGGCCGGAAATCGCCCGGTTCATCGCCTGGCTGGAAGAGGAGATCGCCCTCTGGCGCCAGCAGATCAGCGCTTAGCCTTCGGCCGACGGCGGCAGGCCCGCCCGGGCGGCGTGCTCCTGGGAGAGACGCCAGAAATCGTGCCCGGCGGGATACTGATAAAGTCGCAGGGAGAACTGCCCGGCCACCGCGGTAATGTACTCAAATATCGCCGACTGGGTGTTTTCGTAGTCTTTCCACAGCGTCGAGGAGGTGAAGCAGTAAATCTCCAGTGGGATACCCGACGGCGACGGTTTCAGCGTTCTCGCCACAATGTACATCTCCTTAATAATATCCGGCCGCTCGGCGAGATAGTGCATCAGGTAGTGGCGAAACAGAGTCAGGTTGGTCAGGCCGTTATCGACAAACCAGCGGTCCGCCACGCCGCCGGGATCCCGGCCGTCAAGCAACGTGGTCAAAGGCTCATTCACCCCGCGGATGGCCAGCATCGAGGAGAGCATCTCCTGGTCGAGAAAACGCACCGAGTGCTGATCGATGGCGATACTGCGCATGATCCGCCGCGCCCCGGAGGAGAACATCGCCTGCCAGTTGGTATAGGTCTCGGTGAGGAAATTCTTGGTGGGAATACGGGAGATGGTATTGTCCCAGTTGCGGATGGTAATGGTGTGCAGCGCGATATCCGTCACCTCGCCGCTGAGGTTCTTGTCAGGCATTTCAATCCAGTCCCCCAGCTGGAGCACGTCGTTGGACGACAGCTGAACGTTCGCCACCAGCGACAGCAGGGTATGCTGGAACACGATCATCAGCACCGCCGCCACCGCCCCCAAACTGGAGATAATAATAATCGGCGATTTATTCGACATCACGGCGAGGATCATAATCGCCGCCAGGATGTGAACTAAGATTTTGCCTATCTGGATATAGCCCTTAATGGAATGATTTTTACGTTTGGTTTTTCGCAGATAAGAGCTGTTAACAATATCCAGCATCTCGTTGAAAAACACCGACATAAAAATAAAAAACAAGATCCCGCAGACGGTATTAATCGCCGTCACCAGCGATGCCGGCATCGCCGGCATAAACTGCAGAACGTAATAGACGATAATAACCGGAATGAAATTGGACAGCTTTTCGGCGATGCGTCGATCCTTCTCCAGCGGCACGTCCTGTTTATGGCTACCAAAGAAGACCTTACGCACCACTTTAATCAGCAAGAACTTGCATAAAAGGTGGGCAAATATGCCGGAGAGCAGCAGCAGAATAAGGTTAAATCCCACCGCCAGCGCCGGATTACTCTCAATAAACGTCAGTAGATGATTCACATACGCCATGCTTTATCGCCTGAATAACTATGCCATTTCGCTAACTGCTTTATCACAAGGGCATATATTGGAAAAAGTTAATCAATCCGCATCATGGCATATCGCTTAGCGTAACGTCCATGCGCGCACCGCCGCTAATCATTCACGAGATATATGTCAAAGTTTGCATTAATCATTATCTACGCTCACTATAAAGAGGCTTGTTATCAGGACGGAATAAGTCCAGGAGGAAACATGTTTAAAACGCTTACCGCTATTATCGCCTTAGCCGCCTCCGCCAGCGTTATGGCGCAAGGCGACGTCACGCTGAACAGTCTGGCCCACGATAGCGCCACCCGGGCGTCGTTTAACCAGATGGTCAAAGGCCATCAGCTGCCCGCCTGGGTGACCACCGGCGGCACCGGTTCGCCGGCGCAGACGGTGAAGCTGGGCAGCGAATCCTGGCAGGTGTTAAGCGCCTGCAAACCCCACGACTGCGGCCACGAGCGTATCGCGGTGATCTGGTCGGAGAAAAGCAAACAGATGTCAGGCGTTTACTCGGTGGTCGATGAAAAAACCGACCAGGAGAAGCTGACCTGGCTTAACGTCAGCGACGCCCTGTCCATCGATGGCAAAACCGTGCTGTTTGCCGCCCTCAGCGGTAGCCTCGACAACCATCCGGACGCCTTTAACTACCAGTAACCGCCCGTCGCCCCCGTCAGTCTTTCGCCGACGGGGGCTCCCTGGCTAGCCATCCGGGAACATCACGCTGTTCCCCGGCGCTTCCCTGTGCAAATGGATAAAGTTCAGGTGCCGCTCGTACTGGTCGAGAATATCGGTGATCACCTGCTCTTTGCTGTAGTCCATCAGGTCGTTACCCTGGCTGCCCTCCAGCAGGAAGGTCTCCAGCCGGTAATAGGTGGATTTCCCGCTGCGCGCCCGATAGGTAAAGCCCGGCACCGAGTACTGCTGCGGCCAGATCTTGTAGATAAAGTTCTGCTCGTCGCCCATGTGCACCAGCAGGTCGAGGTGGCCAAGGTTCTCGCCCTCTTCCGGCGGCAGGCTCTTCAGTTCCACCGCGGCGCCGCGCAGCCGCAGCTCCTGGGCCACTTCCTCCATCGCCGGGTAGCACACCGTCTCCATCATCTGTTTGGTATAGCGTGTGCCCGGGTAATTCATCAGCCGCGACAGGCGCTTCTTCCAGCTCAGCCGGTCCTGCAGGCCCATCGGGCGCGGGGCGGTGTCGCGGCTGGCGCTGACCCGACGGTAATCTTCCACTTTCAGGGATTTATACAGTCCGGCCATCACGAAGAAAATCACAAAGCTGAACGGCAGCCCCATGATCACCGTGGTGTTCTGCAGCGCCGAGATGCCGTTGGTCATCAGCATCCCGAGGGTTAGCAGGCCGATAGCTACCGACCAGAAGATGCGCAGCCAGTTCGGGGCGTCGCTGTTAATGTCCTTCAGCTTCGAGGTGAAATTCCCCAGCACCAGCGCGCCGGAGTCGGCGGAGGTGACGTAGAACAGCAGACCGGTAATGGTCGCCACCGAGGCGCTAAAGGTAAACGCCGGATACTGCGCCAGCAGGCTGTAGAAGCCGCGCTCCGGGTGGAGCATCGCCTCCTCGGCAAAGGCCGCGTCGCCGTGGATGATCTCATACAGCGCGCTGTTGCCGAACACCGACAGCCACAGCAGGGTAAAGGTGAACGGAATGATCAGGGTGCCCATCACAAACTGGCGGATGGTGCGCCCGCGCGAAATGCGCGCCAGGAACAGGCCAACGAACGGCGACCAGGCCACCCACCACGCCCAGAAAAAGAGCGTCCAGTTGTTCATCCACTCTACCGGGCGGTCGAAGGCGAAGCTGTTCAACGTCATGCCCATAAAGCGGTTGACGTAGTCGCCGACGTTGAGCACTAACGCATTGAGCAGGAAGGAGGTATCGCCCATGAACAGCACGAACAGGATCAGCCCCAGCGCGAGGGCGACGTTCAGTTCAGAGAGCACGCGGATGCCCTTGTCCACCCCGGAGGTGACCGAGATGGTGGCGATGATCACCGACAGCGCAATCAGGGCCGCTTTCGCCGCCAGCGAGTCCGGAATATCGAACAGCACGCTCAGACCGTAGTTGAGCTGCACCACGCCAATGCCGAGGGTAGTGGCGATGCCGAAGATGGTGCCGATCACCGCCGCGATATCGACGCTGTGGCCGATGGGCCCATTGATCCGTTTGCCGAAAATCGGGTACAGCGCCGAGCGGATGGTCAGCGGCAAATTATAACGATAGCTAAAGTATCCCAGCGCCATGCCCATCAGGGCATACATCGACCAGCCGGTTAAGCCATAGTGAAACAGGGTCCAGACCATCGCCTGGCGCGCCGCCTCGATGGTCTGCCCCGCCCCTTCCGGCGGCTGCATGTATTGCGTCACCGGCTCGGCCACGGAGAAGAACATCAGGTCGATGCCGATCCCGGCGGCGAACAGCATCGCCGCCCAGCTCAGCAAGCTGAACTCGGGCTTGGACTGCTCCGGCCCGAGCTTCACCGATCCGAAGCGCGAGCAGGCAATGCAGACGACGAAGACGATATACAGCGTCGCCGCCAGCAGATAGTACCAGCCGAAGGTTTTCGACACCCAGCCCAGGGTGCGTCCAATCCACTCGGCAGAAAAATCGCGAAAAAAGATCGTCATCAGGGAAAACAACAAAATCAGTCCGGCAGAGGTGTAAAAAACCACCGGATTGATTTTGTCCTTTTCTCTGTTTTGCGAAAGATCTGTCATCCAGTATCCCCACTGTTTTTGTAACTATTAAAATTCAATCACGTAACAATTAAGACACATTTTATATTGAACGTCCAATCAAAAACCGCTTTAATAGTTAACCAACGCTGATGAATGGAGTGGCAAAAATGCCCAAACTGGGGATGCAGCCAATCCGGCGCAGGCAACTGATCGACGCCACGCTGGACGCAATAAATGAAGTCGGAATGCACGACGCGACCATCGCGCAGATCGCCCGGCGGGCGGGCGTGTCGACGGGGATCATCAGTCACTATTTCAAAGACAAAAATGGTCTGCTGGAGGCGACCATGCGCGACATCACCAGCCAGCTACGCGACGCGGTGCTCAACCGTCTGCACGCTCTGCCGGACGGCAGCGCCGGAGAGCGCCTGCAGGCGATAGTCGGCGGCAACTTTGATGAGACGCAGATCAGCAGCGCGGCGATGAAGGCCTGGCTGGCCTTCTGGGCCAGCAGCATGCACCAGCCGATGCTCTACCGCCTGCAGCAGGTGAGCAGCCGCCGCCTGCTGTCGAACCTGGTGTACGAGTTCCGCCGGGAGCTGCCGCGCCAGCAGGCCCAGGAGGCCGGCTACGGGCTGGCGGCGCTGATAGACGGCCTGTGGCTGCGCGCCGCCCTGAGCGGCAAACCGCTGGATAAGACGCTGGCGCAGTCGCTGACCAGCCACTTCATCAGCCAGCATTTACCGACCGAATAACCGAGGAGAATTTATGTCCCGAATGGCAGAACAGCAGCTTTATATCCATGGTGGTTATACATCCGCCACCAGCGGTCGCACCTTCGAGACCATTAACCCGGCCAACGGTGAAGTCCTGGCAAGCGTACAGGCTGCCGGACGCGAGGATGTCGACCGCGCCGTCGAGAGCGCGCGGCGTGGGCAAAAAATCTGGGCGGCGATGACCGCCATGGAACGCTCGCGCATCCTGCGTCGCGCCGTCGATATCCTGCGCGAACGGAACGACGAGCTGGCAAAGCTGGAAACCCTCGACACCGGTAAAGCGTATTCCGAAACCTCAACCGTGGATATCGTCACCGGCGCGGACGTGCTGGAGTATTACGCGGGGCTGATCCCGGCGCTGGAAGGCAGTCAGATCCCCCTGCGCGAGACGTCGTTCGTCTACACCCGCCGCGAACCGCTGGGTGTGGTGGCCGGGATTGGCGCATGGAACTACCCGATCCAGATCGCTCTGTGGAAATCCGCCCCGGCGCTGGCCGCCGGCAATGCGATGATCTTCAAGCCGAGCGAAGTGACCCCGCTCACCGCCCTGAAACTTGCCGAAATCTATACCGAAGCGGGTCTGCCGGACGGCGTGTTTAACGTCCTGCCGGGTGTGGGCGCGGAGACCGGCCAGTACCTGACCGAGCATCCGGGTATCGCTAAAGTCTCCTTTACCGGCGGCGTCGCCAGCGGCAAAAAGGTGATGGCCAACGCGGCGGGCTCGTCCCTGAAAGAGGTGACGATGGAGCTGGGCGGCAAATCGCCGCTGATTATTTTCGACGATGCGGATCTCGATCTCGCCGCCGACATCGCCATGATGGCCAACTTCTTCAGCTCCGGCCAGGTGTGCACCAACGGCACCCGGGTCTTCGTCCCCGCGAAGGTTAAGGCGGCGTTTGAGCAGAAAATCGTTGAGCGCGTGGGCCGCATCCGTGCGGGCGATCTGTTCGATGAACGCACCAACTTTGGCCCGCTGGTCAGCTTCCCGCACCGTGACAATGTGCTGCGCTACATCGCCAAAGGCAAAGCAGAAGGCGCGAACCTGCTGTGCGGCGGCGACGTGCTGAAGGGCGAAGGCTTTGACAACGGCGCGTGGGTGGCCCCGACCGTGTTTACCGACTGCAGCGATGAGATGACCATCGTGCGCGAGGAGATCTTCGGCCCGGTGATGTCCATCCTCACCTATGACACCGATGAAGAAGCGATCCGCCGCGCCAACGATACCGACTACGGTCTGGCGGCGGGTATCGTCACGGCCGACCTGAACCGCGCCCACAGCGCCATTCATCAGCTCGAAGCGGGTATCTGCTGGATCAACACCTGGGGGGAATCCCCGGCGGAGATGCCGGTCGGCGGCTATAAGCACTCCGGCATTGGCCGCGAGAACGGCGTGATGACCCTGCAGAGTTACACCCAGGTGAAGTCCATCCAGGTTGAGATGGGTAAATTCCAGTCCATATTTTAACCGGGAGGTTTTTTTGCAATTTGACTACATCATTATTGGCGCCGGCTCCGCCGGCAACGTTCTGGCGACACGACTGACTGAAGATCCAAACACCACCGTCCTGCTGCTGGAAGCCGGCGGCCCGGACTACCGGTTCGATTTCCGCACCCAGATGCCCGCCGCGCTGGCTTATCCGCTGCAGGGCAAGCGCTACAACTGGGCCTACGAGACCGAACCTGAGCCGTACATGAACAATCGCCGCATGGAGTGCGGACGCGGCAAAGGGCTCGGCGGCTCGTCGCTGATCAACGGCATGTGCTACATACGCGGCAACGCCCTGGACCTCGATAACTGGGCCGCCGCGCCAGGGCTGGAACACTGGAGCTATCTCGACTGCCTGCCCTACTACCGGAAAGCGGAAACCCGTGATATCGGGCCCAACGACTACCACGGTGGCGATGGCCCGGTGAGCGTCACCACGCCGAAGCCGGGCAATAATCCGCTCTTCGAGGCGATGGTTGAAGCCGGGGTGCAGGCGGGTTATCCGCGCACCGACGATCTCAACGGCTACCAACAGGAAGGCTTTGGTCCGATGGACCGCACCGTGACGCCGCAGGGCCGTCGCGCCAGCACCGCCCGCGGCTATCTCGACCAGGCGCGCGGTCGCCCCAACCTGACCATCCGCACCCATGCGCTGACCGATCACATTATTTTTGCCGGCAAGCGCGCGGTGGGCGTCGAGTGGCTGGAGGGGGAAAGCACTATCCCGTCAAAAGCGACGGCCAACAAAGAGGTACTGCTGTGCGCCGGGGCGATTGCCTCGCCGCAGATCCTGCAGCGCTCCGGCGTCGGCAATCCCGAGCTGCTCAGGCAGTTCGATATCCCGGTGGTGCACGATCTGCCCGGCGTGGGTGAGAACCTGCAGGACCATCTGGAGATGTATCTACAATATGAATGCAAAGAGCCGGTGTCGCTCTACCCGGCGCTGCAGTGGTGGAATCAGCCGAAGATCGGCGCCGAGTGGCTGTTCGGCGGCACCGGGATCGGCGCCAGTAACCAGTTCGAAGCGGGCGGTTTTATCCGCAGCCGCGCCGAGTTCGCCTGGCCGAACATTCAGTACCACTTCCTGCCGGTGGCGATTAACTACAATGGCTCCAACGCGGTGAAAGAGCATGGCTTCCAGTGCCACGTCGGTTCGATGCGTTCTCCGAGCCGCGGCCACGTGCGCCTGAAGTCGCGCGACCCGCACGCCCACCCGGCGATCCTGTTTAACTATATGTCCCATGAGCAGGACTGGCAGGAGTTCCGCGACGCCATTCGCATCACCCGGGAGATCATGAACCAGCCGGCGCTGGATAAGTATCGCGGCCGCGAAATCAGCCCGGGTATTGACTGCCAGAGCGATGCCGAGCTGGATGAGTTTGTGCGCAACCACGCCGAGACCGCATTCCACCCATGCGGGACCTGTAAGATGGGTTACGACGAGATGGCGGTGGTCGACGGCGAAGGCCGGGTCCACGGTCTGGAAGGCGTGCGGGTGATCGATGCGTCGATTATGCCGCAGATCATCACCGGCAACCTGAACGCCACCACCATTATGATCGGCGAGAAGATGGCTGACGCTATTCGCGGCCGCCAGCCGCTGCCGCGCAGCACCGCGGCGTATTATGTCGCTGGCGACGCGCCGGTTCGCCGCTAACCGTTTAGGCCACGCTTGTCCTTTCCCGTGCGGAAAGGACACTCCTCACCTTTCCAGCATCCCTTAGCGCTCAAGGCACAGCTGAATAATGCTATCAACAGCAGCATTCACCTGTTTTGCACCGGATATCAGGGTGATACTTATCGCCCTCGCCCCAGCCACCTGATACATATCGATCTGGGCGACTCGTGTGCCATGCTGCGAAATATCAAAGAAGTTTGGCGCATTCTGCTCGGGGATGATGCGCTCAACCTCATAGCCATGCGGCTTCAGGGTGCTGCGTATGCAGTCATAGCGCCAGTGCAGCCCCAGCCGATCGGATACCGAATAAGTCTGATAGATGGTTTTGTCGCCGAAGGGGTGAATGACTCCGCAGGCCACCAGCAGAACGGCAATGACTATCAAGCCAAAAATTCTCATTATATTTCCATAACATAAAGACGCACCCGACATGAGCGCTGACGCTTTGCGCAGCGGAATTTACGCTGCCAGCACTAAAAATTCAACTTTTTGTTGATAATTAAACATTGTGCGTATAACTTAATCCTGTCAGCGTATCTCCCATGGTAAAATGGCGTTCCGGGGTCGCTTCCTGACCACGATTCCAGCAGAGGATCATCCATGACATCAGAGTACACACAGCAGGTTGCACAGATCGCCGGGCCGCTTAAAGCAGCCATGGACGCCATGGCGGGAACGTTATCAGCGAATCAGGAGGTGGTGTTGCATAATCTCACTACCCCTGAACATTCCATTATCAAAATTATTAACGGTCATGTTAGCGGCAGGGGTAATGGCGATCATTTATTAGCCGGCCCGGAAAAAGATACCGGTTTTGCGCTGCTTCTGCAGAAGACGAATAACAACAAGCCGAGAACCATAAGCGATTATAAAACCGTCACCGCTTCAGGGAAAACGCTCAATAGCGCATCGACAATTTATTACAGCGAAGAGGGATATCCGCTTATCGCCTTCTGTATTAATGTCGACCCCTCGCCTTTTGAGCAAATACGCAAGAGCCTTGACGCGCTGCTGCCATCGCCGGCGGAGGCCGCAGAGGCGGTCGATCTTAATTTAGGCGGATTGATCGATCAGTCAATCCAGGAAATCATTGATAAATATTCAGTGCCG
The DNA here is from genome assembly GCF_046602535.1 of Klebsiella sp. 1SOBk10mer. Classification (NCBI taxonomy): domain Bacteria; kingdom Pseudomonadati; phylum Pseudomonadota; class Gammaproteobacteria; order Enterobacterales; family Enterobacteriaceae; genus Klebsiella; species Klebsiella sp. 1SOBk10mer. The sequence continues at coordinate 459,053 of NZ_JBKIUP010000002.1, forward strand.
GGTAAAAAAATACAAAAAGCGCAGCGTTTGAAAATTGTCGCTGAAATGCATACGAAAGGTATTTTTAAAATGCGCGGGGGCGTGCAGCAGGCGGCTCAGGCCCTGGGGGTAACACGATATACGGTTTATAATGACCTTGAGGTGATGAATGAAAAATAATTCACAGCAGCGCATTCGCTTTTATCAGGTCGATGCTTTCTCAAAAGGCCCCTTTACCGGCAATCCCGCCGCGGTTTGTTTGCTGGAGGCGTGGCCTGAAGATAGCGTGCTGCAGCGCATTGCGACGGAAAACAACCTGTCGGAAACGGCCTTTGTTGTCAGGCAGCCTGACGGTTTCGGATTGCGATGGTTTACCCCAGCCGTCGAGGTCGATCTCTGCGGTCATGCCACGCTGGCTGCGGCCAGCGTGCTGCTCAATCAACAAGCGCGCGATCGGGTGCGTTTTTTCACCCGCAGCGGCGCGCTGGACGTCACGTTGCATGACGGAAAATATACCCTGGATTTTCCGCTGGTTGTTCCGTCACCCATCGCCGCGCCGCAAGGATTGTTCAAGGCGCTGGGACTGGCTGAAGACGCAGGTGAAACCTGGCAAGCCTCCGATATTATTGTCGTCATTGATGACGAAGCGCTGTTGGACGCGCTTAAACCCGACTTTAACGCCTTGAATGCCTTCAACACCCGTGGCGTGGTGGTCACCGCCGCATCACGGACCTTCGATTTTCGTTCTCGCTGGTTCGGTCCGCAGGTGGGAGTCAACGAAGATCCGGTCACCGGTTCGGCACATACTTTTCTGGCGCCGCTGTGGAGTGAGAAACTGGCGAAAAAAACGCTTCATGCCCAGCAAGGTGGTAACCGTAAGGGAGAACTCTTCTGCCACATCAAAGATAACGGACGTGTTGAACTCTCAGGCGAAGCCTGTCTGGTTATTGAAGGTACCTTTATTTTGTAAACCGACGAATCTATAGTTTATTTGCAAAATTATATTAGCTTAATGGCGAATTGTGATTCTCATCATCTTAAATAGGCCTTTTTAATATTTTGGTGAGAATCATTTAATAACGTCATCCGGGGTTTGCCGTTTCCAGCCCCGGAGCATTGATAATAACAGCTATTTTTATCCGTTACGTGCGAAAAGATAATAAGCGTGCTGCCTGCGCAACAGAGTCTGCGGCAGGCATAGCCAGCTTCAGCCATAAAAATGAGATTTTTAATGTTGTGTTAGCCAAAAATGCCTGAACGGGCCTTTGAATGGTTATCACTGGAATCGTTACTTTAACTCTGGGTATTAAATAACAACTAGCAAGTCGTTCATCCCGACAATATTGCCGAGAACTCACCTCTGCCGGTGTCGGAATCGGGAGCACTGACAGGGCTAACAGAGAGAATATTATGTTAACAAAACCAGATGATGAATCTAAGAAAAAGGCCACGCCCCTTGAGCGTCGTATTGTGGTTATTACGTTAGTCGCCATGTTAATACTTTATTCGGTGTTAATTATGACCCACTTTCGATAACTGGTTAGTCTGTCATATTCTGCGGCCCACCGTGGCTTTCTTACAACAGGTAGCACAATGAAAAAGTTCGTTGCAGTATTCGGTTTGGCATTATTAACGTTCACCGTTGCGGGGTGTTCCAGCGATTATGTATTAGAGAAAAAAAATGGTGAGATGATTATCACCCACGGAAAACCGGAGGTCGATGACGATACTGGGTTAATCACCTATGAGGATATCGCGGGAAATGAACATGCCATTAACCGGGTTCAAATTATTCAGATGATCGAGAAATAGCCTTTGTATGGGCAGGGCTGGCGTGATGCGCTCTGCCCATTCACTTTGCAGAGTTAGCGAAACGCCTCCAGGCGTTTGATCTGCTGCCCGTCGGCAGTAAAGTTTTCCGCCGCCAGCCACGCCCGCAGCGCCGCATCGCGCGCAGGCCACTCGCCGTCGATGATGGACAGCATATCGCTGTCGCGCGTCCGCCCTTTACGCACCAGCCTCTGCCGCAGACGTCCTTCCCAGCTAAAGCCCAGCCGTTCGGCGGCGCGGCGCGAGGCGACATTCATCGAATCGCATTTCCACTCCAGCCGACGATAGCCATGGTCAAAGCCGTTCTTCAGCAGCAGCCAGACCGCTTCGGTACCCAGCGGGGTGTTTTTCATCCGTCGCGACCAGGTGACATGGCCGATCTCAACCGTGCCCATTTCCCGTTCGATCGCCATATAGCTGACGATGCCTACCGCCTGCTCGCTGCGCAGGTCAATCACCGCATACGGCACCAGGGCATCATCATTCACCTTGCCCGCGATCCAGTGGGCGGTCGCTGCCACGCTCTCCGGCCGCGTAGACGCCAGCCACGTCCAGTCGCTGTTGTCACCGAGCGCATAGGCGGCAAACAGATCCGCCGCATGACGGTCAACGTCCAGCGGCTCCAGTCGACAAAAACGGCCATTTAACGCCGTCCGTCGCAGGACGCGCGCCCCCTGCCAGCCTGGGACAAGGTCGTTCACCTGCTGGCCAAACTCATTGATTTCCGGCACACCCACCTCCTCGCAATAGACAATGCGTTATAGCAAGAAGCCCGCAGCGGAGAAAGGCGCTTCTGCGCGACCGGCAATAACCTGTCGTTCTTGATTATGCGTTTTTAGCATAAGGATATCCTTATTTTGACTTTACGCCTTTTCGCAAGCGGCCTAACGTAGCGAGGCATAAAAAATTAAAATAACCATTTTTCAGGGATTGCACATGACCAAAAAACTGTTGCCTTTACTGGTACTGACGGCGCTCTCCACCGCCGCACATGCCGCCACGCCGCCCAACACGCTGGTGGTCGCCCAGGGTCTCGACGATATCGTCAGCCTCGACCCGGCGGAAGCAAACGAACTCTCCAGCATTCAGACGGTCCCCAGCCTCTACCAGCGTCTGGTGCAGCCGGACCGCAACAACCCTGAAAAAATCGTACCGATTCTCGCCGAAAGCTGGCAGGCCGATCCGGCGGCGAAAACCCTGACCATTAAACTGAAGCCGGATGCCAAATTCGCCTCCGGTAATCCGCTGCGCCCGGAAGATGTGATTTTCTCATACACCCGCGCGGTGACGCTGAATAAATCGCCAGCGTTTATTCTTAACGTGCTCGGCTGGCAGCCGGACAACATCGCCAGCCAGCTGAAAAAAGTTGACGATCATACCCTGACGCTGCACTGGACCGCCGACGTCAGCCCGGCGGTGGCGCTGAATATTCTCTCCACCCCCATCGCCTCCATCGTTGATGAAAAACAGGTGGCGCCGAACGCGAAAAATAACGACTTCGGCAACGACTGGCTGAAGATGCACTCGGCGGGCAGCGGGGCCTATAAAATGCGCATCTACCAGCCGCATCAGGCCATTGTGCTGGAGGCCAACGCCAGCTCCCCCACCGGCGCGCCGAAGATCAAGAGCATTATTATTAAAAACGTCCCCGACCCGGCTTCCCGCCGCCTGCTGATCCAGCAGGGGGATGCCGACGTGGCCCGCGACCTCGGCGCTGACCAGATAGCCGCCCTGCAGGATAAACCCGGCGTGAAGGTGCTGAGCATCCCGTCCGCCGAGCAAAACTACCTGGTGTTTAATACCGCCAACAGCGCCAACCCGCTGCTGAATAATCCGGCCTTCTGGGAGGCGGCGCGCTGGCTGGTCGATTATGAAGGCATCACCAAGAATCTGCTGAAAGGACAGTACTTTATTCATCAAAGCTTCCTGCCGGCCGGACTGCCGGGGGCGCTAGAGACCAATCCTTTCACCTTCAACCCGCAAAAAGCTAAGGCTATCCTCGATAAAGCGGGCATTAAGGATGCCCACTTCACCCTCGACGTGGAGAACAAACCGCCGTTCATCACCATCGCCCAGTCGCTGCAGGCCAGCTTTGCCCAGGGCGGGGTGAAGGTGGATCTGCTGCCGGCCGCCGGCAGCCAGGTCTATGCCCGGGTGCGCGCGAAGCAGCATCAGGCGGCGATCCGCCTGTGGATCCCGGACTACTTTGATGCCCATTCCAACGCCAGCGCCTTTGCATGGAACGATGGTAAATCCAGCACCGTGGCCGGGCTCAACGGCTGGCAGATCCCTGAGCTGAATAAAGCCACCCTCGCCGCGGTGGCGGAGCCGGACCCGGCGAAACGCCTCGACCTGTACAAAACGATGCAGGAAACCCTGCTGCAGCATTCGCCATACGTCTTTATTGACCAGGGGAAAACCCAGATCGTGGTGCGCGACAACGTGAAGGGCTATCAGCAGGGGCTGAACGCCGATATGGTCTGGTACGATAACGTCACCAAGTAAGCGGGTTATGTCACCGGGCATGGCGGCCTCGCCCTGCCCGGATGACCGTTTCGCCACCCGGGTCCGGTGGGCGTCGCGCCGCCGGGAACCATGTTGATATACCAGGAATTTCCATTTTCCATGCCATCGTTTTCCACTCATCTTACCCGCCTGCTGCAGGGGCTGTTTACCCTGCTGCTGACGCTGTTCGGGCTGCTGCTGGTCACCTTCGCGCTCTCCGCGCTGTCGCCGGTCGACCGCGTGCTGCAGATCGTCGGCGACCATGCCAGTCAGTCGACTTACGACCAGGTTCGTCATCAGTTGGGTCTCGACCAACCGCTGCCGGTCCAGTTCTGGCACTACCTGGTCAACCTGTCCCATGGCGATCTTGGCATCGCCAGCGCCACCGGCCAGCCGGTGCTTCACGACCTGCTGGCGGTCTTTCCGGCAACCCTTGAGCTGGCGACCCTGGCGCTGATCGTCGGCGCGGTACTGGGCATCGTCGCCGGGGTGCTGTGCGCCCGTTACGCCGGTTCGCCGTGGGATTTGGCGGTGCGCACCTTTACCCTGTTGGGCAACTCGGTGCCCATTTTCTGGCTCGGCCTGCTGATGCTGGCCCTGTTTTACGCCCGGCTACAGTGGGCGCCGGGCCCAGGTCGCCTCGACGATATTTATCAGTACACCGTCGAGCCGCGCAGCGGTTTTGCGCTGATCGACACCTGGCTCTCCGGCGATATGGCGGCGTTTAAAAATGCCATCGGCCATCTGCTGCTGCCGGTGCTGGTGCTGGCCTATTACTCGCTGGCCAGCATCACCCGCCTGACCCGCTCCGCCTGCCTGAGCGAGATGAACAAAGAGTACATTCTGCTGGCGCGGGCCAAAGGGGCTGGTGAGATGACAATTCTGCTGCGCCACGTCCTGCCCAATATCCGCGGCACTCTGCTGACGGTGACCGCCCTCGCCTGGACCTCGATGCTCGAAGGGGCGGTGCTCACCGAAACCGTCTTCTCGTGGCCGGGGATCGGCCGCTACCTCACCACCGCGCTGTTCGCCGGGGATACCACGGCGATCATGGGCGGCACGCTGCTGATTGGCGTGAGTTTTGTGCTGATCAATAACCTGACCGACCTGCTGGTGCGGTTAACCGACCCGAGGGTGCGCTGATGCCGACTTATCTGTTTTTACGCCGTCTGCGCCGATCACCCGCCGCCTTCAGCGGCCTGGCCCTGGTGATCCTGCTGGTGCTGACCGCGCTGTTCGCCCCGTGGCTGGCGCCGCACGATCCCAACTGGCAGGATGCCGCCGCCCGTCTGCAGGGACCTGGCGCGGGGCACTGGCTCGGCACCGACAGCTACGGCCGTGACCTGCTGTCGCGCCTGCTCTACGGCGCACGTCCGGCGCTGGGTCTGGTGGCGCTGGTAACCGCCATTACCCTGCCCGTCGGGCTGCTGGTGGGTATCCTCTCCGGCTACTATGGCGGGTGGCTGGAGCGAATACTGATGCGGTTTACCGACGTGGTGATGTCGATGCCGCGGTTGATCCTCGCCTTCGCGTTCGTGGCGATGCTCGGCCCGGGGCTGGTCAACGGCGCGCTGGCGTTAGCCCTGACTACCTGGCCGGCCTACGCCCGTCAGGCGCGCAGCGAAATTCAGCGCCTGCGCCATAGCGACTATCTCGCCGCGGCGGAGATGCTGGGCATCCGCGGCGGGCGGCTGCTGGTCGGCCATATTCTGCCGCTATGTCTGCCGTCGGCAATTGTCCGGCTGGCGCTCGATCTGGCGGGTATTATTCTCGCCGCCGCCGGGCTCGGCTTTCTCGGCCTTGGCGCTCGCCCGCCGATGGCGGAGTGGGGAGCGATGATTGCCGACGGGATGCAGGTGATTTTCGACCAGTGGTGGATCGCTGCCATCCCCGGCGCGGCGATCCTGCTCGCCAGCCTGGCGTTTAACCTGCTGGGCGATGGCCTGCGCGATATTCTGGAGCCGCAACATGACTGACATCCGACTGACCGTGCAGGGACTCGCTGTCGACTACCCCACCGCCCGGGTGGTGGACAACGTCAGCTTCACCCTCGGCAACGAGCGGCTGGCGCTGGTGGGCGAATCCGGCTCCGGCAAATCCATGACCGCCCGGGCGCTGATGGGCCTGGTGCGCAAGCCCGGGATAGTGAGCGCCGAACGGCTGGAGGTGCTGGGGCGTGATGTGCTGACCCTTAGCGCCCGCGGCTGGCGCGAGCTGCGCGGCAACGATATCGCTATGGTGCTGCAGGACCCGCGCTATGCGCTGAATCCAGTGCAATCCATTCAGACGCAGCTGGAAGAGGCGTTAACCCTGCATCAGCGTCTCAGCCGCCGCGGGCGCGCCGAGGCGGTCAAAGACGCTATCGCCGCCGTCGGTCTGGATCTCCCGGTCCTCAGCCGCTATCCCGGCGAACTCTCCGGCGGGATGGGGCAGCGGGTAATGATCGCCCTCGCGCTGCTCAATAACCCGAAGGTGCTGATAGCCGACGAGCCGACCTCAGCCCTTGACGCCCGCCTGCGCAACCAGATCCTCGAGCTGCTGGTGGAGCAGTGCGCGCAGCGGCAGATGGCCATGTTACTGATCAGCCACGATCTGCCGTTAGTGGCCGCGCATTGCGATCGCGTGCTGGTGATGTACCAGGGGAGACAGGTCGACGAGATGCCAGCGCGAGCGCTACCGACGGCGACGCACCCTTATACCCGCACCCTGTGGACCTGCCGGCCGAATGCGCATACTTACGGCCAGATGCTGCCGACCCTCGACAGAACTCAGGACTTTACGGAGACGGCCCATGGCGATCGTTAATCTTCAGGATTTACAGGTAACATTCGGCGCGAAGACGGCGGTCTCCGCCGCCAGTTTCCGTGTCGACGCCGGGGAAACCTTCAGCCTGATCGGCGCCTCGGGCTGCGGTAAATCGACGATTTTGCGCGTGCTCGCCGGATTACAGCGCGAATGGCGCGGCAGCGTGGATCTGCTCGGCCAGGCCATTACGCCGGGCGCCCGCTTTCAGGGCGAGCTGCGGCGCAACGTGCAGATGGTGTTTCAGGATCCGTATGCTTCGCTGCATCCCAACCATACCCTGTGGCGCACCCTGGCGGAGCCGCTGCAGATCCACGGCATCCGCGACGTTGCCTCGCGGGTGACCACCGCCCTTGAGCAGGTGGGTCTGGCCGCCGACGCCGCGCGCCGCTATCCGCATCAGCTCTCCGGTGGTCAACGGCAGCGCGTGGCCATTGCCCGCGCCCTGCTGCTGCGCCCGCAGCTCCTGCTGCTGGATGAGCCGACCTCGGCACTGGATATGTCGGTACAGGCGGAAATCCTCAATCTGCTTAACCGCCTGAAACAGGAGCACGGCATGACCTATCTGCTGGTCAGCCATGATGCCGACGTCATCGCCCATATGTCCGATCGGGCAGCGTTTATGGCGGAGGGCGTGATCCAGCGCTTTTTCGATCGCGACGCGCTGGTCAACGGAGAACACCGAATGAGGTGAAGTCAGCGGATGCGCGGTTGTTTTGTCGGGTGGCGCTTCGCTTACCCGACCTACGATTCGTGCGACCTGCCGTTAATTTACCCACTTGCGGCGACTGAAACTGCCGGTGCTGGCGGCCTCAAAATCGCTGAGACGTTCCCGGAAGGCTGGGGGTACAGGGGGCGGCGGTGACTGGCCGCCCCCTGTGCGCTCCTTGCGCCATGAATGACATAACGCAGAAGAAATATTGGGAGCGCAATCTGCCCGGAATTAACACAGAAGCTGTAGCCCTGCCAGACGCAGCGCGAACAGGGAAATATTCAGTTGTGACGTTATTTCGCCGGGTGGCGGCTGCGCCTTACCCGGCCTACAGGATCCACACACAGGCTCACACCCCGTAGGCCCGTGCAAGCGCAGCGCCGCCGGGCAACAGTATACGGCCCCCTCCCCTACTTCGCCAGGCTGGCAAAGCGGGCGAATACCGCATCAAAAATCGCCAGCCCCTGCGCCACCTGCTCAGCAGTAATGGTGCACGGCGGCACCACGTGAATGCGGTTTTCCACCACAAAGGCCAGCAGTCCGGCCTCGGTTAAGGCCCCTTTGATCGCGGCCATGTCGGCGGCGGTCAACGGCGTTTTTTGTTTACGGCTGCTTACTAGCTCCAGCGCCTGGAACAGGCCGCGACCGCGCACCTCGCCGATAATGGCGTGCTTCTCCGCCAGCGCCTCGAGGCCGGGTCGCAGCACCTCGTTGCCGATATAGGCCGCGTTCTCAACCACCTTCTCCTCTTTCATCGCGTCGATGGTGGCGACAATCGCCGCCATCGCCAGCGGATGGCCGGAGTAGGTCAGCCCCCCGGCAAAGAAGTGGTCATCAAAGTAGCGGGCAATCGGCTCACTAATCAGCACCCCGCCCGCCGGCACGTAGCCGGCGTTAACCCCCTTGGCAAAGGTCACCAGATCCGGCACCACGCCATCCTGTTCGAAGGCGAACCAGCTGCCGGTGCGGCCAAAGCCGGCCATCACCTCATCGAGGATCAGCACGATGCCAAACTCGTCGGCCAGAGCGCGCACGCCCTGCATATAGCCTGCCGGCGGCACGAGGATCCCGGCGGTGCCGGGGATGGACTCCAGCAGGATCGCCGCGATGGCCGTCGGCCCCTCGCATTCAATGATCCGCCGCAGATGCGCCAGCGCGCGCTGGCACTCCTCTTCCTCAGTCGCGGCGTTGAACTCGCTGCGGTAAAGGTAGGGGTTGAAGAAGTGCACATGGCCGCGGGAGAACTCATTCGGCACCCGGCGCCAGTCGCCGGTGGCGGCGATCGCGCTGCCGGTGTTGCCATGGTAGGAACGATAGGCCGAGAGCACCTTGTCGCGCCCGGTATAGAGCCGCGCCATGCGAATCGCGTTCTCATTGGCATCCGCCCCGGCGTTAGTGAAGAACACCTTGCTGAAGCCCGCCGGCGCCAGGTCGACGATGCGCTTCGCCGCTTCGCCGCGGGCAAGGTTGGCGGTGGCGGGCGCGATGGTGACCAGGGTCTCCAGCTGCGCCTTCATGGCCGCCAGCACCCGGGGATGTTGATAGCCTATGTTGACGTTCACCAGCTGGCTGCTGAAATCGAGCCAGGTATTCCCCTCGTAATCCCATAGCTCGCAGCCTTGCGCCCCGGCGATGACCAGCGGGTTGAGATTGCCCTGCATCGACCATGAATGAAACACATAGGCGCGATCCAATTGCCGAACTTCGTCATTGCTTACCGCGACCTCGTTGTGAATTGCCAGCTTCATACCCTGCCCTCTCTCATGTCGTAGTGGTTGGCTTCATCATTGGCCGCGGCCGCGCAAATCGGATAGAGCCAGTGCGCGCAAAACGATGTGACACGGTGTCACATCCCCGCCCGTCGTCTGGCCCTGTGCCTTGCCGTCCGGCGTTTTTATAGTGAAGGGACAACCGCACAGGAGAATGAGATGGCAACGAGCAACGTAGTGTTTATCACCGGGGCGACCTCGGGTTTTGGCGAAGCGGCAGCGCAGGTGTTTGCCGACGCGGGCTGGTCGCTGGTGTTGAGCGGGCGCCGCTATCCGCGACTGAAGGCCTTACAGGACAGCCTCGCCGCTAAGGTGCCGGTGCATATTATTGAGCTTGACGTTCGTGACAGCGAGGCAGTGGCTGCCGCCGTGGCGTCGCTGCCCGCCGATTTCGCCGATGTCACCACCCTGATCAACAACGCCGGGCTGGCGCTGTCGCCGCTGCCGGCGCAGGAGGTGGCGCTGGAGGACTGGAAAACGATGATCGACACCAATGTCACCGGTCTGGTGACGGTCACCCACGCCCTGCTGCCGACGCTGATTCGCCATGGCACCGGAGCGAGCATTATCAATATCGGCTCGATCGCCGGACAGTGGCCCTATCCCGGCAGCCATGTCTATGGCGCCAGCAAGGCCTTCGTGAAACAGTTCAGCTATAACCTGCGCTGCGATCTGCTTGGCACCGGCGTGCGAGTCACCGATCTGGCGCCGGGGATTGCCGAGACCGAATTTACCCTGGTGCGCACTAAGGGCGACCAAGCGGCATCGGATAAGCTCTATCGCGGCACCACGCCGCTGAGCGCGCGCGATATCGCCGAGCAGATGTTTTATATCGCCACGCTGCCGGCGCATATGAACATTAACCGGGTAGAAGTGATGCCGGTGCGTCAGGCGTGGCAGCCGTTCGCCATCGACCGGGATTAAGTAAAGTCTGACGTTTCCCCTGCCGGCGCTGCCGGCAGGGGGTACAGGCCGGTCTAGCGGCTGCTTTGCAGAAACTGCCTGACGCGTTCGGAGTCAGGTTGGGTGAAGAACTTCTCCGGCGGCGCCTTCTCAATCAGCAGCCCCTTCTCCAGAAACACCACCTCATTGGACACCTGGCGGGCAAAATCCATCTCGTGGGTCACCACCACCATGGTGTAGCCCTCGGCGGCAAGGGCTTTCATCACTCCTAACACCTCGTTCACCAGCTCCGGATCCAGCGCCGAGGTCGGTTCATCGAAGAGGATGACTTCTGGCGACATCGCCAGCGAACGGGCGATCGCCACCCGCTGCTTCTGCCCGCCGGAGAGGGTGATCGGGTAGACATCGGCTTTGTGCGCCATGCCGACTTTCTCCAGCTGCTGCATGGCCATGGCCTTCGCCTCGTCTCGTTTCATGCCCTTAACGCGCAGCAGCGCCTCACTGACGTTCTGCTGCACGGTCAGATGCGGCCACAGGTTAAAACTCTGAAACACCATCCCCACCCGCTCGCGGATTTTGGCCAGCTGGCGGTGCGACATCGCCCGGCCGCGCTGTTCATCAATCCCCAGCCGCTGACCGCCGATATGAATTTCACCGCGGTCCGGCTGTTCCAGCCAGTTCATACAGCGCAGCAGGGTGGATTTTCCCGACCCGGACGAGCCGAGAATACTCACCACGGTCCCCTTCTCCACCGTCAGGTTAATATCCCGCAGGACTTCCACATTATCGAACTGCTTGGAGACGTTTTTGACGCTTACGGCAATAGACTCAGGCATGGCTCATTCCTCGTTTGGCTCCCCAGGCGGTCAGGCGCTTAATCAGCAGCTCCAGCAGAATGCTGATCGCCCAGTAAAGCCCAATGGCGACGATAAAGGCGTTAAACGGAATAAAATAGGTCGCCTGGACGCTGTTGGCGGCGGCGGTGATCTCCTGAACGGTAATAATGCTCAGGAAAGCGGTGTCCTTCAGGCAGATAATCAGCTGATTGCCGATCAGCGGTAAGGCGGAAGAGACGATATTGGGTAAAATAATCCGCCGAAAAATGGCATAGCGAGAAAAGCCCTGAGCAATCGCCGCTTCAATATACCCGCCGGAAAATACCCGCCGCTGGCTGCGCAATATTTCAAAGAAGTAGGCGCCATGATAAATAATCAGGGCCAATAAACCGGCGGTCCACGGCTCCATGCTAATACCGAGCTGCGGCAGTCCGTAATACAGCAGATAGGCGAGGATCAAAAAAGGGATCGCGCGCATCAGGCTGACAAAGCCAATGATAACCCGGTTAAGGACTTTCTTTTGATATTCACTCAAATAGCACAGCGCAATACCGATAATAAGGGCCGCCAGGGCGGCGGTAATAAACAGTTCGAGGGTCGCGAATAACCCGGCAATAAAGCTATCGCGTACCGACCAGATAACGCCCCACTGATTCATAATACCTCCCGTTGCTAGCGCGCCAGGCGCCTGGCTTTCCGTTCCGCGATCCCCTGCAGCTTCAACAAACAGCCGATGATCGCCACATACAGCAGGCCGGCGGCGAGGATCGGCGACAGCGGCTCGTAGGTGACCGAGGAGATACGGTTGGTCACCCGGGTAAGATCCACCACGCCAATCACGGCGATCGCCGGGCTACCTTTGATCAAAAACGACATCTCATTGACCAGCGCCGGCAGGCTCTCGATCCACATCTGCGGCAGCATGATGTAGCGGAAGTAGGTCCAGCGGCGCATTCCCACCGACTCCGCCGCCTCCCGCTGTTCGCGCGGAAAGGTACGGAAGGCGTTGCGCCAGATCTCAGCGTTAAACGCCGACGTGTTAAGCGTCAGCGCCACAATCGCGGCCACGTTCTTGTCGAGGTTAATACCCATCGTGGGCAGCGAAAGAAACAGAAACAGCACCAGCGTCACCAGCGGCGTCGCGCGGGCCAGGCTGATATAGACCACCAGCAGCTGGTCGATAACCGGCAGACGCAACATCCGCACCAGGGCGATCAGCAGCCCCGCCACCACCCCGAAGGCGATAGCGATGGCCGAAATCCAGAGGGTCGTCCATGCGCCTTCGATTAATAACTGCCAGGAAATTGCATCCATGAGGCCCTCCTTCTCAGCAACAGGCGGCGGTCGCCCGCCGCGGAACATTACAGACCGGCAAGCTTATGAAACTGTTCCGGGCTGGTGATCGCCTCGGTGGGCAGGTTGTCATAGGTTTCGCCGAACCATTTTTTCTGTAGCTCGGCGAGCTTGCCGGTCTCCTTCATGTGGTTCATAAACTTGGTCATATAGGCCAGCAGCTGCGGCGAGTTTTTCGGGATCGGCCACGCCATATAGCCCGGTCCGGAGACGGCCAGCCCTTTGGCGAAGACCTTCGGTTTGGCTTTCGCCAGGTCGTTTACCGAGATAACCACGTTAATCACGTAATCCAGCCGCTTATTCGCCAGGTCGGCGTAGGCTTCCGGATAGGAGGGGTACTCCACCACCGGTCCCAGCTTGCCGCCGGTCTTCTCCAGCATCGCCTTCAGCTCCGGCAAACGCGCCAGCAGCGCGCTGCCTGCCTGCACGCCCACTTTTTTGCCGCTGAGATCGGCAATGGTATTTAGCGAGGTATCGCCAGCGCGTTTGACGAAATAGTGCTGCGCGGAGGCCCACGGCGGGGTGAAATCAAAAACCTTCAGCCGCTCATCGGTAATAACCGCCCCGGTTAAGGCCATATCGTATTGTCCGGTGGAGACAGCCGCTAATAATCCGGTCCACGGTAATATGCTCTGGTCGACATGAAATTTGGCGTATTTACGTAATTCCTCAAGCATATCTTTGTTAAAGCCATCGGCCTGGCCATTATTCATAAAGTTAAACGGCGCATAATCATCTTCCGTCGCCACTTTCAGGGTGCCGGATTTTTCTATTTCCGGCAGATCGGCCGCGACGGCGTGATAAGAAAAAGCAACCGTTAATACAGCGCTCAGACATATTGATGCCAATGATTTTTTCATTATTTCACCCCTGATGGATTGGCCAGACGGGTTCTTTCCAGAACGCGAAAAGGTTTATGCAAAATAGAGGCCGGGAGGTTCCGATCCGCGGCGGCTGAATGCGTTTTTAATGTGGGAGCGTTTTGCAATTCCGTATAGAGCCAGATGGGCCGCATCGCTGTGTCAGATGACGGAAGGGTGGTATGGAATTTGCTGAGCTTAGCGGGTGGTCGCGATGCGTTATTGCCAGAGGAGCCCCGTATGATCCGTCACCTGTTACACGTTGATTTTGAGCCTGGCCGCGGTTTGCAGGAACAGGTGCGAGAGACGCTGGTGAATGCCATTCTCAGCGGGATCTTCGCCGCCGACACCCCGCTGCCCTCCTGCCGCCAGCTGGCCAGCCAGCTGCGCGTCTCGCGCAACACCACCGCCCTGGTGTTCGAAAGCCTGGTCAACGAGGGCTACCTGATTAGCCGCCCGCGAAGTGGTTACTACCTGCACCCCGACTATCACGATGCTTCGCCGCCCGCGGTCGAGAGTGCACCGCAGCGCGAAGCGGCTGCACCACGCTGGGGCGACCGGCTGCAGATGACCCCCAGCCAGCAGGAGTCGATCCTCAAACCGGCGGGCTGGATGCACTACCGCTACCCGTTTATCTACGGCCAGCCCGATACCCGGCAGTTCCCGCTGGCCACCTGGCGCTCGGCGGCGAACTGGCTGCACGGCGGGGTGCGCGACCCGGCGTGGGTCATCGACCATATTGACCAGGATGTGCCGATGCTCATCGAGCAGATCCGCACCCGGGTGCTGCCCAAGCGCGGCATTGTCGCCGCCCCGGACGAAATTCTCATTACCCTGGGCTCGCAAAACGCCCTCTACCTGCTGACCCGGCTGCTGCTCTCCTCCACCACCCGCATTGGCGTCGAAAACCCCTGCTTTCGCGAAGCCATCAACACCTTTCTGCTCGCCGACGCCGAGGTGGTGCCGCACCCGGTGGATGAAGAGGGGATCGTGCTTAACGAACGTCCCTGCGATTACTACTATGTCACCCCCGGCCACCAGGTGCCCACCGGGGTGGCAATGAGCAGCGCGCGCCGCCGCCAGCTGCTGGATCATGCCGCCCGCCATGACGCGGTGATCATTGAAGATGATTATGACTCGGAAAGTAACTTTACCCTCAACCCGCTGCCGGCGCTGAAGGCCAGCGACCGCAGCGGCCGGGTGGTGTATGTCAGCAGCCTGTCAAAGGCGCTGTCGCCGGGGCTGCGGCTGGGATTTATGGTCGCCGACCCGGACCTGATCGACGAGGCGCGCGCCCTGCGCCGGTTGGTCTATCGCCATCCGCCGACCAACATTCAGTACCAGATGGCCCATTTCCTCGCCCAGGGCCATTATGAAACCCATCTGCGGCGCTACCACTACGACTCCGCCCAGCGCTGGGAGCGCCTGCACGCCGCCCTGCAGCGCTATCTGCCGTCGTGCCGCGCGCTGGCGGGGAGCGAACACGCTAACGCCTTCTGGCTGCAGACACCGGCGCAGATCAACACCCAGCAGCTCACCTGGCGCGCCGCCCACGCCGGCGTGCTGATTGAGCCCGGGGCGCGCCATTTTCTCAGCGCCGCGCCGCCGGATAACTACTTTCGCATGGGTTTCCACGCCATTAACCCCGACGCCATCGCCCAGGGGGTGGAGGTCCTGCGCGGCCAGCTGGAGCAGATGGGTTAGCGAAATTGTTCGTACTCAACGGCATCGCGCACGCTGAGCAGCGCCGGGCGCAGACTGTCGAAAGGCACCGATCCGAGCGCAACGCGCAGCGCCTGTGGAATCGTGGCGGAGACGCAGAACGGCTCGGCGGTCGACACCGAAATACGCCGTTCCATCAGCGCGTTCGCCAGCCGATCGGCCCGGCTCTCTTCCCCCAGAGGCAGCCAGACGAAATACGAATCGGGATGACTGACAACGGGAAGCCCACAAAGCACCTCGCGGGCCACCTGCTGCCGCTGTCGCGCATCCTGGCGTTTCTGTGTTTCAAAGCGGGCCACCGTGCCATCTTCAATCCAGGCGCAAATCAGCGAACTTATCAGCGTCGGCGTATTCCACGTCGTGGCCCGGATGGCGCGCTCAATCTCCGGCCGATAGCGCGGCGGAGAAATCACCACCCCCACGCGCAGCCCGGTGGCGATATTTTTCGAAAATCCGGTGACATACACCGTTCTTTCCGGCGCATAGCTGACCACCGGCGGCGGCGGGCGGCTCACCAGCCTGGCGTAAGCCGCATCTTCAATAATCAGCAGATCGTGCTGGCGCGCGAGGTCGGCCAGCGCCTGCCGCTGCCCGGCGTTGAGCACCCAGCCCAGCGGATTGTGCAGCGTCGGCATGGTATACACCGCCCGCACTCGCCGCTGCTGGCACAGCGCATGAAGCGCCTGCAGGTCCGGCCCCTCGGCCCCACAGGGGATGGCCGCCAGCTCCAGATGATAAAGCGCCGCCAGAACCTTGAAGCCCGAATAGGTCAGAGCATCAACCGCCACCACATCGCCCGGACGTAACAGCCCCATAACGGTCACCGCCAGCCCGTGCTGTGCGCCGTTAACGATCAGGACATTTTCCGCGGCCGGCGCAAAGTGTCGGCAGGTCAAATGGCGGGCGATAATGTCCCGCTCGGCGAGCCGCCCGGCGTGAGGCTGATAGCGCAGATGCGAATCAATATCGCCCGCCATCGCCAGCTGCCTGAGCGCCTCGCGCAGCGCATCGCCCTGCGCCGGCAGCGAAGGGTAGTTGAAGTTAAGATCCACGACGTCAGCGGCCACCACCTGCTGATCGACCCCATGCCCCGGCGGCAGCGCGAGGTCGCGCACGAAGGTGCCGCGGCCGGTTTCGCCGCTAACCAGCCCCATCTCTTCCAGTTCACGGTAGACGCGGGTGGCGGTGGCCAGCGAGAGGCGTTCATCGGCGGCAAGGGTACGGTGCGTTGGCAGACGGCTGCCGGCGGGCAGCTGCCCGCTGCGGATCGCCTGCGCGTATCGGTCGACAACGGCTTTGTATCGAGCTTTCATCGTAAAATGTATCTATGACAATAATTTGATTGTATCAGATTGGCCACATTACCATCGCCACTGACGATGCTCAAGCGGGCGCAGCCCAATCAGATAACGCGAGGTTAACGTGGTAGATTCAATATTGGATAAATCGCCGCCCGGCCCCTGGTCCGGATGGTTTCATGGTTTACTGGGGGTGATTATTTTTAGCGGTTCCCTGCCCGCGACGCGGCTGGCGGTGCAGGATATGGATCCGTTGTTATTGACCTTTCTGCGCGCCTCCATCGCCGGACTGCTTGCCATCGCCCTGCTGGTCGGCTTTCGCCAGAAACGCCCGCGCCTGGCGCAGCTTGTGCCCTTGATCATCGTCTCATCAGGGGTGGTGATCGGCTTTCCCCTGCTCACGGCGCTGGCCCTGCAGCGCATCACCTCGGCGCATTCGATTGTGTTTATTGGTCTGCTGCCGCTGATGACCGCTATTTTTGGTGTGCTGCGCGGCGGCGAGCGTCCTCAGCGCGCTTTCTGGATCTTTTCGCTGCTGGGCAGTCTGCTGGTGATGGGATTCGCCCTGACGCAAAGTGCGGCGACGTCGCTCAGCGGCGATCTGCTGATGCTGGCGGCAGTTATCGCCTGCGGCCTCGGCTATGCGGAAGGGGCGAAGCTGACGCGGGAGCTCGGCGGCTGGCAGGTGATCTGCTGGGCGCTGGTGATTGCCCTGCCGTTGATGCTCCCCGCCTCGCTGATGGTTCAGCCTGCGTCCTGGCATGCCATATCGGCCTCCTCCTGGACCGCGCTCGGCTATGTGTCGCTCTTCAGTATGCTGATCGGTTTTATCTTCTGGTACAAAGGGCTGGCCGCGGGCGGGATCGCCGCCGTCGGCCAGCTCCAGCTATTGCAGCCGTTCTTCGGGCTTGGCCTGTCGGCGGCGCTGTTGCACGAAACCGTCAGCCCCTTGATGCTGGCGGTTACCCTCGGCGTGGTGCTGTGCGTGGTGGGCTCGCGCAAATGTGGCCGCCGGCGGGTTAGCGCAGAGAGCAGGAGCAGTGATTGACCGCCCCTACATCCGCCGTCCCGGGTTTCGGCGGCGTAACCGCTGACCCGGGCTACCGCATGACAAACGGCTGGAAACAGGTCGCCCCGCCGGGGATGGCGACCGCCTACAGCGGCCGCGCGTACTGGAGCATCACCTGCAGCAGCACGTTGGCGCCGGCGGCGACGTGCTCCGGCGAGGCATACTCCATTTCGTTATGGCTGATCCCATCCTTGCAGGGGATAAAAATCATCCCGGTCGGCGCCAGGTAGCTCATATACACTGCGTCATGCCCGGCGCCGGAGACGATCGGCCGCGCCGGGTAGCCCAGCCGCTGCGCGGCATCGGCAATGGCCTGCTGGCATTCGCCATCGAAGGGCGCCGCCGGATAGTGGCTCACCTGCTTCAGGGCCACCTGCAGACCGCTTTCCCGCTCAACCTCCGCGATAAACGCCCGCAGCTGGCGATCCATTTCATCCACCAGCGCATCGCTGAGATTGCGCATATCAATGGAGAAGGTGACCTCTCCGGGCACCACGTTGCGGCTGTTGGGCCACACCTGCACGCTGCCGACGGTGCCGCGTCCCTCTTCGCTGCGTCCGGCAATGGCTACCACCTCCTGCATAATGCGGGTCGCCACCTGCAGGGCATCCTGACGCAGGCGCATCGGCGTGGGCCCGGCATGCGACGCCTGACCGGTCACCACGCAGTCGTACCAGCGGATCCCCAGCACGCCCTGCACGATACCGATGGTTTTCGCTTCATCTTCGAGAATCGGCCCCTGCTCAATGTGCGCCTCAAAATAGGCGCCGACGGGATGCTCTCCCGGGGTCTGCTCGCCGATATAGCCGATCTGCGCCAGCGCCTCGCCGACGCTGACGCCCTCTTTATCCGTGACGGCCCAGGTCTCCTCCAGCGGGAAGACCCCGGCAAAGACCCCGGAGCCCATCATCACCGGCACAAAGCGCGACCCCTCTTCGTTGGTCCAGAACACCACCTCAATCGGCGCCTCGGTGGCAATCTGCAGATCGTTGAGCGTGCGCACCACCTCCAGCGCCGCCAGCACGCCGTAGTTGCCGTCAAATTTGCCGCCGGTGGGCTGGGTGTCGATATGGCTGCCGGAGACGATGGGCGGCAGGCTGGGGTTGCGCCCTTCCCGACGCATAAACACATTGCCGATTTTATCGATGGTGACGCTCATCCCGGCCTCCCGCGCCCAGCCAATCACCCGGTCCCGCCCCTGACGGTCGAGGTCGGTGAGGGTCAGACGGCGGCAGCCGCCCTTCGGCGTGGCGCCGATCTGCGCGAGATCCATTAACGACGCCCACAGGCGGTCGCCATTGATGCGCCAGCCGGTGGTGTCGGTCGCGGGGGTAAAAAGTACATCACAGCTCATGGTGGTCTCCTGACATCAAGGTCGCCGCCAGCGCAACCGGCGGTGGGAAAGAAGGCATCAGCGCCTGGTCTTCATCGTGGTGTGTTGCCGCCGGTCAGACGGCCAGGGCCTGCGCGTTGGCGTCAATCGCCAGCTCGCGCCAGCGGTGGCAACTCACCGCGTGGCGCTCCGCGACGGATTCCGTCGGCGGCAGGCTCTGCTCGCAGACCGGGCGACGGTGCGGGCAGCGCTCGGCAAAGGCGCAGCCGGGCGGCAAGCGCGCCAGATCCGGCGGCGCGCCGGGAATGCAGTGCAGGGCATCGCCTTTCTTAAGCCCCTCTTTCGGCCGGCTGCCCAGCAGCACCCGGGTATAAGGATGGCGTGGGTGGCGCAGGATCTCACTCATAGAAGCCTCCTCGACGATCCGCCCGGCGTACATCACCGCCACCCGGTCGGCGATCTCCACCGCGGCGCCGATGTCGTGGGTCACAAACACGATCGACAGCCCGCGCTGCTTTTGCTGCTCGCGCAGCAGGATCAGGATCTGGATTTGCACCGTGGCGTCGAGGGCGGTGGTCGGCTCATCCGCCAGCAGCAGCTGCGGGTTACAGGAGAGCGCGAGGGCGATCATCGCCCGCTGGCGCATCCCGCCGGACATCTCGTGCGGGTAAGCGTCCAGCCGCCGCTCGGGGCTGGGAATGCGCACCTGGCGCAGGGCCTCCAGTGCCCTGTCCCGGGCCGCCTGGCGCGACAGCCCTTCGTGGCGACGCAGCCCTTCAATAATCTGCTGCCCAACGGTGTAGACCGGGTCGAAGGCCAGCAGCGGCTCCTGAAAAATCATCGCGCAGCGCCCGCCGCGGTAGCGCCGCAGCTGGCTGGCGCTCATCGTCAGCACCGCGTCGTCACCCACCCGCAGGGTGCCGGAGAGCTCACTGCTCCCCGGCGGGTGCAGGCGCATCAGCGCCCGCAGGGTCACGCTCTTGCCGGAACCCGACTCGCCAATCAGCGCCATCACCTCCCCCTTTTGTACGTCAAAGGAGACCCCGTTGACCGCGTTGATGGTCTGCCCGTCGCGGCGAAAGACGACCCGCAGGTCGCGCACATGGACAAAGGCGTTATCCGACATGGCTGACCTCCTTAAGGGGGATGCTCTGATGCCAGAGCGAGGCCGGCTGCGCCATCAGGCAGGCGCTCTGGTGCCCCTCCCCGACCGCCTCCAGCCGCGGTTTCACTTCGGCGCAGACCGCCTTCGCATGCGGGCAGCGAGTGTGAAAGCGACAGCCGCTCGGCGGCGCGATGGGGCTGGGGGGATCGCCGCTCAGCGGCGAGGTCAGGGTGCGGTGTTCCGGGTCCATGGAGGGCATGGAGCTTAACAGCGCCCGGGTATAGGGGTGGGCGGAGGCGGTAAACAGCTGCTCCGCCGGGCCGATCTCTACCACTTCGCCAAGGTACATAACGAGGATCCGATCCGACAGCCAGCGAACCACGTGCAGATCGTGGCTGATAAACACATAGGTCAGCTCGAGGGTGCGTTTTAGCTCCTGCAGCAGCTGCAGCACCTGGGCTTCCACCGATTTATCCAGCGCCGATACCGCCTCATCAAGAATGACCAGCCGCGGCTTCATCGCCAGCGCGCGGGCGATATTCACCCGCTGCCGCTGGCCGCCGGAGAGCGCATGCGGGTAGCGGTCGGCAAAGCGCGCCGGTTCAAGGCCGACGTGCGCCAGCAGATAGCGGGCGTATTCGCTGGCCTCTCTGGCGCTGACGCCGTGGACGCGCTGGCCGAAGGCGATACTCTCCTCCATGGTCATGCGCGGATTGAGCGAGGCATAGCTATCCTGGAAAACCATCTGCACCTGGCGACGGTAGGCTTTCATGGGCAGACGCGACGAGCCAACCTCCAGCCCGTCGAAGATCAGTTCGCCGCTGTCCTGGGTGAGCAGCTGCATCAGCAGCCGGGCGGTGGTCGATTTGCCGCAGCCCGACTCGCCGACCACCCCCAGGGTTTCGCCTTTCATCACCGTGAAGCTGATATCGTCCACCGCCAGGACCACCTCCCGGCCTTTGCCGCCGCGGAAGTACTTCAGCAGATGATTGACCTTCAGCAGCGGCTGCGCCGGCCCGCCGAGATCGATATTGATAAAGGGTTGCATCGCTTACTCCTTAATCGCCATTGCCGCACGCAGGCGGTCCGCGAGGATATTGAACGAAATGGAGGTGATAAAAATCATCAGGCCCGGCAGGGCGGCCACCCACGGCTGGGTATAGATTGCCGTGCGCAGGGTATTGAGCATCAGCCCCCACTCGGGCTCCGGCGGCCGCACGCCGAGGCCGAGAAACGACAGGCCGGAGGCGAGGATCATGCACACCGAAATCAGCCCGGTGGAGAAGACGAAGATCGGCCCGAGCACGTTACCCAGCACCTGGACGCGGATAATGGTCAATGCGCTGGCGCCGGTGGCCCGGGCGGCGTCGATATAGTCCATATGCCGTACCTGGGCGGTCACGCTCTCGGCAATCCGCGCCACCTGCGGGACAAACACCAGGGTCAGCGACAGCAGCGCATTGCCGATGCCCGCCCCCAGCGCCCCCGACAGCGCAATCGCCAGCAGGACCGAGGGAAAGGCATAGAACACATCCACGGTGCGCATAATCACGGTATTGATTTTGCCGCCCATGTAGCCGGCGATGATCCCGATGGCGCCGCCGATAAAAAAGGCGAACACCACCGGGACAATCCCCATAAACAGCGACAGCCGGGTGCCGAGAATCAGTCGCGACAGCATGTCGCGCCCCAGCTCATCAGAGCCCAGCGGGAAGCCGTCGCTGCCGATGGGCTTCAGGCGCAGGAACATTGACGTTTGATAGGGGTCTTTGACGATAAGCCATGGCCCTAACAGCGCCAGGGCCAGCAGCAGCAGGATCACTACCCCCACCACCACGCCGCCGGGATCGCGCAGTAAGCGGCGCAGCACGCCGCGCCAGTAACCTTGCCGGGAAGCGTTGGCCGGCGCGGCCGGGACCGCTTTCGTCGTTGCCGTATCCACCATGGTCAGCTCCTCTTAATGCGCGGGTCGAGGGTGGCCTGCAGAATATCCACCAACAGGTTGAGCAACACGAAAAACAGCGCCAGCACCCAGATAGTGCCCTGCAGCAGGGGCAAGTCGCGCTGAAAGATGGCGGTGTTGAGCAGCAGCCCGGTCCCCGGCCAGGAGAAGACGGTCTCCACGAGGATCGAGCCGCCCATCAGATAGCCCACCTGCAGCCCCATCACCGCCAGCGCGGTTGGCGCGGCATTTTTCATGACGTGGACAAAGATGCGCGATTCGTTAAGGCCGCGGGCGCGCAGGCCAACGATAAACTCCTGGCTGAGGATATCGGCTACCTGCGAGCGCACGGTGCGGGCGATAATCCCGGTCGGGATCACCGACAGCGTGATGGCCGGCAGCAGCATGAACTGCAGGTGCGCCCAGTCCCATTGCCAGCCCACCTCGCCTATCGGCCCGCCGCCGGTGGCCGGCAGCAGCGCGAACTTGACGCTGCAGAGGATCACCAACAGCATCCCCAGCCAGTAATGCGGCACGCTGACGCCAAACACCGACAACACCGAGGCCAGACGGTCAATGACGCTGTTGCGAAAATAGCCGGCGACAAAGCCAAACAGGCTGCCGAGGACGAAGCCGATCGCCGTCGCCAGCAGCGCCAGGCGCAGGGAGTAAGCCACTGCGGTCATCACCTCGTCTATCACCGGGCGGCCGGTGGCGACCGACATACCGAGGTCGCCGTGCAGTGCCCGCCACAGCCAGTGGATAAACTGCAGAGGCAGCGGCTTATCAAAGCCGTAGGCCTGCATCAGCGTCTGGCGTAGCGCCTCCGAGGCGTCCGGCGGCATCACCGACACCAGCGGGTCGCCCGGCGCGATCTGCACCAGCATGAAACAGATCACCGCCACCCCAAGCATGGTGGGGATAGCCAGCAGAATGCGGTATAGCAGCGTATTGATCATCGGTTGCCCCTTTCGCGATTACTCTTTTTTGCTCACCAGGCTGAGGTCGATAAACCAGCTCTGCGGTTGCACCACTCCGGTCACCGCGGGCGAAATCGCGCGCGGCCCGACGTCGTGGGCGACAAACAGGAACGGCACCTGATCCACCAGCGCGGCGTGCAGATCGCCGGCGGCTTTATTCATCGCTTCCGGGGTAAAGGCGTGCTTGACGGCGGCGGCGAGTTTTTCCGTCTCTGGGGTGGCGAAGTAGCCCCAGTTGGTCGCCACCGGCGGAAACGCTTTGGCGGTCGAGAAGCGGATCAGGCCAAAATAGGGATCATTGACCGCGGCGCTGACGTTGATCGCGTCGATCCCTTTTGCCGAGGGATCCCGGGCGCCCAGGCGCCAGTTGGTGAACAGGGTGTTCCATTCCACCACTTTAATATCCACATTGAAGAAGCAGCTCTTCAGGCTCTGCTGGATATACTCGTTCATCGGCAAAGGCTGCATCTGCCCGGAGCCGGAGGCCGAGGTGGCCACCGTGACGTGCAGCGGCTTGCCGGCGCTGTATCCAGCCTCGGTCATCAGCTGACGGGCGGCGTCCGGGTCATATTTGATCTGGAAGGTGGGTTTGCCATGCCACGGGCTGTCGGCCTCGTAGACCCCGGTGGCCTCGGTCATGTAGCCGCCGAGGTAGCTTTTCAGCTCGGCGCGGTTCAGACACAGGTTGGCCGCTTTGCGCACCCGAATGTCCTGCCACGGCGATCCTTTTTCAAAGGAGAACTGCCAGGGCCACAGGTGCGGCTGGGTGTTGGCGTAAAGGTGAAAACCCTGAGACTTGATCTGATCGATGGCATCCGGCGCCGGGGCTTCAATCCAGTCCACCTGCTTCGACAGCAGCGCCGCGGTGCGGGCGTTGGCCTCCGGCAAAGGGATCAGCACCACCTTATCCACCCGGGGAATGCGATCTTTGTTCCAGTAGTCGGGGTTTTTCGCGAGGATCAGCTGCTGACGCGGCACCAGCTTCTCCAGTTTGAACGGGCCGCTGCCCACCGCATGGGCGGCGAAGGCGGTCCATGCCTGTTTGCTGCGCGCGGCGCTATCCCCCGCGCTGGCCGGCACCGCGTCATACTGCTTCTGCCACGCCGTGGGCGAGACAATAAACAGGTTGGTGATGTTGTACGGCAGCAGCGCGTCCGGTTCCGAGGTGGTCAGCGCCACGGTGTGGCCGTCAATTTTCTCCGCGCCGGTGAGGGTCGGCATCCGCGACAGGGTGTTGCCGATCTGCCCCGGGGCGTACTGCGGCGCCGCTTTATTCAGCACCTTATCCACGTTCCAGACGATGGCGTCGGCGTTCACCTCCGTCCCATCATGGAACCTGACGCCCGGACGCAAGGTGAAAATCCAGCGGCTGGTGTTCTGCGGATCGATGTGCCACTCGGTCGCCAGCCCCGGCACCAGACCGCTGGGCTTTTCACCTTGCGACAGATCCCACTCCACCAGCGCGTCGTACAGCGGGATGCCGGTAAAGCGGTTGCCCTCATAGCCCTGATCCGGCTGGCCGAGGGTTAACGGAATATCCGCGGCGGTCATGGCGATCCGCAGCGTGGAGGCGTTGGCAGGTAAGGCGGCGCCCGCCAGGGCCAGTGCGCCGCTCACCGCCACGGCGAGACGACCGGCACGCGAAAATAACGTCTTTTTGTGCATCACATGATCCCTGTTAAATAAAGTGTCACGGATTAACAGGCAAAATGCGTACCAGCTCTTACGCGGGCGATAATAGGCCAAAACCGACCGGTAAAATAAGAAGGACTTATATTATCACCATGATAATTATGGGAAAATAATTGCACCTTATTCCGTCGCACCGCCAGCGGGAAATATGTTGCAGAATTGCACCAGCCGCTATATGGCAAATTTCAAATAATCACTCTGCGTCACTTTTTTATTCATCCCCGTCCTCCGCCGCCGCGTATTCTCCCTCGGGATCAATCCCTTCTATACTTCAGGGAACACATCGACCGGGAGAGACTATGCCTTTAGCCGATTTTCACCGCTCCGATCCTTTTACCCTCGGTATCGAACTGGAGCTGCAGGTGGTGAACCCGCCGGGTTACGACCTCAGCCAGGATGCCTCGACGCTGATTGCCGACGTCCAGCATGAGCTGACCGTGGGAGAAGCCAAGCACGATATCACCGAGAGCATGCTGGAGATCGCCACCGGGGTGTGCCGCGACATCAGCCATGCGCAAATCCAGCTCAGCGCCATCCAGCAGGCGGTCCAGCGCGCGGCGCTGCATCATCATCTGCAGATCTGCGGCGGGGGTTCCCACCCCTTTCATGCCTGGCAGCGCCAGCAGATCAGCGACAATCCGCGCTATGTCAAAACCGTCGAGCATTTTGGCTATCTGGCGCAGCAGGCGACGGTCTTTGGCCAGCATGTGCACGTCGGCTGTCAGAGCGGCGACGACGCCATCTATCTGCTGCACGGCTTGTCGCGCTTTGTGCCGCACTTCATCGCCCTCAACGCCGCCTCGCCGTGGTTCGACAGCACCGACAGCCGCTTCGCCTGTTCGCGCCTCAACCGCTTCTCCTCTTATCCCGACAACGGTCCGATGCCGTGGGTGGCCGACTGGCAGGGGTTTCGTCGCCTGTTCCGCCAGCTGAGCTACACCAGCATGATCGACAGCATGAAGGATCTGCACTGGGATATTCGCCCCAGCCCGCAGTTTGGGACCGTCGAGGTGCGGGTGATGGACACTCCTCTGACCCTCGCCCAGGCGATCCATATCGCCGGCTTTATACAGACCCTGGCCTGCTGGCTGTTGACGGAGCGCCCCTTTAAGCACCAGCCTGATGATTATCTGCTGTACCCTTTTAACCGCTATCAGGCCTGCCGCTACGGGCTGGACGGGACCCTTACCGACGTGCGCAGCGGGGAGCAGCGCAGCATCCGCCAGGAGATCCTGCAGCTCGCCGACCGGCTGGCTCCTTTCGCCCATCAGCTGAAGGCGACGGCGGCGCTGGAGGCGGTGGTTCGCCAGGCGAAATCGCCGCACAGCGAGGCGCAGCAGATGCGCGAGTTTATCGCCAACGGCGGTTCGCTTTCCGGGCTGGTGCAAAAACACTGTGAGATTTGGGCGGCATAAGACAGCGAGGCGGGTATACTCGGCGCAGACCATAGAAAGGATTGCCCATGTTATTACGCTGCCTGCTCCCCCTGGCGCTGCTGCCCCTGGCCGCCGTCGCCAGCGCCGCCTGTACCCTCACCGACCCGACGCTAACCCTGCAGAGCTATCGGGTGGATGCGCAGAAAGAGCGCATTGCAATGTACTGGCTGGATCGGCACGGTAAAGCCTGGGGTTCCCTGCGTTCGCTGCTGGCGGGTATCGATGGCGATGGCCGGGTGCAGATGGCGATGAACGGCGGCATTTACGATAAGGCCTACGCGCCGCTGGGGCTGTATATCGAAGACGGCAAACGCCTGACGCCGGTAAACCGCTCCGCCGGCGGCGGGAACTTCTTTATCCGCCCCGGCGGCGTATTCCTGGTGGAGAACGGCCGGGCAAAAATCGTGCCGCTGCCGGCGTACAAACGCTCTCCCGCCATCCGCTATGCGGTGCAGTCCGGCCCGATGCTGATTGAGAATGGCGTCATCAACTGGCGGCTGAAGCCCTCCGCCAGCTCGCGCAAACTGCGCAACGGGGTTGGCATCGATAAGCAAGGCCGGGTGGTGTTTATGCTCAGCGATCGCGAGACCAACTTCTATGATTTTGCCTGCTATGCGCAGTCAAAGCTTGGGGTGCGGCAGATGCTTTATCTCGACGGCACCCTGTCGAAGATGTACCGCAAAGGCGGCAGCGTGCCGTGGCAATATCATCCGTTCGTGACCATGATAACGGTGGAGAGGAAATAGCGGGCGCGTTTGGGGGCGGCCATTCCAGCCAGGAGAGTGAATAAATTAACGGCAGGCCGGGCAAGGTATTGCCGCCGTGCCCGATGTCCTTGCCCGGTGGCGCTGCGCTTACCGGGCCTACAGAGTCTGTTCGCTATGATATGGCCCCTGAAATCTACGGGCGTGCAGCAGGGCCGATTCCCGCTGAAATCGGCTAACCGGAGGTCGGCAGATAAGGCGGGGCTCACGCCCAAACGCAACGTGAACGCGACCCCCCCCCTCACCCTCCCCCTCTCCCTAAGGGAGAGGGGACCGCCCGGTAGTCGTTGCAGCCTGGAGTATCCCCGTTACCGACCGGTAACGCCGCGCTTACCCCCGCCGATGTGCCCACTCGCGCATACGCTGAAACAGAACATACAGCGAAGGAATAAACAGGATGCCAACCATCGTCGCCACCAGCATTCCGCTGAACACCGTGGTGCCGATGATCCGCCGGCTCTGCGCCCCGGCGCCGGTGGCGAGCATCATCGGCATGATGCCGATAATAAACGACACCGCGGTCATCATCACCGCGCGGAAGCGGCGGGTGGCGCCCTCGCGCGCGGCGTCGACTATCGACAATCCCTCTTCGCGCCGGCTGCGGGCAAACTCAACGATCAGAATCGCATTCTTCGCCGCCAGGGCGATCAGCAGCACCAGTCCTATCTGGACATACACATCGTTGGCATAGCCCGCCGTCCACAGCCAGAGCAGCGCTCCGCCGATGGCGAACAGCACCGAAAGCATGACGCTCGCCGGCAGCGTCCAGCTCTCATACTGCGCCACCAGGAACAGCCACGCCATCGCCACCGCCGCCAGCACGATCCACACCGCCTGATTGCCGGTCTGCTGCTCCTGCCAGGAGATGCCGCTCCAGGCGTAGTCATACCCCGGCGGCAGATGGGCCTGCAGAATCTGCTCCATAGCCGCCATCGCCGTACGGCTGCTGACCCCCTCGGCCGCTGAACCGCTCACCGACACGGACGGGAACTGGTTGTACTGCTGAATAAACGGCGCCCCCACCGTCGGCGTAATGGTGACCAGATTGCTCAGCCGCACCCGCTCGCCGTCGCGGCTGCGGACGTACAGCTCGCTAATCTGCTCAGCCCGCTCGCGCCACTGCATCTCATTTTGCATCACCACATGATAGACACGGTTGTTAAGGCTGAAATCACCGGCGCGCGTGCCGCCGAACGCCGTCTGCAGGCTGCTGAAGATCTGCGCCACCGGCACATCCAGCAGCGCCGCCCGATCGCGGTCGACCGTCAGGGTCAGCTGCGGCACGTTGCTGCTCCAGGTGGTAAACACCCGGCTCAGCTGCGGATGCTGGTTCGCCAGTTGAAGGATCTCCTGCGTCACCTGCTCCAGCTCCGCCGACGACTGACCGGCCTGCGCCAGGATGCGCAGGTCAAATCCCGAGGCATTGCCCAGGCCCGGCAGGGTCGGCGGCGCGAAGGTCATGATCGTCGCCTCCGGCAGCGACAGCAGCTGGCGCTGGATATCCGCCATCACCGCATCCAGCGGCGGCCGCTGATGCCAGTCCTTGAGCATTACCGAGATAAACCCGCCGTTAGCGGCGCTGGTGCCGTTGAGAATGTTGAAGCCGGACACCTGAATCACATCCTCCACCGCCGGGTTAGCCATCAGCAGCTTGCGCGCCTGGGCCATCACCGCTTCGGTACGCTCCAGCGACGCCGCCTCCGGCAGCTGCACGCTGGCAAACAGGTAACCCTGATCTTCCTGCGGCAGGAAGCCTTTCGGCATTGAGCTAAAGCTGAACGCCACCAGCGCGCCCGCCGCGACCGTCGCCGCCAGCGCCAGCCAGGGGCGGCGGTTCATCCAGCCAACCAGCCGGCCAAAGCCGTCGCGGGTGCCGTCGAGGAGACGGTTAAACGCCCGCCACACCGCCGCCGGCCGGGCGGGACGCGGGCGCAGCAGTAGCGCGCAGAGGGCTGGGGTTAGGGTTAACGCCACCAGGCTCGACAGGGCCACCGCGGTGGAGAGCGTCACGGCAAACTGCCGGTACAGCTCGCCGACGATCCCCGGGAGCAGCGCCACCGGCACAAACACCGCCAGCAGCACCAGGGTCGTAGCGATCACCGGCCCGGCGATCTGCCGCAGCGCCTGGGCGGTGGCCTGCAGGCGATCCAGCCCTTCCGCCATTTTGGTTTCCACATTCTCCACCACCACAATGGCGTCATCCACCACCATCGTCAGGGCGAGAATGATCGCGAACAGGCTGAGGGTGTTGGCGCTGTAGCCCAGCAGATAGAGCACCGCAAAGGTGCCGATCAGTGACACAGGGATTGCCAGCACTACGATCAGCGTCGCCCGCCAGCTCTGCAGGAACAGCGACACCACCACGACCACCGCCAGCAGGGTCAGCGCCAGCGAGACGCCGATCTCTTTGATCGTCGCCGCCACAAAGCGGGTGGTATCGAACTTCACCTCCCAGGTGAGATCCGCCGGAAAGCGGGTGTGCAGGCGGTTAAGCTCAGCGCGCACTGCGCTGGCGACCTGCAGGGCATTGGCGGTGGGCGTCGGGTAGATACCCAGATAGGCCGACGCTTTACCGTTGAGCTGCGCGCCGGAGCTGTAGCTGCGGGCGCCCAGCTCGATGGTCGCCACGTCGGTGAGGCGCACCAGCTGTCCCTGCGCGCCGCGGCGGAGGATAATCTCGCCAAAGCTGGCCGCCTCGTTCAGACGCCCCAGCCCGTTGATGGTCAGCGTCTGCTGCTGACCGTTGAATACCGGCGGGGTGCCCACCTGCCCCGCCGCGCCCTGCACATTCTGCTCGCGCAGCGCCTGGGCAACGTCATCCGTGGTGATGTTGAGGGCGTTCATGCGGTCCGGACGCAGCCAGATGCGCATACTGTAATCCCGGGCGCCAAACATCTGCACCTCGCCGACGCCGGGCAGGCGCGCCAGCGCCTCGCGCACCTGGGTGCTGGCGTAGTTACTGACAAACAGCGGCGACAGCGTGCCCAGCGGCGAGTAGAGGCTCACCCCCATCAGCAGGTTGCTGGCGCGCTTGCGTACCTGGACCCCATTCTGCTGCACCTCCGCCGGGAGCTGAGCCAGCGCCTGCGACACCCGGTTTTGCACGTCGATCGCCGCCAGGTCGGCGTCGGTGCCCGCCGCGAAGGTAATACTCAGACGGTACGTTCCCTCATCCGAGCTGGTGGACTCCATATACAGCATATGATCGACGCCGTTGAGCTGGGTCTCCAGCGGGGCGGCGATAGCCTCCGCCACGTCTGACGCGCTGGCGCCTGGCCAGCTGGCGGTAACGTTCACCACCGGAGGCGTGATCGCCGGATACTGCTCCACCGGGATCAGCTTCAGCGACACCGCGCCGACAAAGGTCAGCAGCAGCGCGATCACCATGGCAAATCGCGGACGACGGATAAAAAAGGTCAGCATCCCTTCTCCTTACTTAGTTCAGCACCTGTACCGCGGCGCCTTCGCGTAAACGCTGCGCGCCGTCGGTGATCACCTGCTCGCCCGCCTGCAGCCCTTTCTCAACCGCAAACTGCTGCCCCTGCTGCCCGGCGAGGGTCAGACGACGCTGCCCGGCGGTATGGTCCGGCTTCAGCACCCAGCTGAAAAAGCCCTGCGGATCCTGCTGCACGGCGGCGGCCGGGATCATCACCCGTGACTGCAGCTCTTGCGGACGGAACAGGATCGTCACGCTGCCCCCCGGCAGCAGACGGTGCTGCGGATTGGCAAACTCGGCCCGCACCGCCACGCTGCCGGTGCGGGCGTCAATCCGGTTATCGATGGAGGTCAACACCCCATCGCGCCGTTTGCCATCCACGTCAATCTGCGCCAGCCACGCCTGCTTCAGAGCGTGGATGTCGGCATGCTGGCCGGTTTTGCTGAAAAACGCGGCTTCGTCGAGGGCGAACGACACCCGCACCGGATCCAGCTGCACAATGTCCACCAGCACTCCGCTGGATGGGTTAATCAGCGTCCCGACGTGAAAGGCGCTGTGGCCCACCCGTCCGGTCACCGGCGCCGCAATCCGGGTATAACTGAGCACAATCTGCTGGGCCTCGACGCGGGCTTTCGCCTGCTGCACAGCGGCGGCGGCGACGTCGCGCTGCATCCGGGCTGTGTCGACGTCGTTGCGGCTGATGGAGTGGTTGTTGATGAGTCGCTCGTAGCGAGTGAGCAGCTGTTGCGACTGGCGTAATGAGGCCTCTGCGCTTTTCAGCTCGGCCTGCGCCAGGGCCAGCGCCGCGCGGGGCTGTGCGTCGTCGAGGGTAAACAGCAGGTCGCCCTCGGTCACATACTGCCCGTCCTGGAAGTGGCGCTGAACAATCACCCCTTCGGTGCGCGCGCGAATGTCGACGGCGCGGATTGCCTCGACCCGTCCGGGGATGGCGCGTTCTTCAGCATGAGGAGCCAGTTCGGCCGTGGCGACGCGGACCGGCACCGCCGGCGCGGCGGTGGCCGTCAGGGCGCTGCTGGCCAGGGCGCTAGCCAGCAGCGCAAAGCGGAAGGTTTTAATCATAGGGGATCCTTGCGACAGTAACGCGCGCCTGCGGCGAGGCGCGCGAGATCGATCAGGCCGTTTTGCGGAACCGGCGCGTCAGACGCTTCTCGATTTCCACCACCAGGAACATGGCGATGCCGATGACCAGGGTGACAAACCAGTAGCGCAGCGGCAGCGCTTCCGTGCCAAACATGTTCTGCATCAGCGGGACATAGATAATCACCAGCTGCATCAGCAGCAGGACACCGGTCACCAGCCAGATGCCTTTGTTGCGCAGCAGGCCCATGCTCAGGGAGAAGCTGTCGCTGCTGCGGCAGTTGATCATGTAGACCCACTGCGCCGTCACCAGCATCTGCAGCAGCACGGTGCGGATAAACTCCGGACTGTGGCCGCGCGGCGCCAGCCAGGCCTCAAGGATAAAGGCGGCAATAGCAATCATAGACCCGACAAAAGCCACCCGCCACACGGCGAAACCATCCATCACGTGCTGGCCGGTTTTACGCGGCGGGCGGTTCATCACGTTGCGCTCCGCGGCCTCAAAGGCCAGGCCGAAGGAGAGCGTCGCCGACGTCGCCATGTTCATCCACAGGATCAGCACCGGGGTCAGCGGAATCATGTTCCCCGCCAGCAGGGCGATGATGATCAGCAGCCCCTGCGCCAGGTTGGTCGGCATGATGAAGAGGATGGTCTTCTTCAGGTTGTCATAGACCCGGCGCCCCTCTTTTACCGAGCTGGCGATGGTGGCGAAGTTATCATCGGTCAACACCATGTCAGCCGCCTCTTTGGTGACTTCGGTACCTTTGATACCCATCGCGATACCCACGTCGGCCTGGCGCAGCGCCGGCGCGTCGTTGACGCCGTCGCCGGTCATGCCGACCACTTCGCCGTTATCCTGCAGGGCTTTCACCAGGCGCAGCTTATGCTCCGGACTGGTGCGGGCAAAGATGTCGTACTCCACCGCCGCCTTCGCCAGCGCCGCATCGTCCATGTGCTCCAGCTGGTAGCCGGTCATGGCCTGGCTGCTGTTGGTGATCCCCAGCATCTGGCCGATGCTCATCGCCGTCTGCGGGTGGTCGCCGGTGATCATCTTCACGCGGATGCCGGCGGTCTGGCAGGCGTGGATAGCGTCAATGGCTTCCGGACGCGGCGGATCCATCATCCCGGCTATGCCGAGGAAAATCAGTCCCTCCTGCAGATCCTCATGGTTCAACGTGGTGGCATCAAGGCTGGCCGGCTTACAGGCCGCCGCCACCATGCGCAGTCCCTGACGGGCGAAGCGCGCCATCTCCTCTTCCCAGTACTGCGCCTCGAACGGCACCGCGCCCTGGCGGCTCATCTGCTCACGGCACATGCCGAAGATGACGTCCGGCGCACCGGTGATTAACACCCGGGCATCGCCATCGATGTGCTGCAGTGTGGACATATATTTGTACTGCGAGTCAAAGGGGATCTTGGCCACCAGACGGGCCTCCACCGCCGGGAGCTGCGCTTTCGCCGCCAGCACCTTCAGCGCCCCTTCGGTTGGCCCGCCGGTGATCCCCCACAGGCCGCGCTCATCCTGGATAAGCTGGCTGTCGTTGCACAGGTCGATGGTGCGCAGCCAGGTCTCCAGCACGGTACCCGGCTGAACCTGCACGGGCTCATCGCTCCCCTCAAGGAAGATCCGCCCCTGCGGCTCATAGCTGTCGCCTTCCACCCGGTAGCAGCAGTCGGCGGTGATGATCGCCTTGACGGTCATTTCGTTCATTGTCAGGGTGCCGGTTTTATCCGAGCAAACCACGGTCATGGCGCCGAGGGTTTCCACGGTCGGCAGCTTACGAATAATCGCCCGCTTGCGCGCCATCGTCTGCACGCCGAGCGACAGAATAATTGAAATGATCGCCGGCAGCCCCTCCGGTACCGCGGCCACCGCCAGGCTAATCAGCGACAGCAGCAGCTCGCCCATCGGGATATCCCGCAGCGCGAGGCTGAAGATAAACAGCGCCACCATCATGGCGAGAATAATGACGAAAATCGCTTTGCCGAGCTTATCCATTTGCACCAGCAGCGGGGTGCGGTGCTTCTCAATGCCCGCCATCATCTGGTTAATGTGGCCGAGTTCGGTCTGCGCGCCGGTGGCGGTCACCACGCCGACGCCGCCGCCGGCGCTGACGGTGGTCCCGGAGAAGACCATGTTCACCCGGTCGCCCAACGGCAGGTCGCCTTCCAGCGCGTCGGTGATTTTATCCACCACCGTCGACTCGCCGGTGAGGATCGCCTCTTCCACCCGCAGGTTGTGCGTTTCAATCAGCCGCATGTCCGCCGGCACGCGGTCGCCGGCGCGCAGGATAACGATATCTCCCGGAACCAGGTCGCGCGTCGGGATAGTCTCATGTTTGCCGTTACGCTGGACGCGGGCATCGCTGGAGAGCATGTTGCGGATCCCCTGCAGGGACTTTTCGGCGTTGCTCTCCTGGATATGGCCGATCAGGGCGTTAATCACCGTCACGCCGAGGATCACCAGGGTATCGACCCAGTGCCCCATGATGGCGGTCAGCGCCGCGGCGGCCAGCAGCACGTAAATCAGTACGTCGTTAAAGTGGGCAAGAAAGCGCAGCCAGGCCGGTTTCCCTTTCTTTTCCGGCAGCGCGTTCGGCCCACAGCTATTCAGGCGCTCGGCGGCGTCTGCGGAACTTAACCCAGCGGCCTGGCTTTTGGTCTGCGCCAGCACTGCGTCAACGGTCTGCTGCCAGACCTGCCGTGGCGCGGTGTCGCCCGAGGGCGTCGTAAACTTTGGGTTATTCATCTTGGTCAAATTACATTTTCCTTATAAATTCCGTGAGTCGGAAAGCCTGAAATCATTCCTGGCCAATGCAGTAAAAGGTGGCGAAAAAGCCGATAAAAATGTGAACCAATACAAGCCTAAATTTTTCGCAAAATAAAAAATATGTGGTAAGTTAATTCCACGAGACAACTATTACAGAATATTAATAAACCAAAACTAAACGAGGTTAAATATGTTTGGAATCTACCGCGGACGCCGTCTGGCGCTGTACATCTTGCTGGCCATCATCGCTGCCACGCTGGTGGGATATAGCACTTATAGTTTTGTAAAAGCGCTGGCATAATAATGACAGTAATTTACAGGAGGCTGATTTTAATTTAATTACAAATTATTTCAGATTAATTAACATGGGAATAAAAGGCAGGCCATAATATTAAACAGAAGCGCATTAAGGCGAGTAAAATACAAAGCATATTGCGTTAGGGATTATTTTGCCGGACAATATGTTTTTTAACTGATGATTAACATGACATGAAACATCCGCTGGAAACGCTCCTCTCCGCCGCCGGGATCCTGCTCCTGGCTCTGCTCTCCTGTCTGCTGTTGCCCGCGCCGTCGCTGGGCCTGACGCTGGCGCAAAAGCTGGTTGAGACATTCCATATGATGGATCTCAACCAGCTTTATACGGTGTTGTTTTGTTTGTGGTTCTTAGCACTGGGCGCCATTGAGTATCTGGTGCTGCGCTGGGTGTGGCGTCGCTGGTTTTCGCTCGAACGCTAAACCAGGAAGGGCGCGCCTCAGTGGGCGCGACTGTGGTTCTCTTTACGGTAGGCGCCCGGCGGCAGATTGAAGGTCCGGGTGAAGACGCGGGTAAAGGTCTGTTGCGAATCGAAGCCATACTTCAGGCAGATATCGTAGACCCGCTGATCGGTGTCACGCAGATCGCGGGCGGCCAGCAGCAGCTTCCTTTCGCGAATATAGCGCCCCAGGCTCTCCCCTTTATACTGTAAAAACAGCCGTTGCAGATGCCATTTCGAATACCCGGCATGGCGAGCGATATCATCAATACGCAGCGGTTGATGCAGGTTATCATCAATCCACTCGACGATAGTATCAATCACCTGAGCGGAAATCGTCATATGCTCTCTCCTCTGATACTGCACTGGCGCTTAGCGCCACCAGGCGTTAAATGATTGCGTCTTATCGGCGACCCACACCGGCTCGCCCTGCACAGGCGTCAGCAGACGCCAGGCCCTTCCTTCGCTGGCAGCCGCCAGCCGTTGATACGGTTCATCCCAGCTGTGTTTCGCCAAAACGAATCGTCCTGCATGCCCAGGCAGCACCGCGCGAGCGCGCAGGTCGTCGGCGGCCTGAGCTGTTTCATCCGGCATCATGTGAATATATTTCCAGTCCTGGTCATACTGCCCGTTCTCCATGATCGCCAGATCGACCGGACCAAATTCATCGCCTATCGCTTTAAAGTGCGGCCCATAGCCGCTGTCGCCGCTGTAATAAATCTTTTGCTGCGGGGTAACGAACAGAAAACTGGCCCACAGCGTCTGGTTGCGCTTCAGCCCACGGCCGGAAAAGTGCCGCGCCGGCAGGACGTGGACGGTGAGCTCGTCGTTAACCGGAATCGCCTGCTGCCAGTCCGCTTCGGTAATCAGCGCCCCGTCCATCCCCCAGTAACGCAGGTGCGAGCCAACCCCCAGCGGCGTAATGACCCGCTTAATTTTCGGCAGCAGAGCGCGGATGGTGGCGTAATCCAGATGGTCGTAATGATCGTGGGAGATGATCAGCAGATCGATCTCCGGCATCCCTTCCGCCCGCCACGGATAGTCGCCGGGGAAAGCTTTATTAATAAAGGAGAACGGCGCCGCGTAATCGCTGAACACCGGGTCGATCAGGATGCGTTTTCCCGCCAGCTGCAGATACCAGGAGGAGTGGCCGAGCCAGACCATCACGTCCTGCCCGAGGGGCAGCGTCGCCAGATCGGTCTTCACCAGCGGCAGCGGCTGCGCGGGACGGGCGTTTTCCCGTTTGGTCATCAGGAAATCCCACCATGCCGCCAGCATATTTTTTTGCCCGGTGAACCCCGGCGTGGGCAGCTGGTTATGGAACTGGCCATCCCGGTAGTGGGGGGACGCTTCCACCTGGCTAAGCTGTGCCCCCTGCGGCGCCTTACCAAAACCGGCATTGAGGACAAACGGCAATGTCGTTGCTGCTGCGAGTAACATGATGGCGACCACGCTGAAAGTGACACGGTTCATATCCTGACCAGACAAAAGCCCCCATCCCGGAGGCTTTATGATATAACTTGATTATGAGTGAGTACGCACTCATTATTAGGAATGTGATGAAAGTCGTCAAGACGATTTTCAATTTTTGCGTTCCGCCGTTGCAGCAACCAGGTCAGACGTGCAAAGATCGGCGGTTTGTTTAAACCTGCGTGAGGAAAAAAGTAGTGGCTCGTCCAAAGAGTGAAGATAAAAAGCAAGCGTTACTGGAAGCTGCCACCGCGGCTTTCGCCCAGTCCGGCATCGCCGCCTCGACGTCGGCCATCGCCCGCAGCGCCGGTGTGGCCGAGGGGACGCTGTTTCGCTATTTCGCTACCAAGGATGAGTTGCTCAACGAACTTTACCTCGCCATTAAGCTGCGCCTGGTGCGCACCATGATCGCCGGGCTGGATCCGGACGAGAAGCGCCCGAAAGAGAACGCGCGCAATATCTGGAACAGCTATATCGACTGGGGCGTGCGCAACCCGATGGAGCACAAGGCGATCCGCCGAATGGCGCTCAGCGAGCGCATCACTGACGAAACCCGCCGCCAGGTGAAAGAGAGCTTTCCGGAGCTCAACGAAATGTGCCAGCTGTCGGTGAAAGAGATATTCCTCAGCGAGGCGTATCGCGCCTTTGGCGACGCCCTGTTTTTGTCGCTGGCGGAAACCACCATCGAATTCGCCAGCCACGATCCGCAGCGCGCCCGGGAGATTATCGCCCTCGGTTTTGAAGCCATGTGGAACGCCCTGCATGAGGCGGACTCCTAATGACGCCGGAAACACTGCATCCCTGCGCTCACCGTATCGCCCTGACCTACCCGTTTACCGAACACTGCTGGCCCTTTGGGCCGGAGTACGATGTGTTTAAGGTCGACGGCCGCATCTTTATGATCACCATGACCATTCGCGGGCGGGCGCTGGTCAACCTGAAGGCCGAGCCGCAGAAGTCGCTGCTCAATCAGGAAATTTATCGCAGTATCGAACCCGGCTACCATATGAACAAGAAACACTGGATCACGGTGGTGCCGGGCGACGACATCAGCGAGGATCTGCTGGCCGAGCTGATTGACGATTCGTGGCACCAGGTGGTGAACAAGCTGAGCAAAAAGGCGCAGCAGCGCCTGCGTCCGCGCTGATTTTCAGCCAAACGCGATAAGTGTTATCGCATTTTTCACCCTTATCATTTTGCGATCTTCGCTGTACTCTTCCTCTCCTGAACGCACCGGTAAGGTGCTGTAAACTGTGAGGAAGAGTTATGGATATCGTATCGGTCGCTTTGAAGCGCTATTCCACCAAGGCCTTTGACGCCACGAAAAAGCTGACTGCCGGGGAAGCGGAACAGCTGAAAACGCTGCTGCAGTACAGCCCGTCAAGCACCAACTCCCAGCCGTGGCATTTTATCGTTGCCAGCACCGATGAAGGCAAAGCCCGCGTGGCGAAAGCCGCCAGCGGTACCTACGTGTTCAACGAACGTAAAATTCTTGACGCCTCGCACGTGGTGGTGTTCTGCGCGAAAACCGCGATGGACGACGCCTGGCTGCAGCGCGTCGTGGATCAGGAAGAGGCCGATGGCCGTTTCGCCACTCCTGACGCAAAAGCCGCTAACCACAAGGGTCGCACCTTCTTTGCCGATATGCACCGCAAAGAGCTGAAAGATGACGATCAGTGGATGGCGAAGCAGGTGTATCTCAACGTCGGCAATTTCCTGCTGGGCGTAGCGGCGATGGGCCTCGACGCCGTGCCGATCGAAGGGGTTGATTTTGCGATCCTCGATGAGGAGTTTGACCTGAAAGCCAAGGGCTACACCAGCCTGGTGGTGGTCCCGGTTGGCCACCATAGCGTGGAAGATTTCAACGCTACCCTGCCGAAGTCGCGTCTGCCGCAGTCGACGACCATTACCGAGATTTAATTCCCTTCTGCCGGGAACGCCCGGGCCATGGCGCAGCAGCGTCTCGCCCGGGACTTTCTTCCCCCACTCTTTCCCCTCTTTTTCTGCCGTTTGTGCCAGGTTTCTGGCGCTAATGAGCCCGCTTGTGCCAGGAATAACGCCTTTAGTGTGAACCAGCTGATTTAATTAATTGATAAATAATATTTTTTATTTCTGGCACGCCCTTTGCTCTTAACAGATACCGCTATCTGGATGAAGGAGAAACCAGGTGAAACATATCTATGTGGCCAGCCACGGCCATTTTGCTCGCGGACTGGTGAACAGTTTGTCGCTGCTGATTGGCGATGAACACGGCGTTATCCCGGTCTGTGCCTATGACGAAGATATCGTGACCACCGAACAGCTGGAGCAAACCCTGGAGCATCTCATCGTCCAGGCGAATGGTGATGAAGTGGTGATCTTCACCGACCTGCTTGGCGGCAGTATTAACAATAGCGCCGTGAGCGTCTTGATGCGACATCGCAACGTTTTCGTGGTCGCCGGCATCAATCTGACTCTGCTGCTGGAGTTTCTGCTGTGCGAAGAAGCCACTACCGAGGCCGCGATTATCTACGCCACCAGCGCGGCGCGTGAATCCATTGTTTTCATCAATCCTCTAATAACACAACCATCCTCTGACCCACAGGGAGAATCTCATGATTAAACTCGTGCGCATTGATTATCGGCTGCTGCACGGCCAGGTGGTTTTTGCCTGGACCCGAGCGCTGGATATCGACCATATCATCGTCGCCAACGCCAAAGCCGCGGCGGATGCCTTCATTACGATGTCGCTTAACCTGGCAAAGCCAGCGGGCGTCACGCTGGACATCGCCACCGTTGAACAAGCGGCGGAAAAGCTTAACAGCGGCAAGTTGGATCATAAAAAAGTCATGGTGGTCCTTGGCAATACTGCGGAAACCCTCGCGCTAGTGGAAAAAATCCCGGAAATTAGCGCAATTAATTACGGTGGTCTGCCACAGAAGGAAGGGGCAAGACAATTCGGCAAGGCCATCTATCTGACCGACGAGGAAATCGCCCATAGCAGAGCGCTAAAAGAAAAAGGCATTCGGCTGGAGATGCGTCAGGTACCCGCCCACTCGGCTGAACTCCTTAACGACCAACTTTAACTTCGGAGGTCACTATGTTGCTCACCGCAACGTTACTCGGCCTGATCGCCGCTCTGGGGATACTTGATGGCCGCCTGCTTGGGGTATCAATGATCGAT
This sequence comes from Klebsiella sp. 1SOBk10mer, assembly GCF_046602535.1. Classification (NCBI taxonomy): domain Bacteria; kingdom Pseudomonadati; phylum Pseudomonadota; class Gammaproteobacteria; order Enterobacterales; family Enterobacteriaceae; genus Klebsiella; species Klebsiella sp. 1SOBk10mer. The sequence goes on from NZ_JBKIUP010000002.1 coordinate 498,635, forward strand.
CGACCGCTGGTGATGTGCGCCCTCACCGGTCTGGTCTGCGGTAATTTGCATGAGGGGATTCTGATTGGCGCTACGCTGGAGCTTATTTTCCTCGGCAACGTCGCCATCGGCGCCGCGCACCCGCCAGATATCGTGACCGGCTCCGTATTGGCCACCGCGTTTTCGATCATGTCCGGCCGCGGTCCGGAGGCTGCGCTCACCATCGCCATCCCTGTCTCAATGCTGGCGCAGACGCTGGGCATCCTGGTGCGCGTGGTGAACGCCCGCTTTGGTCATCTGGCGGATCGCTATGCGGCACGGGGTAATACCCGAATGGTCGGCCTGATGCACCTCGCCGGTCCGACGCTACTCTATTTTTTAAACGGATTTCTACCGGTTTTTTTTGCCATTCTGCTTGGTTCTTCGGCGGTAAGCTGGTTCCTGGAGGCCATTCCACCGGTGATAACCAACGGATTGATCGTCGCCAGTAAGATCCTGCCAGCGCTCGGCTTCGCCCTGCTGATCAGCATGATGCTCAGCAGCAAACTGATGCCGTACCTCGGTCTGGGATTTCTGATAGCGGCATATACCAAACTGGATATCATCGCCATTGCGCTGTTCGCTGTGGTGTTGGCATTTATCATCAGCCAGTTCCTTAATCTTAAGCAGCAGGAGAGCTAATCATGAGCGAAATGACGCAAACTGTGACTGGCGCTACCCAGCCGCAAAGCGATGACGCAAGCCGCATCACCGCCCGCGATTTACGCAGCGTGTTCTGGCGCTCCTTTACGCTACAGGGCTCGTGGAACTACGAGCGCCAGCAGCATATGGGCTACGCCTTTGCCATGTCGCCAGCCCTGAAGCGTATCTATCAGGACCCAACGGAGCTGGGGCGCGCCCTGCAGCGTCATCTGGTGCTGTTTAACACCACGCCCCATCTCTCGACCTTTATCTTCGGCCTGTCGATTGCCATGGAAGAAGAGAACCAGCGTAACCCCGAATTTAATGAGGAGTCGATAAACGCGATTAAAACCAGCCTGATGGGACCGCTGGCGGGCATCGGCGACTCCATTTTCTGGGGATCATTAAAGGTTATCGCCGCCGGGATGGGTATCTATTTCGCCCAGCAGGGCAGCCTGCTGGGACCGATACTGGCGCTGTTAGTTTATAACCTGCCGCATCTTTTGTGCCGCTGGTATGGCCTGAAGCTCGGCTACCGGGCGGGTACGACCTGGCTGATGAGAATTTACCAAAGCGGCCTTATGGACCGGGTGACCTATATCGCATCAATTGTTGGCCTCATGGTCGTCGGCGCGATGACCGCCAGCATGATAGATATCACCACCCCGCTCAGCTTTACCGCCGGGCAGACCACCATGAAGGCGCAGGAGTTTATTGACAAAATTCTTCCTTCGCTGCTGCCGCTGCTTTTCACCCTCGGGATGTACAAGTTGATCCGTAAGGGAGTCAATATTAACTGGATCCTACTAGGAACCGTCGCGTTTGGCATGGCGGCCAGCGCGCTAGGCCTGCTTTAAGAAGAGGAATATCCCCATGCACGTAGAAGACTATATGAATGAAACACCCGCCCGTCTGCTCGCTATGCTGACGCAGACGCGGGAAGATCTCTGGCAGGCGGCGAAAGCGCTAACGGAGCGCGGCGTCACGCGTATTATCCTGACCGGCTCCGGTACCTCTTATCACGGCGCGCTGACCGCCCGCTCGTTTATGCAGCAGTGGTGCGGGCTACCCGTTGATGTCTACTGGCCTTTTCTGCTGGATGATTCGGCGCTGACCCTCAGCGACAAAGCGCTGGTCATCGGCATTTCTCAGGGAGGCGGCAGCCTCTCTACCCTCGCCGCAATGGAACGCGCCCGGGCAGCCGGGCATCTCACCGCTTCCATGGCCGGGGAAGCGCCAGCCGTTATCGACCGGGCGGCAGATTTGGTCTTAACAGTACCCTGTGGAGAAGAGCGGGCTGGCGCTAAAACCAAAGGGTATCACTGCACCATACTTAATCTGATGCTGCTGGCGCTTGCTGTCGCCAGTCGCCAGCGGCGCCTGAGCGATGAGGAGCGCAAAGCGCTACTCATCCGCATGGATACCACGTTTAATCATTTGCCGACGCTCATTGAGGCCTCGCAGGCGTGGGTTCTCAATCATGCCCGACCGCTTATCGACAGCGCGGACATTCGCCTGACCGGTCCGGCAAGGCTGTTTGGCACCGTTCAGGAAGGTGCGCTAAAGATGCTTGAAACGCTACGCTGTCCGGTTGCCGGTTATGAATTTGAGGAGTTCATCCACGGGATCTATAACGCCTTCGACGAGCGCTCTACCCTGATCATGCTCGATCCGTTTCCCGATGAGCGTCAGGATCGCCTGGCTGAAATACTTGGCGGCTGGACTCAGCATATTTATCGCATTGGTCCACAAGTCGAAAATAACGGCAAAAATATGCCCTTCGCATTTATTAACGATCCCGACTTTGCGGTCTTTGAATATATCATTCCGTTACAAATGGTTTGTGCCCGACTGCCACCAGTGAAGGGCATCGATCCCGCGATACCGAAGGATCCGCAGTTCCACCAGAAAATGAAAAGTAAACAACCCAATTAATTGACGCATAGTAAAAGTTATCCGCTATTCAGCGGAGGACCCGTTACATCTCAAGGAGACCAATATGTCTATAGCTCATAAAAACGCACATACTATTATTCGCGATATTTTATCTAAGCAGCACATTGAGCGCGTATGGTTTGTTGGCTGCGGTGGTTCATTAACCGGTTTCTGGCCGGGGAAATATTTTCTCGATTGTGAAGCTAAAAAGCTGGCCGTCGGCTATGTTACCAGTAATGAATTTGTCCACGCGACGCCGAACGCGTTAGGTAAAAACAGCGTAGTGATCCTCGCCTCGCAGCAGGGCAACACCGCTGAAACGGTGGAAGCCGCCCGCATCGCGCGTCAGAAAGGCGCCGCCACTATTGGACTGGTATATACCCCCGGCACGCCGCTGTGCGAACACAGCGATTACACTATTGAATACTGCTGGGCGCGCTATCCCGAAACCGTTGATCCGACGCAGCAAAAAGCGGCATACAGCCTGTGGCTGGCGCTGGAAGTGCTTGCGCAAACTGAGGGATACGCCCATTACGATGAGATGGTCAGCGCCTTTGCCAGTTTTGAATCCGTGGTACGCGGCGCTCAGCAGCAGGTTCAGGCGGATGCGCGCCATTTTGCCGAAGCCTGGAAGAGCGAAAAGGTCATCTACATGATGGGCAGCGGCCCCTCATTCGGCGCCGCGCATCAGGAGTCCATCTGTATTCTGCTGGAGATGCAGTGGATTAACTCCGCGAGCATCCATAGCGGCGAGTATTTCCACGGTCCCTTTGAGATTACCGAAGCGGGAACGCCGTTTATTTTATTAAAAAGCAGCGGCCGCACACGCCCGCTGGATGACCGCGCGATCCGCTTTATCGAACGTTACCAGGGAAAACTGCAGATTATTGACGTGGAAAAGGTGGGAATCGACACACTGCACGCCAGCGTGCGCGAATATTTCTGCGGCCTGCTGCACAACTGCGTACTGGATGTTTACAACCTGGCGCTGGCCACAGCCCGCAACCACCCGCTGACCACCCGCCGCTATATGTGGAAAGTCGAATATTGATTCGCTAACCGCCTGCCAGCCCCGGCGTAATTCTCCGGGGCTGCGTTGAGAATTACCAGCTAAAATCTTCAATACGCAATTCAAAAATATCGTGAATATAGCCAATTTCCGCTACCGGTAGCGCCACGTTATAGAGTATTTTCAGACGCTGAAACGAGTGATTCACCATGGCAATAAATTCGCCATGCTGGCGGGTAAATTGCTCAATATCTTTATAATGGCTAATTTCATTACGCATTACCAGACGCTCAATCATACAGCTGAGATGCACATATAAACTGATAATTAAGTTATTATTAAAATGAAAACCAAGCGTATTTTGCCACTCAGCGATAATGGTTTCGATATGGCCCATGGTTTTTCCGGCATTCAGTATCGTCAGAGAGTTGACAACGTTATGCAGCGAAAACTCACGAACCATATTTTTATTAATCAGCGCAATTTGCTTTTCATTAAGATAGCCACTTAAGAGCTGACTCAGATGTCGATGCCCCTGCTCGCCAAGTAGTTCCTCAATGCCAACCCAGGGCACTCCGGCCAGCTGCGGGTCGTGGGTACCCACGACCGCAATAACTTCATACTGGTGGAGCAACGATACCGCCGTACGACTGTTTTTTAAGCGCGTATACTCGCAGGCGATGATGTTAATATCAAAATCGTTGAGCAGGCTCTTCTCCATCAGATTTTTAAATTTAAATGCGGTACCGATACCTGTAATACAGGTCACCAACAGCGCACGCTCTTTTTTTTCTGCGGGCCAGAACACATCCCAACGCGACTGATTAAGCGGCACGATCTCTTCGGCGATTTGTTCGATGTTTTTTCCCAGCGCGATCTCGCTGGCAACGTTCAGCGCCATGCGGGTCGTGACGTTATCCACCACCACCAGCGGGCCGTGAATCACCGACAAAAGCGCATCGGCAATTTCCTTGGTGTAGCCCATATCAATAAGCACCATCACACCCGCACGCGTGTCCGTATGCTGGAGATAATCAACCACGGCGCGACTGACATCGTTAAACGCCACCTCCATCGGCATATCCATGGCCTGGTAGATCTTCTCGCCAATCAGGCGATTGGCAACGCCGGCAATGCTGCTGGCGGTCGAATAACCGTGGGCGATTATCAGCGCTTTCACTTTTCCGCCGCTGGTCGCATCAATCGCATTGCTGACGATAGCGGCAACCGCCAGTCGGTCAAGCGTATCGATGAGCAGATCGTATTTATTATTGACGACATCCAGTAGTTTCTCTGCGATACGCTGCGCCAGCCCCGCCGAGGAGTCCAGCCAGCGCTGCATCACCAGACGCACGGGCTCAGCAACGCTACGCGGCGCCAGAGGGAGGCTGGTGAGGTAGCGGCCGGTAAGATAAGCGAATTCGACATTTAGCTGAAGGTCATAATTGACAGCGATTGCTTTGCCCACATCTTCAATAAAGCGCAGCCGTTTGTCCTGCAGAGAGACCGTACTCTCCTGATTCATCAGCGCATCAAGATAGAGCGTCACGTTCTGATAAATAAGCTTTTCAAAGGTCCGCACGCTAATATTATCCTGAGCCAACTCCTCGCACAGGCTACAAATATTTTCCGTTAGCCGTTGGTATTCATGGTGACGACCAGAAAAAAGAGGCTGCGCGTCGCCATCGCGGTAAATCATAACCCGCTCGCTATTTTGCTGAAGGGAAAAAGGCGCATCCGCCAGTAATCGGTCGGGCAGCAAACCCGCTTTTATGTGTAAAAGACCGCTATCACGTTCGCCAAATGTCCAGGCGCTGGCGCAAATATTGCGAATCAAATTTTCCAGCCCACCGACATTTCCTTCAAGCGTTTCACGCATGAGCTGGCTGACGATTTCGCCATCCAGCGCCAGATCGTGGTTCAAACGCTGGGCTTCACGGCGGAAAAAGTGGTGGATAAACGCCAGCCGCTCGAATTGGCCGCGTTCAGCGATCGGCAGAATTTTTACAATGACCGGAATACGGCGAATAAAGGTCGCCAGGAAGTGTTTTTCCAAATCCTCGGTTGAAGCAAAAATTAGCCGCACCGTGGCGCTGCGCTCGTCGGTGCTCTCCCCCAGCCGGCGCCAGCTACCGTTATCCATAAAATGAAACAGCTTTTCCTGACCTTCGGGCGGCAGCCGATGAACCTCATCGATAAACAACACCCCACCGTTGCTGGTCTCGATAAGACCAGGAACGGCTTTATCGGCGCCGGTAAAGGCCCCCTTCGCATGACCAAATAACTTCGAGGTCAGTAGTTCTGGATTATTCGCGTACTCGGCGCAGTTAAATACGGTAAAAGGCGCATCGGCAGGTAAAATGCCTTCATCTATTGCGTAGTGCCAGAGCTGGCGAGCTAGAAAACTTTTCCCAGTGCCAGTAGGGCCCCGCAGCAGCAGCGGCAGACCTGCGCCAGGGTAGCTGATGGCAGCCTTGCACTGGCGCAATGCTTCCTGCAGGCTGCCCTGCGCGCCAATCAGCTGCGCCAGACTATCCTGACGCTCCGCGCACAGCGCCTGAATGGAGGCGTATTCGCCGTGCCGAACCGCCAGGCGGTGATGATCGCGCAGAACGGTAACGGGTAAAAACAGCACCGGGCGACCATTCACTTTGACCACCCGCTGCTCGCGATGGAGATTATTCAGATGATGGCTGATGATGCTGCGTTTTTGCTTCAAGCTATCGGCAATGGCCATAGCGTTAAACTCGCCCAGCGCTTCCGCCGTCAGCGCTCGCCCGGCGATCCGTTGTTCTAGCTGGCGAAAAATCGACTCCTTGTTCATCTCGCTCCCCTGTCAAAAGCGTAAAATTCGCTTATACGACAATTCGCGCAGGACGTCGCTGCCGTCAGCCACACTTCTTTAAAAGCGCTTAATTTTTCATGGCTTAACGTTCCCCGCGTGCCAGATGCGCTCGGCATAGCGGCCAATCACCGCCAGCGAGACGGCAAGGATCAGGAAAAACAGCACTTTGTGCATCCCGTTCCAGAAAAACTCAAAGAAGCGGGTATAGAGATTGATCGCCAGGAAGGTTAACCCAAAGCCGCGCAGCATGGCGTCATCGGTTTTCAGGCTGATAAAAATGCAGACGCCGGCCGCCGCGGCAAACAGCAGCCCCCACGGCAGGAGTCGCGCCTGGCTTACGTTGTACCAGCTGTCAGCGTCGTAATTGCCGAAAATCGACAGGATCCACAGCGCAATAAACAGGTACGTGAGGCCCATCGCCTTGCTGACGGTAAACAGCTGACGCTGGCGAAGCAAGGACTGCGCGCCGTAGCAGAGCGCCAGCAGCGCGCCGCCGAACAGGACGAAGCGAATCGGGTAGTTCATGCCCAGCCAGTAGGCGCCCCACCCCGAGACATAGCCGGTTTCTGCGCCAAACCAGTTGCCCAGCGCCAGCAGAAAAAAAAGCCACACCAGCCCGGAGCGGGCTACATAGCCGATAGCGCCGTAAATCATGCATCCGGCCAGAAACAGCGGCGCGATATGGCCGCTGCCGTTATCCAGCCGTTCACCCAACTGCCATAGCGCCAACGCGGTAAAGACGACGCCCAGAAACAAAATCGCCTCGGTGCTGTAGTGCCACTGCGTCTCCCGCTGCTGGCGGCGAAAACCCCAGCCGTAGCAGGCGACTGCCAGCAGTGCAGGCAGCAGGATCCGCGTCAGCGCCGAGTGGCTGAACAGGCTCAGCAGCCACGCCACCAGTTCGCTGTCGGCAAACAGACTGCCCAGAGCAATCAGCACGCAGGCCAGCGCGGTCCAGAAGGCATAGCGGCTCAGGCGCCGCCAGTCGAAGGGGGAGACGCGCAGCGTGTGCGCCAGCCGCTGACTGTCCGCCGGGGTTAACTCCCCGCTGGCCTGCCAGGCATTCAGCGCGCGCTGAATAATGCGCTGCTCTTTTCGGGTTACGTTCATAGGCATTCCTTGAGACTGATGACAAACCTGTTTTCGCTAATATGCTCGCCTTTTTGCCGGGTGGCGGCGTACGCCTTACCCTGCCTACAAACCCAAATCACCGCGGGTCCTGGGGCTGCTGAAACTGCCGGTGCTGGCGGCCTCAACATCGCTGAGACGTTCCCGGCAGGCCGGGGCAGCCCGCATGGATGCGGGCTGAGGGCCGTGTTTTGCATGGACGCTGCCTCGGCCCGACCCGAAGCCTGCAGGGATAAGTCGAAGGCACCACGAAGTGGCGATGTTGCTGGCCGGAGCCCGGGGGTACAGGGGGCGGCGGCGACTGGCCGCCCCCTGTGCGCTCCCTGCGTCATGAGAGATATAACGCAGAAGACTAACCGGGAGCGCAATGTGCGCTGAAGTCGCAGATAACATAAAAGACTTCCCTGCAGTGCTTTCCCTCACCCTGCCCCTCTCCCGGAGGGAGAGGGAACCGTCCAGCAGCCCGGCCGGGCAATACCCGAAGATGGCACATTCTCAACCATCTGAGTCCTTGTCATGAATGTTGGTCCAGCCACGTCAGCGCCTGCTCGCCCGCCTCGTCCATCGGCAGGTAGACCAGCAGACGCGAACCATTGCGCGGCGCCGAATACCAGTACATCTGCTGCAGGCTGAATCGCCCGAGCTGCGGGTGGTTAAAATGTTTAATCTGGTTTTCCACGCCGCGCACCTCGTAGCGCTGATGCCACAGCGCTTCAAACTCCGACGAGGCGGCGAAAAAGCGCGCCAGTTTGTTTTCCCATGCCGGATCGCCACGGTGCTCGGCCATCGCGGCGCGGAAATAGGAGACAAAAGTCGGCAGCACATCGCGATTTTCAATCCGGCTGCGCCAGGTCTCATGGGTCAGATACAGATAAATGCAGTTGCGATCTTCTTCCGCAAGGGTGGCGAAATCGACACCCATCAGGCGGCAGAAGCTGTCGTTCCAGGCCACAATATCAAAGTTCGGTTTTTGAATGCTGGCCGGCTGCGGCATCAGGCTGTCCAGCATGCGGCGGGTGCCGGGGCTGATGCCTTCGCACGCCGTCACCTGGGTGGCTTCCGGCGGGGTCAGCCCGGCGAGCACGAACAGATGCCGGGTCTCCAGCGGACTGCACTGCAGGGCATTCGCCACCCCCACCAGCACTGCCTCCGACGGATTCACCTCCCGCCCCTGCTCCAGCCAGGTGTACCAGGTAACGCCGACGTCGGCGAGCATCGCCACCTCTTCCCGGCGCAGACCCGGCGTGCGTCGGCGGCCCACCCGGGGTAACCCCAGGCGCTGCGGATCGAGGCTTTCACGGCGGGCGCGCAGAAACGCCCCCAGCTGTTTGCGCCGATCGTCCGGCACGGCGAACGTCGACTCCCGTTGCGGCATCGTGGTCATCACCCCTCCAGCATGGTAGTTCCAGTACCAGTATAGACAGGAACTGGTACCCGTTTAATTTATCGGTAATGCTACGTCGGTCTGCTGAATGACGCAATGGAGATTCCCATGAAAACGTCTGCTGTTTCACCCGGCCGCGCCGGTCTGTTGCTGCTGCTGGGCGGCCAGATGCTGCCGCTTATTGATACCTCGATCACCAATGTGGCGCTGGACGCCATCACCCATACCCTGGCGGCCAGCGCCACGCAGCTGGAACTTATCGTCGCGCTCTACGGTGTCGCCTTTGCCGTCTGCCTGGCGATGGGCAGTAAGCTTGGCGATAACTATGGCCGCCGGCGCCTGTTTATGTGGGGCGTCGCGCTCTTTGGCATTGCTTCCCTGCTGTGCGGCATAGCGAACAGCATCAGCGCCCTGCTGGCCGCCCGCACTCTGCAGGGCGCCGGTGCGGCGCTGATTGTGCCGCAGATCCTCGCCACCCTGCACGTCACCCTCAAAGGCCCGGCCCACGCCCGGGCTATTAGCCTGTATGGCGGGATCGGCGGGATCGCCTTTATTGTCGGACAGATGGGCGGCGGCTGGCTGGTATCGGCGGACATCGCCGGACTGGGCTGGCGCAACGCCTTTTTTATCAATGTGCCGATCTGCCTGCTGGTGCTGGCCCTGAGCCGCCGCTATGTGCCGGAAACCCGTCGTGAGACGCCGTCGCGGATTGACTGGCAGGGCACGCTGTACCTCGCCCTCATCCTCTGCTGCCTGCTGTTCCCGATGGCCCTCGGTCCGGAGCTGCGCTGGCCGCTGTGGCTGCAGCTGATGCTGGTGGCGGTCCTGCCGCTGCTGTTCGCCATGCGTCAGAGCGCCCTGCGCCAGCAACAGCGTGGCGATCATCCCCTGCTGCCGCCGCGTCTGCTGCAGTTGACCAGCATCCGCTTCGGGATGGCCATCGCCCTGCTGTTTTTCAGCGCCTGGTCCGGCTTTATGTTCTGCATGGCGCTGACCATGCAGGAGGGGCTGGGGATGGCGCCGTGGCAGTCCGGCAATAGCTTTATCGCCCTCGGCGTGGCCTATTTTATTTCGGCGCTGTATGCCCCGCGGCTTATCGCCCGCTACAGCATGGGGCGGATCCTGCTGACCGGTCTGGCGGTGCAGATCGCCGGTCTACTGCTGCTGTGCGCCACCTTCTCCCGCTTCGGGATCGCCACCACCGCCCTGACGCTGGTCCCCGCCACGGCGCTGATCGGCTACGGCCAGGCGCTGATCGTCAACAGCTTTTACCGGATTGGTATGCGCGATATCAGCGCCAGCGACGCCGGGGCCGGGAGCGCCATCCTCAGTACCCTGCAGCAGGCGACTCTCGGCCTTGGGCCGGCTATCCTCGGCTCGCTGTTCCTGGCGCTGGCCCGTCGCGGCGGCGGAAACTATCCGCAGGCGCTGATTGATTTTCTGCTGGTCGAGGTGGCTATGATGCTATTGCTGGCGGCCATCGCGCTGTGGCTGCGTCATCATCTCAACCGACAGCCGGCGACGGTAGCGTCGTAATACCGGCGGCGGTGATTTGCATAATCGTTATCCAGCGGTCATCATACCCGCTGGATATTCAGGAGACGTTATGCAGGAATTAATATCGCAAATTGCCGCCTTAGGAATCGAAATAACTCCCACCCGCTCGCTGATGATTATCTTCGGCATTATCTTGTTCACCGCCGTCGTCGTGCATCTGATATTGCATAAAGTGGTGCTTCGCGCTTTTGAAAAACGGGCATTGGCCAGCAGCCATCTGTGGCTGCAAATCATCACGCAGAATAAACTCTTTCACCGACTGGCCTTTACCCTGCAGGGGATCATCGTCAACGTGCAGGCGGTGCTGTGGCTGCAAAAAGGCAGCGAGGCCGCGGAAATATTAACCACCGTGGCTCAGCTATGGGTGATGATATATGCCATGCTGTCCTTCTTCTCACTGCTGGATGTGATCTTAAAGCTGGCGCAGAAATTTCCCGCCGCCTCTCAGCTGCCGCTGAAGGGGATATTCCAGGGAATTAAGCTGGTGACGGCGATTATTATCGGCATCCTGATTATTTCCCTGCTGATAGGCCAGTCGCCAGCGATCCTGATTAGCGGGCTCGGCGCCATGGCCGCGGTGCTCATGCTGGTATTTAAAGATCCGATCCTTGGCCTGGTGGCCGGTATCCAGCTCTCGGCCAACGATATGCTCAAGCTTGGCGACTGGCTGGAGATGCCGAAATACGGCGCCGACGGCGCGGTGATCGATATCGGCCTCACTACGGTCAAGGTACGTAACTGGGATAATACCATCACCACCATTCCGACCTGGTCGCTGGTCTCCGACTCGTTTAAAAACTGGAGCGGCATGTCGGCCTCCGGCGGCCGCCGCATTAAGCGTAGCCTCAACATCGACACCACCAGCATTCATTTCCTCGATGAACAGGAGCAGCAGCGCTTGATCCGGGCGAAGTTGCTTAAACCCTATATGGATTCGCGCCACGAGGAGATTAGCGCCTGGAACCAGCAGTATGCCGGGGAACAGTCGGTTCTCAATGAGCGGCGAATGACCAATGTCGGCACCTTCCGCGCCTATCTGCAGGAGTATTTACGTCATCATCCGCGCATCCGCCAGGATATGACCCTGATGGTGCGCCAGCTGGCGCCGGATGCCAACGGCTTGCCGATCGAGATCTATTGCTTCACCAACACCGTGGTGTGGGCGGAATATGAGGGGATCCAGGCGGATATTTTCGATCATGTCTTCGCCGTGGTGGAGGAGTTTGGCTTACGCATTCATCAGACGCCCACCGGCAACGACATTCGCGCGCTGGCGGGCGCCTTCTCCCGCTGACCTCAGGCGCTGGCGCGGGCTATCACGCGCCAGTCCATCATCACCCGCTCGACGGCAGCGTCGGGATCGTCGATGCGTTTCATTAACAGATCCACCGCCGTGCGGCCGATCGCCCGGGAGGGCTGTTCGACGGTGGTCAGCTGCGGGGAGACCACTTCCGCCAGCTCGGTGCCGTCGAAGCCGATCACCGCGATATCCTCCGGCACCCGCAGTCCAGCCTGGTCAATCGCCCGTAGCGCCCCGGCGGCAAGGGAGTCCGAAACGGCAAACACCGCGTCGGGCTTCTCGTCTTGCGACAGCAGCTGCTCCATCGCCCGTTTACCGGCCGCCGCGCTAAGATCCTGCGCGTAGGTCACCTGCTGATACGCCAGACCGTGCACGTGCAGCACGCTTTTATAGCCGCGCTCGCGCAGGCGGGCGTAGCGATAGCTGAGGTCGTGATTAATGAGCGCGATGCGACGGCGGCCGGCGTCGGCCAGCCGGGACACCGCCCCCTGGGCCGCCTCGACGTCGTTAATCCCGACGCAGGAGATGCTGCCGGTGTCGGCATACTCCGCGCACTGCACCCAGGGTGCATCGCCAATCATGGTGGTCAGTTCCGGCAGGCTGGAGAGCGCGTTCATGGTAATAATGCCGTCGACCATTTTGCCGGAGAGCAGCTGCAGGCCCGAGGTCGAGCGGGCCAGATCCGACCCGGAATTACACAGCAAAATGCGGTAGCCGTTCTTCTCCGCCTCTTCTTCTATCCCTTTCACCACCTCGGCGCAAAAAGGATTAGCGATATTAGACACCATCACCAGGATCATATTGCTGCGGGCGGTTCGCAGCTGACGCGCCAGCAGGTTCGGCTGATAGTTGCTCTCTTTGATCGCCTGCAGCACGCGCTCACGGTTTTTGGCTTTTACCGTATCGCTGTTGTTCAGCACCCGCGACACCGTGGCCACCGAGACGCCGGCCAGACGAGCAATTTTCTGAATAGACATAAACCCTGCACTTCCTGCGATAGAGGTGGATCCTGCAGGCTATCATAAATGAGCTCTGGTTGGCCTGCCAGCCTGGCGCGAAAGCGTGGCTCAGTGAGACGGCGTCTCGGGACACTATTAATAATCAGGGCTTCTCTCCCGCCCCGATAACGCGCATCCTTTTGCCGTTTCATATTCTCATTAGCGCAGGAGGCGCAACAGACCGCCTGCGCCCCATTTGTTATTTTATGATTAAGGATGATATCCCCATGAGGCTCTCCACCGCGATTCTCGCCCTCAGCTGTGCCCTGGCAACGATCACCGGCTGCACCTCGTCAAAATCGTCACCGGAACGCCACGCCTACGCGTTCGTCGCCCACCGCTCCGATTTTGTCGGCGGCAACTTCACCGTCAACCGTCAGGAAAATTACCGTTTAAACCTGCCGACCTTCACGGCGATGTACGCCCGCGGCCAGCAGGATAAAGCCGCTGGCATGAGCGAAAGCGACGCCCGCCGCACCGCGGAGGCCATCAAACAGCAGGCGGCGCAGGGCACCCGCACCGAGCACGCCTTTACCGGCAACGCCAGCGACAAATGGGATAATGCAATGGAAAATAAAGATGCCGTCCTGTTCGGCAACGAACTCTCCGGTGCCTATCTCGACGGCTATCTTGGGGTGAAATAATCCTTCGCTCCCCCGCCCTCAGCGTTCGACGCTCACCCAGCGCTGCTGCTGATGGCTTTTGACGATCGCCTCGATGATGTACATCACATCGGCGCCGTCGTCGAAAGCGGCGAAGCGCCGGGCCCCGGCCTCCGGCATCTTCCCGGCGCGCACCGCCTGATAAAAATGCTCCATCATATTCTTAAAGGCGTCCGGCCAGCCCTCAATATGGCCGCCAGGGTAATGGGCGCTGTCAGCGATCTCCGGCCGCAGCAGGCTGGGGTCGTCGCTGAGCCGCCGATCCGGCTGCTCGCGGTGGCCGATCCACAGCCGCTGGGGCACTTCCTGATCCCAGGCCAGAGAACAGCGGCTGCCGTTAACCTCCACCGCCAGACGGTTTTTCCGCCCGGCGCTCACCTGAGAGACCATAAAGCTGCCTTTGCTGCCATCGTCAAAACGCAACAGCACCGAGCCAAAGTCCTCGGTATCGACAGGCCGGGTTTCATATCCCTGCGCCTCGTGAACGGCGCTGAAGGTCGTTTTGCCATTGACCGGCGCTTTACGCGTCGGCCAGACGATAGACAGATCCGCCATCACCTCGACAATCCGCCGACCGGTCATAAACTGCACGGTATCGCACCAGTGGGAGCCGATGTCAGCCACCGTCCGCGATGTGCCGCCCTGCGCCGAATCAACCCGCCAGTTGTAATCGGTCTCCAGCAGCATCCAGTCCTGTAAATAGCTGCCGTGCGCCGCGAAGATCCTGCCGACCTCGCCATGGCGGATCATCGCCGCCGCCTGCTGGACCATGGCGAACTGGCGATAGACGAAGCTGACGCCATGCACCACGCCGGCCCGGGCGGCAAGCGTCACCAGCTCCCGCGCCTCCTCCGCCGTCATACACAGCGGTTTTTCGGAGAAGACGTGCAGCCCGGCGGCGAGGATCTGCCGGTTAATCTGGGCATGCAGATGGTTCGGCGTACAGTTATGCACCACCTGTAGCCCCGGATGGGTCAGCAGCGCTTCCACGCTGTCGTAGGCATGGGCAATATTCAACGCTTGCGCCTTGCGCTGCGCCGCCTCAAGGCTGCTGTCGCACAGCGCCACCACCTCGATATCCCCCAGCCGCCGCAGCGCCTCCAGATGCGCCGGGCCAATAAACCCAGCCCCAATAATCGCAACCTGAATCATGTTATTCCCTCCCACCGGCGGCAAAGTCATCGAAGGCCCGTCCGGCAACGGGAATGATATGGCGACGAATAAACTCGCTGCCCTCGCGCGCGCCGGTCTCGGCATCCTTCAGGCAGCACTCCCACTCCAGCACCGCCCAGCCGTCAAAATCATATTCGGTCAGCTTACTGAACACCCCTTTGAAGTCGATCTGCCCGTCGCCGGGAGAGCGGAAACGGCCAGCCCGCTGCTGCCAGGGCTGATAGCCGCCGTAGACGCCATTGCGCCCGTTGCGGCGAAATTCGGCGTCCTTGACGTGAAACGCTTTAATACGCGCATGATAGATATCGATATAGGTCAGGTAATCCATTTGCTGCAGATGCAGGTGGCTCGGGTCATAGAGCATATTGCAGCGCGGATGGTTATCCACCCGCGCGAGAAAACGCTCAAAGGTCACGCCATCGTGCAGGTCTTCGCCGGGGTGGATCTCGTAGCAGACATCGACCCCCTGCTCGTCGAAGAGGTCCAGCAGCGGCCGCCAGCGCCGGGCCAGCTCGGCAAAGGCCTCATCCAGAAGCGACTGATTATGCGGCGGCCACGGATAAAAAAAGGGCCATGCCAGCGCCCCGGAAAAGGTCGCATGCGCCTGCAGCCCCAGGCGGCCGGAGGCCACCGCCGCCTGGCGCACTTTCTCCACCGCCCAGCGCTGGCGCGCCTGCGGATCGCCGTGCAGCGCCGCCGGGGCGAAGGCGTCAAACGCCGCGTCATACGCCGGATGCACCGCCACCAGCTGCCCTTCAAGATGAGTGGACAGCTCGCTGATGACCAGCCCATGCTCCGCCAGGGTGCCGCGGACCTCGTCGCAGTAGGTCTGGCTCGCCGCCGCCCGCTCGACATCGAAAATCGCCGGGTGGTTGCAGGGGATCTGCAATGCCTTGTACCCCAGGCCGGCGGCCCACTGCGCCATCCCCGCCAGGGTGTTGAACGGCGCCTGCGGGCCGATAAACTGCGCCAGAAAAATGCCCGGTCCCTTGATCGTTTTCATACCCCCTCCTGTAAAATTAGTGCGGCTCTTTCTCGTTGTACTGGAAAGAGAAAAGGAAAATCAGCGCGATAACCGCGGCGGCCACCGCCGGGATCCACCAGAAGGTCACCCAGGCCTGCGGCACGCTCTGGCCGGCCACCAGATGGTTATACAGCGCGCCGGAGATCTGCGAGCCCAGCAGCATGCCGATCCCGTAGGTGAACATCACAATCATGCTCTGCGCCTGGCCTTTGACCTTCTCGCCCGCCACGCGGTCGGTGTAGATAAAGCCGACGACAAAGAAAAAGTCATAGCACACGCCGTGCAGCAAAATGCCGAGATAGAGCAGGAAGCGCCCCTCTTCGCTGACCCCGAGGGCGAAAAAGGCATAGCGAATAAACCACGCCGCCATGCCGATAAGCAGCATGTATTTCACCCCGAGGCGACGGAACAGCAGCGGGATCACCAGCATAAAGACGATCTCTGACATCTGGCCGAAGGACATCGCGGTGCTGACATCCTTAACGCCGGCATCCGCCAGATACGACGCGGTATAGGCGTAATAGGTGCCTAACGGCACGGAAATTAAGGTGGCGCAGAGGGAGAAAATCAGGAAATGGCGGGTTTTCAGCAGCGCGAAGGCGTCCGCGCACAGCAGATCGCGAAACTGAACCGGCATGCCTTTGGCCGGCGCCGGGGTGTGAGGCAGCGTCAGGCTGTAGATCGCCAGCGCCACCGAACAGAGCGCCGCCACGGTGAAGATGCCGGTGGTGTCAGAGATGCCGGTCACCCCGATGCAGATCCCGGCGATAATCCAGCCGATGGTGCCGAACACGCGGACCACCGGAAAGGTTTTATCGACGTTAGCCAGGCTGTGGAAGGCGATATTATTGGTCAGCGCCAGGGTCGGCATATAGCACAGCGTATAGCCGAACAGCAGGCCAATCAGCAGCGCGCCATTCTGCGCCACCAGCGCCTGGGGGACAAACCACAGGATCGCCGCCCCGGCCAGGTGCATCACCGCCATCACCTTCTGCGAGGCGAAAAAGCGATCCACCAGCATCCCTAGCACAAAGGGGGACAGGATGGAGGCGATCGGCCCGGCGGAGAACGCATCGCCGATCAGCAATGACATCTCATAGCGGGTCATCACCAGCCCCAGGGTCACCGACCAGCTGCCCCAGATAAAGAACTGCATAAACATCATTAACGACAGCCGCGGCACCAGAAAACGGTGGCTCACGCGGACACTTTCCCGACCTTCTGTTGTTGTGACCATGTTGCTCGCCCTCAGAAAAGTAATCGATTACAAAATCGCTCCAAACAAAAGTAATCGATTACAAAAAGAAGATCGCCAGGCAAATGCCCCACCTGCGAAGAGGATCACAATAAAAAGCCAGGCAGCCCCGCCGGACGGCGGGGCATCTCGCTTACGCCGGGCGGCGCAGCAGTTTGAAGGCGATAAACAGGAACAGGATCCACACCGGCAGCAGGATCGCCGACAGGCGCATCCCGTCGATAGTGCACATCAGCGCCAGAATCAGCCCAAGGAAAGCAATGCAGAAGTAGTTGCTGGCGGGCGCCAGCAGCGCTTTAAACTTCGATTCACGCCCTTTGCGGCGCTGGGCGGCGCGGAACTTCAGGTGCGCCATACAGATCATGATCCAGTTCAGCAGCAGCGTCGCCACCACCAGGGCCATCAGCAGTCCCAGCGCTTCATGCGGCAGCAGGTAGTTCAGCACCACCACCAGTGAGGTGATAATCCCCGAGAGCAGCAGAGAGTTCACCGGCACGCCGCGCTTGCTGACGCGGGCGAGGAACGTCGGCGCATTGCCCTGCACCGACAAGCCGAACAGCATCCGGCTGTTGGAGTACACGCCGCTGTTATACACCGACAGCGAGGCCACCAGAATGACGAAGTTCAGCGCGGAGGCCACCAGGTTGCTGTCGAGATGATGGAAAATCATCACGAACGGGCTACTGTCGGATTTGACCTCCACCCACGGGTAGAGCGCCAGCAGCACCACCAGCGAACCGATATAGAACAGCAGGATACGATAAACCACCTGGTTGACCGCTTTTGGAATGCTCTTTTCCGGGTTTTGCGCTTCAGCGGCGGTGATGCCGATAAGCTCCAGCCCGCCGAAGGAGAACATGATCACCGCCAGCGACAGGATAAGACCGTGCCAGCCGGTGGCGAGGAAGCCGCCGTGTTTCCACAGATTATCGAACCCGGCTTTGCTGCCGCCGTGGCCGCCAAACAGCATCCACAGGCCAAAGGCAATCATGCCGATAATCGCCAGCACTTTTATCAGCGCAAACCAGAACTCCGCTTCGCCATACAGGCGCACGTTGACGAGATTGACGGCGTTAATAATAAGGAAGAAGGCCGCCGCCCAGATCCAGGTCGGGACGTCGGGCAGCCAGTACTGCATGTAGATCCCGGCGGCGGTCAGCTCCGCCATTCCCACCAGCACGAACATCACCCAGTAGTTCCAGCCGGAAAGGAAGCCGGCGAACGGGCCCCAGTATTTGTAGGCAAAGTGGGCAAAGGAGCCGGATACCGGCTCTTCCACCACCATTTCGCCCAGCTGGCGCATGATCAGAAAAGCGACAATCCCGGCGACGGCGTAGCCCAGTAATACCGCCGGACCGGCCATCTGGATAGCGGGACCAATGCCGAGAAACAGCCCGGTGCCAATCGCGCCGCCAAGGGCGATAAGTTGAATGTGTCGGTTCTGTAAACCGCGATGAAGCGTCGGGCCGCTCTCTTCTACGGCATCCGACGACGTTGACGCGTCTTTCACGTCGTTCCCCTGTGTGTTTTTGCGAAGGGGCACCTTTTATCACTAAGGGGGGATTGTCGCAAGTTGCGAGGGGTTATGGCGGCGGCGACATTAACCTTCGCTTGCACGGACTCAGGCCGTGCAAGGCGCCGTCGTCGCCTGGCACATTCGCGGCTGTCCATCCGCTGTCCTTGCCCGGAGGCGCTGCGCTTACCGGGCCTACGCAGACGCCTGAAGCCCGGTTAAGGCTACCTCCACCGACAAAACTTAATAGCGCACCATCACCGACTTCAGCTCCGTGTAGTCATCGATAAACGCGCTGCCGAATTCGCGCCCGATGCCCGAGCCCTTCATGCCGCCGAACGGTACCGCCGGGTCGAGGAAGGTATGCATATTGACCCACACGATGCCGGCCTCAATGGCCTCCGAGTAGCGCAGCGCCAGGCGAATATTATCCGACCAGACGCTGGCCGCCAGGCCATACGGCGAGGCATTGATCCGCGCCAGCGCCTCGTCTTCACTGTGATAACCGATAAAACTGCACACCGGGCCGAAGGTCTCCTCGCGCATCAGGGTGCTCTCTTCGCTGCGCACTTTGACCGCCGTCGGCTGCAGGAAATAGCCCTCCCCCGGCAGGGCTTCGCCGCCGCAGACGATGGTATCGCCCTCGTCGCGCGCGGTCTGAATGAGCCGCAACACTTTGTCATACTGCTGGCGGTTGGCCAGCGGCCCCATCAGCGTGCGCTCATCCAGCGGCGATCCCGGCGCGAAGGCGCTGAGCTTATCTTTCAGCAGCGCCAGCACCGCATCCAGTTTACCCTGCGGCAGATAAAAGCGCTCCGCGGCGGCGCAAATCTGCCCCTGATTCAGGTAGCCGGCTTCCAGAATGCCGTTGACCATCGCCTCCGGCGTCAGATCATCCAGGAACAGCGCGGCGTTTTTGCCCCCCAGCTCAAGGGTCACCCGTTTACCTGACGCACTGGCCGACTGCTGGACTTTCTCGCCAGTGGCCACCGAGCCGGTGAAGCTCACCTTGGCGCAGGCCGGGTGGGTAATCAGCCGCTGAGCAATCTCGCCGCCGGCGCCGTTGACCACGTTAATCACCCCGTCCGGAATACCCACCGCTTTTGCCAGCTCCGCCACGCGCAGCAGCGTCAGCGGCGTATACTCGCTCGGCTTGAGAACAATGGTGCAGCCGCAGACCAGGGCCGCCGCCAGCTTCCAGACGGCAATCATGATGGAGAAGTTCCACGGCACGATGCCCACCACTACCCCCAGCGGCTGACGGCGAGTGAAGGCGGTATATTTCTCCCCGGCCATCGACGGCAGCGACACATTCAGGGTTTCGCCGGTGACTTTCCCCGCCCAGCCGGCGAAGTAGCGCAGGAAAGCGACCGATTGATCCAGCTCGAGCATGCGCGCCAGCGTGATGGTCTTGCCGGAGCAGAGACTTTCCAGCTGCGCCAGCGCTTCGCGATGCTCAGCCAGGGCATCCGCCAGCTTCAGCAGCAAGGTTCCGCGCGCCAGCGTCGGCATTTCGCGCCACTGATTAAACGCCTGGCGGGCACTCTCTACCGCGCGATCCGCCTGGTCGCTATCCGCCGCGGTGACCTCGGCGATCGCCCGCCCGGTGGCCGGGTTGATCACCGCAAACGGCGCGCCGCGGCCCGCCTCTCGCTCACCGGCGATAAACTGCCCGTGCGGCTGGCGTAAAAAGGCGGTCACTTCCGCCAGTAAGGTTATCTCGCTCATCGTCAGTACCCGTTTTTTCAGCAACGTTGGCCCATCACAGCACGGCTTCCCGCCGCCGCCTATCGTTCTAAAGAACGTCATTCTTCCGGACGATATTCAACGCCCGCGCGGCGTGCTGTGATGAGGCACTTGAGCGAGGCAAGACCACAGGGTAACGCGATGAACATCAAAATCGATGCGCTGAACTACTACGGCGCGACGAAGAAATACCACCTCCATTTTCCGGCGCTGCGGGAAGATATTGAAGCCGACGTGGTGATTATCGGCGGCGGCTTCTCCGGTATTAACACCGCCCTTGAGCTGGCGGAACAGGGCATCACCAATGTGGTGGTGCTGGAAGCGCGCCATCTCGGCTATGGCGGCACCGGGCGCAATGGCGGCCAGGTGATGGCCGGTATCGGTCACGACATCGAAGCGGTGAAAAAGCACGTCGGCAAAGAGGGGCTGGAAACGCTGTTTAAAATCGCCAACCTTGGCGCGGGCATCATTCGCGAACGCATCCGCAAATATAATATCGACGCCGATTTCGTCCCCGGCTATGGCTATCTCGCTTATAACCAGCGGCAACTGAAAACGCTGCGCCAGTGGGAGAAGGAGTTTAAGGCTGCCACCCCGGATGAAGAGATCGAGCTGTATACCGGGAAAGAGGTGCAGCAGGTGGTGGGCTCCGAGGTCTACTGCGGCGCGCTGAAACATATGGGCGGCGGCCAGATCCATTCGCTCAATATGCTCCTCGGCTCGGCGGAGGCCGCCCATTCGCTGGGAGTGAAGATCTTCGAATCCTCGCCGGTGGTGGAGGTGAATTACGGCAAACAGGTGCGGGTACGTACCGCGATGGGCAGCGTCAAAGCCGCCAAACTGCTGTGGGCCTGCGACAGCTTCCTCAACAATATGGAGCCGGAGATCTACAACAAAACGCTGGTCACCTACTCCTATCAGGTATCGACCGAGCCGCTCTCCGATGAACTGATCGAGCGCATCAGCCCGCTGCGCGGCGCCTTCAGCGATATTCGCCCGGTGATTAACTACTACCGCGTCACCCGGGAAAACCGCCTGCTGTTCGGCAGCGCCACCCGCTTTGTGGAGTATACGCCGAACGATTTCGCCGCCTGGAACCGCACCCTGCTGGCGGAGGTCTTCCCCTATTTGAAGGATGTGAAGATCGATTTCGCCTGGGGCGGGCCAATGGCCTGTAGCGCCAACCTGTTTCCACAGATCGGCACGCTACGCGATCACAACAACGTCTTTTACGTCCAGGGGTACTCCGGCTTCGGCGTCACCCCATCGCACATCGTGTGCAAAATCCTCGCCGAAGGGATCAACGGCGGTTCAGACCGCTATCGTCTGCTGAGCAGCATCCCCCACGCGACCATCCACGGCCGTGACAGCCTGCGCCTGCTGCTGGTCACCGCCGGAAAATTGATGCATCAAACCGCCGGTTTCTGGAAAGGCCGGAGTTAACCAGGAGAACGCTATGCACGCTTTTAAACTTAAACACCCGGTGCCCGACCTGCAGCCAATCGGCAGCGTCAGCCTGCTCGGCGCGACGCCGACCGCCGGCGACCCGCAGGTGGCCGGGGCGATGATCTACGGCGAGCCGCAGGATGCCTTTACCTGCGGACTGTTTTCGTCCACTGAGGGGAGCTTTACCATGACCTATCCGTTTACCGAACACGCCACCGTGCTGGAAGGCGAAGTGGAGTTGACCGTCGCCGGCGGTGAACCGCAGCGCTTTGCGCCGGGCGATAGCTGGTTTGTTAAACAGGGCACCGAAGTGGAGTGGAAAATCCTGACGCCGCGCTTTGTGAAGCACTACCTGGCGAACGTCGAGACGCGCTAACGCGCTGATACTGCCCGGCGGCGCAGGGGGGGGCCCCGGAGGCGGCGCATTGCGCCTTCTCCGGGCTACCAAATCGCACAGCGCTGTAGCCCCGGTAAGCGGCAGCGTCACCGGGGGTTTTGAGGCCGCCAACACCGGCAGTTTCAGTCAGCATGGTGAATAAATTAAAGGCAGGCCGCGCGGATCGTAGGCCGGGTAAGGCGCAGCCGCCACCCGGCAGAAACAGGCGCAACGTGGCAAGACGGATGGCCCCGGTTTTCGGGGTCATCTTGTTTATCCACCCTCACATTCATGGACTGCGTCACAGAATCATGCGCCACCCTCCACCTTCCGGACGATATTCGTTGAGCAGGATGCCCGCCTAAATTATGACTATCCGGGAGTGGCGCTGGCTATTCCCTGCCCTACCCCATTATTGTGCAGAGGTTGACTATGTTTAGTAACAGACTTGCCAGCCATCTTGAGCGCGGCGTCGTCGGCTTCCCGACCACCCTCGCCAGCTCCGTCGGGCTGATTATGGCCAGCCCGGTGATCCTGACGGTGACCAGCGGCTTCGGCATGGGCGGCGACACCTTCGCGCTGGCGGTGCTGCTGGCCTTTATTATGATGCAGGCGCAGGTCACCACCTTTGCCGAGGCGGCGACGCTCATTCCCACCACCGGTTCGGTGTACGACTATATCTCCTGCGGCATGGGCCGCTTTTTCGCTATCACCGGCGCGCTGTGCGCCTATCTGATCGTCCATATTTTCGCCGGGACGGCGGAGACGATCCTGGCGGGCATTATGGCGCTGGTGAACTTCGAATCGATCAACGCCCAGATGGCCGCTCACCAAAACACCTGGATGGTGGGCGTCGGCATGGTGGTGATTTTCGGCCTGCTGAACGCCATCGGCGTGGAAATCTTCGGCAAGGTCGAAGTGGTGCTGACCTTCGGCATGTGGACCACGCTGACCATTTTCGGCCTGTGCGGCATTTTTATGGCGCCGGTGACTCATCTTTCCGGCTGGTTCGGCACGCCGCTGAACGTTAGCGATATCAACGGCCTGTTCGGCTATATCGGCATGGCGATGTTTATGTTCGTCGGTTGCGAACTGGTGACGCCGATGGCGCCGGAGATCAAACAGGCCCACCGCACCATACCGCGGGCGATGGCGCTGGGCCTGCTGGGGGTCGCCAGCTGCATGTTTATCTACGGTGCGGCGATCAACCGCCAGGTGGAGAATACCGTGCTCGACGCGGCCAACAACGTCCATCTGCTGGATACGCCGATGGCGATCCCGGCCTTCGCCGAGCGGGTGATGGGCCACGCCGGCCAGTACTGGCTGGGGGTCGGGCTGCTGCTGGCGGGCTGCGCCACCATCAATACGCTGATGGCCGCCGTGCCGCGCATTATCTACGGTATGGCGCTGGACGGCGCGCTGCCCCGCTTCCTGACCTGGCTGCATCCGCGCTTTAAAACGCCGGTAATCGCCATCGCCATCGGGGTGGCGATCCCCTGCCTGCACGCCTGGTATCTGAACGGCGATCTGGACCGCATCGTGCCGCTGATCCTCGCCGCGGTCTGCGCCTGGGGCGTCGCCTATCTGCTGGTGACGCTGTCGGTGGTGATGCTGCGCATTCGCCGCCCGGACCTGCCGCGCGCCTACCGCTCGCCGTGGTTCCCACTGCCGCAGATTATCTCCAGCGTCGGCATTATCATCGCTATCGTCAATATCACCCCGCCGGGGATGGACAGTCGCCAGGTGCTGGTGCCGTTCGGCATTATGCTCGGCCTGACCGCCGCCTACGCCCTGTTCTGGACGGTGTGCGTGCAGCGCGTCAATCCGTTCAAGCCGCTGGTGGTGGAAGAGGTAGTGGAGCGCGCCATCAACAACTACGAAAAACAGACCCGCGGGGAGATGACGCCAGATGTCCTCCGTCCCCTGGTTTGAAACGCCGTTAATGAACGCGGTGCAGCGCGATCTGGCCGGCTGGCCCTGCGAAAAGCTGAGCGAGCGCAGCGCGCTGCTGCGCTTGAACAACACCACCGCTGTGACCTTCAGCGTGCGTCAGAAGCGGCTGTTTATGGCCAGCATTCACAGCTGCGAGTTTGTCGTCGAGGGGCCGGTGACCCGGCCCGTACGCGGTAACATTCACGCCCATCAATCCGGCTGGTGGAAACGCCAGCCGATCCGCTTTATCGGCGGCAAAGGCAGCGAGGCACTCGCCGGCTATCTCAATGGTTTCCCTAATCTCCAGCAGACCTTAAGCGAGCTGGACTACCGCCGCTTTTCGCTGACCTTTGACGGTCGCGGCTGGCGCTGCAGCATTGAACCCTGGGCCGCCAGCGAAGTGGTCTGTAAAATGCCGCCGCTGCGCCGTTATCTGCGGCTGGAAGCGCAGCAGCGGATGCTGCTGCTCAGCGTGCTGGCGATGATCGATCAGGCAGTAAGTCAGTGGATGCGCAGTGAAATCGTAGAAGAGAAAGCATTGACTTCCCCGCCATCACCGCGGGGAAGCTGAGGCGTTTTATAGCAGGCCAAACTGCTGCGCCAGCCGATCGAGAGCCTGCCTCTGGAACTGCGCAAACTCCGCCCGCGGCTGTTGTTGTTGAATAAATTCCCGCAGCGGATCCTGGACCTCGGTGCGGATGCCGCTCAGAGCCTCCATCACCGCCAGGCCGCAGAACGGCACGTAGGATTCGGCGTAGCCGCCTTCGTGCACCATCACCAGTTTCCCGCCGCACAGGCGATCCGCCGCCTGCTGGACCTGTTCAGTCATCGCCCGGAAGCTGTCGCTGTGCAGCTGCATGCGCGCCAGCGGATCCATGGCGTTGGCATCATAGCCGCAGGCGATGATAATCAGCTCCGGCTCAAAGCGCGCCAGCGCCGGAATAACGATGGTTTCCAGCGCATAGCGCCAGCTGTCATCCCCCGCGCCGGCCAGCAGCGGAATATTGATGTTGTAACCCTCCCCCGCCCCCACGCCGCGATCCTCCTCGCCAGAGTAGCCCGGCGGGAAGCAGCCGTCCTGATGCAAGGAGATAGTCAGCACGTCGTCGCGCTGCAGGTAGATGTGCTGGGTGCCGTTGCCGTGGTGAACGTCCCAGTCAATGATCGCCACCTTGCCGAGCCCGAGCAGCGCTTTCGCTCGCTCCACGGCAATGGGGATATTGGCAAGAAAACAGAAGCCCATCGACTGGTCCGGCAGGCAGTGGTGTCCGGGCGGACGCGACAGCGAATAGGCGTTATCCAGTTCCCCCTTCAGCACCGCTTCCACCGCCGCGCAGGCCAGCCCGGCGGAAAGACAGGCGATTTCATAACTGCCCGGCCCCAGCGGCGCCTCTTTGCCGAGCATGCCGCCGCCGTTATCGCTTATCGCCTTGAAGCGCTCCAGATAACTGTCGGGATGGATCCGCCGCAGGTCCGAAAGGCTCGCCGGCGCCGCGCTGCGCAGCGCCAGCTGCGGCGTCAGCCCGGAGACATCCATCAGGTTTTTCATCCGCCGTTTGGTCTCCGGCGATTCGGCATGACCGCCGCCGGCGGGTGGCTGTACCCACCCGCCCACCGGCAGCGTCACTGCGTGCAGCCCGGTACTGTGCCAGAAACAACGTTCATCAAAGAAGAAACCGGTTTTTCTTTTCACTCTATCCTCCCGTGGGCTAACCCTTCCCGGCGGCGGAAGCCGCCACAATTAAAATCAGTGACAGCAGCGCGCAGACACCTGCCGCCGCCAGCAGCGGGTCGGCGCTGGCGAAGCGTTGCAGTAAGGCCCCCGCGAGCGCCGGGCCGGCCGCCATGCCGCCGCCGATCACCAGATTGATGCTGTTCATCAGCCGACCGCTGTTATCGAGCCCGGCGACGCGGGCGAGAATAAAGGGCAGCACGAAGGTCCAGGTGAACTTAAACAGCAGCGCCGCGATGGCGTAGCGCGCCAGCAGCGGCTGGCCAACCAGCAGCCCGACGCTGACGATCAGCAGCCCATAGCCCAGCCACACCGGTAAGCGATCGGCGCGCCGGGTGCCGCGCAGGGCCGCGCCGCCGGCGCCGATAATGCCGCAAACCGTCGCCGCCGCCAGCACCAGCCCCACCTGCGTCGGGCTCAGCCCCGCCGTGCTGCCGATGGTGCCGATAAAGGTCCACACTGCGCTGAGGCTGATATAGAAAGTGAGCACCGCCAGCACCGCCAGCGCCTGACGCCACAGCGCCGTCGACGGCTGCTGGCGGGAGGCAGAGAGCGGTTGAAAGCGCGGCGGGAAAGCGGACACCAGCGGCAGGCAGCAGAGCATGATGGCGGCGAGGATCAGATACACCACCTTCAGGCCAAAGGTCGCGAACAGGCCGGGCAGCGCCAGCAGGCCAAGCATCCCCAACAGCAGTTGCCCGAGCACCCAAAAGGCGTAGACCCGCGACGGGTTCGGCGTTCCCGCCGCGCAGCTGATGCACAGAATCATCAGCGTGCCGCCCGCCAGCGAGGCGATAAAGCGCGCCGCCAGCAGCGTCTCATACTGGGTGACCACCGCCGAGGCGAGGTTGGCGGTCAGAAACACCGCCCCGGCCATCAGGGCGACCCGCCGCCAGTCGAGGCGACTCATCCACCACCACGCCGGGAGCGTCGCCAGGCTCATCGCCCCCAGCTCCGCTGAGAACAGCCAGCCTACCTGCCTGGGTTTTAGCTGCCATTCGCTGGCCAGCTGCGCCGCCACCGCCGGCGCGGTCATCAGAATACCCGGCGCAATAGCGGCAAAAATCACAATAGCCGCCAGCAAACGCAGGGACACCACCAGCCCGGCGGGCCGGGAAAGCGCATTATCAGTGACAGGTGTACTCGACATCGTAGGGCGTGCTCCGGTCAAAAAAGCCTCCCCCCGGAGGATCCTCCAGGGAGTGATACCCACAGGCATCAGGAAAACGCCGTGTTGCCACGGCGCGCGCGGGATGTGAAAGTCAGATCACAGATTCAGCGAACGCTGAGCAGCCGGCATCCAGGTTCGGGAAACCAGTTCGGTACGATTGACCACTTCGGTCTTGGCGAAGATATTGCGCAGGTGCGTTTTCACCGTCGAGAGCGAGATATCCAGCTGGCGGGCAATCAGCTTATTACTGGCCCCTTCGCGCACCATGCCGACGATTTCCCGCTCTTTGGCGGTCAGGATAGCGGGCAGGTCATCTTCTTCCTGCAGGCAGTCGCGGATCGCCAGCTCCACCAGCGGCAGCACCGCCTGGGCCCGATGACGCTCTTCGCTGGAGAAAGGCACGTCGCGCATCAGCGAGATACCGGCGATGATCCGCCGCTCGCGGCGGATAAAGATCTCGGTCATGTCACGCACGTTATTCGGCAACATAAATTCATGATAATAATGCCGGTTGCGATCGCAGAGCCGCGGCGTCATCGCCGCCACGGTGGTGTTCTGGTGGCTAAAGTGCGCCGGTAAATGCGGATCCAGCGGCTGGAAGTTTTCCAGATATTGTTGGTGCGTATTATCGGAAATATTATGCAATATATAGTTTTCGGGTTTTAACCGGTTATTTACTCGATAAAACACCGCTGAAGTCAGTGGAATTAACTGAGAAATAGTCTGTAAACAACGGGCTATTATCGCATCATTACGGCTGGCTTTTAACAAAGCAGACATGATAGGGCCTCCCCGTCGAGATGATGGTGCATGACACATGGATGACTACCGATAATTGAAGCATACATTTCACATTTAAGTAACACAATCATTAACATATTAACAATGTGATAGCCGTTACAAAATTTTCAGCAATGCATTGTTATATAAAGCATTTAAAAAACACACTCGCCATGCCTTACGATAGCGGCGTTAAAACATAAACAAAAAAGATTAATACCCGGCGTACCTGCCTCTGGTGATAAAAAAACCCTATCCCGGACGCGTCTCTCTCATCCTTAAGAACGATGGATTTCTGTTTTTTTTCACTTATACCCTTAACAGGATGCCATTAATTTTCGCCGCGGCTTAATCATGTGATTACGCCTGACCCTCTGTTGCCAAAATCATAGCAACAGCGCCGGTCATTAACCGAGGATAAGCCGATGCTGAATATCGCCGCCCTGCGCCAGCAGCAAATTCCGCTGGCCGCTGAGCCGCGCTCGCCGGTGCCGTTTCATATTCTGATGAAGCCGATTGGCCCCGCCTGCAATCTCGCCTGCCGCTACTGCTATTACCCCCAGGATGAAACGCCGGTCAACAAGATGGACGAGGCGCGGCTGGAGCAGTTTATCCGCCGCTACATCGCGGCCCAGCCCGTCGGCGCGCGGGAAATCAACTTTGTCTGGCAGGGCGGTGAGCCGCTGCTGGCCGGCCTGAGCTTTTACAAAAAAGCGCTCGCCCTGCAGGCGCGTTATGCCCCCGACGGCGTCACCATCAGCAACAGTCTGCAGACCAATGGCACGCTGATCAACGACGCCTGGTGCCGGCTGTTCCGCGAGCATCGCTTTATTATCGGCTTGAGCCTCGAAGGCAGCGAAGCGCTACAGAACCAGCATCGTCCGGATAAACGCGGCCGGGCCAGCTGGCCGGCGGCACTGCGCGGCATCGGCTTTCTACACCAGCATCAGGTGGATTTTAACCTGCTGGTGGTGGTGCATAACGAGATGGCGGCCCACGCGGCGGCGATTTATGACCGGCTGGTCAGCCTCGGCGCGCGCTATCTACAGTTTCAGCCGCTGATGAGCGAAGGCGCAGCGTTGCGCGAGGGCTATCAGCTTAGTGCCGATAACTGGGGGCGTTTTATGGTCGGCATCTGGCGGCAGTGGCAGAAGCGCTGCGACAAGGGGCGGGTGTTCGTCATCAATATCGAGCAGGCGTGGGCGCAGTACTTCACTCACACCAGCGGCAGCTGCGTGCACAGCGCCCGCTGCGGCAGCAATCTGGTGATGGAGCCCGACGGAGAGCTCTACGCCTGCGACCATCTGATCAACGCCGAACATCGGCTGGGCCGCCTTGACGACATGACGCTGGCGCACGCGGTTGACGCCTCGGTGCAGCTGCCTTTCGGTCAGCAGAAAAGCCTGCGCCGCGAATGCCAGACCTGTGCGGTCAAAATGGTCTGCCAGGGCGGCTGCCCGGCGCATCTGAACGCCGCGGGCAACAACCGCCTCTGCGGCGGCTACTACCGCTTCTTTAGCGAAATTCTGGCGCCCGTGCGCCCCTTTTCCCGCGACCTTCAAGGGCTACAAGCCTGGCGGGCCGCGTTTGTCGGGGCCGCGCATCCGGCGTAGCCCATTGCTCTGAAAGTGATACCCGCAGAAACAGGAGAATCCGTTGTGAATAAAACAGCCATGGCCGCGGCGGTCAGTGTGATCCTCGCCGGTGGCGCGCACGCCGCCCAGCAAGAGCGTCCGAACGTCATCGTGATTATCGCCGATGATATGGGCTACTCTGACATCAGCCCCTTCGGCGGCGAAATCCCCACCCCCAACCTGCAGGCGATGGCCGAGCAGGGGATGCGCATGAGCCAGTATTACACCTCGCCGATGTCGGCCCCGGCGCGTTCGATGCTGCTCACCGGTAACAGCAACCAGCAGGCCGGGATGGGCGGTATGTGGTGGTACGACAGCACCATTGGCAAGGAGGGCTACGAGCTGCGGCTGACCGACCGCGTCACCACCATGGCCGAGCGCTTTAAAGACGCGGGGTATAACACCCTGATGGCCGGCAAGTGGCACCTCGGTTTTGTTCCCGGCGCCACGCCGAAAGATCGCGGCTTTAATCACGCCTTCGCCTTTATGGGCGGCGGCACCAGCCACTTTAACGACGCGATACCCCTGGGGACCGTTGAAGCCTTCCACACCTACTACACCCGCGACGGCGAGCGCGTCTCCCTACCGGATGATTTTTACTCCAGCGAAGCCTACGCCCGGCAGATGAACAGCTGGATTAAAGCGACGCCGAAGGAACAGCCGGTCTTCGCCTGGCTGGCCTTCACCGCCCCTCATGATCCCCTGCAGGCGCCGGACGAGTGGATTAAGCGCTTCAAAGGCCAGTATGAGCAGGGTTACGCCGAGGTCTATCGCCAGCGCATCGCCCGCCTGAAAGCGCTGGGAATTATCCATGACGATACCCCGCTGCCGCATCTGGAGCTGGATAAAGAGTGGGAGGCGCTAACGCCAGAGCAGCAGAAATATACGGCGAAAGTGATGCAGGTGTATGCGGCGATGATCGCCAATATGGACGCGCAAATCGGCACCCTGATGGAGACGCTGAAACAAACCGGGCGCGATAAAAATACCCTGCTGGTCTTTTTAACCGATAACGGCGCCAACCCGGCGCAGGGTTTTTATTACGAATCTACCCCGGAATTCTGGAAGCAGTTCGATAACCGCTATGACAACATCGGCCGCAAAGGCTCGTTTGTCTCCTACGGCCCGCACTGGGCCAACGTCAGCAACGCTCCCTACGCCAACTACCATAAGACCACCAGCGCCCAGGGCGGGATTAACACCGACTTTATGATCGCCGGTCCCGGGATCACGCGCCACGGTCACATCGACGCCTCGACGATGGCGGTGTACGACGTAGCGCCGACCCTGTATGAATTCGCCGGTATCGATCCGAACAAATCGCTGGCGAAGAAGCCGGTGTTGCCGATGATCGGCGTCAGCTTTAAGCGCTATCTCACCGGCGAAGTACAGGCGCCGCCGCGCGGGAAATACGGCGTTGAGCTGCACCATCAGGCGGCGTGGGTCGATGGTGAATGGAAGCTGCGGCGGCTGGTGCCGCGGGGCCTCACCGCCGGTGACGCGCCGTGGCAGCTGTTTAATCTGCACGACGACCCGCTGGAGACCCATGACGTCGCGGCCCAACATCCCGATCGGGTCAAAGCGATGAGCGAGGCCTACGAGGCGTTCGCCAGACGCACCATGGTCACCAGGGCGCAGGGCAAGATGATCGATTACGTCGGTATTGACAGCAAAACTGGACGCTATCTGGCGGTCGATCCCGCCACCATGAAGCCGGTTCCGGCGCCGCAGGCGATCCCGGTGAGCGAGATCCATTAACCCCGCGGCTATCGTTCTTCCGGGCGATAGCCGGGAGCTGACGCGCTTTTTAAGGTAATCGGAAACCCCATTACAGGAGAGAGCGAATGGCGAGAGTCGTGGTGATCACCGGCGGCGGAACCGGAATTGGCGCCGCCTGCGCGCGGCTGATGCGCGCCGCGGGCGACCGGGTGTTTATTACCGGACGGCGCGAGGCGCCGCTGCAGGCTGTCGCCGATGAGACCGGCGCCACGGCGCTGATGGGCGATGCCGCCGACGGCGAGGTGTGGCGCCAGCGGCTGTTGCCGGCCATTCTCGACCAGAGCGGCGGTGTTGATGTCCTCATCTGCAGCGCCGGCGGGATGGGCAACAGCCCCGCCGCCGAGACCAGCGACCGCCAGTGGCGCGAGGCGCTGGACGGCAATCTCACCAGCGCCTTCGCCAGCGTTCGCGCCTGCCTGCCCTCGCTGATTACCCGCCGTGGCAACGTGCTGTTTGTCGCCTCCATCGCCTCGCTGGCCGCCGGTCCGCAGGCCTGCGGCTACGTCACCGCCAAACACGCCTTAATCGGCCTGATGCGCTCCGTCGCCCGCGATTACGGTCCCCAGGGGGTGCGCGCCAACGCCGTCTGCCCCGGCTGGGTCACCACGCCGATGGCGGATGAAGAGATGCTCCCGCTGATGCAGGCGGAAGGGCTATCGTTGACTGAGGCTTATCAGCGAGTCTGTCGCGACGTTCCGCTGCGCCGCCCCGCCAGCCCCGAGGAGATAGCCGAGGCTTGTCAGTTTCTCTGTTCGCCGCAGGCCGCCATCATCAGCGGCGCCACGCTGGTCGCCGACGGCGGCGCCAGTATCGTCGATGTTCCCACTCTGGCGTTTGCCTAACGCCCTACTCTGTTCAGGAGCCCCTATGACTTCAGAAGCCGTATTTATCCAGGTCGGCGCGCTGGCCGATGGTTTTGCGCCACACGGTAATTTACTCGCCACCGCCAGCCTGCCCGCAGGCGAGCGCTTTACCTTTTATGTCGCCGGAAGTGAGCCGCAGCAGCTGGTTATCGAAGATGAGCAGACGCTAAGCTGGAACGGCAAGCGCGCCCCCTGGCGGGCGACCGCCCTGCGCCCGGATATTCTGTTTATCGACTTCCTTGACCCGGAGCGGGATAACGCCAGCGTCAGCGCGGTATGCAACCTGACGCAGCGCAACGCCACCCTGGTCTACGGCCAGCTGCCGGACGAAGCCGCCGCGCGGCTGGACGCTTTCAGCCGGGTGGAGCGAGGCCTGCCGCTGACCGCGGTAGAAACGCGCTTTGTCTTCGCCCGCCTGGATGCGCAGCCGGGGCCGCTGCCGGGCTTTACCACTGCGCTGGTCGGCATGCGCAATCAGTACACCTACAGCCCGACTGAGCGCTATGAGCACATCTATCTCAACGATAATTTTTACGCCTGGCAGTGTCTGGACGGCGTGGAAAAGGGGCTGGCGGATGTCGACCGCTGCCACTACGTGCAGGTGGCGGAGGATCTCTATCTGTTCGTCTGGCGGGAGAAAATCATTCCCACGCTGGGGGTGATCCTGATCGATCTTCAGCAGATGCGCACCGACGGCAAGATCATGGGCTATCAGGGCAGCGACTTCGGCGCCCTCAGCAATTTCCCGGTCGGCGCCAGCGCGAAGATCCTCAACCTCACCCGCCATCAGGAATAAAGGGGCGCCGCCGGGCACGCTTTCAGGCCCCCTGCCCGTCATGTTGCCGGGTGGCGGCTACGCCTTACCCGGCCTACGGGGTCCTCTCACAGGCTGATACATCGTAGGCCCGGCAAGCGCAGCGCCGCCGGGCGATGACAGCGGGTACGGAGCCGCTTTATGCCGGGTGGCGGCTGCGCCTGACCCGGCCTACAGGGTTCGTGCGACCTGTCCTTGATTTACCCACTTGCACGACTGAAACTGCCGGTGCTGACGGCCTCAAAATCGCTGAGACGTTCCCGGAAGGCCGGGGCAGCCCGCATGGATGCGGGCTGAGGGCCGTGTTTTGCACGGACGCTGCCTCGGCCCGACCCGGAGCCTGCAGGGATAAGTCGAAGGGACCGCGCAGCGGCGATTTTGCTGGCCGGAGCCCGGGGGTACAGGGGGCGGCGGCGACTGGCCGCCCCCTGTGTGCTCCCAGCGCCATAAGAGACATAGCGCAGAAGACATATCGGGAGCGCAATCTGTCCGGAAATCACATAGAAGTTGTAGCCCTGCCAGGCGCATTGCAAACAGGGAAATTGACGATTGTGCCGTTATTTCGCCGGGTGGCGGCTGCGCCTTACCCGGCCTACGGTCCGCGCCATTTGTCCACCCTCTCCCCGCCGGGAAGAGGGCGTGACTCAGGCGCTGGCGCTGTCCAGTCGCGCCACCTGCTCCGCGCTCAGGCTCAGCGCCGCCGCGCGGGCAAAACTTTCCACCTGGGCCACGCTGGTGGCGCTGGCGATCGGCGCGGTCACCCCTTCGCGGCCGATCAGCCACGCGAGGGCCACTTCCGCCGGCTTCGCCCCCTGCTCATCCGCGACCGCCACCAGGGTATCGATAATCCGCATCCCGCGCGGATTCAGGTACTTACCAATCCCCCCTCCGCGCTGGCTCTGCGCCAGGTCCGACGGCTGACGGTACTTACCGGTTAAGAATCCCGAGGCCAGGCTGTAGTAGGTCACCACCCCGATATCGCGGCTGACGCAGAGATCGCACAGCGCGCCTTCAAACGCGGAGCGGTGATAGAGGTTATATTCCGGCTGCAGCACCTGCCAGGCAGGCAAGCCGCCCTTGCGCGCTACCTCCAGCGCCCCCGCCAGCTGCATTGCATCGAGGTTAGAGGCCCCCATCGCGCGAATTTTCCCCGCCTGTTGCAGGCTGTGGAAAGCCTCCAGCGTTTCCGCTACCGGGGTTTGCGGATCCGGCCAGTGGGAAAAGTAGAGGTCGATATAGTCGGTATTGAGGCGGCGCAGGGAGTCGTCTACCGCCTGCTGGATCCAGGCTTTGCTGAGTCCCTTATGGCCGGGAAGGCCGAGATCGGAGCCGACTTTGGTGAAAATTTTGACTTTATCGCGCATGCCGGGGCGCGCCTGCAGCCAGCGGCCAATAATGGTTTCGGATTCGCCGCCCTGGTTGCCCTCTGCCCAGCGGGAATAAACATCCGCCGTATCGATAGCGTCAAAGCCGTGGTCAACAAAAGCATCAAGAAGGGCAAAACTGGTTTTTTCATCAATGGTCCAGCCAAAGACGTTACCGCCAAACACTAACGGGGCGATGGAAAATCCGGTTTTGCCCAAGGGACGTGTCATCATGCCGAGTACTCCTTAGCTTATATTCTGCTTCCCTCAGGTAACCACAATGGTCAGGAGAGGAGGTCGATTGGATAATCAGAAAAGGAATCTTACGGCGGGCGATCCATGCCCGCGGGTACACTCAGACATTATGTCCCGGAATAAACATCAAAGCTAAAATATTTGCTGGCTAATTTTTTATAGGTGCCGTCGGCAAGGATCTTCGCAATCGCGCCGTTTATTTCCTGACGCAGCGCCTCATCGTCTTTACGTAAGCCGATAGCCGCCCCGGCGCCAAACAGCGTATCATCCTGCAGATGGCCGCCGACAAAGGCGAATTCCTTACCCTGCGGCTGCTGCAGGAAGCTGTAGTCGGCCATCATGCCGGAGAGCACCGCGCCGTCGATGCGCCCGGACTCCAGATCGCGCACCACGCTATCGGCCCCCTGGTAGGCCACAATGTTGATCCCCTGCGGACGCCAGTGCTGATTAACGTAAGTCTCCTGCGCCGAGCCCTGCTCGACGCCAATGGTTTTGCCCTTCAGCTGGTCCGGCGTATTGCCTTTCAGGGTATTTTTACGCGCCACGAGGAACACTGGCCCGTTATACAGCTTGTCGCTAAAGGCAATCTGCGCTTTACGCTTCTCGGTCATGTACATCCCGGAAAGGATGGCGTCGAATTTCCGCGCCTTCAGCGCCGGGATAATGCCGTCGAAATTGCTTTCCACCCACACGCATTTCGCCTGCAGCTGCTGGCAAATGGCGTTGCCTAAATCGATATCAAACCCCGCCAGCTTGCCCTGCGGATCCTTCCATTCAAACGGCGCGAAGGTCGGGTCGACGCCAAAGCGGATCGCCTTTCCCCCTTCGGCCAGCGCCGACGTCGACGCCATTAACGCCAGCCATAGCAGTAGTGATTTTTTCATTCCAGTTCTTCTCCAGAGGTTAACGGCAGTGCTTTTCCACCAGACGGGCGAACAGCGTCGCGCCGGTGGTGATAATGTCATCGTTGAAGTCGTAGCCGGGGTTATGCACCATGCAGCCGCCTTTCTCCCCCTTCTCGCCGTTGCCCAGCAGGAAGTAGCAGCCCGGACGTTCGCGCAGCATAAAAGCGAAATCCTCGCTGGCGTTCATCGGCGAGACCGACTCCAGCACCCCTTCGCGGCCAAACACCTCCAGAGCCAGCGCTCGGGCGAAGTCAGTCTCTTCAGGGCTGTTGGTTAATACCGGGTAGGAGTCGTAAACCTCCACCGCACTGCTGGCGCCATAGCTTTTAGCGGTAAATTCGCTGAGCTCGTGAATACGTTTGATCAGCAGGTCGCGGATTTCCGGCTTCATCGCCCGCACGCTGAGCTCCATCACCGCGCTCTCCGGAATGACGTTGGAGGCGATACCAGCCTGGAAGGTGCCGACGCTGACCACCGCCGTTTCGCCCGGCGGCACGTTGCGCGCCACGATGCTCTGCAGGGCCATCACCAGCGCCGCGCCAGCGACAATCGGGTCGACGGTGCGCTCCGGATGGGCGCCGTGGCCGCCGTAGCCGGTAAGGGTGATTTTGACGGTATCCGCCGAGGCCATAAAGTTGCCGGCGTAGAAGCCCAGCTTGCCCACCGGCAACCCCGGCATGTTGTGCAGACCGAAAATGCGTTCGCAGGGGAACTGCTCAAACAGGCCGTCTTTAATCATTAAATCGGCGCCGCCGATAGCCTCTTCCGCCGGCTGAAAAATCAGATGCACCGTGCCATTGAACTGACAGGCCGGCGAGGCGATGTATTTCGCCGCCGCCAGCAGAATGGTGGTATGGCCGTCATGACCGCAGGCGTGCATTTTCCCCGACACCGTACTGGCCCAGGGTAAACCGGTGGTTTCCTCGATCGGCAGTGCGTCCATATCGGCGCGCAGGCCGATGGTGCGCGGCGAATCGCCTTTGCTCAGGCTGCCGACCACCCCGGTCTTGCCAAGGCCGCGCGTCACCTGATAGCCCCACTCGGTCAGCTTGCTGGCGACCAGTTCGCTGGTATTAAACTCTTCCAGACTTAATTCCGGATTGGCATGTAAATAATGACGCAGAGAAATCATTTCCGCTTCCGTCGCTTTAATTTCTGGAATTACATAATCACTCATGCCGCTCTCCGGGAAATATCGTAAGGACTTAACACGGTATCGTGGTGAAAACTTTATGCAAGCAGGATTTCTAATATCGGAAATGACGGCATCTTATTTAATAATGCGTTCACGGCAGTGTAAAAAGCATTCGAAACGGTGAAATTTAAAAATAAATGTTTATTTTATGGAGGATTAACCGTTATTTACCCTACTATTTCCGGCCGTATTCAGATTTAAATAAAAAGACTTCTATGAGATTACAGACGCTTTTCCTCGTCGCCATGACCGCGCTGGCGGGCTGCAGCGCGCAGGGGGATACCGCCAGCCAGCAGCGGGCCAGTATTCAGAAGATGCGCAACGAAACCCTCAATAAACTTTACACCCTGCAGCCCGAGGCCCGCAGCGATATTCAGCATGCGAAGGGTTATGCGGTCTTCGCCAACAACAGCAGCAAGATCCTGCTGTTCGGATTTGGCAGCGGCTACGGCGTGGTGCGGGATAAGGCCACCGGGAAGGACACCTATATGAAAATGGCCCAGGGCGGCGCCGGCCTGGGGATGGGGATTAAACAGCAACGCACGGTGCTGGTTTTCCATGATAAAGCGGCCCTGGAGACCTTTATCCGCCAGGGATATATGGTCGGCGCCGATGCGAACGCCGCGGCAAAATATGATGACAAAGGCATCGCGCCGATCGCCACCTCCGCAAACGGCGTAGCGAAAGACACCTCCTCGCTGCCGTCAAAAGTGAACGTCTATGAAATCACCGACAAAGGGCTGGCCGCTCAGGCGATGGTCAATGGCTATAAATACTGGCCGGATGACAAACTGAACCCGTAACCCCGACGGTGATCCATCGCCGGATCAGGTGTTCCCTGCCCGGCGTTGGGAGACGCGCATTTAGTGGCTGAGGGCGCCGCTCACCAGAATCGAGGTAATGATCCCGGTCGCCGCGGCGATCAGCACATAGTTACCGTCGATATAGGACCAGTGATGGCCCTCCGGCGGGGGCGGCAGGCCGCGGTCGCTCCAGTCGCGGACGCGATATTCATCGCCACGGAACGGCGCCGGGGCCGGATGGCCTTTGCGGAAATCGTTACCGCGCCAGGCGAAATGGTCCTGCTCATGCCGTGCCTGATCGCGCTTGTCATGCCCGTCACGATCCGGGCCACGCTGGTCATGGTCACCCTGACGATGCGCGTCAGGTCCGCCCTGCGGCGCATGCCCATGATGATCCGAACCGTTCTGCCACACCGTTGGCTGCCCCGGACGATGGCCGTCGTTTGGGCCATCGGCAAAGGCCTGGACGCTCAGCACAGTGGATAATATTACCGCCAGAGAAATCATCTTTTTCATCGTACACCTCCTGATTGAAGTTCTTTGTATCGGGAAAATGTGAAGAAAGAGTGAGTATCCGCTTAACCAGGACGATTCCTGGCATCTGGGGTTTCTACTGTCGGGGAAGGCATTATGGGGGAGTACGAGCAATAAAAAAGGCCGCTCTCGCGACCTTTATTCAGACTGATATCAGGACTTACTCAGTCACTTTATTTTTTAACTCTTCAGCGCCGGTTTTGGTTTTATCCCAGCCCTTTTCTGCGCCGGATTTGGTGGCGTTCCAGCCTTTTTCGCTGACCTCTTTGGTCTTATCCCAACCTTTCTCAGTTCCTTCTTTGGTCTTGTTCCAGGTCTTCTGCGCGCCTTCGCTCACCTGGCTGCCGACGCTATCCTGTTTGCCTTCGGCCGCATGTTTCGCCTTCAGCTGCTGCTCTTCGCCCTCGTGCTGGGCCTGGTGCAGCTTCTCTTTAGCGGTGTTGGCGTTGGCATTGGCCGCCGCGACGGTATCATCTGTTGCATGTGTTGTCGCAGCAAAAACCGGAGCCGCAACCAGAATAGCCGATAACGCAATCATTGCTTTTTTCATAATATCCTCTCTCACGTGTCGTGTTATGAGTCGCATTCAGGATGGCACAACGAACCGGGGATGACATTAGGAATTAGCCTGAAAAACGTCTTCGACCTGCAACCATGGCAGAAAATGCTGCCGCTGCGCGCCCTGTCGGCGTTGGCATAATTTCCAACATGTTTGTTACATTTCGTGAAATTTGCGCTTGATATACTTGCCGTTGACGTTTACTCGAGAATAATTCTCAGAATCATTATATTTATAAATTAGCAAACGGAACTCATTTTATGGCAAGAAAATCAGTAAGATCGCTGTTGCTTACTGCGCTGATCGCGACTCCCTTCCTCAGCTATGCGACCCAATATCCTCTGACGGTTACCGACCTTGACGGCCGGCAGGTCACCCTGGCTAAAGAGCCGCAGCGTATTATTTTGCAGGATGGCCGCGACATTATGACCCTCGCCCTGCTGGACCGGGACAATCCGTTTAAGCGGCTGGTGGCATGGAATAATCTGGCGAAAAAGCAGGACGTTGCCACCTGGCAGATGCTGAAAACGACGTGGCCGCAGTCGGCTACGATCCTAGACATGGGCTTCAGCGACAAAGGGAACGTCGATCTTGAAAGCGTCATCGCCCGCCAGCCGGATCTGATGATCGCCCAGCTGCGCGCCAGGCCAGCGCTGATGGAGAGCGGCGTCATCGACAAGCTCAGCGCCCTGCACGTTCCGGTGCTGTTTGTCGACTATGAGATCGACCCGGCGAAAGATACCGCTCCCAGCATCGACCTGCTGGGCAAAGTCCTCAACCGCGAGAGCCAGGCCAAAGCCTTTACCGATTACTATCGTCAGCAGCTGCAGTCGATTCGCCAGAAAACCGCGACCATCACGCCGAAGGCCAACGTCTTCGTGGAAGCGCTGGCCGGCAACAGCGACGCCTGCTGCTTTACTCACGGCCACAGCGGCTGGGGCGGGCTGGTGGAGGCGGTCGGGGCGAACAATATCGGTTCGCAGCTGCTGCCGGGCGCCTCCGGGTTCGTCTCGCTGGAGAAAATCATCAGCATGAAGCCCGACGCCTGGATAATGACCGGCTCGAAGCGCGGAAACAGCCAGGTGCTGCCCCTCGGCTATGAGGTTAAGCCGGAGGCGGTGAAAGCCCAGGCGCAGACGCTGCTGGCGCGACCGGGGGTCAGCCAGATCCCGGCGGTGCAGGAAAAGCGGGCCTATGGCGTCTATCACCACTTCTATAACCATCCGTGGAATATTGTCGGCATGGAATATCTGGCGAAAGATATCTATCCGCAGGCCTTCCGCGATCTCAACCCCGATGAGACTTACCATTATATCGTGCGTCACTTCACCGACCTGCCGGACCAGCCGTTCGTCTTTTCCTGGCAGCAGAGCGAGTAATCCGGCATGCGTTTAACCTCCGACTCCGTGCTCGACGAGCTGCCCGCCGGGACTTCTGGCGTGATGGATCATTATCGCCATATCGTGCGTCGCCGCCTGCTGCTGTTGCTGCTGCTGGCGCTGTTGATTGTCGCTTCACTGCTGTTCGATTTTATGCTCAGCCCTTCCGGACTGCCGCTGCAGAGCCTGTGGCAGACGTTAACCGATCCGGCCAGCGCCGATCCGGGCATTCGCGCCATCGTCTGGGATATCCGCCTACCCTATGCGGTGATGGCGATTATCGTCGGTCTGGCGCTGGGACTGGCTGGTGCCGAAATGCAGACCATCCTCAATAACCCGCTGGCCAGCCCGTTTACCCTGGGCGTCTCCTCGGCTGCGGCGTTTGGCGCCGCGCTGGCGATTGTGCTGGGTATTGGTCTGCCCGGTATTCCCGGCCAGTGGTTTATCTCGGCCAACGCCTTTATCTTCGCCCTGCTGGCGGCCCTGCTGCTGGATGGCATTACCCGCTGGACCCAGGTGGCTACCTCCGGCGTCATTCTGTTCGGCATCGCGCTGGTCTTTACCTTTAACGCCCTGGTCTCGATGCTGCAGTTCATCGCCAATGAAGACACTCTGCAGGGGCTGGTGTTCTGGACCATGGGCAGCATCGACCGCGCCTCCTGGAGCAAAGTCGCCATCCTGCTGGTCGCCCTGGCGCTGGTGATGCCCCTGTCGCTGCGCAGCGCGTGGGCGCTGACCGCCCTAAGGCTGGGCGAGGACCGGGCCATCAGCTTTGGCATTAACGTTCGCCGTCTGCGCCTGAGCACGCTGCTGCGGATCAGCATTCTGTCGGCGCTTTCGGTGGCCTTTGTCGGGCCAATCGGCTTTATCGGCCTGGTGGCGCCGCATATTGCGCGGATGCTCTTCGGCGAAGATCATCGCTTTTACCTGCCCGCCAGCGCGTTGATCGGCGCCCTGGTGCTCTCCCTGGCCTCCATCGCCTCGAAGAACCTGATACCGGGGGCCATTATTCCGGTGGGGATCGTCACTTCCCTGGTAGGGGTCCCGTTCTTTTTGAGCATTATTTTACGTCACCGGGGGCAAGTATGAGCGACCAGACGTTATCCGGGCTGTCGCTGTCTCACTTCAGCGCTGGCTACCCCAGACGTAAGGTGATCGAGAACCTGACGGTTCCCCATCTGCCGCGGGGGAAAATCACCGCGCTGCTGGGGCCAAACGGCAGCGGTAAATCGACGTTAATGCGAGCGATGGCGGGACTGGGCCCCTGCCGCGGCGAGCTGCGCCTGGAGGGAGAAAATCTGCTGACGCAGCCGTTCTCACGTCGCGCAGAACAGGTGGTCTATCTTCCGCAGACGCTGCCCGCCGGCGTGCATCTGCATGTGCTGGAGTCGATTATCGTGGCCCAGCGCGCCGCCGGGGGACGCCACAGCGCCCAGCAGCAGGAAGAGGTGATGGCGCTGCTGCGACAGCTGGGAATTGCCCACCTGGCGATGAGCTACCTCGATCAGCTCTCCGGCGGGCAAAAACAGTTGGTGGGTCTCGCCCAGTCGCTGATTCGCCAGCCGCGCCTGCTACTACTCGATGAACCGCTCAGCGCGCTTGACCTCAACTACCAGTTTCACGTGATGGATCTGGTGCGCCGGGAGACCCGGCGGCGCAACATCGTGACTCTGGTGGTGGTGCACGACATCAATATTGCCCTGCGTCACGCCGACCACGTGCTGATGCTCAAAGCGGGCCAGCTGCTCGGCGACGGCACCCCGGCCACGGTCATCACCCCTGAGACCCTGGCGGCCGTCTATGGCGTGCGCGGCCGTATTGAACCCTGTTCGCAGGGGGTGCGGCAGGTGATTATTGACGGGCTGGTGGACCGCGAGGCCTGACCGCGGCGCGGGGATGGTTGGTCCTCCCCGCGCCCGCCGGCTTAGTGATCGAGATAGATGTAGTTTTCCCAGCTCTTCATGCGGATCAGGATCTTCCTGATCAGCGACAGCTCTTTCAGGTGATCTGAGTAGACCGCCGCCTCGAGGGTAGCACCCTGCGGCAGGGCGTATTCGGCAAAACGTGGATCGGTCACCTTTAGTACCACCAGCGCCCGGCCATGGGTATTGAGCGCGTCCGTAGTCAGCAGTTTGCCCTGGCCCTGAAACTGACTCTCGCCAATCGCCGGCAGCACATCGGCCACTTCCCCGCGGAAGACGGTGCCCGGGATGGCCGGAAACATCAGCTCCGCGGGCTCGCCTTTGTACAGACGCTGCAGGGCGTTCTGGCGAAATGCCGCGACATACTCCCGCGAGGCGTCGCCCTCCACCGGCACAAAGGTCATCAGCGGCAGCATTCCCAGCGCGGTGGACATGGTACCAGGGCGTAAGCCGACGGTGCTGACATAGCCGTCTTCCGGGGCGCGGACGACGGTGTTATCCAGCTGAAACTGCGCCTTCTGCAACTGCGCCAGCAGGGAGGCCACGGTGGTATTTTTGCCCTTCACCACCGAGTCCAGCGCGTTCGCGCCTGAACCACTTTCGCCTGAGCCGCGCTGACGCTGGCTTCATCGGCTTTCCACGTCTGCAGACGGGTATCGACCATTTGATCGGAGAAGGCGCCCTGGGCATGCCCCTCCCGAAAGCGGGCATACTCCCGCCGCGACTGGTCGCGCTGAGCCACCGCTCTGCTCAGCTCGGCCTCCGCCTGGCTTAACGCGGCGTTGAGGGAGA
Source organism: Klebsiella sp. 1SOBk10mer (assembly GCF_046602535.1). Taxonomy (NCBI): domain Bacteria; kingdom Pseudomonadati; phylum Pseudomonadota; class Gammaproteobacteria; order Enterobacterales; family Enterobacteriaceae; genus Klebsiella; species Klebsiella sp. 1SOBk10mer. The sequence goes on from NZ_JBKIUP010000002.1 coordinate 541,059, forward strand.
GCGCATCCTGGCTGGCCGCTTTAATCTGCGCCTGCAGATCGTCCACCTTTGCCTGGAACGGCGTCGGGTCGAGAGTAAACAGCACATCGCCCTTATGCAGCCTCTGGTTAGGTCTCACCGGTACGCTCTGCACCCGACCGCGCACCTGCGACACAATCGGTACGGTGCGAAACACCTGATTGCCGACGTCGGTATAGGGGAAGTTGTAATTCATCCCGAAGATCACCGCGCCAATCAGGGCGATACCGCCGAGCACCGCCGTCGGCACGGTCCACTTATTGAGCGGGATGCGGAAGACTTTAAACACCACGATGCATAGCGCGGCGTAGGTCAGCAACATTAACGTTTCCATTATTTTGCCTCCTTCGCTTTCAGAAGGTCCACTTCGCGCTGCACCTGCTCCAGCCGCTGGACCACCGTTTCCAGACGCTGATGCAGCACCTGCTGGTCGTCAGCGATGCGGCGCATCCCCCATCCGCGGTCTTCGCGCCACAGCGTCGCCCAGATCCACAACAAGGGCCACAGGGCATGCAGGGTAAATAAGCTGACCCAGCCGGCATAATGAATCGCATCCTGATGAGGATGGCGCCGCTCTTTGGCGATTTCATAAGGAATATCGTGAATAACAATCACGCCATAAAAAAGTATTAAGGCCACGGCGATCAGAATCGCCAGCGCCACATAGTCCAGGGTCATAAAATAACTCCAGAGTGCAAGGTTAAATAAATAAAACGGCCAGATTCAGGCGTAGCAGGGCCGGGAGAAAACGCGCGCTTAGCGCTTTCCCCGGGCGGATTTTAGCGACGTTATGTCGGGGAGCCGACGAATCTGAATCAGAATTTCTCAGGAATAGAGCGGTCGATGGAAATCAGTTTGCCTTTTTTCACCGTGATATATCCCCCCTCGCGCAGGGCGGCCAGCACCTGATAAACATAGCTGCGCGAGAGATTGGTCCGTTTAATAATAAATGCCGACAGACTTTCATGTTGCCCGCCATCGATTTCACCGCGATATAAATAGCGCGACAGCATCGACTTAATAGTCTGAAAGCTAGTCTGGCTGCCGCGTTCATAGTGGGCATCAAGGGCAAATATACCCATATAGGCCAGGATCGTGGTCAGCTCTTGCATATAGCCCGGCGACGAATGAAAGAATATCCGTTCAAAATCGCTGGCGGATATTTTCGCCAGCTGGCATTCGCCCAGACACTGATAATAGAGCGCCACCGACGGACAATAATGTTCCAGCAACCCTAACGGCATATGCGCGATAACAATCCCAATAAGGTTCTGCTCGTCACCAAAGGCCAGCGTCATTTGCCCCTGCAGCAAAAAATAGAGATAGCCCGGCTGCGGCAGAAACGGCTGGTCTTTACTCAGGCTCAGGGTTTCACTGCAGGCGATCACCGCCGGCAGGTGCGTGGTCAGCGTCAGCTTCTGGTACCGATCGTAAATATCGCCAAAACTGGGGTTCATCGCGCTACGCACTCCTTCACCTTTTATCACCGCGGCGGGGCTAACCGCGGCCTGTGGAACTATACCTAAGCGGGTCAGGAAGGAAAAGTCCAGATCTGGAGTGGCGAAATATTCCGCCTGGCTCACATTTTTCACCCTCGACCCGCCCTTTCGTCCGCCAATCGTTCCGCTTGCCGCCAGGCTGTGCTTTAATTAGCTAAAACGGTTTAACAAAGTTTAGCTAAGAGGAACTAGTCCTATGAATGGTAAAATCTGGGTACTCGGCGATGCGGTCGTCGATCTCCTGCCCGACGGAGAGGGCCGCCTGCTGCAATGCCCCGGCGGCGCGCCGGCCAACGTCGCGGTCGGCGTGGCGCGGCTCGGCGGCGATAGCGGGTTTATCGGCCGCGTCGGCGACGATCCCTTCGGCCGCTTTATGCGTCACACCCTGGCGCAGGAGAAGGTGGATGTGAACTATATGCGCCTCGATGCGGCGCAGCGCACCTCCACGGTGGTGGTCGATCTCGATCGCCACGGTGAGCGCACCTTTACCTTTATGGTCCGCCCGAGCGCCGACCTGTTTCTTGCGCCTGAGGATCTTCCGCCGTTTGCCGCCGGTCAGTGGCTGCACGTTTGCTCTATCGCTCTCAGCGCGGAGCCGAGCCGCAGCACGGCATTCGCGGCGATGGAGGCGATAAAGCGCGCCGGGGGCTATGTCAGCTTCGACCCCAATATCCGCAGCGACCTGTGGCAGGATCCACAGGAACTGCGCGACTGTCTCGACCGGGCGCTGGCCCTCGCCGACGCCATAAAACTCTCGGAAGAGGAGCTGGCTTTTATCAGCGGCAGCGACGACATCGTCAGCGGCATCGCCCGGCTGAACGCCCGCTTCCAGCCGACGCTGTTGCTGGTGACCCAGGGCAAAGCGGGGGTGCAGGCCGCGCTGCGCGGGCAGGTTAGCCACTTCCCTGCCCGCCCGGTGGTCGTCGTCGATACCACCGGCGCCGGCGATGCCTTTGTCGCCGGGCTGCTCGCCGGACTCGCCGCCCACGGTATCCCTGACAACCTCGCCGCCCTGGCTCCCGACCTCACGCTGGCGCAAACCTGCGGCGCGCTGGCCACCACCGCCAAAGGCGCCATGACCGCCCTGCCCTACAGGGACGATCTTCAGCGCTCGCTGTGATCCCGTTGGGCCGGCTAACGGCCCACTTTGCTGGCGACATCACAATTCTTAAACCGGTTTAGCAATTTTTATTTTCACCGCATTACCGACATGTTTACCATATTAACTAAACCGGTTTAGCAAACGTTAGCACACTCACTGATTTACCTTTGGATGTCACCAACATGTATAAAAAACGGAAGTTAGCCATTCTTATTGCTTTGCTAACCGGCGCCGCCGCCGCCCATGGGCAGACAGACCTGAACAGCATTGAAGCGCGTCTCGCCGCCCTGGAAAAACGTCTGCAGGATGCCGAGACTCGCGCCAGCACTGCCGAAAGCCGCGCCGCCTCGGCGGAGCAGAAAGTTCAGCAGCTAACCCAGCAGCAGCAACAAACCCAGGCCACCACCCAGCAGGTGGCCAAACGCACCACCCAACTGGAAGAAAAAGCCGAACGGCCCGGCGGCTTTGAGTTCCACGGCTACGCCCGCTCCGGGGTGATCATGAACGACTCCGCCGCCAGCACGAAATCCGGGGCCTATATGACCCCCGCCGGGGAAACCGGCGGCGCCATTGGTCGTCTGGGCAACCAGGCCGACACCTATGTGGAAATGAACCTCGAACATAAGCAGACCCTGGACAACGGGGCGACCACCCGGTTCAAAGTGATGGTGGCCGATGGGCAAACCACCTATAACGACTGGACGGCGAGCAGCAGCGACCTGAACGTGCGCCAGGCGTTCGTCGAGCTGGGCAACCTGCCGACCTTCGAGGGTCCGTTCAAAGGCTCGACCCTGTGGGCCGGGAAGCGCTTTGACCGCGACAACTTCGATATCCACTGGATTGACTCGGATGTGGTGTTCCTCGCCGGGACCGGCGGCGGGATCTACGACGTGAAGTGGAACGACAGCCTGCGCAGCAACTTCTCGTTATACGGCCGCAACTTTGGCGATATCGCCGACAGCAGCAACAGCGTGCAGAACTATATCGTCAGCATGAATAACTTTGCCGGCCCGGTGCAGATGATGGTCAGCGGGATGCGGGCGAAAGATAATGACGACCGCCAGGACGCAAACGGCAATCTGGTGAAAGGCGATGCCGCTAACACCGGGGTTCATGCCCTGCTAGGTCTGCACAATGAGAGCTTCTATGGCCTGCGCGACGGGACCAGCAAAACGGCCCTGCTGTACGGTCACGGCCTGGGCGCCGAGGTCAAAGGCATCGGCTCCGACGGCGCGCTGCGTCCGGGAGCCAACACCTGGCGTTTCGCCAGCTACGGCACCACCCCGCTGAGCGATCGCTGGTTTATTGCCCCGGCCGTGCTGGCGCAGAGCAGTAAAGATCGCTATGTCGATGGCGACAGCTATCAGTGGGCCACTCTCAACCTGCGTCTGATTCAGGAAGTGACGCAGAACTTCGCCCTCGCCTGGGAGGGCAGCTATCAGTACATGGATCTGCAGCCTGAAGGCTACAACGATCGCCATGCGGTCAATGGCAGCTTCTACAAGCTGACCTTCGCCCCGACCTTCAAGGTCGGCAGCATCGGCGACTTCTTCTCGCGCCCGGAGATCCGCTTTTATACATCGTGGATGGACTGGAGCAAAAAGCTGGATAACTACGCCAACGACGACGCGTTAGGCAGCAACGGGTTCAAATCGGGCGGCGAATGGTCGTTCGGTATGCAAATGGAGACCTGGTTCTGACGTGAACCCGGGCGACAGGGTAAGTAAAACATAAATATAAGGTTCGCGGTGCCAGCCATGGCCGGCGCCGCCCACGCCATATCATCATGCATTCAGAGGGTACTATGGATTTTGAACAGATTTCCCGCTCACTGCTTCCCCTGCTGGGCGGCAAGGAAAATATCGCCAGCGCCGCGCACTGCGCCACCCGGCTGCGGCTGGTGCTGGTCGACGACGCGCTCGCCGACCAGCAGGCGATTGGCAAAATCGACGGCGTGAAAGGCTGCTTTCGTAATGCCGGACAGATGCAGATCATCTTCGGCACCGGGGTGGTCAATAAAGTCTATGCTGCCTTTATCCAGGCGGCGGGTATCAGCGAATCGAGCAAATCCGAAGCCGCCGACCTGGCGGCGAAAAAGCTGAACCCGTTCCAGCGCATTGCCCGCCTGCTGTCCAACATCTTTGTGCCGATTATTCCCGCCATCGTCGCCTCCGGCCTGCTGATGGGCCTGCTGGGGATGGTGAAAACCTACGGCTGGGTCGACCCGGGCAACGCTATCTATATCATGCTGGATATGTGCAGCTCGGCGGCGTTTATTATTCTGCCGATCCTGATCGGCTTTACCGCCGCCCGCGAATTTGGCGGCAACCCTTATCTGGGCGCGACCCTCGGCGGGATCCTCACCCACCCGGCGTTGACCAACGCCTGGGGCGTCGCCGCCGGCTTCCACACCATGAATTTCTTCGGCATCGAAGTGGCGATGATCGGCTATCAGGGTACGGTCTTCCCGGTGCTTCTGGCGGTGTGGTTTATGAGCCTTGTCGAAAAACGGCTGCGCCGCGTTATTCCTGACGCGCTGGATCTGATCCTCACGCCGTTCCTGACGGTGATTATCTCTGGCTTTATCGCCCTACTGCTGATCGGCCCGGCCGGGCGCGCGCTCGGCGACGGCATTTCGTTTATCCTCAGCACGCTTATCAGCCATGCCGGCTGGCTGGCGGGCCTGCTGTTCGGCGGCCTCTATTCGGTGATCGTCATTACCGGTATCCATCACAGCTTCCATGCCATTGAGGCGGGTCTGCTCGGCAATCCGTCAATCGGCGTCAACTTCCTGCTGCCTATCTGGGCGATGGCCAACGTCGCTCAGGGCGGCGCCTGCTTTGCCGTGTGGTTTAAAACCAAAGATGCCAAAATCAAAGCCATTACCTTGCCGTCGGCGTTTTCGGCGATGCTGGGGATCACCGAGGCGGCGATCTTCGGGATTAACCTGCGCTTTGTGAAACCGTTCATCGCCGCACTGGTGGGCGGTGCCGCCGGCGGCGCCTGGGTGGTGTCGATGCACGTCTACATGACCGCGGTGGGCCTGACGGCGATCCCGGGAATGGCCATCGTGCAGGCCAGTTCGCTGCTGAACTACATTATCGGGATGGCGATCGCCTTCGCCGTGGCATTCGTACTCTCTCTGACGCTGAAATACAAAACGGACGCTGAATAATGTCATTACCGTCACGCCTGCCTGCGATCCTGCAGGCCGTTATGCAGGGCCAGCCGCAGGCGCTGGCCGACGACCATTACCCGCAATGGCATCTGGCGCCGGTCAGCGGACTGCTGAACGATCCCAACGGCTTTTGCCAGGTCGCCGGGCGTTACCACCTGTTTTATCAGTGGAACCCGCTCGCCTGCGACCACACCTATAAGTGCTGGGGACACTGGAGCTCAGCCGACCTGCTGCACTGGCGGCATGAACCTATCGCCCTGATGCCGGATGAAGAGTATGACCGCAACGGCTGCTACTCCGGCAGCGCAGTCGAGTTCGAGGGTACCCTGACCCTGTGCTACACCGGCAACGTGAAGTTCCCCGACGGCGGGCGCACCGCCTGGCAATGTCTGGCGACGGAAAATGCCGATGGCACCTTCAGCAAGCTGGGGCCGGTACTGCCGCTGCCGGAAGGCTATACCGGCCATGTACGCGACCCTAAGGTGTGGCGCCAGGACGGGCGCTGGTACATGGTCCTCGGGGCGCAGGATGTGCAACAGCGCGGCAAAGTGCTGCTGTTTACCGCCAGCGACCTGCGGGATTGGCGCCTGGTGGGCGAGATAGCCGGGCATGACGTTAACGGCCTGGCGAACGGTGGCTACATGTGGGAGTGCCCGGACCTGTTTCCGCTGGCGGACACCCACCTGCTGATCTGCTGCCCGCAGGGGCTGGCCCGCGAAGCTCAGCGTTTTCTCAATACCTATCCTGCGGTGTGGATGGCAGGCCGTTTCGACGCCGAACGCGGCGCCTTCGACCATGGCCCGCTGCACGAGCTGGACAGCGGCTTTGAGTTCTACGCGCCGCAGACCATGCTGGCCGAAGATGGCCGCCGCCTGCTGGTCGGCTGGATGGGCGTCCCGGACGGGGAAGAGATGCATCAGCCCACCCGCGCGCAGGGATGGATCCACCAGATGACCTGCGTGCGCGAACTGGCGTGGCAGTCGGGTGCCCTGTATCAGCGTCCGCTGCGCGAACTGACCGCCCTGCGCGGGGAAGCCCAGGGCTGGCGCGGGCAGACCCTGCCCCTCGCCCCGATGGAGCTGGCCTTTGACATCGCCCCCAACAGCACGCTGGGGCTGGATTTTGCCGGCGCCCTACAGCTCACCGTCAACCGCGACGGCCTGCGCCTGTCGCGCCGCGGCCTGCAGACGGCGGAGATGCATCATCGCTACTGGCGCGGCGAGGCGCGGCGGCTGCAGATCTTTATCGACCGCTCCAGTGTGGAAATTTTCATCAACGATGGCGAAGGGGTAATGAGCAGCCGCTTCTTCCCGGGCTATCCGGGGCAGCTCATCTTCAGCGGTGCGACGCCGGTGGCATTCTGCCGCTGGCTGCTGCGGCCATGCATGGTAGAATAAGCGTTTTGCTTTCAGGCTCCCGGGTGCTGATGAAAACCAAACGCGTAACTATCAAAGATATCGCCGAACTGGCGGGCGTCTCCAAAGCGACCGCCAGCCTGGTACTCAACGGTCGTGGCAAAGAGCTGCGCGTGGCGCAGGAGACGCGCGAGCGCGTGCTGGCGATCGCCCGCGAGCAGCACTATCAGCCGAGCATTCACGCGCGCTCGCTGCGTGATAACCGCAGCCATACCATTGGCCTGGTGGTGCCGGAAATCACCAACTACGGGTTTGCCGTTTTCTCCCATGAGCTTGAGACGCTCTGCCGGGAAGCCGGCGTGCAGCTGCTTATCTCCTGCACCGACGAAAACCCCGGCCAGGAGAGCGTGGTGGTCAATAACATGATTGCCCGCCAGGTCGACGGCCTGATCGTCGCCTCGTGCATGCACAGCGATGCCGACTACCTGAAGCTCAGCGAACAGCTGCCGGTGGTGCTGTTTGACCGCTCCCCCAGCGACAGCGCCCTGCCGCTGGTGATGACTGACTCGGTCACCCCAACGGCCGAACTGATCTCCCGCATCGCCCCTCAGCATGCGGACGAGTTCTGGTTTCTCGGCGGCCAGCCGCGGCTATCGCCTTCGCGCGACCGGCTGGCGGGATTCACCCAGGGCCTGGCTCAGGCGGGGGTTACGCTGCGTCCCGAATGGGTGATCAACGGCAACTATCACCCCAGCTCCGGCTACGAGATGTTCGCCGCGCTCTGCGCGCGGCTGGGACGGCCGCCGAAGGCGCTGTTCACCGCGGCCTGCGGCCTGCTGGAAGGGGTCCTGCGCTATATGAGCCAGCACCATCTGTTGGACTCCAATATTCATCTCGCCAGCTTCGACGATCACTATCTGTACGATTCACTTTCCCTGCGCATTGATACCGTGCAGCAGGATAATCGCCAGCTGGCCTGGCACTGCTACGATCTGCTCAGCCAGCTGATCGACGGCCAGGCGCCGGAGCCGCTCCAGCGCTATCTGCCCGCTACCCTGCAGTTTCGCCATGCCTGACGGCGCCGGCGGCGATTAGCGTTTTCGCCGGGCGCGCGCCGCCTGCCTCAGCGTCAGCAGCACGCTGGCGAGCACCACGCCGAGGCCAATTGTTACCTGCCAGCGGTAAGCCATCAGCAGCGAGGGCAATCCGCCGTCCGGCGCCAGCATCACGAGATTCCAGCCCGCCAGGCCGGCATTGCCGTTCAGCGCCCGGCTTAACATCCGCTGATGCGGGGCGAAGGGCTGAATGGTCTGGTAATGGCTGCCGAACAGCGGCGGCTGCATCTCCCGCGGGAACTGTGCCTGCACTTGGGCCAGCACGCTGGCCGGCAGCGCATGCGATGCCGCCAGCAGATGCCCGTCGCCATTCACCAGCAGTAGCCGATAATGCCGCTGCCGGGCCAGGGTATGCAGATCGGCGCGCATCACCGCCAGCGGCCAGGTCGCTTCCCGCTGCGGAGCGGGGGTGTTCATCCGCTGTTCAAGGCGTTCCGCCACCCACCGCGCATCCTCCTCCAGCTGCCGGGTATGCATCTCACGGTAAACCTCTCTGGCCGGCAGGTTCACGCCCCGACTGAGGATCAGGATCGCCAGTCCCGCCAGCAGGCTGACGATAATGCCCCTTCTCCCCGGTCGCGAGAGCGGCGAGGATTTGATTAAGGATGGTGTATTCATACGACTCCAGAAACAGGGGGCAAGGCGTGGCCCCCTGGCGAATGGACAACAAAAGTCGCGAAACTGTACAGGATGCGCAGCGCGGGAAAAACAGACAGCCGGCGCCTGGCGGGACGTATTTTGTTTATTTCTGGACAGGGTTGGCGGTAACGACGCGCTTCGCCGTTGCCGCCAGTTGATAAGATTAGCGTTTTTTCCGGTTGCGGCGCATGTCGATGGTCACCGCCGCGACGATAATGATCCCTTTAATAATATCCTGCACGTAGGCATCGACGCCGACAAAGGTAAAGCCGCTCTTGATCAGGCCAAGGATCATCGCGCCAATCAGGGTGCCAGTAATGCGCCCCACCCCACCCATTAAGCTGCTGCCGCCGATCACCGCCGCGGCAATCGCGTCCAGCTCGTAGGACATCCCCATGCTCGACTGGCCACTGCTGACGCGCGCCGCCAGCACTACCCCAGCCAGCCCGGAGAGCGCCCCGGCGATGGTGTAGACGATCACCAGGTATTTATTCACGTTGATGCCGGACACTTTGGCCGAGGTCATGTTGCCGCCGATGGCATACACATATTTGCCATACCGGGTATGCTTCAGCGCAATGTGAAACACTGCGGCAATCACGAAGAAGATGATCACCGGCATCGCCCCCTGGCCTATCGCCGTAAAACTGTCGGAGAGGAAGCTTATCGGATTGCCCTGGGTGTAATACTGCGCCAGACCGCGCGCCGAGACCATCATCCCGAGGGTGGCGATAAATGGCGGGATGCCGGTTCGCGTCACCAGGAAACCGTTGGTCAGCCCACACAGCAGGCCGACGCCGATCCCCGCGCAAATCGGGATCACCGCCGGCAGGTTGACCAGCGCCGGGAACATTGGCGACAGGCTGTCGGAGGTTTGCGCCAGGCTCGCCGCCACCACCGCCGCGAGGGCGATAACCGAGCCGGAGGAGAGGTCAATCCCGGTGGTGATGATCACCTGGGTGACGCCGACGGCGATGATGCCGATGATCGCCACCTGCAGCACAATCAGCACCAGGCGGTTGGTATTGAGCAGGAACGACTGGTCGCGAACATACCAGCCGGCGATTTCAAAGGTCAGGGCAATCACCAGCATCACCACAAAGATGCCGGTATCTTTCGGCATTTTATGCCGCAAATTAGCGAAGAAGGAGGAACCCTCGCTGGCCGGAGCCGCCGTTAATTTCATATTACTCATTCTCTGTGCCTCAATGGGATGCCAACGACAAAATGGTTTCCTGGTCGGCTTCGTCTTTTTCCAGGATGCCGGTGATACGGCCTTCATGCATCACCATGACCCGGTCACTCATGCCAAGGATTTCCGGCAGCTCAGAGGAGACCATAATGACCGCCACCCCCCGGTTCGCCAGTTCACTGATAAGATGATAAATTTCCGCCTTCGCCCCGACGTCGATGCCGCGGGTCGGCTCATCGAGAATTAAGATTTTCGGTTGCGCTAACAGCCAGCGCGCAATCAGAACTTTTTGCTGATTCCCCCCGCTGAGGTTATTAATAATTTGATCCATCGTCGGCGTTTTAATATTGAGCCGACGGATTTGCTCCATGCAGTCTTCGGCCATTTTCACGTGCTGGACAAAACCGCTCTTGCCGATATATTCCGGCATTTTGACGATACTCATATTTTCCAGCACCGACAGCACCAGAAACAGGCCCGACTTTTTACGGTCTTCGGTTAATAACGCCATTCCCTTTTCAATCGCCACGGAGGGGGAATCAATGGTCACCGGCGCCCCGTCGATCAGCACTTCGCCGCTGTCGAAGCGTTCCATGCCAAACAGGCTTTCCATCACCTCGCTGCGCCCGGCGCCCACCAGCCCGGCCACGCCGAGGATCTCGCCGCGACGCACGGTAAAGCTGACATCATGGAACACGCCCTGGCGCGTCAGATTGCGCACCGTCAGCACCTCTTCGCCGATGGTGTTATTAAATTTCGGGAACAGCTGGGTTAATTCGCGGCCCACCATCTGGGTGATCAGCGACTGGCGGGTAAATTCGGTGGTGTTTTTGCTCCCCACCCAGGTCCCATCGCGAAAGACGCTGATCTCATCGGTGATAGCGAAGATCTCATCCATTTTATGGCTGATATAGATGATCGCTTTGCCCTGGGCCCGCAGGTCGCGGATGATGGTGAACAGGTGAGCTACCTCGCCTTCGGTCAGCGCCGAAGTGGGCTCATCCATGATCACAATATCCGCGTTCCATGAGACCGCTTTGGCAATCTCCACCATCTGCTGGGCGGCGATGCTCAGGTCCCCCACCAGCCGGTCGGCGGTTAAGCGAATATTCAGCTTATCCAGCAGCGCCTGGGTCTGGCGGGTCAGCTGGCCGTGGTCGACAAAGCCGTACTTCATCGGCTCGCGCCCCAGCCAGATATTCTCCGCCACCGTCATATGCGGCACCAGATTCAGCTCCTGGTGGATCATCGATATCCCCGAGCGCAGCGCATCCATGGTGTCGGTAAACTCCACCGGCTCACCTTTCACGCGAATCGATCCTTTATCCGGGCGATAGATACCGATCAGGCACTTCATCAGCGTGGATTTACCGGCGCCGTTCTCACCCATCAGGGCGTGCACCGTTCCCGGGCGCACGCGTAATGAGACATTATCGAGCGCCTTCACGCCGGGGAAGAACTTACTGATACCTTCGGCTTCAAGGGCAAAAGCGTTCATACATCCACCTCCGTACAGCGGGTTGGCCAGGATTATTTCTGATTACGATTGGTAAATTCAGCCATGTTCTCTTTGGTGATCAGCTGATACGGCACGTCGATGATTTTCTCCACTTTCTCACCGTTCGCCAGCTTGATGGCCGCGTCTACGGCGCCCTCACCCTGGCCTTTCGCATCCTGGAAGATGGTGGCGATCATCTTGCCGCTCTTCAGCATCTGCAGCGCATCCGGGGTGCCATCCACGCCGGCGATGAGAATATGGTTCGGATTTTTACCCAGCGCCTGCAGGGCGCCGATCGCCATTTCATCGTTGTTGGAGGCGATGGCCTGGATATCCTCGCCGCTGGTCATCCAGTTGCTGACCACGTCCACGGCGTCATTGCGGGTGAATTTCGCGGTCTGCTTCTGCACGATTTTGATGTTCGGGTATTTGGCGACGACCTCTTCCACCCCTTTGGTGCGGTCGCGAGTAGATTCATTCGCCAGGTCGCCGAGCAGTATCGCCACATTGCCCTTACCGTTCATCGCCTTCGCCAGCGCTTCCATCTGCAGACGGCCGGCGAGAATCGAGTCCGACCCCACATAGGCCATCTTGTCGGTCAGCTCCGCCTGCGGGCGACGGTTCACAAATACCAGCGGGATCCCGGCCTTGGTGGCCTGATCCATGATCGGTTTCACCGCATTGGTATCCACCGGGTTAACGATAATGGCGTCCACCCCCTGGCCGATAAAGTTCTGCACCTGCTGCAGCTGCTGGGAGACATCCCCTTTCGCATCCTCGATCTGCGATTTCACCCCATCTTTTTTCATCTCTTTTTGCATCGAGGTACGCAGGATCGTCAGGAAGTTATCGTCAAACAGCGCCATCGAGACGCCAATGGAGACATCTTTTGCCATAACCACCGCAGGCAGCATGCAGGCTAACAAAGAGGCAACAATCGTTTTCTTAATATTCATAGTTGATCCTTGATTTTGTAGGTACGCCGGTGAATGAAACAAAATGAAAAATTAATTTCAGTCAGGTTGCGACAAATGTCTGTTGTGACGGCGACGGCGCTGCGGGGTTTTCCGCATTTCGTCGTGATCGGAATCACAAATAATGGCTGTTTTATCATCACTTTTTTGAAACATCAGTCCATTTATGCCACACCGTGAATTCCAGACCATTTATTTCATTAACAAGACATTTGAAACTTTTATAAGTAAATAACTGAAATGAAAATTTTAAAACTATGCAGTAACAGAATTTTGACAGACATCTAACATTGCTGCATAAATGAGCGAAAAATGAGAGGCAGACAACGCTTTAAAGCGATCGCCCCCGGCGGGGTTGGCATTTACCCGCCGGGGAAATCCGTGTTGTCAGGAAGGGAGGCGCCGCACGCCTTAGTCCACGTTCTCGGCGCTGTAGAGGATAAAGTCGACTTTCCCGTCGGCATAGGTTTGCGGCTGATAGCCGGACTCCAGATGGCGCAGCATCAGGTCGATCGCCAGCTGGGCGTGCTGGCGGGTGTTCTGATCGAGCGTTAACGCCAGGCTGCCCCGGGCCAGCTGCTGGCGGGTGGTATTGTAGCGCTCATGGGTGATCCAGCAGACGTCGCTTTCGCGGCGGTGGCGAGCCAGCGCCTCGGCAATCTGAGTATTGCCAAGCCCGGTGTTATAGATCCCGACAATATGCCGGCTGCGGCACAGGGCCTGCTCCAGCAGGCGGGTGATCTGCTCCCGCCGCTCCTCGCCCGCCAGCACCTCATTAAGCTGCAGGTGGGGAAAGCGCTGGCTCAGCACCTCGCGGAACCCCTGGATGCGCAGGCGATGCGCGCTGTAATCCTCCCGGCCGCTCACCATCAGCACCTCCCCGGGCCGCGGCGTCATTCTCCCCATCATTAACCCCGCGGTGCGGCCAGCCTGCAGCTGATTGATCCCGACGTGGCAGAGCCGGTCGGCGCCGGGCAGATCCGTCGCCAGGGTGATGACGGGGACGCCCGCTTCCCGGCAGCGGCGCAGCGCGTCATGCACCACAGGGTGGTCATTGCCGAAGACGATGATCCCCTGACGCTGCTGGCAGCTGCGCATAATGCGCCGGGCCAGGGTCGCCGGCTGCAACTCCGGGACAAAGGTGCGGTGCAGGGTCAGACGGCGATAGCCGAGGCTATCCGCGACGGCGGCGAAATCCTGCGCCAGCTGCGGAAAAAAGAACGAGTCATTGCTGCTGAGAAAGAGCTCAATCTGCCAGGGAAAGCGGTGCTCCTCCGGCAGGATCCGCTTCAGCCCCGCCTCCCGCGCCGCCTGCAGCACTTTGCGCGTGGTCTGCGGCGATACGCCGCCGCGTTCGTTCAGCACCCGGTCCACAGTGGCCACGCCGACGCCAATCTGTCTGGCCAGCATCGCCAGTGACATGTTTTTCATCGCCCCTCTCTTCAATGATGGAAATACATCAAAACGGCAGTGTCAGTGAGTTTAGCAAACCGATTATGGTGGCACCTTCCCTTCGCCATTCTGGAGAAAAATAATGAATTGCAAACGTTTTGCCCTGGTAGGCAGTGGTTTTATCGGTCAGGTTCATGCCGCCAGCCTCGCCCGTCATGACGGGAGCGAGTTGACGATGGTAGCCGATGTCGCGCCGGAGCGCGCCCAGTCGCTGGCCTCCCGCTATGGCGCCCGGGCGGTGACGGTGAGCGAGGCTCTCCGTAGCGACGCCATCGACGCTGTGCTGATCGCCAGCTCAACCCCGTCGCATGCCGAACTGCTGGAAGCCGCCGCCCGGGCGGGCAAGGCGGTCTATTGCGAAAAACCGATCGACCTCTCCCTGGCGCGCGCCCGCGAGGTGGTGGAGCGGGTGCTTCCCCTGAACGTGCCGGTCACCGTCGGCTTTAACCGGCGCTTCGACAGCAGCCATCAGCAGCTCCGCCGCCAGCTGGAGCAGGGCGCGATCGGTCGGGTGGAGCTGGTGCAGATGGTCTGCCGCGCCTCCAGCATGCCGCCGCTCGACTATCTGCGCAGCTCCGGCGGTCAGATGCGCGATCAGGCGATTCACTTCTTCGACCTTCTGCGCTTTCTCACCGGCGATGAAGTGCATACCGTGGCGGCGATGGGCGCGGCGCTGGCCCTGCCGGAAATCGCCGAATTTGGCGATGTTGACACCTCCATCCTGATGATGCAGATGCGCGGCGGCGCGCTGGCGCAGCTGGACAACACCCGCCGCACCGGCCACGGGTATGATGAACGGATCACCCTGCTGGGCGCAGAGGGCGCGCTGGAGTCCGGCAGCCAGTCGCCGGCGGGCCCTACCCTGTGGCGCGGCAATCAGCGCATTGAGCCAGGCCTGTGGCCGGACTGGTTCAGCCGGGTGCAAGGATCTTATTACCAGCATCTTGACGCCTTTATCCGCGCTCTGAATGGCGAAACCGTGGCCGACCTGCCCGGCCTGGTGGACGGCCTGCAGGCGCAGGCGATTGCCGAAGCGGCGGTTCAGTCTCTGAAGCGCGGCCAGTTTGTCGCCGTCGACGACTGTCGGTGAGGGGTTGCGTGGCACCAGCTATCAGGCTCTGAACCTGCCTTTATGCCGGGCGGCGGCGATGCTTTGCCCGGCCTACATAACACAGGCATTAATCCGATTTAATATCAAACGGTTGCATAGATATCCCAGGCCCGCGCAAGCGCAGCGCCGCCGGGCAAGGACGGCGGGCACCGTGCGCGTCCCGGTGCCGGGCAATGGCGGACACGCTCGTGCGGCCTGCAAACCAAAGCCCGGCCGGCCCCTTAGCGTTCTTCGTTAAACACCGCGCCCACCTGGCGCCGCACCTCATCCATCACCTGCAGATTCTGCAGCACCCGACTGAGCGGCCGCAGCGGCGAGTCCTGCAGCCCCTGACCGACGCACCAGGCAAAATGCTCCGCCTGCCAGAACAGCTGGTCGTAGCGATTGCGCGGCTCTTCCCAGCGCAGCGCCTGCCCACCCTGGCTGGCAGCGAGGGTGAACCCGCCGGGGGCGTAAAACTGACCGTCGATCGTCAGGGTCGCCTGACGTCCGGCCACCACCGCCCCGCCCGGCGTGTTGCTGAACAACGTCGTGTTTAACAGCCCCTGCATCCCGTTCCGCCAGCTGAACAGCATCGACGTCTGACCGTTAAGCCCCTCCGCCGTCGCGCTGCCGCGGGCGACTATCTCCTGCGGCATGCCGCCTACCATCAGCGCAAACGAGGTCAGATAGCTGCCGAGATCCATCATCGGCCCGCCGGCAAGGTCGGCATTAAAGATGCGGTGGTCAGTAGTAAAATACTCGCCGTGATCGGCCAGCAGAGTATGCAGGTCGCCGAGTACCCCATCCTCCAGCAGCTGACGGATCACATCATACTTCGGCGCGTAATCGCACCACATCGCCTCCAGCGCCAGTTTTCCCTGGCGGGCGGCTTCGGCCTGCAGTTCACGTCCTTCGCCAAGGTTGAGCGCGAAGGGCTTCTCAATCAGCACGTGTTTGCCCGCCTTCAGCGCCTGCATGCCGTCGGGAAAGTGATGGTTGTGCGGCGTCGCAATATACACCGCATCAATATCCGGACGCGCCAGCATCTCCGCCACATGGCCGTAAGCCTGGGGGATCCCCCATTCCGCGGCTACCCGGTCGGCCTTCGCCTGGCTGCGGGAGGCAACGGCCACCACCTGCTGCCGGCTCTGGGTTTTCAATGAGTGCACAAAGCGCTCGGCGATCCAGCCTGGACCGATGATGCCCCAGCGCAGGGAGGGAATGCTCTGCGCCGCCGGGCGGCGCGGGGTCGGTAATTGTGAGGGAAACATAACGGCTCCTTAATCCTTAACCACGTTAACCCAGCGACGGCTGACCATTGAGGCTTCAATCGCCGACAGCACGCGCTGATTCTGTAAACCAAATTCAAAGCTGGGATAGCAGTCGTCGTCCCCGCAAATACCCTGCACCAGGTCATGCACTTCAATCACCTTGACGTCAAAATAGCCCAGCCCGCCGCCGCCAAAATCGAAGCCGAAGAAGCCGGCATAGGCCGGGATCTGGCTCCCGGCATACAGCGTTTTAAAGCCGCGGTCGTGTTTGTCATCGCGGAAGCGATAGACCTGCAGTTCGTTAAAGCGCTCCCCGTCCATATACAGCGTGCCTTCGGTGCCGGAGACCTCCCAGAACACGCCGAAGATGCGCCCGGCGGCGATGCGCGAGGCTTCAATCACCCCCGCGGCGCCGCTGTCGAAATTGACCAGACACTGAACCTGATCGTCATTTTCCACTTCCCGCCACTCGGCATCGGCCGCGACCCGGCTGGCATACCCGGCATCGGTCTGCGGTACCGGACGCTGGCGCAGACAGGTTTGCGCGCTGGCGGTCACTTCACGGATCCCGCCCATCAAAAACTGGGCGACGGACAGGGTATGGGCGCCGAGGTCGCCAAGCGCCCCGCTGCCGCCGAGGGTTTTCGAGCAGCGCCAGGACCAGGGCAGGTTCGGGTCGTTATAAAACCCCTGATCAAAGGTGCCGCGAAAGCGCACCGGTTCGCCAATATCGCCCCGGGCGATAATCTGCTTTGCCAGCAGCGCCGCCGGGGTTTTGATGTTGTTAAAGGCCACCATGGTCTTCACCCCCGCGCGCCGGGCCGCCTGCGCCATCTCCTGCGCCTGCTGCTCGTTAACCGCCAGCGGCTTCTCGCAATAGACATGTTTACCCGCCGCGATCGCCGCCATCGCCATCGTGTAGTGCAGATGGTTCGGCGAGGTAATATCCACCACGTCCACCAGCGGATCGTTCACCAGTTCGCGCCAGTCACCGTAAGCCTTCTCTGCCCCCAGCTTCACCGCATGACGTTCGGCCAGCGCCTGATCCTGATCCGCCAGCGCGTAAAGATAGGGGCGCTTCGGCAGATCGGGATAGAACATGGCCGCGCGACGGTAAGCGTCGGCGTGCGCCTGGCCCATAAAACCGGAGCCAATGAGACCAATATTTAACCGTGCGCTCATGATGCGTGCTCCTCTGATGATGAAGGGGACGAGAAATGGTGCGCCAGCCAGGCGAAGGCGCGGCGGGCGGTGGCCAACGGCGGCGCCATCGCCGGGTCCTGCTCGGCTTCGATAATCAGCCAGCCGCGGTAGTCGCTGTCGCGGGCAAAGTCGAGGATCGGCGCATAGTCGATGCAGCCGTCGCCAGGGATGGTAAACAGCCCGGCGCGCACCGCCTCGTTAAAGCTCAGGTTTTCGCGATACAGGCGCCCCAGCACCTGCGGACGGACGTCTTTCAGATGCAGATGGCGTATACGGTGACCATATTTTTCCAGCACGCGCGGGATATCGACCCCGGCGACGAAGGCGTGTCCGGTATCAAACGCCAGCCCGACGTTGTCATGGGTCTGTGACAGAAACCGCTCCAGCTCGTCGTCGTGCTCCACCAGCATCATCAGGTGATGGTGATAGGCCAGCCGCAGACCGTAGTCCCGCAGCAGCAGGTCGGCAAAGGTATTCAGCTTATGGCAATACGCCGTCAGACTGACGCGGCTTAACGGCGGTGAGAGCGAGATCGGCTCATCAAGCGGCGTTTCACCGGGCAGTTGCCCGCACTCGCCATAGACCATGACCCTGGCGCCGAGCTGCTGCAGGAGCTGCGCGTGGCCCCGCACCGCCTCCAGCTCCGCTTCCACGCTGCGGTCAGCCAGTAAGCCGCTGTACCAGCCGGACGCCAGCCGCAGGTCAGCCGCCGCCAGCAGAGGCCCCAGCGTCTCCGCCTGGCGGGGAAACTTGCGCCCTAACTCAATGCCCTGAAATCCCGCCTCCCGCGCCTCGCGCAGACAGGTGTCGAGAGGGATATCGCCGCCTAAATCCTCCAGCACATCGTTGGTCCAGCACAGGGGGCTAATGCCCCACTGCAGGTGCTCTGTCGCCATGTTTATCTCCTTTTCAGCCAGTCGTCTGGTGTGCCGTCACTATAAGCAGGCGACGACCAGCGATGAAAACGGAGAAATGATGGAAATCCATCATTGCCGCGGGCGGAATATCCGTTGTCGCCAGTAGCCCTGAAAAATTAATGGAAATAATGCTTGCCGCAGGCTTATTTTGCAGATAAAAATTACTGGCTTAATAACCCGTTTCAGAGGTTATCCCTTTCATTCGAAATATGATGATAGCAATATGAAAAAAACTCAATACCGCACCAGCGCGGGCTTTAGCCCTGCGCCCAGGCCTGGCCTGCTGTTATTTGCGTAAGTGACAAATAATCGCTTTTAAAACATCAATTACTTAACATTCTCTCTGCAATAATATGACAAGCAGCGGGAAGATACGGTGATAAATAAAATCAGGGTAATGATGTTTTTACAAATAAATAACCCTTCGCCTTTCTGATCATTATTTGTCAGGAATGGCTGCGGTTATATTTATTCTGACGCCCCCGGAGAATACACCAATGTGTATCAACCTTTATGACAATGCGCGCCGCTATCGCAATGAGAAACAATAAGATGAATAAGACCTGGCTTTTCACCACCCTCACCCTGGCGCTGGTCGCCGCCGCGCCGGCCCACGCCATTAGCGCGAAATACCGGGAGCAGCTTGAACGCTCCGGCTGTACGCAGATGACCGACGGGACCACCTGCGATATTCATAAAACCAAAGCCGAGAATGCCGCCGCCGCGCAGCAGGCCAGCAGCGGCTTCGGCCCCTGGCTGGGCACCTGGTATGTTTATACTGAATATGGCGATAAAATTGATGAGATTACCGTCACCGCTAAAACGGTGAAAACTCATGGTCATCTGGTGGAGGACGCGAAAGCGAGCCAGGGTAAGCTGACTTTCCGGGTGAAAAACTCAACCTTTACTCTCAACGACGCCTTTAACGGCAACTGGACAAACGGCAGCCAGCGCGGCACGTTGCAAAAAATAGAGTAAACTCCCTGCTCCCCGGCGGGGGCACACCATGCCGATAGACTGCGGTGACCGGTTCGTCCGGCCAGGCAAGCAATGTGATGTGACTCATGCGGGGAGACCTCCCGGCGCGGGCCGGGAGGAAGTGCAACAGATTACTTCTGCGGACGCATGGCCGGGAAGAGGATTACGTCGCGGATGGTATGGCTGTTGGTAAACAGCATCACCATGCGGTCGATACCGATGCCCAGACCGGCGGTCGGCGGCAGGCCGTACTCCAGCGCGGTGACGTAGTCTTCGTCATAGAACATCGCTTCGTCATCGCCCGCCGCTTTGGCGTTGACCTGATCCTGGAAACGCTGCGCCTGATCTTCCGCATCGTTCAGCTCGCTGAAACCGTTACCGATTTCGCGGCCGCCGATGAAGAACTCGAAGCGGTCGGTGATTTCCGGGTTCACGTCGTTGCGGCGCGCCAGCGGGGAGACTTCTGCCGGATATTCAGTGATGAAGGTCGGCTGGATGAGGTGCGCTTCCGCCACTTCATCGAAGATTTCGGTGACGATGCGCCCCAGACCCCAGCTTTTCTCTACCTGAATGCCGAGAGATTCCGCCAGCGCTTTCGCCGCGTCGAAGTTATCCAGATCCGCCATGTTGGTTTCCGGACGGTGTTTTTTGATCGCCTCGCGCATGGTCAGTTTTTCAAACGGCTTGCCGAAGTCAAACACCTGCTCGCCATACGGCACCTCGGTTTTGCCCAGAACCGTCTGCGCCAGGGTGCGGAACAGCGACTCGGTCAGTTCGATCAGGTCTTTGTAGTCCGCGTACGCCATGTACAGTTCCATCATGGTGAACTCTGGGTTATGACGTACCGAGATCCCTTCGTTGCGGAAGTTACGGTTGATTTCAAACACGCGTTCGAAACCGCCGACCACCAGACGTTTCAGATACAGTTCCGGCGCGATGCGCAGGTACATATCGAGATCGAGCGCGTTGTGATGAGTGATAAACGGACGGGCGGACGCGCCGCCGGGGATCACCTGCATCATCGGGGTTTCCACTTCCATAAAGCCGCGGGCCACCATGAACTGACGCATGGTCGCGAGGATCTGCGAGCGGATGCGGAACGTATGGCGCGACTCTTCGTTAGCGATCAGATCCAGATAGCGCTGGCGATAGCGGACTTCCTGATCCTGCAGGCCGTGGAATTTATCCGGCAGCGGGCGCAGGGCTTTGGTCAGCAGGCGCAGCTCGGTGCAGTGGATGGAGAGTTCGCCGGTTTGCGTTTTGAACAGCTTGCCGCGGGCGGCGATGATGTCGCCGAGATCCCATTTCTTAAACTGTTCGTTGTAGACGCCTTCCGGCAGGTCATCGCGGGCCACGTACAGCTGGATACGGCCGCCGACGTCCTGGAGGGTGACGAAGGAGGCTTTGCCCATCACGCGGCGGGTCATCATCCGGCCGGCCACCGCAACTTCAACGTTCAGGGAAGCGAGTTCATCGTTATCCTTCGCATCGAATTCAGCGTGCAATTGGTCAGAGGTATGATCGCGACGGAAATCGTTGGGGAAAGCTACGCCCTGCTCACGCAGCGCAGCCAGTTTTTCGCGACGAGTTTTCAGTTCATTATTAAGGTCAATGGCCTCATCGGCACCTTGTGCTTGTTGTTCAGACATATGGGTTCCTCATAACCTTGCTTTCAAACTAGCTTCGATAAATTGAACCAGGTCACCCTTCCGCGCGGCCTGTCTCCGGCTTTACACCGAAGAACAAGAGTAACGAATCTGGCTTCACTTCAAGCTGATCTCACTCAGCTATGCCTTCACTAACGGTATTTTTTATCGTTGGCTTCCGCGCCTGCCAGAATATCCTCCTCCTGTTCACTACGCTGTGCAAGGAGCGGCTTTGCGCTCCGCTGTTGATGGGATACCCCCGGTCGCGCTGCGCTTACCGGGGCGATAAATCGCGCTGGCCGATAGCCCGCCGGGACGCGCATCAGGCGCCGCCGCCGGGAAGTTCGCCAGCCGCCGCGCGGCGTTTGCCGACGCTACAGGCTGCGGCAAAGGCGATAATCACCATCACCGCCACGCAGCCGAGGGTCCATTCCCCCATCTGCGAGAAGAAATGCTGATAGGCGGCAATCGCCGTATCGCTGATTTGCGATTCGGTGGTCTGCTGGGCGACCACGCCCGCCAGCCAGTTGGCCACCGCGCCGGTGGCCAGCATGTAGATCCCGGTCAACACCCCGGTGACGCCGGGCATGTTCAGGCGGGTGATTTGCGCCATCGCCACCGGGTCGATAAACAGTTCGGCAAAGCCCATCATCGCCAGCCCGGCGACCATCATGCCCATCGAGGCCTGACCGTCAGCGGCGCCGTGGCGGGCATTAAGCGCCAGCAGCATAAAGCCGCCGCCCATCAGCAGCAGGCCGAAAGCGAATTTCAACCAGACGCGCAGCACCGAACGTACGCTGCCTTCCGGGCGCATCAGCCACGCCAGTACCACGCCGGCCGCCATCACCGCCACCGCATTAACCGACTGGAACAGCGCCGTCGGCACCTCCCAGTTCAGCAGGCGGCGGTTAACAAAGTGGTCGATAAACAGGCTAATCGAGCTCCCGCCCTGCTGAGCCAGCACCCAGAACAGCGTCCCGGCAAGCATCAGCAGGACGATCTGCCATAGCGCGCGACGATGCTCGGGCGCTTTGATCATGATCCGCGCCACCATCTGGGCGGCAAACAAGCAGACGATCGCCAGCAGATAGCCGGACCAGTTGTTTTGCAGTAGCAGTGTGAAGAACACCGGCGCCAGGCACAGCATCACCAGCAGCCAGCCCCAGGTCGGCAGCACGAATTTCACCGCCCGCAGCGCCGGTTTATCGACGCCGCGGGTATGCCGGAAATGGCGGCTGCCGCTTAAGAAAATCATCAGTCCGATGAACATACCGATTCCCGCCAGGGCGAAGCCGATATGCCAGCCGTACCACTGGGCCGCCAGCCCGCAGGCGATGGGCGCGGCGATGGAGCCGACATTGCCGGCGGCGTACAGCAGCGAGAAGCCGCCGTCGCGACGCGGATCGTCGTGGGCGTAGAGTTCGCCAAGCAGGCAGCTGATATTGGATTTGAACAGGCCATAGCCGCAGATAATGATCGCCAGCGCGACGTACAGGCTCCATGCGGAGGTCGACTCAACGCCCAGCACCACGTGGCCGAGAGTCATCAACAGCGCCCCGGCAATCACCGCCGTGCGGTTGCCGAGCAGACGGTCGGCAAGCCAGCCGCCGAGAATAGGGGTAACGTAAACCAGAGATGCGTAAGCGCTGAACAGGCTGATGGCGTGGCTGTCGTCGAAGCCAAGCTGGTGGGTGAGGTAGAGGATGAGTAAGGCGCGCATGCCGTAAAAGCTGAAGTACTCCCAGATCTGGATCGCAACGATGTAGTAAATCGCGCGCGGCTGTGAGGGTGTTTTCATGTGTTCTCCTTGCAGCGTGAAAAAGGGAAGTGGCAAGCCACTTCCCTGGTGTGCGTCTATTACTTGTTATTCTCTTCTTTCAGCACTTTAACGGTGTAACGACCATCCGCCTGACGATAGGCGCCGTGGATATCGGTTTCGAAGCCCGGGTAGTGGGCGCCGATTTCGCACAGCATCTGCAGGAACTCCAGCACCGGACGGCTCTCTTCGGTGATCATTTCACCCGGCATCACCAGCGGCACTCCCGGAGGATACGGCAGGATCATGTTGGCGTTGACGCGGCCGACCATCTCTTCGAGGTACACTTCTTCCGTCTGACCGTGCAGCTCTTTCTGGAACGCGGCATACGGGGTCATCACCATCGATGGCAGCACTTCGAAGGCGCGGAACATCAGGTCCGGCAGGTTGTGGTGCTCAATCAGTTTGTGAATGTTCTGCGCCAGGTCCTGAATACGCATGTTCTCATAGAATTCAGGATCTTCACGGTACAGCGACGGCAGCATGTTTTTCACCCGCAGGTTCAGGTCGAACGCGCGTTTGAAGTCGGTCAGCGCACGCAGCAGGCTCAGCGCTTTGGTTTTGTCGATACCGATGCTGAACAGGAACAGCAGGTTGTACGGACCGGTTTTCTCCACCACGATGCCGTGTTCGTCGAGATATTTCGCCACGATGCTTGCCGGAATACCGAAGTCATCCATGGTGCCGTCTTTCTTCATCCCCGGAGTCAGCAGCGTGACTTTGATCGGGTCGAGGTACATGTGTTCGTTATCGATGTTTTTGAAACCGTGCCATGCACTGTCGGAGCGCAGCGGCCAGCATTCAGGGCCGTCGATATGTTCCGGCTGCCATACGTCGAAGAACCAGCCGTCAGACTCGCCTTTCAGACGTTTGATCTCTTTACGGAACTTGATGGAACGTTCGATAGAGCCGTCGATCAGGCGCTTACCGGCGTTGCCTTTCATCATCGCTGCCGCGGTTTCGGTGGACGCCACGATCCCGTAGTGCGGAGAGGTGGTGGTGTGCATCATGTAGGCTTCGTTAAAGGTCTCTTCGTTAACGTCGCCTTTCACGTGGATCATCGACGCCTGAGAGAACGCCGCCAGCAGTTTGTGCGTGGACTGGGTTTCGTAAATCACTTTCCCTTCGACGCGGCCGCCGCTCATCCCGCATTTGCCTTCATAGATCGGCGAGAAGTTGGTGTAAGGCACCCACGCGGAGTCAAAGTGGATGGATTTCACATCCAGGGTTTTCTTGATGAAGTCAGTGTTGTACAGCAGACCATCGTAAGTCGAGTTGGTGATCACCGCGTGTACCGGCCAGGTCGCGTTCGGCGTCTCTTTCACACGCTTGGCGATAGTCGCGTGCTGGAATTCGCTCTGCGGGATACCGCCGAGGATGCCGTAGGCGTTACGGGTCGGACGGAAGTAGATCGGCGTAATGTCGCTCATCATCATCAGGTGAGTCAGCGATTTGTGGCAGTTACGGTCAATCAATACGGTGCTGCCGGCCGGCGCGGAGTACATACCGACGATTTTGTTGGCGGTAGAGGTGCCGTTGGTCACCATATAGCTGCGTTCAGCATTGAATACGCGAGCGATATACTCTTCCGCTTCTTTGTGCGGGCCGCTGTGGTCCAGCAGGGAACCCAGTTCAGAAACCGAAATCGAGATATCGGATTTCATGGTGTTGGAGCCAAAGAAATCGTAGAAGATGCTGCCTACCGGGCTTTTCTGGAAGGCGGTACCGCCCATGTGGCCCGGGGTACAGAAGGTGTATTTGCCTTCACGCACATATTTGAACAGCGCTTTGGTCAGCGGCGGCAGAATGGTGTCGATATATTCGTCAGTGTTCTGTTTGATTTTGTTCGCGATATCTTCCGCAGCGCCCAGCGCATATTCGAAGAAGCGAACCTGCATGCGCAGATCGTTCAGGCTAACGTCCAGCGTGGAGTAGGTGTTAGCGAACGCATACAGCGGCATGTACTCGTTCATTTTGCTGATTTCTTCGCACAGCTCGAGATTGTATTTATCCCAGTCGAAGATCACGCCGCACAGACGAGAGTTGTTTTCGATCAGTTTTAATAAGTCGTCACGGTCGTTCGGGTAGACAATGCGGAAGTCCAGGCGTTCGAGAGCACGATGCAGTTCACGGATGGGTTCTTCTTTGAAGTAAACCCCCATGTGATTCATGATTGCAATAACGTTCATAGTCAAATCTCCAGATGTAGAAAGCCCCTCCCGTCGCGCTATGACAGGTGATGGAAGGAGCCTCAGGAAAAAGGGTTACTGATTAGTGCGCGTTAGCGGGGCTGTTGCTATCCGATGTGTTGTTCTGGCGCTGGTGCATTTTGCGACCGTAGAACATCAGGATAATCAGGCTAACGATAAAGGTGCCGGCCAGTTCGAAGGAGCTTGCGCCCATCAGCGCGATGAAGCAGAACACGCAACCCAGTACCGAACAAATCAGGCTGACAAAGTTACGGATGTTGATGCCTTCAAAACGAATCAGGTCAACACAGGAGTAGAAGTAAGGCAGCATGGTCAGCAGTACCGCGATACCGGTCAGTTCGCCGAACAGGTCAGAGGCTTTACCACCGGCGGAGTTCATCAGGGTAATCAGCACCATCAGCGCGGTCATTTTCACTGCGGCCAGCAGCAGGCCTTTTTTCGGGATACCGTTGCTATCAACTTCGCCATACACTTTCGGGAAGTTGCCGTCGTTGGCGGCGCGGACACCGGCCTGGCCAACCAGCATCATCCACGAGCCCAGAGAAGTCAGGCAGGCAAAGGCGGTGAAAGCGGATACCATCGGCGCAGCCCAGCCGCCGAGAATAGTAGAGGCGCTAATCGCGAACGGCGCACCCGACGCGGCCATCTGAGAAGCAGGATACATACCGGCGATAACCTGAGTCGCGGCGATATAGACGATACCGGCCATCGCAGTACCCAGCATGGTAGCCAGCGGTACGGTACGTTTCGGGTTTTTCACCATCCCGGTACTCACGGCGGCGGATTCTACGCCAACGAAGGCCCACAGGCAGAGCAGGATACTTTTAATGACCGCGTGGCTATCGGTGGTGCTGGAGGTGTTCCAGTTCGCCTGATAGGTAGCGACATCAAACCAGTGCCAGCCGACGACCGCGGTCATCACCACTGGAATAAGCACCAGCACCAGACCAATAGTGGTCAGACGGCTGACCCAGGTCCCGCCGAGCATATTAACGAAAGTAAAGATCCACACGATGGCAATACAGGCAATCCCTGCTGGCACCGGGTTATTTAAAATGGGGAAGAACGTAGACAGATAAGAAACCGCGGTAATCCCGATAGCCAGGTTACCAATCCAGTTTGCATGATAATAAAGCACACCGGTCTGGAAACCGAATGCCGGAGATATTTCCCCTGCGTAAGCAATTGGGCCACCCTGCTGCGGGTTTTTAGTGGCCAGTCGGGCATAAACATAAGCCAGAGACATCGCACCAATAATTGAAATCACCCAGCCCCAAATGGCAATACCACCGATGCTGGCCAGGTTCGCAGGTAATAATGCAATACCGCTCCCCATCATATTACCGGCGACAACACCGGTACAGGCAAATAGCCCGATCTTCTTGGCAGAACTCATGGTTGTTTTTCTCCTAAGTTTATTTGGGAGGTACAGATCATGATACAGAACCATTAATTGACCCGACCAACTGCCAACAAGATTACTGATTTGTACGAGATAAGTCCTAAAGATAAAGTGAAATAACAACAAACATCAGACAAATGATATTTTGACCTTTTTCGCTTAACATATAAACATGACAACAGGGTGTCATAAAAAGATAAACATTGTTGTTTTACATGCACTTAAACCAGATTCAGTGTGTTGCCGAACTGTTATTTAAAGCCTCCTGAATGCTAAATATAAATAACAACAAGAGGCTTCATGAGAAACATAAATTTAACCTCACCATGCCCAAAACCTTGTACAGGATGAGGGTTTACTTATTCTGAAGAGAGGAAATTATCGAGATACGGAACCACCCGGTTGACCGACGTCTGGAAAACCCCGTTTTCAATCCAGTACAATGTGTCTCCCCCGGGGCGTAAATTAAACGCCGTAATGTAAGAATCTGCTGCCAGCCGGTTCTCACCTTTCATCTCATAGACTTTGCCTAACAGCACATAATTCAGCCACGACATCTCTAAATCGATCGCACTGTTAATCGCGGTATTCGCTTCATCGACTTTGCCCTTCCCCAGCAAATCCACCGCTTTTATTTGATAATAAATCGCCATGTCTTTAATACCTGGCATCTCCCCTACCCGCTCAACTTCGCTGTAGAGGGCTGCCAGCTGTTTATCATCCAGCGGCTGTTGCGAATGGCGTAATACATCCACCAGCGTCTTTTCGGCATACGCATAAATAAAATCAGGCGCCCGTTTAATCACGTCATCCAGCAGGCTGCTGGCCTTGCTTAATGAGTCAACATCGCCCTTCATTAACAGCTGATGCGACTGGTAGAAATAGGTTAACGCCACGCTTTGCGAGGGTTGATACTGCCTGAGCATCGCCTGCATCCGCGCCGGCCACGGCTGCGTCAGGGCATCCGACAGGCTGTTCATCAAATCGTTCTGGATGGTGAGCTGGTTGTCATTGGTCACAAAGTAGCGCTTATCGAGCATCGTCGAGCTGTCGGCATTATCCACCAACTGTACCGACATAAAGCACTGCTGCGCCCGGTAGTGGCGCTGATTGACGAACTCAATGGTTAGCGTTTTACCGGAACTGCTCGGCTCATTGATGTTGTAGTCCGTTTTGTCATGCACCATAAAGGTCGAGAAGGTGTTCAGCGAGGTGGTGATCAGGCTGGCCAGGCCGACCGCGTAGGAGTGCTGCGACGACCAGTTGGTGCAGGAGTTACCATTCACCAGGTGGATATCGATATCGCGCGGATTAAGCAACAGGCGCGCCTTGTTGACCGGCGGCCGCGATTCCATGCTCGACAGCGCCACCAGCGCCACGCAGGTGCCCAGCGCCAACAGGAACAGTCCCCACACCAGGGCGGTGGTGAGCCGTTTACGCACTGACGGCGCACTGGCCACTGTCGGAGCGGGAGCTGGCACGGCGGGATCGGCGGCGGAGACGGGCGCATCGGGCGGCGCACCGGCAGCCGGCGGCGCGGTCGCGGCGACCGAAGGCGAAGGCGTCAGCGCCTCCATCTGTGGGGCGAGTTCCTCCCCTTCTTCGGTGCACCAGATCACCGGCACCGTGAGCTTATACCCCCGTTTGGGTACCGTCGCGATGTACTCAAGGCTAACGTCGTCGCCGTCTTTGAGCGACTTGCGCAGTTCAGAAATACTCTGCGTGACGACGTGGCTGGTCACAACGTTCCGGGTCCAGACGTTTTCGATAAGCTCGTCCCGACTAAGCACTTCCCCCGGATGGCGAGCGAAAAAGACCAGAAGGTCGATTAAACGCGGTTCAAGGGTAAGCTGGCGCCCCTTCCTGCTGATTTGGTTTACAGAGGGGGTTACCAGCCATTCACCGACGCGAACAACAGGTTGTAGCATACAAGAAAGCCCCAGACAAAAAGGGAAAGGCGCGATGATAACACATTTGTCCTACCTATTTTTGCCAGGGGTCACTCCCTCAGGCATTAGGTTGGAATTCGCCTTTTAGCGACAATAAAAAGCAATATTTCATTAACATCGTGATCATCAAATTCATATATAGCGATAAAAAACGTTTTCGCTTCCGCTTAGCCGTCGGAACGTGGGCAGCGGAAAAAAATAAGCCCGGAGGCGTAATGCGCTCCAGGCTCAGTCAGTGGCGTGCCGTTATGGCACGCGGAAGAATCGATTATTTATACACTTCCGCTGTGGCTTCAAAGTTAGGACCATGCTCACGCGCAGCAGTAATCACGTAGTACTTTCCGCCTTTCTCATCGGCCAGCTTGGAGAGCTGATCGTGCAGATCGGAAGGTGAAGAGAACTGCCCACCTGACGGCCCCACCGAGATCGGTCCGACCTTGGTCAGTTTAAAGTGTTTAGCTTCTTCTTTGGTGATCAACTGCGCGGCGGACGCGCCAAACGCAACGGCGGAAAGGGCTAACGCGACTATCACTTTTTTCATCCTGCAATCTCCTTGGAATGGGCCTTAGATCAGGCTCTTTCAGTATAGACGGCGATTTAATAAGCGTGCTACCGGTGCGCTGATTTTTTGGCCGCAGCGTTCAGTAACGCGGCGGCACCCCTTCCGGGCGGGTCTTAAAGCGCCGGTGCAGCCACATATATTGTTCAGGCGCCATCAGGATGCACTGTTCGATAATCTGGTTCATCCACGCCGCGGTAACCTCGGCGCTGGCCAGCGGCGGCGTGCGCTCCGGCGTCAGGGAGATCAGCTCATATCCCATACCGTTGGGTTTGCGTCGCGGAACAAACGGCACAATCGTCGCCCCGGACATCTTCGCCAGCATCCAGGTGCCGGTGGTGGTCGCCGCCTGCTCGACAGCAAACAGCGGCGCAAAAACGCTGCTGGCCGGCCCGTAATCATGATCCGGCGCGTACCAGAGGATCTCTCCCTCTTTCAGCGCCCTGACCATGCCTTTCAGATTTTTTCGATCCAGCATGGTCTTGTTCGAGCGCAAGCGTCCCCAGGTCTGCAGCCAGTCAATCAGCGGGTTATCATTGGGCCGGTAGACGCCGATCCCCGGGGTAAACATGCCATACATTCGCGCCCCCATCTCGAGGGTCAGAAAATGGATACCGATCAGTAAGATGCCCTGCTTTTGTTCCAGAAGTTCGACCACCTCGTTTACGCCGCTGGTCTCGGTCCAGCGCGCCACCCGGTGCGTCGGCCAGAACCAGGCCATGCCGGTCTCCATCAGCCCCATGCCCAGCGATTCAAAGTTTTTCACCAGCAGAGCCTCACGCTCGGCGACGCTCATCGCGGGAAAGCAGAGTTCGAGATTACGTCTGGCAATCCGTGCGCGGCTTTTCATCACCCGCATTGCCAGCCGCCCGAGCGCTGTGCCCAGTCGGTAGATCACTGGATACGGTAATTGCACCAGCAGCCATAAGAGGCCAATTCCCAGCCATAATAGCCAGTAACGCGGGTGCAATAGCGCGCGGGAAAATTTGGGTAAATTTGACATAGTAATCCTGTTAATTCACTCAATAATAGCTGAGCAAAAACCGCGAAATAAAGTAGCGGATCCTGCCGGTTGTATTTTTCCAATTCGTGCGGTAACACTAAGACACAAAGCACGATATTATACGTTGTTCAATCACTAATTTCAGTCTTGCGATTGCGGCTACTCTATTATTAGCCACATCGCGTAAAACTTCCTTTTTTATGCATAAAAAAATAAACCAGACCTCTACAGCGCGACTGGTTGCCCAAAAAACAAACAGCATATTTTCTCATCGCCTGTTGCATTGGCCCCGTGGTTGCTCTGCAGCACGGAGATAACGTGCTGCGCGGCGGGATGTTCAACGTCATTTGTGACGCCTTCATGCGGTTATTTGTGACTCGGGCAAAGGTTAAGCATCGACATTGCGGATCCTTTTCCCAGATATGCTACGTTTACAGCGCTCATTCGACGCAAGTGCCTTTGCCGACGTCGTCGCTTTCAGAAGCCATAGTGAGAAGGAACTATGACAATGAATTATCAATTAGTGAAGCAAGTCAGAGAAAATAACATATTAAGAAAAAGCTTCATTGACCTTGCCGTTAAGACTTTCGACCTGTCTTTTGAAGAGTGGTATCAGCAAGGTTACTGGACTGACGCCTATATCCCCTACGCCTTTGTCGAACGTAATAAAATTATCGCTAACGCCTCGGCCAACATCATCGATCTGCGCTGGCAGGGCGAGCCCCGGCGGTATATTCAGATTGGTACCGTGATGACCGAACCGGACCACCGCAATAAGGGATTAGCCGGCCAGCTTATCCACCATATTCTGCAGGACTGGCAGCAGGAGGCGGACGCCTTCTTTTTATTTGCCAATCCCACCACGGTGGATTTTTACCCCAAATTTGGTTTCACCCGCAGCGAAGAGCATCAATATATTATGCCGGTCGCTCCGCGCGCCGGTGATTTTCGCAAACTGGATATGGACAGCGCTGACGATGTCGCCCTGCTCCGCCATTACTATGAAAAATCCAACCCGTTCTCACCGCTGCGGGTGGAGCACAACTTTGGCCTGCTGATGTTTTACTGCTCAGCCTTTATGAAGCATTTCGTTTACTATTCGGCAAAAAATGAGGCGGTGGTTATCGCCATGCAAAACGGTCCGGTGCTGATCTGCTTTGACCTGTTCTGCGATGCGGGCAAAAGCCTGTCGACGCTGGTCAACGAGCTGGCCGATGACCATGTTTACCAGGCTATCCTCGGCTTTACCCCCAATGAAGACCGGCTCGGCGAGTACGAGAAGATTGAGGGAGAAGATATCCTCTTTGTCTATGACCAGAAGGAAAACTTGTTTAAAGACAGGAAGTTGATGTTTCCTTTGCTGGCGCATGCCTGACGGCGCCGCGCCGTCAGGCCGATCAGTTATAGGTCACCACGAAGGTCGCGCTGGCGTTCGCCTCACCCGCTGTCACCGCGATCCGGTCGGCTGCTCGCTACGTCGTGAGACGTAATCCCGATACTCCTCGCCAACGTAAATCTGCCGTGGCCGGTAGATGGTCAGCGGCGCCTGGTGCATCTCGTTCCAGTGCGCCACCCAGCCGACCGTCCGGCCGACCGCGGTGACCACCGCAAACATCGACGAAGGCAGATTCATCGCCTTGAGGATCACCGCGGTATAAAAATCCACGCTCGGCGACAGGCCATTTTCCACAAAGTAGGGATCGGTCAGCGCCACGTCCTCAAGGGCCATCGCCACCTGCAGCAGACGGTCAGACATGCCTACCTCCGCCAGGACCCGATGGCTGGTTTCACGCAGGATATCGGCGCGCGGGTCACGGTGACGGTAGCGTGAGTTGCCAAAACCGAGGCGGCGAAATGCCTGCGGGTCGCGCTTTGCCTGACGCAGAAACGCCGGAACCTGATCGACGCTTTCAATTTCCTCCAGCATCCGCATGCTCGACTCATTGGCGCCGCCGTGCATCGGTCCCCATAATGATGCCAGCCCGGCGGCGACGCAGGCGAATAAGTTCGCTCCGGAGGAGCCCGCCGCGCGCACCGTGGTGGTGGAGGCGCACTGCCCGTGATCGGCATGCAGGACCAGGATCTGGTTCATCGCCTGCTCGATAACCGGATTGAGGACGTACTTTTCGGCCGGGATAGCAAACAGCATCTGCAGGAAATTTCCGGCATAGGAGAGATCGTTGCGCGGATAGGCGGCGGGTTGTTCAATGGTGTACTTGTAGCTCATGGCGGCGATAGTGGGCATTTTCGACAGCAGCCGCGTGGCGGCCAGCGCCCGATGCTGCGGATTTTCCACGTCCAGAACATCATGATAGAACGCCGCCAGCGCCCCCACCAGAGCACACATCAGCGCCATCGGGTGCGAATCGCGGCGAAAGCCGCTACACATGCGGGCTATCTGCTCGTGCACCAGGGTATGGCGGGTGATGGTCTCGCGAAACGTTTGATAGCTGGCCTCATCCGGCGCGTCGCCCCGCAGCATGATGTACGCCACCTCGAGAAAATCACACTGGCGAGCCAGCTGATCCACCGGATAGCCGCGGTGCAGCAGCACGCTGTTTTCCGTATCGATCCACGAGATCGCCGACTGGCATCCGGCGGTGTTGGCAAAGCCAGGGTCGTAGCTGCAGAATCCGGAGTGATTCAGCTCGCGTATGTCGACTCCCACATGGCCCCGGGTTCCCGGCACCTGCGGCAGGGTGATGGGCGTCGGTTGCCCGGCAATAGAAAGCGTTAACGGTGTGGTGCTCATCCTGTCAGTTCCCCCAGCAGCTTATCAGCGACCTGAAGTCATTCTTCAGGCGGAAAGAGCAACATAACCAATGTGATGCAGCTTATTCATTGATGTCATCACTATAACTCTGACAAAGAGGATATTTTGCTGGCCTTTCCGGGGAAACAGGCCATCTTTCCCCACCCCATCGTCGGATAGCGGCACAAATCGCCAAGGATAAAGGCGATCAGCGCTGTCAAAATTTACGCTGAGTACAGAAAGGATGAAGAGGAGCTACCATGAATTTTGTGCTGTCGATGACGCTTATCTGCATCGCCATCGCCTGGCTGATGATGAGCCTCCTGCCGGTCTAACCGCCCCCCCAGTGGCCTGGAAAACGCCCCCCTTCCGCCGTGGTCTTCACCGCTGAGGTTTCACCAGAGCCAGACAAGAAGCACTGGTTGCATATCAGGCTGTTGCGTTTTTCCACCCAGGAGTAGGCTAAAGGCCCACTGTTAAGGAGGTGATATGTCTGGACTGATCAACCCACATGCGGCCCCGGAAGAAGCAGCCTATGCGCTGCTGATTGAGCTGGTTCGCGCCCAGCGCGTGCCGCAATATGAAGGCGATATTTCCGGCCTGCTGGCGATATACGACGAAGCCGTTAAACACTTTAAAGAGAAAGAGCCCGAGCGTTAGGCATGGAGGTCGTTGTGCGGGGAAAGGGTGACGCCTGCGGGAGACGCGCAGGCGTTGGCTGGATAGCGGCTTGGGTCATCAGCTGCCGCGGTAGGTAGAGTATCCGTACTGACTGAGCAGCAGCGGGATATGCAGTTTTTGATTTTGCTTTGTGACATTGAAAATAACCGGAATCACCGGGAAGAACGTATTCATGTTTTGGCTTTTAAAATAGTCACCGGTTTTAAACGTCACTTTATAAACCCCCGGATCCATATTTTCCGCCTGCGGATAGAGCGATTTAATCCGCCCATCGGCATCCGTTTTGCCGGTGGCGATATGCTGCCAGCTCTCCCCTTGCTGCTTATCCAGCTCAATCTGCACCCCCGGCGAAGGGAGCCCGGTTTGCTGATTAAGAATGTGTACGCTGAGCGTGCCCTCTGGCGCCGCCAGCGCGCTGAAGCTGAGAAGGGAAATTACGGAGGCGATAACTAATTTCATAATCGTGACCTTTTGGGCAAGTGAAAGTGCCCTAACTATAGTCAGGGCGGCGGGGAAAAAAATTAAACTTTTTGTTATCAGATTGAGTTGATGGGTACTGTCTCCACACACAACACGCTGAACCGGTTTTGTCGTGAGAAGAGGGAGTATCTGATGTGTGAGTAATCCGGTGCTCTTCGTAACAGGATACGTGGCACTTAATCCGTCAGAGAGGGGAAAAGATTAGCTGGGGTCAAATATCACAAGGTTAAATAATATATGCCGTGGCCTCTGCCGCCTCTAACAGAACAGTGCTTACTGCAAATGGCCTGCCGTATTCGAAATAATCATTTAATATTATTTAACCTACTATTCCAGTGTAAGTAATCACCTGGTTCAGATAATGATTAGTATCATTGATTCTCTTGTCGCCACGCCTTCACCATCTCCTTTGTTACCTCTTTCTTGTAGCAAATAGGTGCGTACCCACCAGCTTTGCTCCAGGCACTGCGGCCACCGCACGAGCTGCCGTTCCGG
The DNA here is from genome assembly GCF_046602535.1 of Klebsiella sp. 1SOBk10mer. Lineage (NCBI taxonomy): Bacteria > Pseudomonadati > Pseudomonadota > Gammaproteobacteria > Enterobacterales > Enterobacteriaceae > Klebsiella > Klebsiella sp. 1SOBk10mer. Next base: position 575,536 of record NZ_JBKIUP010000002.1, read on the forward strand.
GCGGTATTGAAGGGACAGGCACAGGTACCGGGATAGGATGCGACAGAGTCATCAATAATTCTTTGCCTGACCTGATCATCGCTTAAGGAATTCGATTTGGCGATGGAAATATCTGATGCAAAGACACACACAACAGCGAATACGGAGATGACGACGAATTTGATGTTCATTTGGATCTTTCCAGGCAGTGGATGAACATCGAGGGTATGCTTTCAAATAGTGTTCAATATTGATCTTTAACAACTGTACTTCACGCCAGCTTAAAATGCGATACTTAACCCAGTCAGACATAACCTAAAGCTATAATGACTATTAGCCTGTTACCGGCAACATATTTTCACATTCCTGCAGAGCGCTTATTCTGCACTCAGCTATAACCAGCATTAACCATTCTGTTCGATATTACAGAGCCGTAATGCTGTACTCTCACTGGCCATCGTCCGACAGATACTGCAAGACATTAGAATCATCGAAATGGTCCGTCGATATGCTCACCTGGCGCCGAACCACCTGACTGAACACGCACGGAAAATTGAGGCCATTTTTGTCGCTAGCGACACAAATACGACACAAGGAGGAAATCAGGCTGGGTTAAAACTGACATAACTTATTGTTTTTTAATGGCACGCCCTACAGGATTCGAACCTGTGACCTACGGCTTAGAAGGCCGTTGCTCTATCCAGCTGAGCTAAGGGCGCCCTGAGAAGCGAGTGCTTCGCGGAGTGAAACGCCTGGAATTATACGGTCCACGTCGGTTGAGTCAATCCATTTTGCCAGGAAACTGTGGAGCTTATACGACGCTGGCGAAATATCCTCCACCAACTGTACAAGAAGCGTACCAGCGGGGCTCTTACGCCAGTAAATCGACTGAGTGGCCAGGCGCAACGCACCAATAACCATGTAATAACCAGGGTCAAAACAGGCTAAATTCGCCCCGGACAGGATAAAACAGCAAACGAGGACTGACAGCGAGGCCGGCTTCTGACAAAATATCCTCATCCCCCTTTCGTAAAGATACAGATGGAATCCTCTCTCTGATGGCAGCAAAAATTATTGACGGTAAAACGATTGCGCAGCAGGTACGCTCTGAGGTTGCGGAAAAAGTGAAGGCTCGCGTTGCGGCCGGAAAACGCGCCCCTGGGCTGGCCGTCGTGCTGGTCGGCAGCAACCCGGCCTCGCAGATTTATGTCGGCAGCAAGCGCAAAGCATGTGAAGAAGTGGGCTTCGTCTCCCGCTCTTACGATCTCCCGGAAACCACCAGCGAAGCCGAGCTGCTGGAGCTTATCGACACCCTGAATGCCGATAAGACCATCGACGGTATTCTGGTTCAGCTGCCCCTGCCTGCAGGGATAGATAACGTCAAAGTTCTTGAGCGCATCGCGCCGGATAAAGACGTTGACGGCTTCCATCCTTACAACGTTGGCCGCCTGTGCCAGCGGGCGCCGCGCCTGCGTCCGTGCACCCCACGCGGTATCGTGACGCTGCTGGAACGCTACAATATCGACACCTACGGCCTGAATGCGGTGGTCATTGGCGCCTCCAATATCGTTGGCCGCCCGATGAGCATGGAGCTGCTGCTGGCCGGCTGCACCACCACCGTCACCCACCGCTTTACCAAAAACCTGCGCCATCATGTCGAAAACGCCGACCTGCTGATCGTCGCGGTGGGTAAACCGGGCTTTATTCCTGGCGAATGGATCAAAGAAGGGGCGATTGTGGTCGATGTCGGCATTAACCGTCTGGAAAGCGGCAAAGTGGTCGGCGACGTGGTGTATGAAGATGCCGCTGAACGCGCCTCCTACATCACCCCGGTTCCCGGCGGCGTTGGCCCGATGACCGTCGCCACTCTGATTCAGAACACGCTGCAGGCGTGCGAAGAGTACCACGACGTTGAGGAGGCCTGAGATGGCGACATTTTCCTTAGGAAAACACCCGCACGTTGAGCTGTGCGATCTGCTGAAACTCGAAGGCTGGAGCGAAAGCGGCGCCCAGGCGAAGATCGCCATCGCCGACGGGCTGGTAAAAGTCGACGGTGCGGTGGAAACTCGCAAACGCTGCAAAATCGTCGCCGGTCAGACAGTGAGCTTTGAAGGCCAGAGCGTGACCGTCACGGCCTGACCGCGAAAAGGAAAACGCCCGCTTAAGCGGGCGTTTTTTTATGGCTTACTTCCGGCGCCAGGTGGTGCTCTGCGGGCCATCTTCCAGCACGATACCCATCTCGTTAAGACGATCGCGCGCCGCATCCGCCGCCGCCCAGTCTTTCGCTTTACGCGCGTCCAGACGCTGCTGGATAAGCGATTCAATTTCCGCCACTTCCGCGTCGTCAGCCTGCGCACCGCTCTGCAGGAAGGCGTCCGGCTCCTGCTCCAGCAGCCCCAGCACCGACGCAAGCTTACGCAGGTGGGCCGCCATGGCGTTCGCCGCGGCCGCGTCCTCGGTTTTCAGACGGTTCACTTCGCGAGCCATATCGAACAGCACCGAGTAGGCTTCCGGGGTGTTGAAGTCATCGTCCATCGCCTCGATAAAGCGTGCTTCGAAGGCTTCGCCGCCCGCCGCATCGACGGATTTGTCGGTACCGCGCAGCGCGGTGTACAGACGCTCCAGCGCCGAACGCGCCTGCTTGAGGTTCTCTTCGCTATAGTTCAGCTGGCTGCGATAGTGGCCGGACATCAGGAAGTAGCGAATGGTCTCGGCATCGTAATACTTCAGCACGTCGCGGACGGTAAAGAAGTTGCCCAGCGATTTCGACATCTTCTCGCGGTCGACCATCACCATGCCGGAGTGCATCCAGTAGTTAACGTACTCGCCGTCATGGGCGCAGGTGGACTGAGCGATTTCGTTTTCGTGATGCGGGAACATCAGATCGGAACCGCCGCCGTGAATGTCAAAATGGTTGCCCAGCTGTTTGCAGTTCATCGCCGAGCACTCGATATGCCATCCCGGACGGCCTGCGCCCCACGGCGACGGCCAGCTTGGCTCGCCCTCTTTCGACATCTTCCACAGGACGAAGTCCATCGGATTACGCTTGACGTCAACCACGTCGACGCGCGCCCCCGCCTGCAGCTGATCGAGATCCTGACGCGACAGCAAACCGTAGTTCGGGTCTGTCGGCACATCGAACATTACGTCGCCGTTATCCGCCACATAGGCATGGCCTTTGGCGATTAGTTGCTCGGTAATCTCTATGATCTCCGCAATATGATGCGTCGCGCGCGGCTCGCTGTCGGGACGCAAAATATTCAGGGCGTCAAAATCCTTGTGCATTTCGGCGATCATCCGATCGACCAGCGCGACAAAGCTTTCGCCGTTTTCATTAGCGCGCTTAATGATTTTGTCGTCGATATCGGTGATATTGCGCACGTACTTCAGCTTATAGCCGAGAAAACGCAGATAACGCGCCACAACGTCAAAAGAGACGAAGGTACGCCCATGGCCGATGTGACAGAGATCGTAAACGGTAATACCACACACGTACATGCCGACTTCCCCGGCATGGATAGGTTTAAATTCCTCTTTCTGGCGCGTCAGTGTATTAAAAATTTTTAACATCGAAGATTCCGTGTAGACGTGTGTGGGTAATGAAGCCTCTATAATACCCATAATTCAGACAGGACGCAGCACACATTGCAAGGTGCATCGACCCCCGCGGTTATGCTATAACACCCCCCTATATCTCACCCGACACCGGGTGCTGGCACCACACTCATCGGAACAGGATGCAAAAATGGTTACTTTCCACACCAATCATGGCGATATCGTAATCAAAACGTTTGACGACAAAGCGCCGGAAACAGTTAAAAACTTCCTGGACTACTGCCGCGAAGGTTTCTACGACAACACCATTTTCCACCGTGTTATCAACGGCTTCATGATTCAGGGCGGCGGTTTTGAACCTGGCATGAAACAAAAAGCGACCAAATCTCCGATTCAGAACGAAGCGAACAACGGTCTGAAAAACACCCGCGGCACGCTGGCGATGGCCCGTACTCAGGCGCCGCACTCTGCCACCGCGCAGTTCTTCATCAACGTGGTTGACAACGACTTCCTGAACTTCTCCGGCGAAAGCCTGCAGGGCTGGGGCTACTGCGTCTTCGCGGAAGTGGTTGAAGGCATGGACGTGGTTGACAAAATCAAAGCGGTTGCCACCGGCCGCAGCGGCATGCACCAGGATGTGCCGAAAGACGATGTGATCATCAAAAGCGTCACCGTCAGCGAGTAATTCGTGGCGACACTTTTTATTGCAGATTTGCACCTGCAAACAGAAGAACCGGCGATCACCGCCGGTTTTCTGCGTTTTTTACAGGGGGAAGCCCGTCAGGCGGACGCCCTGTATATCCTTGGCGATCTGTTTGAGGCGTGGATCGGCGATGACGATCCCAACCCGTTGCATCAGCAAATCGCTACGGCAATCAAAGCCGTCGTCGACGCCGGCGTGCCCTGCTACTTCATTCACGGCAACCGCGATTTTCTCGTCGGCCAGCGCTTCGCCCGTCAGAGCGGGATGATCCTGCTCGCCGAAGAAGAGCGACTGGACCTCTATGGCCGTGACGTCTTGATTATGCATGGCGACACGCTGTGCACCGATGACCAAGGCTATCTGGCGTTTCGCGCGAAAGTCCACACCCCGTGGATCCAGCGTCTGTTCCTGGCTCTGCCGCTGTTTGTCCGCCGCCGCATCGCCGCCCGCATGCGCGCCGACAGCAAAGCCGCCAACAGCAGCAAATCAATGGAAATTATGGATGTGAATCCACAGGCGGTGGTTAACGCCATGGAGCGGCATCACGTGCAGTGGCTGATCCACGGCCATACCCATCGCCCGGCGGTCCATGACCTGCAGGCCAACGGCCAGCCCGCATGGCGCGTGGTACTCGGCGCCTGGCACAGCGAAGGTTCGATGGTGAAGGTGACGCCGGACGACGTCGAACTGATCCATTTCCCGTTCTAATTCCTGCGCGAGCACAATTCTGAAATCCCCTCTTGCCTGGACGGAGGTATGCTCCTGCCGGCATTGCGCATGCTAGTCTTCCACAACATCACTCTCAAGGAACGAGCATGAGCAGGAAAAAGTGGAGCCAGCCGCTGATCTGGGGAATGATCATCGCGATCCTCAATCCGTTAGGGATAAGTTATATCGCCTTAATCGGCATCGCTCTCGGCAACACGCTGACGTTTGTCTGGTGTGCGATGCTGGCGTGGGCTATTTATTTCTATGCCATTTATTTGCTCTGTACCCGCCCTCACGAGAGCCGACTGGTACAAATCTATTTACTGATGATGGGCACCCTGATGCTCCCCTGGGGGTTAGTACTGCTTATCACTTGTTGCATGAATGAGATCAAGGCCATTAAGCCGCGATCGTCGTCATCGCAGAGTGAGACAAAAGACGGCTAACCATGCACACGCAACCGTTTTCCTTGCCGGCAGTTCATGCTATTCTCTGTGGCCTCTAAAGCAGTGTGAAACACACCCACAGGAGTTTTAAGACGCATGTCTTCCCGCAATAATTCGGCGCGTATCGCCATCGTGATGGGGTCCAAAAGCGACTGGGCTACCATGCAATTTACCGCAGAAATTCTTGATGCCCTGAACGTTCCGTACCATGTCGAAGTGGTCTCCGCCCATCGCACGCCCGATAAGCTGTTCAGCTTCGCTGAAAGCGCCGAAAGCAATGGCTATCAGGTGATTATTGCTGGGGCAGGCGGCGCGGCGCATCTGCCGGGCATGATTGCGGCGAAAACCCTGGTGCCAGTGCTCGGCGTACCGGTTCAGAGCGCAGCCTTAAGCGGTGTCGACAGTCTTTACTCCATTGTTCAGATGCCGCGCGGTATTCCGGTCGGCACACTGGCCATCGGCAAAGCCGGCGCCGCGAACGCCGGTCTGCTCGCCGCGCAGATCCTCGCCCAGCATGATGCTGAACTCCACCAGCGCCTGAGCGCCTGGCGCCAGGCGCAAACCGATGAAGTGCTGGATAACCCGGACCCGCGGGGTGCGGCATGAAACAGGTATGCGTACTCGGCAACGGCCAGTTAGGCCGTATGCTGCGCCAGGCCGGCGAGCCGCTGGGTATCGCCGTCTGGCCGGTGGGGCTGGAAGCCGATCCGGAAGCGGTGCCATTCCAGCAGAGCGTCATCACGGCAGAAATTGAACGCTGGCCGGAAACCGCCCTCACCCGCGAGCTGGCCCGCCACCCGGCGTTCGTCAACCGCGACGTCTTCCCGATTATCGCCGATCGCCTGACGCAAAAGCAGCTGTTTGACAAGCTTGGTCTCGCCACTGCCCCGTGGCAGCTGCTGGCGGATAAAAGCGAGTGGCCGGCGGTGTTTGCCCGCCTTGGCGAACTGGCGATCGTTAAGCGTCGCGTTGGCGGTTACGACGGCCGCGGCCAGTGGCGTCTGCGGGAAAACGAGATCGATCAGCTACCGGCCGATAACTACGGCGAGTGCATCGTCGAGCAGGGGATTAACTTCTCCGGCGAAGTGTCGCTGGTGGGTGCCCGCGCCCATGACGGCAGCACCGTCTTCTACCCGCTGACCCGCAACCTGCATCAGGACGGTATTCTGCGCGCCAGCGTCGCCTTCCCGCAGGCCAATGTCCGCCAGCAGGAGCAAGCGGAAAGCATGCTGACGGCGATCATGAACGAGCTGAACTACGTCGGCGTGATGGCGATGGAGTGCTTCGTCACTGCCGAGGGACTGCTGATCAACGAGCTGGCGCCGCGCGTGCACAACAGCGGCCACTGGACGCAAAATGGCGCCTCCATCAGCCAGTTTGAGCTGCATCTGCGAGCGATTACCGGCCTGCCGCTGCCGCCGCCAGTGGTTAACAGCCCGTCGGTAATGATCAACCTGATCGGCACCGATCTCAATTACGACTGGCTGAAGCTGCCGCTGGTCCACCTGCACTGGTACGATAAAGAGGTGCGCCCGGGTCGTAAAGTCGGCCACCTGAACCTGACCGACAGCGATACTGACCGTCTGAGCGCGACGCTGGAAGCGATCAAGCCGCTGCTGCCAGCGGAGTACACCAGCGGTCTGTTCTGGGCGCAATCGCAGCTCAGCTAAACTCTTCGTGCCGGGGATTTGATCTATCCCCTTCCCCGGCACACCTTGAGGCGCGTACAATCCCCCCCTTGCTGTAAAGCCCATTTCTGTTTTGACTTCAGAGGATACCCCATGACCAATGGGACGGATTATCGCGCCATTCTCGCCAGCGATACGCCACTGATTGACGTACGCGCCCCGGTGGAGTTTAGCCAAAGCGCGATGCCGGCGGCGATCAACCTGCCGCTGATGAATGATGAAGAGCGCGCCGCAGTCGGCACCTGCTATAAGCGCCAGGGGCCGGAAGCGGCGCTGGCGCTCGGCCATAAGCTGGTTCAGGGCGATCTGCGCGCCAGCCGGATCCGGTCATGGCTGGAAGCATGCGCCCGTTACCCGCACGGTTACCTGTGCTGCGCCCGCGGCGGCCAGCGCTCGCATATTGTCCAGCAGTGGCTGAAAGAAGCTGGCGTGGATTACCCCCTGATCGTCGGCGGCTATAAAGCGCTGCGCCAGGCGGCGATCCAGGCTACCGACGCGCTGGTACAGCGGCCGATCGTGCTGATTGGCGGCTGCACCGGCAACGGCAAAACCCAGCTGGTTTGCTCGCGACCGGACGGTATCGATTTGGAGGGCCATGCCCACCACCGCGGCTCTTCGTTTGGCCGCACGCTACAGCCGCAGCATCCGCAAGCCACCTTTGAAAACCACCTGGCGGTCAGCCTGCTCAAAAAAGCCGAACAGCAGACGCGCTGGGTGCTGGAAGATGAAGGCCATATGATCGGCGCCAACCATCTGCCGGAGTGCCTGCGCATCCGCATGGCGCAATCGCCGCTGGCGGTGGTGGAAGATCCGTTTGACGTTCGCCTCGAACGGCTGCGCGAGGAGTATTTCGATCGCATGTATCGCGACTTTATCGCCGCGTATGGCGAAGAGAAAGGCTGGCAGGCATACGGCGAGTATCTGCATCACGGCCTGTTTGCCATCCGCCGTCGCCTGGGGCTGCAGCGTTTTGCCCAGCTCACTGAACGCCTCGATGAGGCGCTGGCGCAGCAGCAGCGCACCGCCAGCACCGAGGCGCACTTCGCCTGGCTGGTGCCGCTACTGGAAGAATACTACGACCCGATGTATCGCTATCAGTTGGGGAAAAAAGCCGGGAAGATTATTTTTCGCGGCAGCTGGCAGGAGGTCGCCGCCTGGCTGGCGAAGTAATCGCATGCTCGATTGTCCCGGCTTGCGGCGTAAACGCCTTAGCCGGGCTACCGGTCGGCACGATTTGTAGCCCCGGTGAGCGCATCGCGACCGGGGAGATGTGACCGCTTAGAAGTCGTAGCGCAGACGCACCAGGTTCATATCGCCCAGATTGTCGGTGCTGGAGGTAAACACGTGCTCGTAGTCAACGCGGAAACCGTAATCCAGCTGGAAGCTAATCCCCAGACCGTTATCGATACGCTGGTAGTTGCGGCCATTCACGTACTGCAGGCGATCGCCCATAAAGTACGGCTGAATAGATTTAACAGCGTATTGATTGATCGGGAATTTATAGCCCGCAAAATATTCAATCCCCCAGGCGTCGCCGGCGAAGTAATTATGCACATCGGTTTTTTTGGTAGTGAGGAAGTTCTGATACCAGCCGCCGCCGAAGGAGAAGGTCCAGTTATCCGGGGTCCAGCTCAGCGCAGTACCGACGATGTTCTGGTCATAGGTTTTGCTGTCGGAAGTTGACGGGTCGCGCATTTCGGCGCGGGTGTAGTTCCATGCGGTCCCCCAGGTCAGATCCTTCATGATGTGGTAGTCCGCGCCAACAGAACCGCCGCCTTTACGTTTATAGCGCAGACCGTTACCCGGCAGGTATTCGCTGTCTTCGAACAGATAAGAGCCGTAAAGATCGACATCGCCAACGGTTTTCTTATATTTCAGCATATTACGTGAACGATAAGAACCATCGTAATCGCCGTTAATGCCGTTGCCCGGCGCCTGGCCGATCATGTCGTAGTCCCAGATATCGGTTTTCACCCCCACCACATCATAGTAAATACTGTTTTGCTGACCGTAGGTTAACGTCCCCCAGGTATCGCTTTTCAGGCCGGTATACAGCATGCGGCGGGTAGTATTGTTCGCCCCTTCCGCGTAGTGATTATCCCAGTCGAACAGCGCCGGAATGTTCACCCCCAGTTCGTAGTAGCTGATCCAGCTAATATCATCGAACAGGTAGTAATCCGCCGCGAAGCGGAAACGGGTGCCGCCGTCGAAACCGTTACGCTTATAGGAGCCTTTATCGCCATCGCCGGTCATCATGTTGAATTGCGGACGAATACTCCCGCCGACGGTAAAGTTAAGCCGGCTTAACGGATCGCCCGCCTGCGGATCTTGTTTCAGCAGCGTGATCTCCGCGTGAGAAGCAAATGAAATGAACACCAGTGTTGCGCCGATCGAGATCGCCAGCGCTTTTATTTTATGTGCCATAGTTTTTCCTTGATTAATAAGCAACCTTATATTTACCAGCTGAATATTAACCGCGAATCAGTACAGCGTGTTGTCGGTTTTTTAATGTTTTGTGCGCTTAAAAATCAACGAGTTATCAATTTGTGCGCTTAAAATAAAAGCGCCACCAAAAACGGCGGCGCATCATCAAAATGCAATAATCTTACTGGCTAAACTGACGGAACAACGCTTTCCCTTTTAACAAACGCAGCCCCAGCCCGCCGCCGCACAGGGATAACAACACCGCCCCCGTCAGCGGCAGCATCACCCACAGCCGCCAGTCCGGCGCCCAGGGAAAATCAAAGACTTTCGTCTGCAGCATCGCCAGCGCCACTTCGGCGCCTATCGCCGCCACCAGGCCGGAAACCAGCCCCAGCAGGGCAAACTCCGCCCACAGCGTGGCGCGCAGCAGCGATTTTCCGGCCCCCAGCGTGCGCCAGACCACCAGCTCCTGATGCCGCTGGCGCATACCGACCTGGACCTGCGCCAGCAACAGCAGCACGCCGCAGGCCGTGACCAGGCCCACCATCACCTCCAGCGCCCGGCTGACCTGGGAGAGCACCTGGCCGACCTGACGCAGGATGGCGCCGATATCCAGCAGGCTGACTGTAGGAAACTCGCGGTTCAACTGGGTCAACATCGCGGGACCGTTATCCCAGCGGAAGCTGGTGAGCCAGCTCTGCGGCTGCCCGTCCAGCGCCCCGGAGGGGAAAATAAAGAAGAAGTTGGGCCGCAGGCTCTCCCAGTCAACTTTGCGCACGCTGCTCACCTTCGCGCTGAAGTCCTGAGTATCGCCGGTAAAGGTCACCGTATCGCCGATCTTCACCCCCAGCCGCTGCGCCAGCCCCTCCTCAATCGATACCTCGCCCGGCTTCGGCGGCCAGCTGCCGGCCACCAGCGGATTATGATCCGGACGCTGTTCGCTCCAGGTGAGATTAAGCTCGCGATTCAGCGCTTCGTCTTTGTTCCCGTCCGTGGAGTGGCCGTTGATCTGCGTCAGACGAGCCCGGACGATCGGATAAAATTCCGTCGCCCGCGTCTGGTGTTCGGCGAGGAAAGTCTTCACCGGCATTATCTGCTCAGGGGCGATATTGATCAGGAAGTAGTTTGGGCTCTCCGGGGGCAGCTGCTGCTGCCAGCGGTCGAGCAGATCGCCGCGCAGCACCAGCAGGAGCGCCAGCAGCATAAACGACAGGGAAAACGCCGCCAGCTGGCTGAGGGTCGACCACGGCTGGCGCAGCAGGCGGTTCACCGCCAGACGCAGCGGCAAGGCGCTGAGCGTCAGGCGTTTGAGCAGCCACAGCAATCCCCAGCCCACCAGGCCGCACAGCAGCGCCAGCACCACCGCCCCGGCCAGCACCGACCACAGCAGGGGGCTGCCGCCCATCAGCCACGCCAGCAGGCCCACCACCACGGCGCTGACCGTCGGGATCCAGATTTTCAGCGGCCAGACGTTAGCCACCACGTCCTGGCGCAGCACCCGCAGCGGCAGGGTCGCCAGCAGCAGCCGATAGGGGCGCAGGCCCACCAGCAGGGAAATCACGCCGGTCGCGCCCACCGCCCACAGCCACGGCCAGCCGCTGGCCGGCGGGAGCGCGGCGGGCAGAACCGGTTTGAGCACCAGCAGCAGCAGGCGCTCCAGCGCTAGCCCTGCTGCCCCGCCGGTTATCAGCGACAGCGTCAACAGCAGCAGCCATTGGCCGACAATCAGCTTGCGCAGCTGCGCCCGTCCGGCGCCCAGCGTCTTGAGTATGGCGACCAGATCGTAGCGGCTGCGGCAGTAGTGGCCCATCGCCACAGCCACCGCCGCGACGGCCAGCAGCAGCGTCAGCAGCGCGGATAACAACAGGAATTGCTGCGAGCGTTCGAGGGATTTGCCCAACGCGCTGTCGTCCTGGTCAAGACCAATCCAGCGATGCTCCGGGCCGAGTTTCGGCAGCAGCCACTGCTCATAATTGGCCAGCTGTTCAGCGTCGCCGGCGAACTTATAGCGCCATGCGACGCGACTCCCGGGCTGCACGGCGCCGGTCTTTGCCACGTCGGCCATATTCATCATCAGCCGCGGCGCCATCTGGAAGGGGTTGAACCCCGCATCCGGCTCCTGAATCACTTCCCCGGCAATGCGCAGCGTGGCGTCGCCAACGTCAATCGTATCGCCGGTTTTCAGGTTCAGCAGCGCCATCAACCTTGGCGCCAGCAGCACGCTGCCCGCCTGGGGCTTCAGCCCCGGCGGCTGCGTCTCGAGAGTGCCATACAGCGGATAGCGGTCATCCACCGCCTTGACGTCCGCCAGCTGCGGCGTATCGCCCGCAAAGGTCATGGTGGCGAAGCTCAGCTGTTCGCTGACGCTCAGCCCTGACTGGCCCGCTTGCGCGATCCACTCAGCAGGCACCTCGCGCGAACTGCGCAGCGTGCGGTCGCCTGCCATAAACTCACGGCTTTGCTGGCTGAGGCCTTTCTCCATCCGATCGCTTATCGACCCCAGGGCCAGCACGCAGGCCACGGCGAGGCTTAACGCCAGCCAGACGATCAGCAGCGACGGCGAGCGCCATTCGCGCCAGAACCAGCGGGCGATCATGCTTCCTCCCGCAGCTGGCCATCCACCAGGCGCAGACGACGGTCGCAGCGCGCCGCCAGCAGCGGATCGTGAGTGACGAGGATCAGGGTGGTGCCGTGTTCGCGATTAAGCGAGAACAGCAGATCGGCAATTTTATCCCCGGTCTGGCGATCGAGGTTGCCGGTGGGCTCATCGGCGAACAGAATGGCCGGACGACCATTGAAGGCCCGGGCCAGCGCGACCCGCTGCTGTTCACCGCCGGAGAGCTGTGCCGGCAGGTGGTGCAGGCGTTTGCCAAGCCCCAGCTGCTCAAGCAGCGCGCGGGCATCGCCCCGGCTCTGGCTGTCGCTGGCGCCACGCAGCAGCGCCGGCAGCTCGACGTTCTCCAGGGCGTTGAGCGTCGGGATCAGCATAAACGACTGAAAGACAAAACCGACGTGCTGCGCCCGCAGCGCCGCCCGCGCCTCCTCATCCATCCGATGCAGCGGTTTGCCCAGCATCGATACTTCCCCACTGCTGCCATCGTCCAGGCCGGCGAGGATCGCCAACAGGGTCGATTTACCGGAGCCCGACTCGCCGATCAGGGCGATGGTCTGCCGCGGTTTGACAACCAGCTCAACTCCGGTAAGGATGGAGAGCTGATGCTCCCCCTGACCGACGGACTTCTTAAGATGATGAACTTCAAGTATGTTTTCCGCTGGCATGTGCCTTTCCTGTTTTTGTTCCTGTTTACCTGCCGCGCGATGGCGGCGGATACGTTGCTGATCCTCGGCGACAGCCTGAGCGCTGGCTATCGGATGGCGGCCAACGCCGCGTGGCCTGCGCTGCTCAATGAGAAGTGGCAGGCGAAAACGCCAGTGGTGAACGCCAGCATCAGCGGCGATACCTCCCAGCAAGGGCTGGCCCGTCTGCCTGCGCTGCTTAAACAGCATCAGCCGCGCTGGGTGCTGGTTGAGCTCGGCGGCAATGACGGGCTACGCGGCTTTCCGCCGCAGCAGACCGAGCAGACGCTGCGCACCATTATTAAGGATATCAAAGCGGCCAACGCCGAGCCGCTGCTGATGCAAATTCACCTGCCGGCGAACTATGGCCGCCGCTATAATGAAGCCTTCGGCGCGATTTACCCGGCCCTGGCCAAAGAGTTCGCTATTCCTCTCCTGCCCTTTTTTATGGAGGAGGTGTATCTGAAACCCCAGTGGATGCAGGACGACGGCATTCACCCGAATCGCGACGCGCAGCCGTTTATCGCCGAGTGGATGGCGAACCGGCTGGCTCCCTTAGTTAATCATGACTCCTGAACGCCAGGGGTCGCTGACAGGTAAAGTTATGCAAAAAACGGTTTTAGTGACAGGCTGTTCCAGCGGAATTGGTCTGGAAAGCGCACTGGATTTAACCCGCCAGGGCTTTCGCGTGCTGGCGGCCTGCCGCAAGGCAGAGGACGTGGCGCGGATGCAGGAGCTGGGGCTAACCGGTATTTTGCTCGATCTGGACGACCCGCAGAGCGTGGAGCGCGCGGCGGCGGAGGTGCTTGCGCTGACCGATGATCGTCTCTACGGCCTGTTCAATAACGCCGGATACGGCGTCTATGGCCCGCTGAACACCATCAGCCGCCAGCAGATGGAACAGCAGTTTTCCGCTAACTTTTTCGGTGCCCATCAGCTCACCATGCTGCTGCTGCCAGCGATGACGCCGCACGGCGAAGGTCGCATCGTGATGACCTCGTCGGTGATGGGGCTTATCGCCAGCCCCGGCCGCGGCGCCTACGCCGCCAGTAAATACGCCCTCGAGGCATGGTCCGACGCGCTGCGCATGGAGCTGCGTCACAGCGGTATCAAGGTCAGCCTGATTGAGCCGGGCCCGATCCGCACCCGCTTTACCGATAACGTCAACCAGACGCAAAGCGACAAGCCCGTTGAAAACCCGGGCATCGCCGCCCGTTTTACCCTCGGGCCGGAGGCGGTAGTGGAAAAAGTGCGCCACGCTTTTATCAGCGATAAGCCGAAGCTGCGCTACCCGGTCACCCTGGTCACCCACGCGGTGGCGCTGCTCAAACGCCTGCTGCCAGCCCGCGCGATGGACAAAATTATCCACGGCTGAGTTGAAGCGCGGCATGCCGCCCCCATGTAAAACAGAAATCGACTAACGAGAAATGCCCATGTCCGAACAGAATATTGTCAACATTAGCGAAGCGAACCTGCAGCAGACGCTACAGCAGTCCATGAACGTCCCGGTGCTGTTTTACTTCTGGTCTGCCCGCAGCCAGCACTGCGAACAGCTGACCCCGGTTCTTGAGCGCCTGGCCGCTCAATACAACGGCCAGTTTACGCTGGCAAAGGTCGATTGCGACGCCGAGCAAATGCTCGCTTCACAGTTTGGTCTGCGCGCCATCCCTACGGTTTATCTGTTCCAGAACGGCCAACCAGTGGACGGTTTTGAAGGCCCGCAGCCGGAAGAAGCGATCCGCGCCCTGCTGGATAAAGTCCTGCCCCGCGAAGAGGAGCTGAAAGCGCAGCAGGCCCTGGCCCTGATGCAGGAAGAAAAATACGCCGATGCCCTGCCGCTGCTGAAGGAGGCCTGGCAGCTGTCGAATCAGGACAGCCAGATTGGCCTGCTGTTGGCGGAAACGCTGATTGCTCTGCACCGTTCCGATGAAGCGGAAAATGTACTGAAGACTATTCCGCTGCAGGATCAGGATACCCACTATCAGGGTCTGGTGGCGCAGATTGAGCTGCTCAAACAGGCCGCCGACACGCCGGAAATCCAGCAGCTGCAGCAGCAGGTGGAACAGAATCCGGAGGACGCGCAGCTGGCCTCCCAGCTGGCGCTACAGCTGCATCAGGTCGGGCGTAACGAAGAAGCGCTGGCGCTGCTGTTCAGCCATCTGCAGAAGGATTTAGGCGCTGGCGACGGCCAGGCGCGCAAGATGCTGCAGGAGATCCTCGCCGCCCTCGGTACCGGCGATGCGCTGGCCGCCAAATACCGCCGTCAGCTCTATTCGCTGCTGTACTAATCCGTTGCCAGCCCCGGATAGCGCTGCGCTTATCCGGGCTACGCGAACGATGCGGAACGTAGCCTTAGTCGCCCGGGTGAGGCGTGAACGCCGCAACCCGGGATCGTTCACGGGCGCTTTTTCAGCTGGGTCACCACCAGCTGATGGCGGGCGTTGAAGAACTTCCGGTAGGTCAGATAGCCGGCGATAATCGTCGACAGGCTGGCGGTCGACAGCAGCATAAAGGTCACCATGATCTGGTACTTAATCGCCTTTACCGGGTCAATACCGGCAAAAATTAGCCCCGACATCATCCCTGGCAAGCTCACCAGGCCGACCGTTTTCGCTGAATCGACGGTGGGTATCAATGACGCGCGAATGCTGTCGCGGATCAGCCGCGCCGAGGCCATTTTCGGCGTCGCGCCGAGGCTTAGCTTCTCCTGAATCTGCTGCTGCTCGCTGCTGAAGCGCTGGCCCATATTGTTGTAGCACAGTCCCACCGCTACCATGGCGTTCCCGGCCACCATCCCGGCAATCGGGATCACCTGCATCGGGACGAAGGCTATCGATCCAGAGAACACCAGCACCGCCAGCGTCAGCCCGGCGCCGGTGGTGATGGCGATAAATGACGAGACAAAAGCCTTATCGATATACTTGCTGCGCTTTTTGGCATTCCACGCCGCGTTAAAGCAGATAAACAGCACCATCAACAGCGTCAGAACCGCATGATTGACGTTAAAGATATATTTCAATACATAGCCGACGATAATCAGCTGCACGATCGCCCGGCAGATGCTCCAGAGAATATCTTTTTCCAGCGCCAGCTTTTCCCGATAGCTCACCAGAATAGCGATCAGCACCAGCACCATCGACAGCGCCAGCGATTCGTTCGTAATGTTATGCCCGTTCATGCCGTACCTCCTGCATGTTTCCGCCGGCAGGCTGCAAGGTAATCACTTCATCGGCATGCGAAATTTCGTTGCGATCGTGGGTGACCCACAGAACAGCGACCTGCTTTTCCGTCGCATAGCCATGAATAATGTCATTCACATTCTGTTTATTACTGTCATCCAGCGCGCTGGTAATTTCGTCCAGCAGCAGCACGCGCGGCAGAAATTGTAAATTGCGGATCAGCGAGACGCGCTGCTTTTCCCCGCCGGATAGTTCATTAATCGATTTTTCCAGCATATTTTCGCCAAGACCAAAGCGCTGCAGGTCGGCCACCAGCGCCTGCGGATCCGGTTGTTTATTGCGGATCTGCCACGGAAAAATCAGGTTATCGTAAACCGAATCCCCGAACAGCGCCGGCGTCTGCGCACAGTAAGAGACCTGCTGGCGATACCTTTCCGGCGACAGCGTCGCGACATCGGCATTGTCGAAAAACAGGCGTCCGGAGGTCGGACTGAGCAGCGAGGCGATAATTTTCAGCAAGGTGCTTTTCCCGCAGCCGGAAGGCCCGGTAATCAACTTAAATTCCCCGGGTCTGAGCTCAAGATTGATATTGTGTAAAATAACTGCGTCGTCGGTCTTAAATCCCACACCCTCGAGACGCAAAAGCGCGTTATTTTCCTTCATGAGGCTTCCTGATTATTTTCTGAAACACCGCTAGTTTACCGCACTTTCCTTTCTCCCGGTGGTGGAGAAAGATATACTCAGTTTAAACACGCGCTATTTCTTTGTAGCGCTTCACCAGGCAACAAGACAGGAGGTTTTTGATGCTGATTTTTATTCCTATCCTTATTTTCGTCGCGCTGGTCATTGTGGCCGCGGCGGTGAAAATCGTCCCGCAGGGCTACCAGTGGACGGTGGAGCGCTTCGGGCGTTTTACCCAGACGCTGCAGCCGGGATTAAGCTTAGTCGTGCCGTTTATGGACCGCATCGGCCGCAAAGTGAACATGATGGAGCAGGTGCTCGACATCCCCTCACAGGAGGTTATCTCCAGAGATAACGCCAACGTCACCATCGACGCCGTTTGCTTTATTCAGGTGGTTGACGCGCCAAAGGCCGCCTACGAGGTCAGCAATCTTGAGCAGGCGATCGTCAACCTGACGATGACCAACATTCGTACCGTGCTCGGCTCGATGGAGCTGGATGAAATGCTCTCCCAGCGCGACAGCATTAACACCCGCCTGCTGCATATCGTTGACGACGCCACCAACCCGTGGGGGGTGAAAATCACCCGCGTCGAAATTCGCGACGTTCGCCCACCGGCGGAGCTTATCGCCTCGATGAATGCCCAGATGAAAGCCGAACGTACCAAACGCGCCTATATCCTTGAGGCCGAAGGGGTGCGTCAGGCGGAAATTCTGAAAGCGGAAGGGGAAAAGCAGTCGCAGATCCTCAAGGCGGAGGGCGAGCGGCAGTCCGCCTTCCTGCAGGCGGAGGCCCGCGAGCGTTCCGCTGAAGCGGAAGCCCGCGCCACCCAGATGGTCTCCTCGGCGATCGCCTCAGGCGATATTCAGGCGATCAACTACTTCGTGGCGCAGAAATACACCGATGCGCTGCAGCAGATTGGCGCCGCCAACAACAGTAAAGTGGTGCTGATGCCGCTGGATGCCAGCAGCCTGATGGGATCGATCGCCGGGATCAGCGAGCTGATCAAAGAAGGCGCTGGCGATCGGAAAAAATCATGATCGACATGATCCTCGCCCACCCTCATCTGTTCTGGCTAAGCCTCGGCGGGCTGCTGCTGGCGGCCGAGATGCTGGGCGGCAGCGGATACCTGCTGTGGAGCGGCGTCGCCGGCGTGGTGACCGGCGCCCTGACCTGGCTCCTGCCGCTGAGCTGGGAATGGCAAGGCACGCTGTTTGCCGTCCTCACTCTGCTGGCGGCGTGGCTGTGGTCGAAGTGGCTGCGCAAGCGCGTCAAACTGCAGCGTCCTGCCGATGCTCAACTCAACCAGCGCGGGCAGCAGCTGATAGGCCGCCGTTTGACGCTGGATGCCCCGCTGGTAAACGGCCGCGGCCACGTGCGCGTTGGCGACAGCTCATGGCCGGTGATGGCTGACGAGGACCTCACCCCAGGCAGTCAAGTCGAAGTGGTCGCCGTGGAAGGGATTACGCTACGGATCAGACCCGTCGTTCGTTAAGCCTGCGCCTTGCGATGACAGCAGCCGGAAAGATTATCGATAATCGGGCATTCCGCGCTGTCGTCGCCGGGACAGGATTCGGCCAGCGCCAGCAGGTGCGCGCGCATATTTTGCAGCTCGCGGATATGGTTCTCGATATCCGCCACTTTCTCCAGCGTGCGTTTTTTCACATCGGCGCTGTGCCGCGACGGGTCGTTGAACAAGGCCACCAGCTCGCGGCACTCTTCCAGGTTAAACCCCACCTGCCGCGCCTGGCGCAGCAGCGTCAGTTCATCGAGATGCTGCTGACCGTAGGTGCGGTAGCCGTTTTCGCTGCGCAACGGCGGCGTCACCAGCCCCTTTTCTTCGTAAAAACGAATCGCTTTGCTGGTTAAGCCGGTTTTTTTCGCCACATCGCTGATATTCATTTTTTCTCCTTGACCTTCCCCTTGCTGGAAGGTTTAACCTTCTTAATACTCGATGAAAGAGTGGTTCTGGTCAATCGTTGACCGGAAAATTATTCAGGAGTTATTTATGTCTAACACTATCGACCTGACGCTGGATGGCCTCTCCTGCGGCCACTGCGTCAAACGCGTGAAAGAGAGTCTGGAGCAGCGTCCTGACGTTGAGCAAGCGGAAGTCACCCTCACTGAAGCCCATGTGACGGGCAGCGCCAGCGCACAAGCGCTGATTGAAACCGTTAAACAAGCCGGATACGGCGCGGAGCTCAGCCACCCAAAGGCTAAACCGCTGGCAGAATCATCAATCCCGTCGGAAGCACTGACAGCGGCCACTCCTGAGCTTCCGGCAGCCCATGACGAAGATGACAGTCAACAGCTGCTGATCAACGGCATGAGCTGCGCCAGCTGCGTCTCCCGGGTACAGAACGCGCTTGTCGCGGTGCCGGGCGTCTCACAGGCGCGGGTTAACCTGGCGGAACGCACGGCGCTGGTGATGGGCAGTGCGTCCGCCGCAGAATTAGTGCAGGCGGTGGAGAAAGCGGGCTACGGCGCGGAGGCGATCGAGGACGATCTGGAACGCCGCGAACGTCAGCAGGAAACCGCCATCGCCACCATGAAACGTTTTCGCTGGCAGGCGATTGTCGCCCTGCTGGTCGGCGTGCCGGTGATGGTCTGGGGCATGATCGGCGATAACATGATGGTCAGCGACGACAACCGTTCGCTGTGGCTGGTCATCGGCCTCGTCACCCTTGCGGTGATGGTCTTCGCCGGCGGGCACTTCTACCGCAGTGCGTGGAAAAGCCTGAAAAACGGCACCGCCACCATGGATACGCTGGTGGCGCTCGGTACCGGCGTCGCCTGGCTGTACTCGATGAGCGTCAACCTGTGGCCACAGTGGTTCCCGATGGAAGCCCGCCATCTCTATTACGAAGCCAGCGCAATGATTATCGGTCTGATTAACCTCGGCCATATGCTGGAGGCCCGCGCCCGCCAGCGCTCCTCAAAAGCGCTGGAAAAACTGCTCGACCTGACGCCGCCTTCAGCCCGCGTGGTGACCCCTGAGGGAGAAAAGGATCTGCCGCTCGCTGAAGTTCAGGCCGGCATGACGCTGCGCCTGACCACTGGCGATCGCGTTCCGGTTGACGGTGTGATAAGCCAGGGCGAAGCCTGGTTTGATGAAGCGATGCTCACCGGCGAACCGGTACCACAGCAAAAAGGCGATGGCGATGCCATTCACGCCGGCACCGTGGTGCAGGACGGCAGCGTGCTGTTCACCGCCAGCGCCGTCGGCAGCCAGACCACGCTGGCACGTATTATTCGCATGGTGCGCCAGGCGCAGAGCAGCAAGCCGGAGATCGGCCAGCTGGCGGATAAAATCTCCGCGGTGTTTGTCCCGGCGGTGGTCGCCATTGCGCTGATTAGCGCGGCGATCTGGTACTTCTTCGGCCCGGCGCCGCAGATCGTCTATACCCTGGTGATCGCCACCACGGTGCTGATTATCGCCTGTCCGTGCGCCTTAGGGCTGGCGACGCCAATGTCGATCATCTCCGGCGTTGGCCGGGCGGCGGAATACGGCGTACTGGTGCGCGACGCCGATGCGCTGCAGCGCGCCAGTGAACTCGACACCCTGGTGTTCGATAAAACCGGCACCCTGACCGAAGGCAAGCCGCAGGTGGTGGCGGTGAAAACTTTCGCTGGCGTTGATGAGATTACCGCGCTGCGTCTTGCCGCCGCGCTCGAGCAGGGCTCAAGCCATCCGCTGGCGCGAGCGATCCTCGATAAAGCCGGAGACAGCCCGTTGCCGGAAGTGAGCGGCTTCCGCACCCTGCGCGGCCTTGGCGTCAGCGGTGAGGCGGAAGGTCATCGCCTGCTGCTCGGCAACCAGGCGCTGCTCAACGAGCAGCATATCGCCACCAGCGATATAGAAAGCGAGATGATGGCGCAGGCCTCGCGCGGCGCTACGCCGGTGCTGCTGGCGGTGGATGGTCAGGCGGCCGCGCTGTTCGCCATCCGTGACCCACTGCGCGAAGACAGCGTCGACGCCCTGGCGCGCCTGCATCGTCAGGGCTACCGCCTGGTGATGCTCACCGGGGATAACCCCACTACCGCGAATGCCATCGCCAAAGAAGCCGGCATTGATGAAGTGATTGCCGGCGTGCTGCCGGACGGTAAAGCCGACGCCATTAAGCGTCTGCAGAGCCAGGGACACAAAGTGGCGATGGTTGGCGATGGGATTAACGATGCCCCCGCGCTGGCGCAGGCGGATGTCGGGATCGCCATGGGCGGCGGCAGCGATGTCGCTATTGAAACCGCGGCGATCACCCTGATGCGCCATAGTCTTCACGGCGTGGCCGATGCGCTGGCGATTTCGAAGGCGACCTTACGCAATATGAAGCAGAACCTGCTGGGGGCCTTTGTCTACAACTCGCTGGGCATCCCGATTGCCGCCGGGATCCTCTGGCCGCTGACCGGCACGCTGCTCAATCCGGTGGTCGCCGGCGCGGCGATGGCGCTATCGTCGATCACCGTGGTGAGTAACGCTAACCGCCTGTTGCGCTTTAAACCAAAAGAGTAAACGCTGCTGCAGGAAAGCGGACGCTGACAGGATCGGCGCCCGCTTTTTTTCCGGGACAAGAAAAGCCCGCCGGAAGGGTGACGTGTATCACCATATGCGCTAGCATGAATGCCTCACACTTCGGAGCGCGTATGGGCCTGTTAAACCGGATAAAAATGCTGTGGCGAGCCGCCGTCGGCTCGTCTTATTCCTGGCCTGCGATGGATATCGTCCTGCCCGGCGAACGCTATCTGCACCTCGTCGGCAGCATCCATATGGGCACCCGCGACATGGCGCCGCCGCCAGCGAAACTGCTGAAAAAAATACGTCAGGCCGATGCGTTAATCGTCGAGGCCGATATCAGCGGCAATGAAACCCCGTTTAGCAATCTCCCCGCTTATCCGCCGCTGGCGGAGCGCCTGAGCGACGCGCAGCTGAGCGAGCTACAAGCGCGAGCCGGCGAGCTGGGCCTGTCGGTCGAGCTGTTCGACAGCCAGCCGCTGTGGCAGGTGGCGATGGTTCTGCAGGCCACCCAGGCGCAGAAGCTGGGGCTGCGGCCGGATTACGGTATCGATTATCAGTTGCTGATGGCCGCCCGCGAGAGCAACATAGCGGTGATGGAGCTGGAAGGCGCCGACAGCCAGATCGCGCTGCTGCGCGACCTGCCCGATGGCGGAATGGCGCTGCTGGAAGATACGCTGACCCACTGGCGCACCAACGCCCGTTTACTGCAGGTCATGATCGGCTGGTGGCTGGAGCAACCGCCGTCGCGCGGTGCGGTATCGCTGCCGACGACCTTCAGCCAGTCTTTATATGATGTGCTGATGCATCAGCGCAATCTCGCCTGGCGCGAGACGCTGCTGGCCTTGCCGCCGGGGCGCTACGTGGTCGCCGTCGGCGCGCTGCATCTGTATGGCGAAGGGAATCTGCCGGATATGCTGACATAAAAAAATGGCCAATATTGCTATTGGCCCGTCAAAGAGGAATTTCATCATTATTATTATCCCGGGATTTGTATCCCGGATCGTCTGATTGTCGCTCAAAGTGACCATCACTGCCAACACTATTGCGCAAGATGGTACTATTTTTTAGACAACCTGCGGGCGTATTCTGACGTCACGCAAAACCGGTTGGTAAGAAGGATAGCTATGACTCCCGCCGTTAAATTACTCGAAAAAAACAAAATTCCCTTTCAGATCCACAGTTACGATCACGATCCCAATGAGACCAACTTCGGTGATGAAGTGGTGCGCAAGCTCGGCCTCAATGCCGATCAGGTTTACAAGACCCTGCTGGTCGCCGTTAATGGCGATATGAAGCATCTGGCGGTCGCTGTCACCCCGGTCGCCGGGCAACTGGATTTGAAGAAAGTGGCGAAAGCGCTGGGCGCCAAGAAAGTCGACATGGCCGACCCGATGGTGGCGCAGCGTATCACCGGCTATCTGGTGGGCGGTATCAGTCCGCTGGGGCAGAAGAAGCGCCTGCCGACGGTGATTGACTCCCCGGCGCAGGAATTTGCCACTATCTATATTTCCGGCGGCAAACGCGGGCTGGATATTGAGCTGGCGGCCAGCGATCTGGCGCAGCTTCTGGATGCGAAGTTCGCCGATATCGCCCGCCGCGATTGATAACACTATCCCGGATAACGGCGCACGCGCCTTATCCGGGCTCCCCAACTCATAGCCACGGTAAGCGTAGCGCCACCGTGGAAATAGCTCACCCGAAACCCAGGCTTACTGCCAGCTCACCTCGCCTTTCGGCTCATAGGCGGCGGCATCCAGCGGCGAGTTCTTCTCGATATACTCTTTCAGCACTTCGGCATCGATAAAGCCGGTATTCACATACCCAGGTTTATCGGCGATGTTCGGGTAACCATCGCCGCCGGTGGCGTTAAAGCTCAGCGTCGCCATCCGATAGGTCTTCGACGGATCCACCGGTTCGCCTTTGATTTTCAGATCGTTCAACTTGCCGTCTTTGGCCACAAAGCTGACGTTGGCAAACTGCGGATAGGCGCCGGAATCTGGCTTCATCTGCGCGACGGCGGTCAGGTAATCCACCACCTCCTTGCCGCTCATATCGACATAGGTCAGCACATTGCCGAACGGCTGGACCTTCATCACATCCTTGTAGGTGATATCGCCCGCCTCAATGGAGTCGCGGATCCCGCCGCCGCTCATCACCGCGAAATCCGCATTACTGCGCGCCATCTGCGCCGCCAGCAGCAGGTGGCCCATATTGGTCTGCACGAAACGCACTTTACTGCGATCGCCCTCCAGATGACCATTCACGCTGCCGATCTTGACCTGCAGTTGCGCCTTACCTTTGTTCTGGAACGGCGTCAGCAGCGACATCATCTGCGGGTTCTCCGCGATCTGCGGCGTATACAGCACCCGCTCGCTTTGGCCGTTATCGTAAGTCACTTTTTTCTTCAGGTTGACCGGGATCAGCTGATAGTGCACCAGCTTCATCTCGCCGTTGCGGAACTCAAAATCGGCGCGGCCGACGTATTTGCCCCACTCATGCGCCTGGACGATCCAGATGCCGTTCTGACGATCTGGGGCGCACGGCGTCCCTGGCACATAGTCGACCTGCTTTTTATTTTCCGACGCCATGCACACCGGATCCTGCGAGTGACCGCCGACGATCATCGCCAGCGAGCCCGCGGGTAAACTCCGCGCCATCTCGACATCCCCCGGCGCGTTAGAGCCGTGGTTGCCGTTGTCATAGTGGCCCATATGGGTGGTGGCCAGGATCACGTCCGGCTTTTCATTCTGCTGCAGCTCCTGGATCACCAGCTTCGCCTCTTCCGCCGGTTTGCGGAATTCGATATCGGTGAAATATTCTGGATTGCCAATCTTGGCCGTATCGTCAGTGGTTAAGCCAATCACCGCGATTTTTAACCCGCCGCGCTTAAACAGCGCCCAGGGTTTGAACAGCCGTTCGCCGGTGCTTTTCTGATAAATATTGGCCGACAGGAACGGGAACTTCGCCCACTTTTCCTGCTGGCGCAGCACGCTCAGCGGATTATCAAACTCGTGGTTCCCCACCGCCATCGCGTCGTAGCCGATCAGGTTCATGCCGCGAAAATCGGGCTCTGCATCCTGTAAATCAGACTCCGGCACCCCGGTATTGATATCCCCGCCGGACAGCAGCAGAACGCTACCGCCTTCAGCCGCCACCTCTTTACGAATACCGTCCACCAGCGTTTTCTGCGCCGCGAGGCCATATTCGCCGTAGTCATTGCGCCAGAAATGGCCGTGGTGATCGTTGGTGTGCAGGATGGTAATTTTATAGGTTTTATCCTGCTCATAGGCCTGCGCGGACAGGCTGCCCAGCGATAACGCGGCGAATAACGCCAGCGCCACGCTGTGTTTTAAACAATGCATGCTTCACTCCCTGACTTAATCCCAAGTGCCGAAAGTATAGCGAGTTAGTCGCATTGACAAATATGTTTTCAGAATTGCGACTTCCTTCAAACCTTGTCAGCAGGTATGTTAGTTGGATAATAATTCCACCTGCATCCTCTATACGCCTTCGCGTTGTATGGCAGTGCGTTAGCCCGTTCGTCATATTTCCCATGCAGTAGCCGGGAAAATCAGGGCAGTCGCATGGCGTACAAATAACGAAAGCTATATAAAAAAGTGACGTGAACCTATGGCAATCAATCAGACCGCTCAACCCGTGTCCGGCCCCGCTGCGCCGCCGCAAAAAGCGCGCACCTCGTTTGGCATCTTAGGCGCGATCAGCCTGTCCCATTTGCTTAACGATATGATCCAGTCGCTCATTCTCGCGATCTACCCGCTGCTGCAGGCCGAGTTCTCCCTTACCTTTGTGCAGATCGGGATGATCACTCTCACCTTCCAGCTCACCTCATCGCTGTTCCAGCCGGTGATTGGCTATATTACCGATAAACGATCGATGCCGTGGTCGCTGCCGGTGGGCATGTGCTTTACCCTCTGCGGTTTGATCCTCCTGGCGCTGGCCGGTAGCTTCGGTATGGTGCTGCTGGCCGCCGCGCTGGTGGGTACCGGCTCCTCGGTTTTCCATCCGGAATCGTCCCGCGTAGCGCGGATGGCCTCCGGCGGCCGTCACGGCCTGGCCCAGTCGCTGTTCCAGGTCGGCGGCAACTTCGGCAGTTCGCTTGGTCCGCTGCTGGCGGCGGTGATCATCGCCCCGTATGGTAAAGGCAACGTCGCCTGGTTCGTACTGGCCGCCCTGCTGGCTATCGTCGTGCTGTCGCAAATCAGCCGCTGGTACGCCGCACAGCACCGGATGAATAAGGGCAAACCGAAGCCGGCGATCGTCAATCCGCTGCCGCGCAATAAGGTGATTCTGGCGGTAGGTATTCTGCTGATGCTGATTTTCTCGAAATATTTCTATATGGCGAGCATCAGCAGCTATTACACGTTTTATCTGATGCATAAATTCGGCTTATCGGTGCAAAATGCCCAGCTGCATCTGTTTGCCTTCCTGTTCGCGGTGGCCGCCGGGACGGTGATTGGCGGGCCCGTTGGCGATAAGATTGGGCGAAAATATGTTATTTGGGGCTCTATCCTCGGCGTGGCGCCCTTCACCCTTGTTTTACCCTATGCCAGCCTTGAATGGACCGGGATTTTAACGGTGATCATTGGTTTTATCCTCGCCTCGGCCTTCTCCGCTATCCTGGTCTATGCCCAGGAGCTGCTGCCGGGACGTATCGGTATGGTTTCTGGTCTGTTTTTCGGCTTCGCCTTTGGCATGGGCGGCCTTGGCGCCGCGGTGCTGGGCCTGCTGGCGGACCATACCAGTATCGACCTGGTGTATAAAATCTGCGCCTTCCTGCCGCTGCTGGGATTCCTGACGATATTTCTTCCTGATAACCGGCAAAAAGCCTGATTATCCGGCGGCCAAAGTGTAACGTTGGCCGCCGTTACCCCTTGCGCCATCGGCCTGATGCGCGCATTCCTCCCTCGATTTTCCCTTCTGTGCCTTTTCATCCCCTAATTGCATTTTTTTGCACAATTCAAGAATTATTCATAAACAAAGTGAACGTTTTTGTCATAAACTATTACGCGGACAGGGTAGCAAAATGGACCGATTCACCACTGGAAAGGAGACGGAATGCACCACGCAACACCGCTAATCACCACCATTGTCGGCGGCCTCGTGCTCGCCTTTATTCTCGGCATGATTGCCAATAAGCTACGTATTTCTCCTCTGGTGGGATATCTCTTAGCGGGCGTGCTGGCCGGACCTTTCACCCCTGGCTTTGTTGCTGACACCAAACTGGCTCCGGAACTGGCGGAACTCGGCGTGATCCTGCTGATGTTCGGCGTCGGGCTGCATTTTTCCCTCAAGGATCTGATGGCGGTAAAGTCGATCGCCATTCCCGGGGCCATCGCCCAGATAGCTGTGGCGACGCTGTTGGGTATGGCGCTCTCCGCCGCCCTTGGCTGGTCGCTGATGACCGGCATCGTCTTTGGCCTGTGTCTCTCCACCGCCAGTACCGTGGTGCTGCTGCGCGCCCTGGAGGAACGACAGCTGATTGACAGTCAGCGCGGGCAGATCGCCATCGGCTGGCTGATTGTGGAAGACCTGGTGATGGTCCTGACGCTGGTCCTGCTGCCGGCAGTGGCCGGTATGGCGGAGAAAGGCAACGTTGGCTTCGCTTCCCTCGCCCTCGACCTCGGGATCACCATTGGCAAAGTGGTGGCCTTTATCGCCATCATGATGCTGGTCGGCCGTCGGCTGGTGCCGTGGATCATGTCCCGCAGCGCGGCCACCGGCTCGCGCGAGCTGTTCACCCTGTCGGTGCTGGCCCTGGCGCTGGGCATCGCCTTCGGCGCCGTGGAGCTGTTTGATGTCTCCTTCGCCCTCGGCGCCTTCTTTGCCGGCATGGTGCTTAATGAATCCGAGCTGAGCCACCGCGCCGCCCATGACACCCTGCCGCTGCGCGACGCCTTCGCGGTGCTGTTCTTTGTCTCCGTCGGCATGCTGTTTGACCCAATGGTGCTGGTCCAGCAGCCGCTGGCGGTGCTGGCGACGCTGGCGATCATTATCTTTGGTAAATCCGCAGCCGCCTTTTTCCTCGTGCGTATGTTTGGCCACTCGCCGCGTACCGCACTGACGATTGCCGCCAGCCTGGCGCAGATTGGTGAATTTGCCTTTATTCTCGCCGGCCTGGGGATGGCGCTTAACCTGCTGCCGCAGGCCGGGCAAAACCTGGTGCTGGCCGGGGCGATCATCTCGATTATGCTCAACCCGGTGCTGTTTACCCTGCTGGAAAAATATCTCGATAAAACCGAAACCCTCGACGAGCAGACCCTGGAAGAGGTGCTGGAAGACGAGAAGCAGGTGCCGGTCGATATCTGCAACCACGCGCTGCTGGTCGGCTTCGGCCGCGTCGGCAGCCTGCTGGGCGAGAAGCTGATGGCCCAGGGGATCCCGCTGGTGGTGGTTGAAACCTCGCGCACCCGCGTGGATGAGCTACGCGAGCGCGGGATCAGCGCGGTGCTGGGCAATGCCGCCAATGAAGAGATCATGGAGCTGGCGCATCTCGACTGCGCTCGCTGGCTGCTGCTGACCATTCCCAACGGCTATGAGGCCGGCGAGATTGTCGCCTCCGCACGGGAAAAATGTCCGAATATCGAGATTATCGCCCGCGCCCATTACGATGATGAAGTGGATTACATTATCGACCGTGGGGCCAATCAGGTGGTGATGGGCGAGCGGGAAATTGCCCGCGCCATGCTGCAGCTTCTGGAAACGCCACCCGCCGGTGAAGTGGTCACTGGCTGATGTACAGCCCTCTCCCGTCGGGAGAGGGACTCGCTTATCGATCCCAGTACGCCTCTTCCAGGCTGTCCTCACGTTCCGGCAGGCCGCGGGTTAAACGCGGCGAGTGCTGGTTCAGCACCTGATAGCTCACGCGGTTGGCATATTTACACACCTGCGCCAGCGAGGAGTAGGTCAGCCATTTGCATTTGTGTTTGCTGGAGTTGGGTACGTTATTGCGATGGTAGTTATTGGCGGTGATGTCATGCAGCAGCGCCGCCAGCGCGCCGTCGCCTGCGCCGTTGGTGTTCATGATCTTCTCCGGGCCGCCCATATACGGCGCGATGTGCGAATAAATACGCAGCGGATTGACGCAGTCCTGGTGACGCATCGCGCGACTGAATTCAAACTGGTTAAATTCCGGGATCGCCCCCGGCAGCAGCGGATGCTGGGTTTTACGCTTCGCCTCTTCTTCGGTGAAGCCCGCCATATATAGCCCCGCCGGTCCGGCGGTGCACAGCACCAGGTCGACCCAGTCCAGCGCTTTGTCCGCCGCCGACAGCGGATCGGCAAAACCGGTCAGCGCTTCCCCTTCCTCTTCATTCATCGCCAGAATCGAGACATGATCCTGCAGGAACTGCTGCCACCACGCCGGGTTATCGGCAATCACGTATTTGGTACCAAGAGTTAACACCACCGGCACATCATGCTTTTTGGCATACTCGATGGCTTTCATCGTCGCGTCCGGCATCGGCTCGCCCGGCTTGCAGCGTACCAGGTAGGAGGTCAGCACCAGCGCCGAGGCGCCAGCGATCACCGCTTCCGGAATGCTTTCCGGGCGCAGCTTGTTCATATGACCCGGGCTAATGGCGAAGGTGCGCTCGCCGCTATCGCTGATCAGGGTGAAGCAGCGGCCAATGGCGCCGTCAACGCCCTGCAGATAGTTCAGATCGGTACGGCTGGAGGTATTGCACAGGTAGCGATAGGCATAGCCGCCGATTTCGATATTACTGCACATGACGCCAAGCAGCACCGAGCGATCGTCCGCCAGCACCGAGTAGTTGTGCATGGTATTGCCGATCGTGCCGCCGGCAAACTGATGAGTAATAAGATTATTGCGCACCAGCTCCTGGTACAGCGCCTCGGCGACATCATCTTCAATCACCAGAGAGTGGCCCGCGCTCAGGCCGTAGCGCACGATAAACGCCTCATCCACTTTCGCTTCGATATCCACCAGCGTCTGGTCGATACCCACCACCCAGGAGACGCTGGATTCATTCTCCGGCTGAATTTGCTGTAGCAGCGGGTCGCGGGCGTTAACGGGAAAATAGTGTTTGGATTTGCGTTTACCGGGAAATTTCATAGTGGCGCTTAAATAACAGGGAACAAGCGGGAAATAGTAGCATATTCCCCGCCCTGCGCGCGATCAGCGATAAGGCGCGGTCAGGTTGACCATCATCTCAATATGCGCGGCGTCCGCGTTAAGCGCCGGAATGTATTCATATTGCTTGCCACCCGCTTCGAGGAAGATTTCCCGGTTCTGGACGGCGATCTCTTCCAGCGTTTCGAGACAGTCGGCGGCAAAGCCCGGGCACAGCACCTGAATATGCTTCGTCCCTTTCTCGCCGAGCATCTTCAGCGTCTCATCGGTGTACGGCGTCAGCCAGGGTTCCCGGCCAAAGCGCGACTGGAAGGTCATCATCACCCGCTCCGGTGGCAGCCCCAGCGCGGAGACCAGTTCCCGCGTGGTATCACGACAGCGCTGAGGATAATCATCTCCCTGGTTGGCATAGCGCTGCGGGATCCCATGATAGGAAAGCAGCAGCAGATCCGGTTCCCCATGAACGGCAAACGAGGCGCGCACGCTGGCCGCCAGAGCATGGATATAGTCCGGGTGCCCGGCGTAATCGCGAATAAACGAGATACCGGGAATGGCGCGTTTTTTCGCGAGGATCCGCGCCAGCTCATCCCAGACGGCAGCCACCGTCGAGCAGGAATATTGCGGATACAGCGGCAGCACCACGATGTGCCCCACCCCTTGCGCCAGTAAATCATCCACCGCGCTGGCCAGCGACGGCGTTCCATAGCTCATGCCCAGCGCCACCGGGGTATCCGGCAGTCTGGCGGCCAGCGCCTGCTGCTGGCGACGGCTGTATACCATCAGCGGCGACCCCTCTTCCATCCAGACGGACTGATAGAATTTAGCCACGCGGGGAGAGCGAATCGGCAGTATGACGCCGCGCAGCAGCGGCCACCATAGCAGACGAGACGTATCCACCACCCGTTTGTCGCTGAGGAATTGTCGCAGATAACGCTTCACCGCACCGGGGGTGGGCGCATCGGGAGTGCCTAAATTGGCCAGCAAGATACCTGTTTTCGTCTGATGCATTACCGCCTCTTAACCATTTGAATCGCAGCCAATTGTAGCTGAAATGGCGCTAAACGGAACCAATCATAGCAAAAGGTAGGAATGAGAGGAGTTCTCATCCTGCCGCAGCAGGATGAGAAAAGGCTTTATCAGCCGAGGATTTTTTCCAGTTCGGCGCGCACGTCAGCCACCGCTTTGGTGCCGTCAACTTTGGCATATTTGGTGTTGCCCGCCTGCGCTTCTTTGGTGTAGTAGCCGATCAGCGGCGCCGTCATCTGATGATATTCCACCAGACGCTTACGCACGGTCTCTTCCTGGTCGTCTTTACGGGTGGTCAGCTCTTCGCCGGTCACGTCGTCTTTGCCTTCCACCTTCGGCGGATTGAATTTGATGTGGTATACGCGACCGGATGCCGCGTGAACGCGACGGCCAACGATACGGTCGACAATCAGTTCGTCCGGCACGTCGAATTCCAGCACGTAATCAACGGTAATGCCCGCTTCTTTCATGGCGTCAGCCTGCGGAATAGTGCGCGGGAAACCGTCCAGCAGGAAGCCGTTACGGCAATCTTCCTGGGCGATACGCTCTTTAACCAGCGCGATAACCAGCTCATCGGTCACCAGCTTACCGGCGTCCATGATGTCTTTCGCCTGCTTACCGAGCTCAGAGCCGGACTTTACCGCAGCGCGCAGCATATCGCCGGTGGAGATTTGCGGAATACCGTATTTCTCCATGATGAACTGAGCCTGAGTTCCTTTACCCGCGCCCGGAGCGCCAAGCAGAATAATACGCATTACGAAAATCCCCTCAAAAGTCGATTCAATTTTTCAAAAACGCTAAACCATACCACCAGAACGGCGATGGCTCAAGGAAGGCGGTGCGGCTGAAACGGTTAATGGTGAGATATTTTATGCAATCCAATGTGAAATGCCCCGTCTGAGCAAATCGCTCAGACGGGGCATTTATCCCGTTCCCGGCGTCGCGTCGCTCGGCCGGGCTACTCGTTCAGGTTCGCGTCAGGAAGCCAGCAGCTGGTTCATACGGCGGATAAACTGGTTCGGATCTTCCAGCGTGCCGCGCTCGGCCAGCAGCGCCTGATCCAGCAGCAGTTCCACCCATTCGCCGAACTGCGCGTCATCCTGGGTATCGGCTGCGCGTTTCACCAGCTGATGCGCCGGGTTCAGTTCGAAGATGTATTTCACTTCCGGCGCCGCCTGGCCCGCAGCCGCGAAAAGCTTCGCCATCTGGGTGCTCATCTCGTCGGCATCGGTGGTGACAATCGCCGGGGTATCGGTCAGACGATGGGTCAGACGCACCTCTTTGACCCGGTCGCCAAGCAGGTTTTTCACACGCTCAACGAACGGCTCCAGCGCTTTTTCGGCTTCTTTGGTGGACTCGTCCACTTCATCCGCCAGCTTGTCCAGCGACTCGTCGGCTTTAGCGACAGACTGGAACGCTTTGCCGTCGAACTCGGTCAGGTAGCTCATCATCCACTCGTCGATGCGATCGGAGAGCAGCAGCACTTCGATCCCTTTCTTACGCAGCAGCTCGAGGTGCGGGCTGCTCTTCGCCGCCGCATAGCTGTCGGCAGTGATGTAGTAGATCTTCTCCTGACCTTCTTTCATGCGCGAGACGTACTCTTCCAGCGACACGGTCTGCGCGGAGGAGTCAGTATGGGTGGTCGCGAAGCGCAGCAGTTTGGCGATCGCCTCCTGGTTGCTCGGATCTTCCGCCGGACCCTCTTTCAGCACCAGGCCGAACTGTTTCCAGAAGGTCTGATATTTTTCGGCGTCGTCTTTCGCCAGCTTATCCAGCATCTGCAGCGCGCGTTTGGTCAGCGCGGTGCGCAGGTTGCGGGTCACGCTGCTGTCCTGCAGAATTTCACGGGAGACGTTCAGCGGCAGATCGTTGGAGTCTATCAGGCCGCGTACGAAGCGCAGGTAGTTCGGCATAAACTGCTCGGCGTCGTCCATGATGAACACACGCTGGACGTACAGCTTCAGGCCGTGTTTATGATCGCGGTTCCACATATCCCACGGCGCCTGCGACGGGATATACAGCAGGCTGGTGTACTCCTGCTTACCTTCCACGCGGTTGTGGCTCCAGGTCAGCGGGTCGCTGTAGTCATGGGCAATGTGCTTGTAGAATTCTTTGTATTCGTCGTCGTTAACTTCAGACTTGCTGCGAGTCCACAGGGCCTGCGCCTTGTTGATTTTTTCCCAACTGATAACGGTTTCGCCGTCTTTCTCTTCCCGTTTCTCAATCTCAACCGGCAGCGCGATATGGTCGGAATACTTGCTGATGATGGAGCGCACGCGCCAGTCGTTGAGGAAATCGTCCTCACCTTCGCGCAGATGCAGGGTGATTTCGGTCCCGCGATCGGCTTTGGTGATGTCAGCCACGGTATATTCCCCTTCGCCGGCGGATTCCCAGAACACGCCGTTCTCAGGTTTATCGCCTGCCGCACGGGTACGGACGGTCACTTTATCCGCCACGATGAAGGCCGAATAGAAGCCGACACCGAACTGGCCAATCAGCTGGCTATCTTTTGCCTGGTCGGAACCCATCGATTCGAGGAACGCTTTGGTGCCGGATTTGGCGATGGTGCCGAGATGGTCGATAACCTCTTCCCGGTTCATACCGATCCCGTTATCGGCAATGGTCAGGGTACGGTTGTCTTTATCAAACGAAACCCGCACGCGCAGCTCGCCGTCTCCCTCATACAAATCCGGCTGCGACAGCGCGCGGAAACGCAGCTTATCGGCCGCATCAGAGGCGTTGGAAATCAGCTCACGCAGAAAGATTTCTTTGTTGGAATAGAGGGAATGGATCATCAGGTGCAGAAGCTGTTTTACTTCTGACTGAAAACCACGAGTTTCTTGTCCTTTCATCTGATTCAACCTCAACAATGCCATTTTAAATGGGTAAAAAACCGTTGAGTGGGAGATGGGGACAGTGGGGAAATTTTTCAAGCGGAGGCGGCGATAGCCGCCTCCATTTGTTCAGAAAGTAATCTTGTGGCGACCGGCCAGCGAGTGGGACAGCGTGGTGCCGTCGACCATCTCCAGCTCGCCGCCCACCGGCACGCCGTGGGCGATTCGGCTGGCGTCGACGCCATACTGCGCGCACAGCTCCGCGATATAGTTGGCTGTCGCCTCGCCCTCAACGGTCGGGTTGGTGGCAAGGATCACCTCGGTGATCGACTCCGCCTCCAGCCGTTGCTCCAGGCGATCGAGCCCGATGTCATCAGGCCCGATGCCGTCGAGCGGCGACAGGTGCCCCATCAGCACGAAGTAGCGGCCGGAATACTGCCCGGTCTGCTCAATGGCGTAGATGTCCGCCGGACTCTCCACCACGCAGATCTGGCCGTTTTCCTGGCGACGCGGGTTGCTGCAGATATTGCACACCTCCTGCTCGGTGAAGGTGCGGCAATCGGCACAGTGGCCGATCTCCGACATCGCGCGCGTCAGCGCCTGCGCCAGACGCATCCCGCCGCTGCGATCGCGCTGCAGCAGGGTAAACGCCATGCGCTGCGCCGACTTCGGGCCGACGCCCGGCAGACAGCGCAGTGCTTCCATAAGCTGAGTTAACAGCGGGCTGGTTTGCATCAGAACGGCATCTTGAAGCCTGGCGGCAGCTGCATACCGGCAGAGACGGAAGCCATCTTCTCTTTCTGAGTCTCTTCGATACGGCGCGCAGCGTCGTTGAACGCGGCAGCCACCAGATCTTCCAGCATCTCTTTGTCATCTTCCAGCAGGCTTGGGTCGATCTCCACGCGGCGGCAGTTGTGCGCGCCGTTAATGGTCACTTTCACCAGACCCGCGCCGGATTCGCCGGTCACTTCCAGCTGAGCGATCTCTTCCTGCATCTTCTGCATTTTTTCTTGCATCTGCTGGGCCTGCTTCATCAGGTTACCCAGGCCGCCTTTTCCACCAAACATAGGCTTCTCTCTCAGTCAGTCATCATTAAAGGTACTGACTGCAAGTCAAACTTGCAGTCAAATGGGGCGGATACTCTCTTCATCCAGATCGGCGTCAAAGAAACGACGCAGGGTCTGAATGTTATTATCCGCAATAATCGCTTCGCGCGCCTGCGCGAGCTTCTCTTCATAAATAGCCTGCCGCCACTCCAGCGGCGTGCGCATCGCGGGATTATCGTCTTCCACGATGGTCAATTCAACGGGCGTACCGTACAACACCCCCAGCGCTTCAGCCAGCTTTTGCTGTGCGCCGGCGGAATTGAGGTGGCGCTGGCTGGAGCGCAGATGCAGACAGACGCGATTGCCCTCCTGCTCTTTCCACGCGTTGAGCGCCACCTGCTCGACCAGCTTCGGTACTGCCAACTGGCTCACTTCTGCCGCCCAGCTGTCGCGCTCGACCGCTTCAACGGCAAGCTTGGCCGCCAGCTCAGGCGTTTTTTCATGCTCCAGCGCTTTTTTCAGCGCTTTAGGCGTGGCGACTTCGACTTTGGTCTCTTCAACCACCGTCGTCGCCTTCCAGCGATAAGCCTCTTTCTTCGCCGGGGCCTGCTCCAGCGCCGCCGCGGCCGGACGAGCCTGGACGCGCTCGGTAATCGAACTCAGTCGCTCCAGCGCAGCGTTATTCACCGGCCGCGCGCGGGAAGCGGCTGCCGGTTCACTCTTTTTTGGGGTGGTTGCTCCCTGGCTGCGCTGCAGGTGGCTGCGGGCCGCCAGCACCTGGCTGGTGGTCGGCGGCAAACTCTGCGGCGGCTGTGGCGGCGGCGCTGCGGGGGAAACCGGCTGGCGCGGCGCGGGCGCGGCGGCCTGCGCCGGCTGCACCTCGGGCTCCGGCAGCGGCTTACGCGGATGAAACGCCAGGGCGCGCAGCAGCGTCATTTCGACGCCCATCCGCCGGTCCGGGGCATAGGGTAGCTCTTTGCGGCCAATCAGCAGCGTTTGGTAGTAGAGCTGAACGTCGCCCGGCGGTACGGTGCGCGCCAGTTCGCGCATCCGCACTTCGACCGCGGCCATGTCGGTGCCCAGCGCCGAAGGGGACAGCTGAACCATGGCGATGCGGTGCAGCAGGCTCTGCATCTCCACCAGCAGCGCCTCCCATTCAACGCCGCGCGCGGCGGCGTCATTGACGCCCGCCATGACTCGCTCGCCATCGGCGGCGACCAGGGCTTCAATCAACGACAGTGCCTGATCGTCATCGAGGGTGCCGAGCATGGTGCTCACCGACGCCGCCGTCAGTTGCCCTTCTCCACTGGCAATAGCCTGATCGGTCAGGCTTAAGGCATCGCGCAGGCTGCCGTCGGCGGCGCGCGACAACAGCTGCAGCGCGCGGGGCTCGAAGGCAATCTGCTCTTCGCCAAGAATATGCTCCAGCTGATGGCGGATCTGTTCAACGTCCAGCGCCTTCAGGTGGAACTGCAGGCAGCGGGATAAGATCGTCACCGGCAGCTTCTGCGGATCCGTCGTCGCCAGCAGGAATTTGACGTGCGCCGGCGGCTCCTCCAGCGTTTTTAATAACGCATTGAAGCTGTGGCGCGACAGCATATGAACTTCGTCGATGAGATAGACCTTGAAGCGGCCCCGGGCCGGCGCGTACTGGACGTTATCCAGCAGGTCGCGGGTATCTTCGACTTTGGTGCGTGAGGCGGCGTCAATCTCAATCAGATCGACAAAGCGCCCCTGTTCAATTTCCCGGCAGTTATCGCACACGCCGCAGGGGGTGGCGGTGATGCCGGTTTCACAGTTTAACCCTTTCGCCAGCAGGCGGGCGATGGAGGTCTTACCGACTCCGCGGGTACCGGAAAAGAGATAAGCGTGATGAATGCGCCCTAACGACAAGCCGTTCGCCAGTGCGGTCAGCACATGTTCCTGGCCGACGACGTCAGCAAAGGTTTGTGGGCGCCATTTACGGGCTAAGACCTGATAACTCATGGGCTGGCTCTGAAACGCTGGAAGGTGAAATCACGAAGGGGTCATGCTATCACAGCCCCGCCCGATCGGCGAGGCTATGTGGAGGGATTTGCTTAGTGGCCCGGGAACGGCACCAGACTGAAGCAGTGGATCCCCAGCTTCTCCAGGCGCTGTTCGCCGCCCAGATCGAAGAGATTGATAATGAAAGCGGCATCCTGCACTTCGCCGCCGAGACGGCGGATCAGTTTGACCGTCGCGTCGATGGTTCCGCCGGTCGCCAGCAGATCGTCCACCACCAGCACTTTGTCGCCCGGTTTGATGGCGTCAACGTGGATCTCCAGCTGATCGGTGCCGTATTCCAGCTCATAGCTCTCAGCGATGGTTTCACGCGGCAACTTACGCGGCTTGCGTACCGGAACAAAGCCCACGCCCAGCGCCAGCGCAACCGGTGCGCCGAAAAGGAAGCCACGCGCCTCAGTCCCTACCACTTTGGTAATTCCCGCGTCTTTGTAGCGCTCGGTCAGCAGTTCAATGCTGAGCGCGTAAGCTTTCGGGTCTTCCAGTAAACTGGTGACATCGCGGAAAAGAATGCCCGGTTTTGGATAATCCTCGATACTCTGGATGCTGTTCTTCAGATATTCAAGCTGCTGTGCAGTTGCGGTCATAAGTGTATGCCTGATTGAAACGGTGTTACCCACGGGCGTGCAAAAGGGGCCAAAGAAACATTTGTTTAACCTTTGACCAGGCTTACCCGCGCTCGAAAACGCCAGAATTTACTGGCTGTCAGCAACAATTGCAACAGGCATTATTGCGCATCAGTGCTTTTGTTGCTTTGCGTCAACCACCGGAATGCGCCACATAAAGATCAGCAGACAGGCCAGAATGACCAACAGCATGATGCGCACCCACGTAAGCTTAACCAGCCACAGCGAAATAGCAAAAGTCGCCACGATCATGGCAATGGCGCGCGGTTTGGCGCCGCGAGGCATGGCGCGGTACTGTTGCCAGTGGCGAAGATAGCCGCCGAACCATGAGCGATACAGCAGCCACTGGTGAAAGCGCGGCGATGAGCGGGCAAAGCACCAGGCAGCAAGCAGAATAAACGGCGTCGTCGGCAGCAACGGTAAGAAGACGCCCAGCGTACCCAGCGCTACCGCCAGCCAGCCGATAATGGTTAAAATAACAGGTGGCATAATGCGAATCGTTATCAAACAGATACGGCTACTGTAGCACAGTTGGCTGATGGAGAATGGAGGGGGTTGGTGAAAACAGCTCAACTTTTACAAACGCTGAACAATCAGCTCAGCGAGCTGGCCGCGCAGGTGGCGCCGCTGGCGGAGCACGCGACCCTCAGCCCGCGCTTTGACCGCCAGCTCTTCCACACCCGCAGCACGCTGATGCAGGCCTATCTGGCGGAAGCCCAACACAACTTTCACCAGCTCCGCCAGGCCGTCGAGCGCCAGCAGTTGCCGCAGGTAGCCTGGATCGCCGAGCGTCTGGCGGCGCAAATCGCTGCGCTGCGTCGCGAAACCGCCACCTGGTCGCTGCGCAGTTGGGACCATGCCTCGCCAACGCTGAGCCGCTGGCAGCGCCGTCGCCTACAGCATCAGGAGTATGAGCGCCGCCTGCTGGCGATGCGCGACCAACGCCAGCGCCAGCTGACGCAGGCTACCAGCCTCGACGAGCAGCAGCGGCTGGCCAGGGAAGTCGAGGTCTACAGTGGACGGCTGGCGCGCTGCCGACAGGCGCTGGATAAGATTGAAAACGTACTGGCGCGGCTGACGCGCTAACAGGAGAGTCCGATGTCGCTGGAAAATGCCCCCGATGAGGTCAAACTGGCCGTCGATTTAATCATGTTGCTGGAATCACATCAGATCCCGGCGCAAACCGTGCTGGACGCGCTGGAAATTGTCAGGCGGGATTATGCAAACAAGTTAAAAAACGCGGAAAGCGCCTCGCAAACGCCGCAGAAGTAAGATGTTGCCCACGGCGGAGTGCTGGCAGAGTGGTCCTCTGCGCATGACGCCGATGGAGGCAATATTGATGGAAAAGGTCAGTCAAACCCCGCACGATGCGGTTTTTCGCCAGATGCTGATGCATCATGCGGTGGCGAAGGATTTCCTGCAGCTGTATCTGCCCGCGCCGTTTCTGGCAATCTGCGAGCTGGAGTCGCTGCAGCTGGTCTCCGGTAGCTTTGTTGAAGAGGACCTGCGCGCCAGCTATTCCGATATCCTTTACTCACTGCGCACCCGCCACGGACCGGGCTATGTTTACGCGCTGATTGAGCACCAGAGTACCCCGGACAAGCTGATGGCGTTTCGCCTGCTGCGCTACGCGCTGGCCGCCATGCAGCGTCATCTGGACGCTGGCCACGACACGCTGCCGCTGGTGGTGCCGATTCTGTTTTATCACGGCAAGGTCAGCCCCTGGCCCTGGCCCCGCAACTGGCAACAGCTATTCGCCGAACCGGCGCTGTCGAAGGCGCTCTATAGCGGTGATTTTCCGCTGGTGGACCTCACCGTTATGCCAGATAATCAGATAGTCCGTCATCGGCGAATGGCCATGCTGGAGCTGTTGCAAAAGCATATCCGCCATCGCGATCTGGCCGAGCTGCAGGTGCCGCTGATTGCGCTGATGACGCAAGGCTATCTGACAGAAGCGCAGTTGAATACGCTGCTGCGCTATATGTTGCAGGCGGGTACAACGGAACATCCGGGGGCGCTGATCCGCGCGCTGGCGGCGCAGTCGCCCAGGCATAAGGAGCTGATGATGACCATTGCCGAATGGCTGGAAGAGAAAGGCCGTAAACAGGGGCAGCAGGAGGGCGAGCAGGAAGGTCGAGAAGCCGCCACTCGCAGCATCGCCGCCAGAATGCTGGCGCGCGGCCTCGAACGACAAATCGTGCGGGAACTCACCGGGCTTAGCGACGAGGAGCTCGCCGCGCTGGCGCCCTGATGCAGCAGGGGCGGCGTTGCGCCGCCCCTCTTCAGTTAAGACGCGACGGAGGGAGCTAAATCGTCGCCCTTTCCATCCCGCTTCACTTCCGTGACTTCATCACCCTTTTCATTTCGCAGATGGACTTCTAGCTGGTTAAAGGCAATGTTGATGTCATTCTCCCGGCACAGACGGTCGATGGCGCGGTTGAGCTCATCCACCGTGTAGCTGCGATCGCGCAGTTCACGGACATACAGGCGTAGTTCATGATCCAGCGTACTGGGGCCGAAGGTGGTGAAGAAGACCGCCGGCGCTGGCTCCTGCATCACTTTCGGATGATCGTGCGCCACCTTCAGCAGCACCTCCTTCACCTTATCCAGGTCGGAACCGTAGGCGACGCCGAGGCGGATTACCACGCGGGTCACGGTGTCGGAGAGCGACCAGTTGATCAAGCGCTCGGTAACGAACGCCTTGTTCGGGATGATCACCTCTTTGCGATCGAAGTCGGTAATGGTGGTGGCGCGAATACGGATTTTGCTTACCGTACCGGAGAAGGTGCCGATAGTCACCGTATCCCCAATGCGCACCGGACGTTCGAACAGAATAATCAGGCCGGAGACAAAGTTACCGAAGATCTCCTGCAGACCAAAACCCAAACCAACCGACAGCGCGGCCGCCAGCCATTGCAGTTTGTCCCAGGAGACGCCCAGCGATCCGAATACCGTCATCGCCCCAATGGCGATAATCGCATAGTTAAGAATGGTGGTGATGGCGTAGGAAGTCCCCTGGCGCATATTGAGCCGCGACAGGACCAGCACCTCCAGCAGCCCCGGCAGGTTGCGGATTAGCGCCCAGGCAACCATCGACGCCACAATGGCAAACAGCAGGCTGCCCATCGTCACGCTGCGCACCACGCTGGCCCCCGCCTCGGTGCCGTTGTAATGCCAGAGGGTGATGCTGTCGAGATAGGCGAAAACGGTGATCAAATCCGACCAAATCGCCCAGAACATGACCGCGAACAGCGCGATCATCACCAGCATGGTGATGCGCAACGTCTGCTGGTTAACCTGTTCGAGAGCGATAGTCGGCTCCTCCTGCGGCTCAGCGCCTTCCGCGCCCTCCTTCACCAGATGCTGACGGCGCGCCAGCGCCCGGCGCCAGGCGATACGCCGCGCCGCCACGCTCAGGCCACGCAGCACGGTCTGGTACAGCAGGTTCCAGATCATTACCAGATAAACCGTCTCGATCCAGCGTCCCGCCAGGCGCAGCGTGGTGTAGAAGTAGCCGGTCGCCGTCAGCACCATCAGGGCCACCGGAACGATAGACAGCACCGTGATCGTCAGCAGGCGCAGGCTGTGCGACTCTTTATCGCGCCAGCTTTCCCGGCACATCGGCCAGACCAGCACCGCGATCAGCAGTAAGTTGAAGAAAATCACCAGCTGCCCCAGCACATCGTCCATCAGGTTCAGCGGCGACAGCTCGGAAATCACCGACCAGAAATTCAGCGGCAGCAGCGCCAGGCTGACGCGGACAATCTGCCGCCGCCAGTGGCTGGTCAACTGCGCCGGCATATTAAAGTGGCTGACCGCCACGCCGTTCTTTTCCAGCACTTTCCAGCACAGGCCAAACACCAGCCAGAACATCGCCAGTTTTTTACTGTACGCCCACAGCAGTCCGCTGATATTTAACTGCATGGTGAGTAAGATCAGGCCAATCGCCAGAATCACCAGCACCACCGGTAAGGCGCGGATCAGGTCGATAAAGATCGCCTTCGGCGTATGCAGTTGGGTATCATTGCGTAGTTGGCCTACCTGAGAAGCCAGCTTCGCCTGATAATCCTTGAGCCACTGCAAACGCCAGCGGATCAGGCCGGCAATTAGCAGCAGCGGTAATCCGGCGAGGAAAGCGATAAATACCGCCGGCCACGCTTTTTCCCAGTTCACGGTGATTTTCATCGCCTTAAACTGACCTTTCAGCGCTTCCGGGAAGGCCTTAATCCACTCCCAGTCCATCGGTTTATTGCTGTTCACCCAGAAAATTTGCTGGGTCAGGATTTCTTTCAGGCTGCTGGAGACGCTCATCAGCTGCTGCTGGTTGATCTGCAGGTTGATGGCCATCATCAGCTGGTTCCCCAGCTGTTTATTGAACTGGTCAAGCAGCTCGCGACGCATGTCGATCACTTCCAGCAGCGCGGCGTGCACTTCATCGGTTACTTCAGCGCTGTGCCCCTCTTCCAGCTTAGCGACATAGGCATCGCTCTGGAACAGGGCGTCGCGCTGCTGGTTAACTTCAAACTGTTCAAGCCGCAGGTCGGCTATGCGATTAGTCATATCCTGCAGCTCATCCGCCGACGGCAGCGTCTGCTGCTGCTGATAAAGAATGCGCGACAGCAGCAGGCTGCCCTTGAGCACGGAAATTTGCTCTTTAATATCCCGCTCAGACTGCAGAGCGCGGTCGAGCCAGTTCTTTACCTGGATATTGCGCTGCACCAGCTGGTTGCCATTCTCCGTCGCCTGGATCAGCTTCTCGCTCAACTGGTGGTTAACATCCAGCTCCTGCTTGACCAGCGGGTTGGCCTGAATACGCGTGGTTTCATCCGGCGTGACCGCCTCCTGGGCGGTTTTCTCAGTCAGCGTCAGCCGCTTGCTGTTCACCGCCTCCTGCAGCAGCTGCAGCTGATGCTCCAGCCGGTTGCTCCAGGCGGTGACGTAGTCACGCTGCTTCTGCAGGGTATCCTGCAGGATAGTGTTGCCTTCGAGGCTCTTGCGCTGCTGCTCGATCTGCGCGTTAAGCAACGCCTGCTGGGCCTGCAGCAGCACCTGCTGGGTCGGACGCAGAGTCTCATCCCCCACCGAGGTGCCATTCAGACGATTGCGGATCTGCTGCAGCTGCTGGGAGGCGTTGTACATCGCATTTTGCACCCGTTCCGGCTGCGTTTGCAGGGAAACCAGCTGGCTGTTGTAGGTCGCCAGATCGTTTTGCGCATTCTGCAGATCGTCCAGCGTTTGGGTGACGCGTGATTCCAGCTGACGCAGGGAGAGCGTGCTCAGCGTTTTGCGCGTCGCGTCGTCGTTCGGGACATCGCTCAGATTGTTAAGGCTGTCCACCGCCTGGCGCAGCTTCGCCGGGGCTTGCTCGACCTGCTGGCGGAGCTGCATCGTCTCGCTCTTGATGCGATCGATTTTATCCAGCGTTTCCAGGGTCTGGGTCAAATCCTGCTGGACCAGTTTATCCTGCGGAGTCAGTTCTTTTTGCTTGTTTAATGTATTGAGCTGACTCTGCACCTCCGCCCGGTCAGGGAGGTCCGCGGCGCGGCCCTGAACTGGACTGAAAAGGCCAATAAAACAGAGCAGTATAATGGTAAAGATGAACGTGGCGCGTTGCCTGGAGATCGTGTGCAGCATAGTTAATATGAATGAATGCAAATGCCGGAGAATACCGGGGGTCGTCGCAAGCGCGCAGAATAGCACTTCTCATCGCTGGCGAATAGCGGCGGACCGCGCTAAAAATTCACGCTCATCCGCACGCTTCGTTAAGCTGGCAGGCTCTCCGGGCCGCGAAGCGTGGGGCAGAATTGATACATCTCCAGCAGGATGGCGACGTAGTCACGCGCTTCCGCATGCAGGTCGAACGAGTCGGGAGCAAACAGCCAGTTCTCCATCAGGCCTGAAAGGTAGCTGCGCATTAAAATCGCCGCTCGCCGGGTGAGTAAATTGGCAGGCAACAGCTTCGCCGCAATACACTCTTTTAAGGTTTGCTCGATACGCTCGTAGCTCGCCAGGGAGAGCTGCCGCTGGGCCTGCTGCACTACGGTCATTTCTCCGACGAATTCACACTTATGGAAGATAATCTCCATCATCAACCGACGACGCTCTTCTGTCACTGTCGCTTCAAGAACATACACTAATATCTCCCTGATAACTGAGAGTGGATCGTTGGGGAATTTTGCCCGATACTCAATTTCGAGATCGCTAATACTGGCGTCTGACAGCTCCCAAATTTCGTTGAATAAATCTGATTTATTCTTGAAATGCCAGTAGATAGCCCCCCTCGTTACACCCGCAGCTTTTGCAATTGTTGCCAACGAGGTAGATGATACGCCTTGCTGCGAAAACAGACGCAGAGCAACATCCAGAATCAGTTGCCGGGTTTCACGTGCCTGTTGTTTGGTTTTTCGTGCCATAGGTTAATGACTTTACAGAGGTTACGTTTACATACATTTGTGAATGTATGTACCATAGCACGACCATAATAGAAAGACTGTAGTGGGTTTGTGGTTGTTTGAGCCACTGAACATTTTGAAATTGGACACTCGAGGTTTACATATGAACAAAAACAGAGGGTTAACGCCTCTGGCGGTCGTTCTGATGCTCTCAGGCAGCTTAGCGCTAACAGGATGTGACGATAAACCGGCTCAACAAGGAGCCCAGCACATGCCGGAAGTCGGTATTGTGACGCTCAAATCCGCACCTCTACAAATAACCACCGAACTGCCAGGCCGCACCAGCGCCTATCGCATTGCGGAAGTTCGTCCTCAGGTCAGTGGCATTATTTTAAAACGTAACTTCGTGGAAGGTAGCGATATCCAGGCCGGCGTTTCCCTGTATCAGATCGATCCAGCCACCTATCAGGCCAGCTATGACAGCGCCAAAGGCGACCTGGCAAAAGCCCAGGCGGCGGCAAACATGGATCAACTGACGGTCAAGCGTTATCAGAAACTGTTAGGCACTAAATATATCAGTCAACAAGACTACGATACCGCCGTCGCGACGGCGCAGCAGAGCAATGCGGCCGTGGTCGCGGCGAAAGCAGCCGTTGAAACCGCGCGCATCAATCTGGCCTACACCAAAGTCACCTCGCCGATTAGCGGTCGCATTGGTAAATCCGCGGTAACCGAAGGGGCGCTGGTGCAAAATGGTCAAACAACCGCCCTGGCAACCGTTCAGCAGTTGGATCCGATCTATGTCGACGTCACCCAGTCGAGCAATGATTTCCTGCGCCTGAAACAGGAGCTGGCCGATGGCCGTCTGAAACAGGAAAACGGGAAAGCGAAAGTGGAGCTGGTGACTAACGACGGTCTTAAGTATCCGCAGGCCGGCACGCTGGAATTCTCGGATGTCACCGTCGATCAGACCACCGGCTCTATCACGCTGCGCGCTATTTTCCCTAACCCGGATCACACCCTGCTACCGGGGATGTTTGTCCGTGCCCGTCTGGAAGAAGGGGTTAACCCTGACGCCCTGCTGGTACCGCAACAGGGTGTCACCCGTACGCCGCGCGGCGATGCCAGCGTCATGGTAGTGGGTGAAGGCGATAAGGTCGAAGTCCGCCAGGTCACTGCTTCTCAAGCGATTGGCGATAAATGGCTGGTCACTGACGGTCTGAAATCCGGCGATCGCGTTATCGTCACCGGCCTGCAAAAAATCAAACCAGGCGTGCAGGTAAAAGCGCAGGAAGTAGCTTCTGATGATAAACAGCAAGCCGCAGGCAACGCGCCATCAGAACAAACCAAGTCTTAACTTAAACAGGAGCCGTTAAGACATGCCTAATTTCTTTATCGATCGCCCCATATTTGCATGGGTGATCGCCATCATCATCATGCTGGCTGGGGGATTATCGATCCTCAAATTGCCGGTGGCGCAATATCCGACGATTGCGCCGCCAGCAATTTCCATTACCGCCATGTACCCCGGTGCTGACG
The DNA here is from genome assembly GCF_046602535.1 of Klebsiella sp. 1SOBk10mer. Lineage (NCBI taxonomy): Bacteria > Pseudomonadati > Pseudomonadota > Gammaproteobacteria > Enterobacterales > Enterobacteriaceae > Klebsiella > Klebsiella sp. 1SOBk10mer. Next base: position 620,325 of record NZ_JBKIUP010000002.1, read on the forward strand.
CCGAAACCGTGCAGAACACCGTGACTCAGGTTATCGAACAGAATATGAACGGTATCGATCACCTGATGTACATGTCCTCGAATGGCGACTCCACCGGTACGGCGACCATCACCCTGACCTTCGAATCCGGTACCGATCCGGACATCGCCCAGGTTCAGGTTCAGAACAAGCTGGCCCTGGCCACCCCTCTGCTGCCGCAAGAAGTACAGCAGCAAGGGATCAGCGTTGAGAAAGCGTCCAGCAGCTTCCTGATGGTTGTCGGCGTTATTAACACCAACGGCACCATGAACCAGGACGATATTTCGGACTACGTGGCGGCCAACATGAAGGACCCGATCAGCCGTACCAGCGGCGTCGGCGACGTTCAGCTTTTCGGTTCCCAGTACGCGATGCGTATCTGGATGGATCCGAATAAACTGAATAACTTCCAGCTCACGCCGGTGGACGTGATCAGCGCTCTGAAAGCGCAGAACGCCCAGGTAGCCGCTGGTCAGTTAGGCGGTACGCCGCCGGTGAAAGGTCAGCAGCTCAACGCGTCCATCGTCGCACAAACGCGTCTGACCAATACGGAAGAGTTTGGCAACATCCTGCTGAAGGTGAACCAGGATGGTTCCCAGGTTCGTCTGCGTGATGTCGCCAAAATTGAGCTTGGTGGCGAAAGCTATGACGTGGTGGCGAAGTATAACGGCCAGCCAGCGTCCGGTCTGGGTATTAAACTGGCTACCGGCGCGAACGCGCTGGATACCGCCAACGCGATCCGCGCTGAACTGGCGAAGATGGAGCCGTTTTTCCCGTCGGGGATGAAAATCGTTTACCCGTATGACACCACCCCGTTCGTGAAAATCTCTATTCACGAAGTGGTTAAAACGCTGGTGGAAGCGATCATCCTGGTCTTCCTGGTGATGTATCTGTTCCTGCAGAACTTCCGCGCCACGCTGATCCCGACCATCGCGGTGCCGGTGGTCCTGTTAGGGACCTTCGCGGTGCTGGCGGCGTTTGGCTTCTCGATAAACACCCTGACGATGTTCGGGATGGTGCTCGCCATCGGCCTGCTGGTGGATGACGCCATCGTGGTGGTCGAGAACGTCGAGCGCGTCATGGCCGAAGAAGGCCTGCCGCCGAAAGAAGCGACGCGTAAATCGATGGGGCAGATTCAGGGCGCGCTGGTAGGTATCGCCATGGTGCTGTCGGCGGTATTTATCCCGATGGCATTCTTCGGCGGTTCAACCGGCGCCATCTATCGCCAGTTCTCCATCACCATCGTTTCCGCGATGGCGCTATCGGTACTGGTCGCGCTGATCCTGACGCCGGCGCTGTGCGCCACGATGCTGAAGCCTATCCAGAAAGGCAGCCACGGCGCGACCACCGGTTTCTTCGGCTGGTTTAACCGCATGTTCGATAAGAGCACGCACCATTACACCGACAGCGTAGGCAACATTCTGCGCAGCACCGGTCGCTATCTGGTGCTGTATCTGATCATCGTAGTGGGCATGGCGTGGCTGTTCGTTCGTCTGCCGAGCTCGTTCCTGCCGGACGAAGACCAGGGGGTATTCCTGAGTATGGCCCAGCTGCCTGCCGGCGCCACCCAGGAGCGCACGCAGAAAGTGCTGGATGAGATGACGAATTACTATCTCACCAAAGAGAAGGACAACGTGGAATCCGTGTTTGCGGTTAACGGCTTCGGCTTCGCCGGCCGCGGCCAGAACACCGGTATCGCGTTCGTCTCGCTGAAAGACTGGAGCCAACGTCCGGGCGACGAAAACAAAGTTGAAGCGATCACTGGTCGGGCGATGGGCTACTTCTCGCAGATTAAAGACGCGATGGTCTTCGCCTTTAACCTGCCGGCTATCGTTGAACTGGGTACCGCGACCGGCTTTGACTTCCAGCTGATTGATCAGGGCGGCCTGGGACACGAAAAACTGACCCAGGCACGTAATCAGCTGTTTGGTATGGTGGCGCAGCATCCTGACGTGCTGACCGGCGTGCGTCCTAACGGTCTGGAAGATACACCGCAGTTCAAAGTCGATATCGATCAGGAAAAAGCCCAGGCGCTGGGCGTCTCCATCAGCGACATTAACACCACGCTGGGCGCTGCCTGGGGCGGAAGCTATGTCAACGACTTTATCGACCGCGGCCGCGTGAAGAAAGTGTACATCATGTCCGAAGCGAAATACCGTATGCTGCCGGAAGACATCGGCAAGTGGTATGTTCGCGGCAGTGATGGCCAGATGGTGCCGTTCTCCGCCTTCTCCACCTCGCGTTGGGAATACGGTTCGCCGCGTCTGGAACGCTACAACGGTCTGCCATCGATGGAAATTCTTGGCCAGGCAGCGCCAGGCAAGAGTACCGGTGAGGCGATGAGCCTGATGGAAGAGCTGGCGGGTAAACTGCCGTCGGGTATCGGCTACGACTGGACCGGGATGTCTTATCAGGAGCGGCTGTCCGGTAACCAGGCCCCTGCCCTGTATGCCATCTCGCTGATTGTCGTCTTCCTGTGTCTGGCAGCGCTGTATGAGAGCTGGTCGATTCCGTTCTCGGTCATGCTGGTCGTACCGTTAGGTGTGGTCGGCGCGCTGTTAGCCGCCACCCTCCGCGGTTTAACCAATGACGTTTACTTCCAGGTTGGCCTGTTGACCACCATCGGCCTGTCGGCGAAGAACGCGATACTGATCGTTGAATTCGCCAAAGACCTGATGGAGAAAGAGGGCAAAGGGCTGATTGAGGCGACGCTTGAAGCGGTGCGTATGCGTCTGCGTCCGATCCTGATGACCTCTCTGGCGTTTATCCTTGGGGTTATGCCGCTGGTTATCAGCTCCGGTGCTGGCTCCGGTGCGCAGAACGCCGTCGGTACAGGCGTAATGGGCGGGATGGTGACCGCGACGATCCTGGCTATCTTCTTCGTGCCGGTGTTCTTTGTGGTGGTTCGTCGCCGCTTTAGTAAGAAAACGGAAGATATTGAGCACAGCCATCAGGTTGAGCATCATTAATCTGCACTACTGAACAAAGGGCCGCCACCGCGGCCCTTTTTTTGTTCATTACCGACAGGGCACATATTGCCATTGTTTATTTTTCGCGCTGCATTTAATATCTATTGATGTGTTGCAGACTATATCTATCGCGCTGTTTAGCCCTTAGGGTCTTCTCACGCTCATTTACCAGGAATAATCCTAATATCATCATTCACGGCCGGCGGTTTCTGAACGCGACGACTGCCTGTCTTAAACCGATGATTGATAAGACATCTCTATTTTTCAGGCTGCGCGCCCGGGCCGCAGAAATTAATTCGTCTATTTTTAAGATAATTTCTCTCTGATAATTGTAATTTTTCGTAATAGCACGATGAAATCTCCTGGAGAGTGGATTATAGTTAAATCAGCAGGATTACTTAGTTAGTGTCAGGTCAGTTAGTCGTGTTCATCCCACAACGGTGTTTGTTAGTCGTCGTTTAAACCACTCAAAAGGGGATGCGTTATGGACGAATACTCGCCAAAAAGACATGATATCGCACAACTACGCTTTCTCTGCGAAACGCTGTATCATGACTGCCTTGCAAACCTGGAAGAGAGCAACCATGGCTGGGTCAACGACCCGACATCGGCTGTCAATCTCCAGTTAAATGAACTGATCGAGCACATTGCCACATTCGCCCTTAATTATAAAATTAAGTACGCTGAGGATAATAAGCTGATCGCTCAGGTTGACGAATATCTGGACGACACATTTACGTTGTTCAGTAACTACGGCATTAACTCTACGGATTTGCAAAAGTGGAAAAAATCCGGTAATCGGTTATTTCGTTGTTTTGTCAACGCCAGCCGGGAAAATCCGGCCAGTCTTTCGTGTTAGGATTATTACAATCAAAAGGTGGAATTATGTCTGATAAGCCATTAACTAAAACAGACTATTTGATGCGCTTACGTCGTTGCCAGACAATTGACACGCTGGAGCGCGTCATTGAAAAAAACAAATATGAACTTTCTGATAATGAGCTGGCGGTATTTTACTCAGCCGCCGATCATCGTCTGGCTGAACTGACTATGAATAAGCTGTACGATAAAATCCCGACGTCTGTCTGGAAATTTATCCGCTAATTAGTGCGCCCGACGCGGTCTGCTGACCGGATGGTAATCGCCAGCCTCAGCAGGACATCTTTGTGATAGTCATCACAGCATTCAGCCAAACGCAAACTTGTAACCGGTTTCTTTTTTATACTGTTGCGACCTCTAACGTCAGGTATAAGGAAGACCAATGAGTGAAGAAAAACGCAAAATGATCGCCGGTGAGCTCTATTTATCTGGCGACCCAACGCTTCGCGCCGATCGCCTGCGCGCCAGACAGCTGCTGTACCGTTATAATCATTCCGCCCCGAATGCCCAGGAAGAACGTCAGCATATTCTGGCCGAGCTGTTCGGTCGCGCTGGCGATGCGTATATCGAGCCAAGCTTTCGCTGCGACTACGGCTACAATATCTTTCTCGGCGCCGGTTTTTATGCCAATTTCGACTGTGTGATGCTGGACGTCTGCCCTATCCATATTGGCGATAACTGCATGCTGGCGCCGGGCGTCCATATCTATACCGCCACCCATCCGCTGGATGCTGAGGCCCGAAACAGCGGCCAGGAATATGGCAAACCGGTGACCATTGGACACAATGTGTGGATTGGTGGTCGGGCGGTGATCAATCCCGGGGTGACCATTGGCGATAATGCGGTCATCGCCTCCGGAGCGGTGGTCACTAAAGACGTTCCCGCCAGTACCGTTGTCGGCGGCAACCCGGCGCAGATCATCAAGCGCCTTCCGCCACCGAATACGTAACTGTTATGCTTTTCTGTAACTGATCTGTTACTTTCTCCGCAGAATACTGCAACATAAAATAACCTTCAGGCTGAGCCTGCCGCACCTGATCCATCGGGCGCAAGGGGCGGGCTTATTGCAGAATTCGGGGACCAAGATGACAGAAATACAACGCCTGCTGACTCACACCATTGACGAACTTAACGTGCAGGAAAAACGCGATAATCGCCCGCGTTTTAGCATCAGTTTTATCCGCAACCATCCGGGCCTGTTTGTTGCCATGTATGCCGCGTTTCTGGCGACGCTGGTGGTCATGATGCGCTCTGAAACGCTGGTGGATTCGGTCTGGTTGTTGGTGGTGCTGTTCATCCTGTTCAACGCTTTTTTCTTCTTTGACGTCTATCCACGCTATCGTTACGAAGATATCGATGTCCTCGACTTTCGCGTGTGTTACAACGGCGAATGGTACAACACCCGCTTTGTCCCCCGACAGCTGATCGACCGTATCCTGCAGTCGCCGGACGTCGATAGCGAGCAGAAGGCACAGCTTAAAAAAATGGTCGACACCAAAGGCGAACTCTCCTTTTACGATGTCTTTACGCTGACCCGCGCCGGTACTGCGCAATAAGACGATTCAGCGTCCGCAGCGCCAGCGGATAGCGGGAAGCCGAAGTATTGCCATACCCCAGCACCAGCCCGCTCCGCCCCCGCCGCGGGTCGAGATAGAAATGACTTAGCGCAGCGGGCGCCAGCTGAAACTGACGCGCCTGCTGCGCAATCGTTCGATCGTCGATCCCCTCTATGGCCAACGTCAGATGGAGTCCCCCTTCCCCACCGAGGACTTCGCACGGCACGGTAATCTCTTGCGCCAGCGCCTCGCGCAGCTGTTGCTGACGTTTGCGGTACAGACGACGCATCGCTGCCAGATGACGCGCATAGTGTCCCTTCTCGATAAAGCTGGCCAGCGCACGCTGTTCAGCGCGGTGCCCGCCGCGCAGCAGCGCGCCAATGGCCTCCTGAGCGGCATCCGCCAGCGCGGACGGCATGACCATAAAACCGATACGCAGCGCCGGAAACAGGGTTTTGCTGAAGGTGCCGAGATAGACCACCGGGGCATCCGGGACCATCCCCAGCATCGCCGGGATCGGCTCTCCGCTGTGGCGAAACTCGCTGTCGTAGTCATCCTCCACAATCCACGCGCCGTGCCGATGGGCATACTCCACCAGCGCCAGACGCCGCGCGGCGCTCATGACGCTCCCAAGGGGATACTGATGAGAGGGAGAGGTGAAAATCAGCCGGGGTGGCTCTGCCACGCCGTTGTCGATACACATCCCTTCACCATCGACGGCCATCCCACAGACCCGCAGCCCCGCTCGCTGGAAACCACTCCTGGCACCCAGGTACCCCGGCTCTTCCAGCCACACGCTGTCGCCCGGGTTGGTCAACAACGAGGCGCATAAGTTGACCCCTTCCAGCGCCCCCTCGGTGATGACGATCTGCCGGATATCGCACCGGATGCCCCGGGAGAGCGCCAGATGGCGGGCGATAGCCTCCCGCAGTTGGGGATCGCCCGCGGCCTCACCGTAGCCCAGCAGCGTGCTGCCTTCGTCGCGCAATGCCTTATCGATTAACCGCCGCCACAGCGGCAGCGGGAAATAGTTCACCGCCGGCATGCCAGGCGTAAACGGCAGCGTCGGCGAGTCACGGCGCATAGCGGCTGGCAGCCCCTGCAGCCGCTCAGACAGCACAACGGGTGGCGCGATTACCTCCTGCCGACGGCTAGCGGCGAGCGGCACCACCTGCGTCCCCTGACGGCTTCGCGTCAGGTATCCCTCCAGCGTCAGCTGCTCCAGTGCGGCATTCACCGTATTACGCGACAGATGCAGTCGACCGGCAATCACGCGCGATCCTGGCAAACGGCAGCTGGCCGCCAGGGTTCCCTGCAGGATGGCATGGCGCAAAGTGTGGTAAAGGGCACGCTGCAGGGTTTCGTCCGTTCGCTGCCGCATCCCCTGCGTCACCAACCCATAAAACGCATCGTCCGGTATATTCATGTCGCCTCCTCGTGGATCCATAAAAACATACTCTAATGGCACTTTTTATGGAACCAGCCAGCGCGTACGCTGCCTGTACATCCCCAATAAGGAAACAGCAATGTGTGAATACAATCAGTTTGGACAGGCGCTCGGCGCCGCGCTGCCCGACTGGCAACCCCGCCCCTGGCCGACCCGGCAGGTACTTCAGGGCAGCCGCTGTCGGCTCGAACCACTCACCCTCGCCCACGCCAGCGATCTGTTTGCTGCCCATCAGCTGGCGCCCGACGCCCGCAGCTGGACGTGGCTGCTGCGCGAACCGGAAACCAGCCTGGCTGAATTTAGCGCCTGGGTGGCGCAGGTTGCGACGCTGGCCGATCCGATCCATTTCGCCGTCGTTGACCAGCAGCGTGGAACGGCGGTCGGTTCGCTGGCGTTAATGCGCATCGATGCCACCCATGGCGTGGTCGAGGTGGGGCATGTCCATTTCTCTCCGCTGCTAAGCCGAACGGCTATGGCCACCGAAGCGCACTGGCTGTTGATGCAGTATGTGTTCGAGACGCTCGGCTACCGTCGCTATGAATGGAAATGCAATAGCCTCAATACGCCGTCAGGCCGGGCGGCAAGGCGACTGGGATTTCAGTACGAAGGACGTTTTCGTCAGGCGCTGGTGAGCAAAGGACACAACCGGGACACGGACTGGTTTTCAGTGATTGATGGCGAATGGCCGCAGCTGGATAGCGCCATGCGCCAATGGCTGGCCGCCGACAATTTTACCGCCGACGGTCAGCAGCGCCGTCCCCTGGAAAGCTTCCGTTAACGACGTTTTTTGCGCCCCTGCACTGCTTTGAAGCGGGGGTTGCTCTTGCAGATCACGTACAGCCGCCCTTTGCGTTTGACCAGCTGGCAATCCGGGTGGCGCTGTTTGGCGCTGCGTAATGAGTTAACGACCTGCATCATGCCTTCCTTTTTGCATCAATGAAGCCGCCAAAGCGCTGGCGGAAACGGGCCGCGCTACCCTCGCTGGCGAACGTTTTTTGTTTGCCGGTGTAGTACGGATGCGATTTCGAGGAGACGTCGATCGTCACATACGGATACGTCTCACCGTCGAGCTCAATCACGCGTTCGGTGCGGATGGTTGAGCCAACTTTAAAATATTCATTGGCGCTGGTGTCGTGAAACACCACCGTGCGATAGGGAGGATGGATATGGGCTTTCATCATGACCTCGTCATTATGTTATAACATAACAATTAAGGTACGCCGTTCCACGACAAAGATCAACCATGGTCATATCAGGGGTAATAACAAAGAGGCGAGTTTCCTCGCCTTTGGCTTCAGGGCGCCAGACGGTGGGCGATAGCGCGAAGTTGCTCCGCGATAGCCTGCAGATCTTTCCCCTGCTCGACTCTGGCGCCGCTGGAATGGCGAATCACCAGGCGCGCCGGCAGGATGGATGAGGTATGCGCCGCACCGCTGGTACTGGCGAGGATCCGCCGCACCGCCTCTTTCCCCTGCAGGTCGAGGTCCAGCGAGACCGTACTCAATGCCGGATAGAAAAAGGAGCTTTCGTAGGTATCGTCATAGCCAATCACCGACTTCTCTCCCGGCACCGCCACCTGATGCTGATGGAAGGCGCTGAGCACCCCCAGCGCCATCTGGTCATTGCCCACCAGCACGGCGCTGAAATTAGGCGTTTCCCGCAGCATCTGCAGCGCGCCGGCGTAGCCGCTCTGCGCATCCCAGTTGCCGCGCAGGACGGTCACCGGCTTCAGACCGTAGCCATCCAGGGTCTCGAGCCAGCTTTTCAGCCGCAGTTTCGCCGATACGGAGCTGTCCGGGCCTGCCAGCAACGCAATCTCCCGATGCCCCATCTCATAGAGATATTTGACGCTGGCCCGGGTGCCGTCCGCCGGGTTAAACGAAACGTTAAACACGGAGCTGTAGGGATCAACGTCGAGAAACAGGCAGACGATATCATCATTGTCAGCGGCGATTTTCTGCGCCTGTTCGGTCTCCAGCGGCACGTTGATAATGACCTTATCCACCCGCTGAGACTTCAGCTCATTGATGGAATCCTGGATGCTTTGGTTGACGCTCTCATCAATCATTGAAATCAGGACCTGGTAACCTTCCAGATTAGCATAGCGTTTTACCGCCGCCGCCACCTGGGAGGGGGCATGCCAGGCCAGCGAAATCGTCACCAGTCCGACCGTCTGGCTCTCCTTCCCCACCAGCTGCTGCGCCAGCCGGTTTGGCACATAGCGCAGAGCCTCTATCGATTTCTCCACCTTGCGGCGCGTCGCTTCGGATACATTGGCAGATTTGTTGAGTACCCTGGACACGGTCTGGTAAGAGACGCCCGCATGACGAGCGACGTCTTCCAGAGTAGCGCTTTTAGACTTCATGGTCCGGTTCCTTATGTTGTTATCCCATGATTGTAACAGGGGCCATTTGAAAAAACGCTCACCGCTACCTCTCATCGCAAAATTACACCACAAAAAGTATTACGTTCACAACCAGGTTAATTGTGAAACACTTCACTCATCACAACAAAAACCAGCGTTATTATTTGCACTTAGTCACACAATAATCATATCTCATTTGCCTGAAGTTACATTTAGGCATTTTATGACATCAGTTATGAGAACGTAATACAAAACAATAAGAGGATAGAGATGAATACGACACTGCGCGTCCTTTCCACAGCATTAGCCGCTGCGCTAATCGCCCCTTCCGCCTTTGCGGCTACCGCTGCGATCCCGACCGTTGATTTTCATGGCTATTTGCGTGCCGGGGTTGGGGTCTCCGGCGACGGTAGCGAAGCGGAATGGCAAAAGAACAAGCTGGGCCGGTTGGGGAACGAATCGGATACCTATGGCGAGCTGGAGTTAGGCTCCGAGGTCTACAAAAAAGATGATGTCAGTTTCTATCTCGACAGCATGGTCAGCATGGTCTCCGATGGCTCTAACGATAATGAAACCACGCTGAACGATGACGCGCAGTTCGGCTTACGTCAGCTGAACCTGCAGATCAAAGGGCTGATCCCGGGCGATCCGAATGCGGTGATCTGGGGCGGCAAACGTTACTACCAGCGTCACGACCTGCACATCATCGATACTAAATACTGGAACATTTCCGGCTCCGGGGCCGGGGTGGAAAACTACACCCTTGGCCCGGGCGCCGTCTCGCTGGCGTGGATCCGCGGCGATGCCAACGACGTTGACTATCGCGTCGATGGCGACAGCAACGTCAATATCAACTATATCGATTTACGCTACGCGGGATGGAAGCCGTGGTCCGGGTCGTGGACCGAATTCGGCATCGACTACGCCATGCCGAACACCACTAAAAAACAGGACAGCTACGGCGGACTGTACGATGCCGAAAATGGCGTGATGCTGACCGGTGAAATCAGTCAGGATATGCTGGGCGGCTATAACAAAACCGTGCTGCAGTATGCCAACAAAGGTCTGGCGCAGAACATGGTCTCCCAGGGCGGCGGCTGGTACGATATGTGGAACTACGTGAACGACGCCACCGGCTATCGCGTGATTAACACCGGTCTGATCCCCATTACCGAGAAATTCTCCATCAACCACGTTCTGACCTGGGGCTCGGCGGATGACATTACCGACTATACCGATAAAACGCGGATGCTGTCGCTGGTCGCCCGCGGGCAGTATCAGTTCACCGACTACGTGCGCCTGATTGGCGAAGTCGGCGGTTTCTATCAGAAAGACAGCTATAACAATGGCACCAGCTACAAACAGGCCGGTGAGAAATATACCATTGCGCTGGGCCTGGCGGACGGGCCGGACTTTATGTCACGCCCGGAATTACGTATTTTCGCGTCGTATCTGAATGATTCCGAAGATGGTAAACCGTTTGAAGACCAGACGGCGAATAATACCTGGAATTTCGGCGTACAGGTTGAAGCCTGGTGGTAATATCGCGCTGGTAAGACAAATACGTTATTGATATCTCCAACTGTAAGGTCATTAATTTCCCTCCGGTAATCATTATTGCCACTGCTGTCTTTGTCTTATTTTCGGGATAACCTGTTTTCAGGTTATCCCGTTTTATTTATTTCCGCGCGGCAAAATGGTCATCCAGCAATTGACGTAGCGCATCGGACTGCTTACCGAAAATAGCATGAACCTGCTGGCCAAGAATAATGACACCCAGCGCGCCCTGCTGCTGTAATGCGTCCGAGTCCACGGCTGCCAGATGACGAACCGTTACCCGCAGACGGGTAATACAGGCGTCCACTTGGGTAATATTCGCTTCACCGCCGAAGGCCTGAACCAACGCCTCGATTTGCTGTTTTTCCGCTTCGCTTAACGGCTGTGCCGGACGTGCAGGAGAGAAATAGTGCAGGAAAGATTTTAAACTCACCATCATAAACTCCAGGGTAATAGATACAAAAAAGCCTGCTCGGCAGAGCAGGCGTGGAGAAAAAAGGATTAGGCGTGGCGACGGAGAATACGGCAATCCCATGCTGACAGGGTCAGCGGGTCCGACACCGCCGCGTCGGTCAGGCAATCCCGATACCCTGACGGCAGGCTCAGGGTATGGCTTTGCGCGCTGTAGTTCTGCAGGAAGACAAACGTGCTCTCACCGTCGGTGCGCGCAGTAGCCACCACGCCGGGCGGTAAATCCGCCGCGATCGCCCGCGGTAGCGCCAGCTCCTTGCTCAGGGCGGCAAAGAAGTCGCGCTGGAAGGCCAAATCGTTGCGGGAGGCCACATGCCAGGCTTTACCTTTCCCGAAGCCGTTCACCGTCACCGCTGGCCTTCCGGCATAAAAATCATCCCGGTAGGTGGCCAGCGTCTGCGCGCTTTCGGTATGGATCAGTTCACAGAGATGGCGCACCTGATACGGGCCCTGCAGACCGCACTGATTCCCGGCCAGGCCCTGCACCAGATTAAACTCGCCGTCATTCAGGCAGTCGATCTCTTCCGCCCAGATGCCCAGCAGATTGCGCAGCGGGCCAGGGAAGCCGCCGAGATAGCAGAGATCGGATTCGTTGACGATGCCGGTCCAGTAAGTGGTCACCAGATGGCCGCCGCTGGCGACAAACGCCTCCGCCCGCGCGGCAAAGCCGTCGCGCACCATGTATAACATCGGGGCAATGACCAGCCGGTACGGCGTTAAATCAGCGTCGGCGTCAATCACATCGACGGCGATGCCCTGCTCCCAGAACGGACGGTAGTGCTCATTGACCGTCTTCTCATACTCCATCCCCAGATTGCGCGGTCCCTGGGCGTCATCGAGCGCCCAGCGGTTCTGCTGGTCGAAGATAATCGCCACTTTCGCCTCGGTGCGACAGCCCCGGACCTCCGGTAGCTTGCTCAGTATCTCACCGAGTTTGCTGACTTCACGGCCAATACGGGTATCGATGTGCCCGACATGGTCGACCACCGCGCCGTGAAATTTCTCAACCGAACCGCGACTTTTCCGCCACTGGAAATACTGCACCGAGTCGGCGCCATGCGCCACCGCCTGCAGCGAGGAGAGAATATGCATGCCCGGTTTCTTCAGTTTGCTGGTCGGCTGCCAGTTAGTCGCGCCCGGCGTGGACTCCATCAGCACAAACGGCTGGCCGCCCTTCAGGCTGCGCATCATGTCGTGATACATCGCGGTGTAGCAGGCCAGCGCGGTTTCGTCTTTATCGCGGTGCCACATCGGATAGCTGTCCCACGAGATAAAGTCCAGCACCTCCGCCAGCTGCCAGTAGTCGTAATCGTAGAAATACTCCATAAAGTTGGTGGTCACCGGCAGGGCGGCATTCGCCGCCTTCAGCGGGGCGATTTCATGGCGGCAGAAATCGGTCACCTGGGCGGTATTAAAGCGATGCCAGTCCAGATTCAGACCGTGGATCGACGTTTCGCCCTGCGGCGCAGGCGATTCAATCTGCGACCAGTCGCTATAGGTATGGCTCCAGAAGGTGCTCCACCAGGCCTGGTTGAGGTTCTCCAGGGTCTGATACCGCGCCTTCAGCCAGCCGCGAAAGCGGGCCTGGCAGAGATCGCAATGGCATTCGCCGCCATATTCATTGGAAATATGCCAGCCCAGCACCGCCGGGTGCGCAGCATAGCGCTCCGCCAGCAGGCTATTAATTTTCAGGGTCTTCTCACGATAGATCGGCGATGACATACAGTGGTTGTGACGGCCGCCGTGCAGGGCCGGCACCCTATCGCGCCCCACCCGCAGAACCTGCGGATAGCGTTGAGACATCCACGCTGGACGCGCGCCGCTCGGCGTGGCCAGAAATACATGAATGCCGGCGGCATACAGTTTATCGAGAATAGTATCCAGCCAGGCGAAATCAAATACCCCTTCGCGCGGCTCAAGTTTCGCCCAGCTAAATATGCCCACCGACATCACATTGCATTTTGCCTGCTGCATCATGGCAATGTCTTTATCAATAATGTCGGGGTCATTCTCCCATTGTTCCGGATTATAATCCGCGCCATGCAGCAGCGTATTAACCTTTGGATGTAAAGGTGCAAATTTATTCATAATAAACTTCCTGAAAAGAACGACAAATAATTAATTAAATACTTTTACCGACGGCAATACTTTTCCCTGGCAGTCAAATAGCGCCTGATTTTCCCGCGCATTACCCTCTTTCCATTCGTCATGGATATATTTCATCCCCGCCGGGGTGGCCCAGGTATTTCCCGGCACAGCAATCCACGTCGGCTCCCAGTAAAAAATACCTTTGCCGCGCTGGTCGGGAACATCTATTACGGCCTGCATCAGATCGTGGATATAGCGATATTGCCCCTGCACGGTGGCGGGATAGCCTCCGTCCTTTTCCTCTTTGGCCTGAAAACTGTTTTCCGCTTTATCGCAGTTAGCCAGGGTATAGGCATAGGCCGCCTCGACGACAATGACATCTTTGTTATAGCGTTTGCTGATGTCATCCATATTGGCCTTCAGGGCGCTGATCGGCCCGTTCCAGTAGGTGTACATCGACAAACCAATCACGTCATAGGGCACATGACGTTTCTCTATTTCGTCAAACCACCAGCGGAAGGTATCGTTCTTGGTCCCTTCAGCCAGATGCAGCATGATTTTCACCTGCTCGCCATTGCGCAGATTCGCCTTCAGACCATCAATGGCCGCGTTCAGCAGCCCGGCCAGCCGGTCGAACTCGCCGCCCCCCTGCCCCCAGCTTTTCCCTTCCGGCCACAGCATACCGCCGTTGATCTCATTGCCGATCTGCACCATATCCGGCAGGATGCCCGCCTGCTTAAAGCGGGCGATGGTATCCCGGGTATAGTCATGAATCGCCGTTTTCAGCTGCGGATAATCCATCTTTTCCCAGGCCTTCGGTTTGAACTGCTTGCCGGGATCGGTCCAAAAATCGCTGTAATGGAAGTCGAGCAGCAGCTTCATTCCCTGGGCTTTCGCCCGTTTCGCCAGCGCCAGGGTAGTGGCCAGATCGTTATTCCCGCCGCCATAGCCCTCGCCGCTTGCCGATTGCGGATCCACCCACAGGCGGAGGCGAACATAGTTGACGCCGTTCTCTTTCAGAATGGCGATCGGATCCTTACGCTGGTTATTCTGGTCGTAGAAAATTGCCCCGTGCTTTTCGGCATCCAGCAGCGTGGAGATATCCGCGCCTTTAATAAAGTCCGCCGGCATACCCTGAAAGGCGCGGGTTTCAAGCGCGTCCGCTGCCAGCGAAGGGAGGGAAAAACTGCATGCCAGACAAACCGCAAGCCATGCGGGTGTAAATCTTTTCATGTGCTTATCCTTTAGTACTGCCCGAGGTCAGGCCGGAGACGAAGTATTTTTGTAACGCCAGATAGAGGATCGCGACCGGCACGGCAATCAGCACCGCCCCCGCCGCGTAGGTGGTGTAGCTGGCCCCCATTTTTTGCGCCACCAGGTTATACAGACCGATAGGCAGCGTGTATTTATCCGGGGTACGCAGGATGGTGCTGGAGAGGATGAAATCCCCCAGCGGGCCGGTGAAGGAGAACAGCGCCACCACCGCGAGGATCGGCCTCGACAACGGCATGATGATCTCAATAAAGATGCGAAAGCTACTGGCGCCGTCCATGCGGGCGGACTCATCCAGATCTTTAGGGATCGCGTCGAGATACCCCTTCATCAGCCAGGTGTTCATCGGGATCATTCCCCCGACGTAGATCAGCACCAGCGCCAGATGGCTGTTTATCAGGCCAAGCAGTTGCGACAGCACAAAGATGGCAATCAGCGCGGAAAACTGCGGGATCATCTGCAGCAGCAGGAACAGCATCAGCCCGTTTTGCCGCCCTTTAAAGCGGAAGCGGGAGAAGGCGTAAGCGGTAAAGCTGACGCTAATCAGGGTCAGCACCATGGTCAGAAAGCTGATTTTCATCGAGTTCCAGTACCAGGTGAGGTAATTCACATTGCCATTGAACAGATCGGCATAGTGCTGGAACGACAGGTTTTCCGGAATGATCGAGGTACTGAGCAGGCTATTGCCGGCGTTCAGCGACGCCCCGACGGTCCAGACCAGCGGGTAGATAATCACCACCGAGACCAGGATAACCACCAGCCAGGTGAGAGAGAGTCGGATCCACTTTTCGCGTTTAATACTGGGTGATTGAGCCATGTTGCTTCCCTTACGCCATGTCGTCATTTTTGAAGGATTTGGTGGCGCGGAACTGCCACAGCGCCAGGCCGACGACGAAGATCGACAGCAGGATAGTGATGGTCGCCGCGATGGCGTACTGCGACGAGGACATCGTCAGCTTATAGATCCACGACACCAGAATATCCGTCCCGCCGGCGTTAGATCCCGCCACCGCAGGGCCGCCGTTGTTAAACAGATAAATAATGTTGAAATTATTAAAGTTGAAGGTGTACTGGGTGATGATGATCGGCGCGATCGCGTACAGCACCAGCGGCAGGGTGATGGTGCGCAGGCGGGTAAAGGCGCTGGCGCCGTCCATCGTCGCCGCTTCATACAGATCGTCCGGGATCGCCTGCAGCACGCCGGTGGTCATGGCAAAGACAAACGGAAAGCCAAGCCAGGTCTGCATCATGATCAGCGCGGTTTTGGTCCAGAACGGGTCGGTTAGCCATGCCTTCGGGCTGATGCCGAAGAATGACAGGATCGCGTTGTTAATCACCCCGAAGGAGTCATTGAACATCCCGGCAAAGACGAGGATAGTGACAAACCCCGGCACCGCCCACGGCAAAATAAAGATGGTGCGGATCAGCGGCTTAAAGCGCAGATCTTTTTGGTTCACCAGAATCGCCAACAGCACGCCCACCGTACACTGCAGGGTGGTCGCCAGCAGCGTCCACACCACGGTCCACTGCAGCACATCCAGAAAGGTGGAGCGCCAGATGGAGAGGGTGAAAATATTGACGAAGTTTTTCAGCCCCACCCAGTCCACCAGCTTCGCCGGCGGCGTGTGGTACAGGTTGTAGTTGGTGAAGGCGATGGCGAAACCAAACAGAATGGGAAAGATCACCACAAAGACCAGCAGAATAAAGCCCGGGGTGATCATCAGGTACGGGAAGCCGTCGCTCAGCAGCATCTGGTACTGCTTACGCACGCTGTTCAGCGCGACCCCTTCATCGCGTTTTTTGCCGTTCAGCCACGCGTCCCGCAGCGAGAGAAAATAGATCAGCACGCCAAAAGCGACGATCAGCACGCTGATAATCCCCTCCGCTAACAGGAAGATAGAGTTATCCCGGGGCACCTCTTCACCCAGGGTATAGAGCCCCCACAGCCCCTCGCGCAGGAAATCGTAAAAAATACCCAAAAAGCTGCTCAGCAGCACCAGGAAGACCAGCCCCTTCAGCCACTGGCGATGATAAAACTGGCCGAAACCCGGCACGATTGCCAGCAACAGGCCGCACCACGCATGGCGCCCGGGCCCGCGCGCGTCGCTAAAATTTTCGCTGGAATGGATGCTCACACTCGACTCCTTCTACAAACGGGAGGTCCCCCTCCCGCTCGGTGACTTCACGTGACGGTAAATTACTGATTGCTGGCCTGCATCGCTTCAATCTGCATCTTGATCTGTTTCACCGCATTATCGAGCGCGGCCTGCGGCGCCTGCTTGCCGGTGAGGCTCAGTTCAAGCGCGGCATTGGCCGGCCCCCACACTTCCCCCATCTCCGGAATGCCCGGCATAGCCATCGCCCGAGCCGACTGAACGGCGACGGCGCTGGCCTTTTCGTCATTTTTAATCACCGGGTCGTCAATCATCGCCTTCAGCGGCGGGATTTCGCCGGTGGCGACATAGCGGGCTTTTACATACTGCGGCTGGTTGATGAACTCGATAAACTGTTGCGCCAGCGCCTTGTCTTTACTCCAGGTCGATACCACGTAGCCCTTAACGCCGAGGAAGGAGCTCATTGGCTTGCCGTCCGGCAGGGTCGGCAGCGGCACCACGCCATAGTTGATACCGGCGGCTTCATACGGCTGGAAGGCCCAGGGGCCGTTGATCACCGCCGCCGCTTTTTTCTCGGTAAACAGCGAATCAATGGCGTTCAGCCCGTTATCGCCGAGGATCCCTGCGGGGAAGGCCTTCTCGGCATAGAATTTTTTCAGGAAGGTCACGGCTTCCACGGCGCCGGGCGTATTGAGCCCCACCTGCTGCGGATTAAAACCGCCGCCGTCGTTCTTCGCGAAGATATAGCCGCCCATCGGGCCAATCGCCCCCCAGCTGTAGTAGATCTGATCAAACTTGGCCAGCAGGCCGTATTTGTTCTGCTCGCGCTGGGTCTTCGAGTAGTCCAGCCAGGCCTGCAGACTGTCCAGCGGCTTGTCGATCAGGTCCTTGTTGTAGATAAGCACCAGGGTTTCCACCGCTTTCGGGATCCCATACAGCGCGTTGTCCATGCGGAAGGCGTTGATAGAGGCTGGCGTAAAGGCATCCTGTTTCGCCTGCTCAACGTTGAGCGGCGAGAGAAGTCCCTGAACGACGGCGCCGCCGAGCTGGTCATTCGGGATCACCAGCACGTCCGGCCCAATGCCCGCCGGGCCATCGAGGCGCAGCTTTTCCAGCTGCTGGGCATAAGGCATCTCCTGCAGATTGACCTTCACGTTGTACTGCTTCTCAAAATCGCTGACCGCGGTTTTGATGCCAGTGGATTTTTTAATGTCTTCCCAAACGTTGAGCTGCCCGGCGGCATGCGCCTGCAGGCTGGTAAGTTGCCCCGCCGCGAGGGTGGTAAGGATCAGTGCAGCAAGCGTGTTCTTTTTCATTATCAACCTCATGTGAAGGTATAACAATTTAATGGTTTTTATTTGACTTACGTCTGCCAGTTAGAAAAAAAATCATTTCAAACTGCCTTGTTACATAGAAAACAGACTCTGGTTCGCTTTTGTTATACGCTACGCTTTGATTGGGGATAAAACTACCATAAGCTGCCAGTTGTGTGATCATCCTTGCAGAAATGAAACGCCGCTGTATGGCGCAAAAACCGCGGAAGTTATAGTCAGGACATGATTTTAGCGCTGTTGAATATCGTCACGCTGATTTGTTACACGTAATACAAACACACTCAAATCAGCGACACGCCAACGGCAAACAACGGCTACTCACTTCGGGGAATGTGGATGTCCAATATACGACTGAGGAATGTCACCAAAAGGTTCGGCAGCACGGTGACGCTGCACCAGGTCAATCTCGATATTGAAGATGGCGAGTTTGCGGTCTTCGTCGGCCCTTCCGGCTGTGGAAAATCGACGCTGTTACGTATGATTGCCGGGCTGGAAGAGGTCAGTGACGGGGAAGTGCTGATTGGCGATGAGGTGATGAACGATGTGGTCCCCGCCCGCCGCGGCGTGGCGATGGTTTTTCAGTCCTATGCGCTCTATCCGCACATGACGGTGGCGGAGAATATGGGCTATGGGCTGAAAGTGAATAAAGTGCCAAAAGCGGAGATCCGTCGCCAGGTGGAAATGGTGGCCAAAACGCTGCAGCTCTCTCACCTGCTGGATCGTAAACCGAAGCAGCTCTCCGGCGGCCAGCGGCAGCGTGTGGCCATTGGCCGCGCTATCGTGCGTAATCCCCGGGTGTTTATGTTCGATGAGCCGCTTTCTAACCTCGATGCGGAGCTGCGCGTCGATATGCGCCTGCATATTGCCCGCCTGCACCAGGAGCTGAAGACCACCATGGTGTATGTCACGCACGATCAGGTGGAGGCGATGACGCTCGCCGATAAAATCGTAGTCATGAACTACGGGAAGGTCGAACAAATGGGTTCGCCGATGGCGCTGTACTACAATCCGGTCAACAAGTTCGTCGCCGGTTTTATCGGCTCGCCAAAGATGAACTTTTTGCCGGCCACCGTCAGCGACTGGCAGGCAGAGCGCTTAACGGTCACCCTCGCCCAGGACCATCAGCTCACCCTGAACGTTGCCACCCAACCGCTGAAGCCCGGCGCCGCGGTCACGCTGGGGATCCGGCCAGAGCACCTCACGCCGGAAGTCTCCACCGGTACCGTGGTGGAGTTTCAATGTGAAGTGGTGGAGCGTCTGGGCAACAATACCTACCTGTTCGGCCAGTGCTACGGTCACGATAACGTCAAGGTTCTGCTGCCCGGCGACGTCCATTTCCGCCCGTGGCAGAAGATTAATCTGGCCTTCGATGACCGCTTCTGCATGGTGTTTGATGAGAACGATCTGCGCATCAGCGCCGATATCACGGCGCCGGACGCCCACTAAGCCAACATATTGCTGTCATCTGCGCAGCGTATGCTGCGACTGAATGCCGGAATACATCCTGCCCGGCATTCACACCCTCATTTTTATTCTGCTGCATCGGAATCATCCTTCTCTCCCGGCATCGCAGGTTATTGTGATGCCGGTTTTTTTGCCCACGCAGCGCGATTTCTCCCGCTGCGCCCGGTTTATCTTTCGCATATACTGATGACACCCGGCGAACGATAAGGATACAGGCATGAGGACCCGGCATCTGATGGCGCTGTTTACAGGAGTGCTGATACTGGCCATCATCCTGCCTATCTCGCTCAGCATCTGGCAGGCGGCGCGGCAGGCCAAAATGCAGTTCTATCGTGAGCTGGATGATTATTCCAACCGTATTGTCGTCCGCACGCTGCAGGTCGCCGATCAGGCCCGGGAAGCACTGCGGGAGGCCGACTCACACTCTGCCGCTTCCTGTAGCCCGGAGCATCTGCTCGCCCTCCGCCGGATCGCCTATACCCATCGCTACGTGCAGGAAGTGCTCTGGCTGGAAGATTCCGTACCGCAATGCTCCTCCCTGGAAGACCATAGCGTTGCGGTGACCTTCCCGCCACCGGATCACATTGCCCCCGACGGCTATCGCACCTGGCTGACCTCGATTAACGATCTTGGCCTTAATCACCAGATGACGGCCATGGCCAGCCGGCAGCATATGGTAATGATCGATCCCATCTCCTTCATTGATGTGGTGCCCGCCAGCGAGGAGAAGATCCATACCATGCTGTTTGGTTTGGACCATCTGAAAATGGTGATCAGCAGCCAGCCGCTGCCGGCGAAGGTCTGGCAACGGATTAAAGATCCGCACCTGAATATGCTGACCCTGGATAATACGGTCTACCGGATCCAGCGCATTCCCGAGCTGGGATCCGGCATTGTGACCTGGTCATCCACGCTGCCGCTACAGCAGCGTATTCGCCAGCAGCTGATCTTCTGGCTCCCTGTCGGCATCTTCACCAGCCTGCTTGCCACCTGGCTGCTGCTGCGCCTGCTGAGACACCTGCGTTCACCGCGCAACAGTATGCTGGACGCCCTCAATTCCCAGGCGATTCAGGTTTACTATCAGCCGATTATTTCATTGCAGGACGGAAAAATCGCCGGGGCTGAAGCGCTGGCGCGCTGGCAGCAACCCGACGGCACCTTTTTATCGCCGGATATCTTCATTCCCCTGGCCGAGCAAACCGGACTGATCACCCAGCTGACGGAAGATATCGTCAGGAAAATTTTTGCCGACCTGGGTCCCTGGCTGAGGCAGCGGCCGGAAGTGCATATCTCCATCAACCTGTCGGTGGATGACTTACGCTCTCCCACCCTACCCAAGCTATTACACGATCAGCTGCAGCACTGGGGGATCGCCGCGGAACAGATTATCCTTGAGATCACCGAGCGCGGGTTTGTTGACCCGGAGACCACCATGCCGGTGATCGCACACTACCGCGAGGCCGGGCACCGTATTTCGATTGACGATTTCGGTACCGGCTACTCCAGCCTGAGCTATCTGCAGAAGCTGGACGTCGACACGCTGAAAATCGATAAATCCTTTGTCGATACGCTCGAGTACCGGCCGCTGACGCCGCACATTATTGAAATGGCCAAGGCGCTCAATTTGGCCACCGTCGCCGAAGGGGTGGAAACCGTAAGCCAGCGCGATTGGCTGAGACAGCATGGCGTTCAGTACGCCCAGGGCTGGCTGTACAGCAAAGCGCTGCCAAAAGAGTCGTTTATTCTGTGGGCGGAAGAGAACCTCCATGCGCATTAAGCGGCAGGCGGCCTGCGCAGAAGGTCAGCGGGCGCGGCCTCTTCGCCGCCCTCTGCCGGAGGCTACTTCAGATAGGATTTAATCACCTGCATCACCGTCTCCAGATCCGCCTCACGCTGCGTCTCGTCTGGCTCTTTCACCACATGGTCGGTGAGATGTCCCTGGATAACCTGCAGCATCATGCCATTGACCGCGCCGCGGATCGCCGCCAGCTGCTGTAGCACCTCAGCGCACTCATGCTCGCGATTAAGCATTTTCTCTAATGCGGTACTCTGCCCCTGAATTTTCTTCAGCCGGGTCAGTAACTTCTTTTTGTCTCTCACTGTGTGTGACATTACGCTATCCACCGTTTTTTTCTGTCCGGGATTACCGACCTGCGTGGTCAGCAACGCCTGCCAGCATACCATGATCCTTTTTATTAGCCGGTTTATCTACTGGGGGGTAGTATTTTACTACTGGGGGGGAGTAGGATAAACGCACTTTTGGCAAGGATCCCGATATGAACGATTTCACTTCCCTTCTGCAGCAGGGCAATGCCTGGCTGTTTATTCCCAGCGCAATACTGCTCGGCGCGCTGCACGGCCTCGAACCCGGGCACTCAAAAACAATGATGGCCGCCTTTATCGTGGCGGTGCGAGGAACCTTAAAACAGGCGGTACTGCTGGGGCTGGCGGCCACGGTTTCGCATACGGCGGTGGTCTGGCTGATCGCCATGGCCGGTCTGTGGTTTGGCCGCGACTGGAACGCCCAAATCTCTGAACCCTGGTTTCAGCTGGTCTCAGGGATTGTCATTGTGCTGATTGCCTGCTGGATGCTCTGGCGCACCTGGCGCGAATCGCAGCCCCACACGCACCATGATCGCCACCATGAACATGAGCACCACCATGAACATGATCACCACCATGACCATCACCATGCGTCCTCATCCGCCGCGCCGCTGGTGGCGGAAGAGTGGCAGGATGCGCATCAGCGGGCCCATGCTCAGGAGATTAACCGGCGCTTTGATGGCCGTCAGGTGACGACCGGGCAGATCGTGCTGTTTGGCCTGACCGGCGGGCTGATCCCCTGCCCGGCGTCCATTACCGTGCTGCTTATCTGTTTACAGCTGAAGAAATTCTCGCTGGGCGCCACGCTGGTGCTGGGCTTTAGCGTCGGTCTGGCGCTGACGCTGGTGGCTTCCGGGGCTATCGCCGCCCTGAGCATGAAACATGCCGCCCGCCGCTGGCCGTGGCTTAACGACCTCTCGCGCAAGGCGCCCTGGATCTCAGGTTTACTGATTATTGTGGTGGGGATCTACATGATGCTTCATGGCCTGAGCGGTCTGTAAACCACAAAGCGCCCTCTTCTTGACGACGAGGGCGCGGGTTCCCTTCAGGAGACGCTCTCCTGGGGAGTGTTGACCGCGTTGCGGTTGACGGGCTGACTGAACCACGGCAGGCACAGCTGGATAAGCGGTCCAATCGACAGCGCGTAAATGACGGTTCCGACGCCAAACTTGCCCCCCAGCAGACAGCCAATCAGCAGCACGGAAAGCTCGATCGCCGTCCGGATACCGCGCAATGACCAGCCGGTGCGAGCGTGCAGGCCGGTCATCAGGCCATCGCGCGGACCCGGGCCAAACCCCGCGCCAATGTACATCCCGGTGGCGATAGCGTTCAGCACAATCGCCACCACCAGCAGAGCACTGCGCGCCACCAGCGATTCCAGCGGCGGCAGGACGGCCAGCGTGGCGTCCGCCGCCAGCCCCAGCACGATCACATTGCTCACCGTGCCGAGCCCCGGCATCTGCCGGATCGGGATCCATAGCAGCAGCACCGCGGCGCCGGTCAGAATAATCACAGTCCCGAAACTGATCCCCAGCTGTTTAGCCACTCCAAGATGAAAGACGTCCCACGGATCGGCGCCGAGATTAGCATGCACGAAGAGCGCCGTGGACACGCCGTAGAGCACCAGACCGATATATAACTGCAGCAGGCGACGAAGCATATTTTTTCCTCAACATCATTGCGAATGCCCTCATCATCAGCAAAAATGGACTGATAATTAATGGCCAGTTTTGGAAAAGTGGATCGCTATGTCAGCCCGACGCTTTGGAACACAGTCCCTGGTACGCCTGCTCGGCAACTGGCAGGAGTCCAGTTCACGCACACCGCTATGGCGCCAGCTGGCGGAAGCGCTCCGCCTGCTGATCCTCGATGGCCGTCTGACGCTACAGACGCGCCTGCCCGGCGAGCGCGAGCTGGCGGCGGCCCTCAACGTCAGCCGGACGACTATCGCCAGCGCCCTCGGCCAGCTGCGGGAGGAGGGATTTCTCCAAAGCCGCCAGGGGAGCGGGTCGCGCATTGTTTTGCCGGAACGCCCTGCCGACCTGCCGCCGCCCTCTGCGACCCCCTCGACGATCAATCTCTCTACCGCCGCCCTCAGCGCCGGTCCGGAGGTCCATCAGGCCTTCCAGCATGCCATGACCCTGCTGCCGCCCTATCTCGCCCAGACCGGTTACGATCAGCAGGGGCTCCCGGTGCTACGGGAAGCGATTGCCCGGCGCTACAGCGAACGTGGCCTGCCGACGCGGCCCGATGAAGTGATGGTGGTCAACGGCGCGCTCAGCGCCTTCGCGCTGATCCTGCGTCTGTTCACCGGCCCCGGTGACCGGGTGGTCATTGATGCCCCGACCTATCCAATGGCCATCAGCGCCATTCAGGGCGCCTCCTGCCGGCCCATTGGGGTCGCACTCCCACAGCAGGGGTGGGACTGCGATGGATTCGCGGCGATCATTGCGCAGACCGCGCCGCGTCTGGCATGGCTGATGCCGGATTTTCACAACCCCACCGGGCGCTGTATGGATGCCCTTACCCGCCAGCGGGTCGCGGACATCGCGGCCAGGACGCGAACAACGCTGGTGATCGATGAGACCATGGTCGACCTCTGGTATAACGCCCCGCCCCCGCCGCCGCTGGCCTGCTTTAATCCCGACGCCGCGGTGATCACCATCGGTTCGGCCGGGAAAAGTTTCTGGGGGGGACTGCGCATCGGCTGGATCCGCGCCAGCACGCGAACAATCGCCTCGCTTATTCAGGCCCGCGACTCTCTGGACTTGGGTACGCCGCTGCTGGAGCAGCTGGCCTGCAGCTGGCTGCTGGCAAACGCCGCCACGCTGCTGCCGCCGCGACGGGAGATGCTGAAGGCGCGCCGGGACATGTGCGAAGAGCTGATGAAAGAGTATTTTCCCCGCTGGCGCTTTACGCCACCGGAAGGCGGGCTCTCTTTTTGGGTGGAACTCCCTGACATGCTAGCCACTTTGTTCTCTGCGCGTGCGGAAAGCCAGGGGATCCATATCGGCACCGGCACGCGGTTTGGTCTGGAGGGCGCGTTCGATCGCTATTTACGTCTGCCGTTTACGCTGCCGGATGAAGCATTGCGCCAGGCCTTCTCCACGCTACAACCATTGTGGCACAGCCTTGCAGAACAGCGGGAAAGTGCGCGTTTGCGGAAAATAATATAAGAAAATATCGACGGGCTGGCTTCAGCCCGTCAAAAGTCCGTCATCCATGAGGTATATGAGATGTTTTTATAAAATTGCCTGGGTATCCTGCCATCTGGTTATGGCAACCCGGTGACGGAAATAAGGCAATTTCATTAATGCTGGCGCGGAATAGGAAACCCTTTCAAGGAAATAATAAAGCCATCTTCATCTTTTTTAATTTTAGCGCCGGTGTCACACCAGTCGGAGGCAATGCGAAAGAACTCATCACTACCGATATTCCAGTTCAGGCGAACGTGTTTCACGTATCCTGAGCGCAACATATCGCAGGCTTCGCTATAGTTGCTGGCTGTAGAGAATTGTTGTTTCATTTTTTCTTCTTCAGAAGTTTTCTTAATGCTTTGATTTCTTTAGGGGTTAATGGCGTCGCTTCCTCTTCGGTATGCTGGCTGTCAATGTCCTCTTCCGTCACCCCCGCCTCATCTGCTGACGCCTCCAGCTGAAAAGCCAGCTGCAGCAGCTTTTCCGTTGCCGTACCCAGGTTCTCGTTATTCACTTCCGCATAATGACGCAACTTCTCTTTTAACTCAGCGTCAATTTTTACATTCAAAACCACTGTGGTCATAGCTACGCTTCCCGTGCAATAAAATCATCATAATTAATACACGAAGTTAACATGCTGATCCAGAGATATATTTTATAGCATGGATCTGGCAACAAATTCCCACCAATAAGATGCGCTTTATTTATGACACGCAAATGACATTAATATTTCAGTAGCATTTCAGATTTATGACAAGTAAATATTATGGAATAAGTAGAGGGTGTTTTAGCAACTAAAAATAATATGTGATCTGTATTAGGAATAAATTCTGGCCAGCAGAGAAGACCGCACAAATACAAGGGGAAAATTACGAAGGCCGAAATGGGTGGGGGCCCTGCCAGCTACATCCCGGCACACACGTCGTCTGCTCTGGCTGCTTCCTTCCGGACCTGACCTGGTAAACAGAGTAGCGTTGCGGGAGAACCAACAGAGCCCCCATTGAGAGCGTTGTTACCCAACGCGCTGGCGCATTATCCCTGCTGACCTGGTGAATTGCAAGCACGCCCCGACTGCCTGCTGGTTTATTGCGCAATAATGCGAATAAAACCAGTCACTCACGCTCAACCTGTGAGATTGCGAGCGCGCGCTCAGCACACAGTCGGGATATCCACCATACTTAGCCATCTTGCGTCCCCTTTTATCATCAGCACCTTGTCTCGACGGTAATCGAATGACTGACTCATCACCACAGACCATCACTCTGCCTTTACCCGCCATTGAAGGGATGACCATCGCCTTTCAGGGGGTGAATTATCTGCGCCCTGAAAAAATGCTCGACTTCGTGACCATCAGTCAGGCGCCGGTGCGGGCGGTCACGCCGCTGGCGCTGCTCTATTCCACCGTCGGCGTCCTGCGCCAGGTGGAACTGCGCAAGCTACCGGTCTACATCAGCGGTCGGGTGGTATACCCCATATCGTCGCTGACCATGCCGGGCCTGCGCGCGAAGCTGATCATCAACGCGACCTCGCAGCGGTTAAAATTCCTTGAGAGCCTCATCGCCAGTTCACCTTCCGACAATGTCCATGGCATGCAGATCCTCGGCCTCGCTCTGACGTTCACCGTCGAACAGCCCGCCTGATCGGGCAGGCTGTACAGCCTGAAGATCAGCGCTTATGCTGGCGTTTTTCGGGTAACAGGACTGAATATGGATCCGCACGATACATTTCCCCAACGTGTCTGGCACATTGTGGCGTCGATACCGGAAGGGTATGTCACGACCTATGGGGATGTCGCCAGGCTGGCTGGTTCGCCGCGCGCGGCGCGCCAGGTGGGCGGTGTGCTGAAGCGTCTGCCGGAAGGGTCCACTCTGCCCTGGCATCGGGTAGTCAATCGCCATGGCGATATCTCCCTCACCGGCCCCGATCTGCAGCGGCAGCGTCAGGCGCTGCTGGCCGAAGGGGTGCAGGTCTCCGGCGGCGGCCATATCGATCTCCAGCGCTATCGCTGGGTTTACTGAAGACCAAAAAAAAGCCCCCATTCGGGGGCTTAGCGAGCTTACTGTGCGACAGGCACGGCGGTCTGCTGAACCGGAACCAGCGTCAGGTCGGCATGGGTGCCCCCCTGGTTGATCACCGTCTGCACGGTATCGGTAATGAACATCAGCTGGCCGTTAACCGTAATCGCTGCGCTCAACAGAATGCGGGCGTTCGGTTGAATATCTGCCGGGTTGTAAGGCAGTGCAAAGTTGAATGGCGCCTGCTTGCCTTCGGTACGCACCGCTTTTTGCGACAATACGCGGGCTGGCGCATCGGCCAGAGAAGCATCCGACAGGGTCACCGTCAGCACCGCATCCGGCGGCAAAGCGATTCTCTGGCGGATATTAATCGTCCCCGTGACGCTCGGCTGCTGCTGCGCCACGCTCAGCGTCGCAATACCGTAAGGGTCGGGTGCAGCCGCCTGCGTCGAAGAATTGTTCGAGTGGTGATTAGCACAGGCGGTCAGCGTCGCGGCGACGGCTAAGGCACTAAACATATAGGCAAATTTCATGATGTTCTCCTTATCATCCCTTAATACCCAGGAGGATGTTCCGCCGCTTCGCCGGCAGGAACTTTCGTGTCGTCAATAAGTGTGGCACAGATCGCAGATTTCTTCCTGTTGACCGGTTGTTATTCAGATTATTACACCCATCGGACCACTTGCGATTCCAGGTTATACTTTGCCACATTACGCGCGCGGCGCCGCCATTGTTAACTGAGGAAAAGTATGAGTCAGGCACTCTCTAACCTGCTGGTATTATTAGATTTGGAAAAAATTGAGGAAGGGTTGTTCCGTGGACAGAGCGAAGACCTGGGATTGCGCCAGGTTTTTGGCGGCCAGGTGGTGGGCCAGGCGCTGTATGCGGCAAAAGAGACCGTGCCCGTTGAACGTCTGGTGCATTCGTTTCACAGCTACTTTCTGCGCCCCGGCGACAGTCAAAAACCGATCGTCTACGATGTGGAGGTGCTGCGCGACGGCAACAGCTTTAGCGCCCGCCGGGTCGCCGCCATCCAGAACGGGAAGCCGATCTTCTATATGACCGCCTCCTTCCAGGCGCCAGAGCACGGCTATGAACATCAGAAAGCGATGCCGGCCGCCCCCTCCCCTGATGGGCTGCCTTCGGAAACCGACATTGCCCGCAAGCTGGCGCATCTCCTGCCGCCGCAGGTGAAAGACAAATTCCTCTGCGATAAGCCGCTGGAGATCCGCCCGGTGGAGTTTCATAACCCGATGAAAGGCCATATCGCCGAGCCGGTGCGTCAGGTGTGGCT
Organism: Klebsiella sp. 1SOBk10mer; assembly: GCF_046602535.1. NCBI lineage: Bacteria > Pseudomonadati > Pseudomonadota > Gammaproteobacteria > Enterobacterales > Enterobacteriaceae > Klebsiella > Klebsiella sp. 1SOBk10mer. Next base: position 648,468 of record NZ_JBKIUP010000002.1, read on the forward strand.
GCGCGCCAACGGCGCCGTTCCCGACGATCTGCGCATTCATCAGTATCTACTGGGCTATGCCTCGGACTTTAACTTCCTGCCGGTGGCGCTGCAGCCGCACGGCGTTGGTTTCCTTGAGCCCGGCATGCAGGTCGCCACTATCGATCACTCGATGTGGTTCCATCGGCCGTTTAATATCAATGAGTGGCTGCTGTACAGCGTCGAAAGCACCTCGGCCTCCAGCGCCCGCGGCTTCGTCCGCGGCGAGTTCTACACCCAGGATGGCACGCTGGTTGCCTCAACGGTGCAGGAAGGGGTGATGCGCAACCGCAACGCATAAAAAAAGCCTCCCCTACGGGAGGCTTTTTGCTACATGGAGAAGGGTTTTATGTCAGGCGTTGTAAGCGTTTTCGCCATGGCTGTTGACGTCCAGCCCTTCGCGCTCCTGCTCTTCCGGCACGCGCAGCCCTACGGTCATATCCGCTACTTTGTAGCCGATAAAAGCGACGACGCCGGACCAGACCACGGTAATGCCGATACTTTCCAGTTGCACCAGCAGCTGATGGCCCATGGTGACGCCTTCCGCATAACCGACGCCGCCCAGAGAAGTCGCCGCGAAGATACCGGTCAGAATACAGCCGACGATGCCGCAGACGCCGTGAACGCCGAAGACGTCGCAAGGGTCATCCACACGCAGCCAGCGTTTCAGCGCAGTCACGCCCCAGATACCCGCCAGGCCAGAGGCGATACCGACGATCAGCGCGCCGCCGACACCGATATAACCACACGCCGGCGTAACGCCAACCAGACCGGCAATTGCCCCGGAGCAGGCGCCCAGCAGTGAAGGTTTGCCGCGCAGAGCCCATTCGCCAAAGGTCCACGCCAGGATAGCAGCGGCGGTCGCCACGACGGTGTTAACGAACGCCAGGGCCGCGATTTCATTCGCTGCGCTGGCAGACCCGGCGTTGAAACCGAACCAACCCACGTAGAGGATAGCGGTGCCGGTGAACACCATCGGCAGGTTATGCGGTTTGAACGCTTCTTTGCCGAAGCCCACGCGTTTGCCCATCATATACGCGCCCACCAGCCCGGCGACCGCGGCGTTGATGTGCACAACGGTGCCGCCGGCGAAATCCAGCGCGCCATGCGTCGCCAGCAGACCGCCGCCCCAGACCATATGCGCAATCGGCACGTAGGAGAGCGTCATCCACACCACCACGAAAATCAGCACGGCGGAGAAACGGATACGTTCAGCCAGCGCCCCGACGATCAGCCCGACGGTGATGCAGGCGAACGAGCCCTGGAAGGCGACGTGGATATACTGATAGAAGGTGCCCATCAGCGCTTTCAGTTCAATATTTTTCAGCATCACCCAGTCAAAGCTGCCGAAGAAGCTGCCGCCGGTGCCAAAGGCCAGGGTATAGCCATAAATGACCCACAGTACGCAGACCAGGCCAAAGGTGACAATCACCTGCGTCAGCATGGAAAGAACGTTCTTACCGCGGATCAGGCCGCCGTAAAACAGCGCAATCCCCGGGATAGTCATAAACAGAACCAGCGCGGTGCAAATCATCATAAACGCGTTATCGGCTTTGTCCGCCACCGCAGGCGCGGCCATCGCCAGCCCCGGAAGAAGGGCTAATGCCCCCAGACCCGATTTCATTGTTGCCATTTTCATTGTTTCGTTCCCCATCACTGTGTGGTCTGGAAATTACAGTGCCGCTTCGTCAGCTTCGCCGGTACGGATGCGAATGACGCGCTGCAATTCAGCGACAAAAATTTTGCCGTCGCCAATTTTTCCGGTGTAAGCCGCTTTGCTGATGACATCGATAACTTCATCCAGCTGATCGTCGGCGATCGCCACATCAATCTTCACTTTTGGCAGAAAGTTGACGCTATACTCGGCGCCGCGGTAGAGCTCCGCATGTCCTTTCTGACGGCCAAATCCTTTGACTTCAGTGACCGTCAGGCCCTGAATGCCGATGGAAGACAAGGCTTCACGCACGTCTTCCAGTTTGAATGGTTTGATTACCACGGTAACCAGCTTCATAAGTCCCCTCCAGTCAGTATTCGGTAATGGCCGCAGCTAACACGATGGATATAAAGCAAGGGCTATGCCAGAAATGAAAAAAGGCCGCTGAGCGGCCCTTTGATGGCAAAAAACAGGCGAGAGGTCAGGCATTAGCCGGCGTAAAGGCATTTAACGGGCAAAAATGCACCACAGCGGTGCATTTGATGTAACGTTTTTGCACCACGACAGGCCGCCCAGCCTTCGCTGCCTGCTGGTGGTGCATCAGGCGCTGAGCGACTCTTCTCTGGCGCTGGCCGCCAGCTCTTCACCAGCCAGCTGTAGCTGATACATCTGCCAGTAGCGGCCTTTCGCCGCCAGCAGCTGCTGGTGGTTGCCCCGTTCGACGGCCTGACCACGATGCAGAACCAGAATGGTATCCGCCTCGACGATGGTCGACAGCCGATGGGCGATAACCACCAGGGTGGTATGCTGGCGAACCTTCGCCAGCGCCTGCTGAATCGCCTGCTCGGTACCGGAGTCGATGTTTGCCGTCGCCTCATCCAGAATCAGTACCTGCGGGGTGTCCACCAGCACGCGCGCCAGCGCCAGCAGCTGCTTCTGTCCGACGGAGAGATTATTGCCCTGCTCGCCCAGTTGGGTGTACAGGCCGTCGCTCATGCTGCGCGCCACCGCCGCCAGCTGCACCGCCTCCAGCGCTTCCCAGACCTGGGTTTCGCTGATGTCCCGGCCCAGCGCGACGTTGGCGTAGAAGGTATCCGCCAGCACCACCGGATCCTGTTGCACCATCGCGATGCCCCGACGCAACGCGCTGTGGCTAAGAGAAGCGAGCGGCCGGCCATCGATGCGGATCTCCCCGTGGGTTAACGGATAATAGCCCATCATCAGACTGGCGAGGGTACTCTTCCCGCTGCCGGTATGCCCGACCAGCGCCACAAAGCTGCGGGAAGGGATATCCAGCGTGATATCCTGGAGGACCAGACGATCCCCGCGGTAGGCGAAGGAGAGATGGTCGATTTCCACCCGACCGCTGCTCAGCGGCGCGTCATCGGCGCCCCACGCCTGGCGCGGACGGTCCATCAGTTCGAAAACGCGTTCGCCGGCGACCACCGCCTGCTGCAGCATTGACTGCTGGGTGGTCAGCTCAATGAGCGGCTCGTTAAGGCGTCCGAGATAGCTGATAAACGCATACAGGACCCCGACCTCAATCGTGCCCGCCGCGCTAAAGCCGAACAGCATCAGCAGCCCGCACAGCACCAGCGAGGAAAAAAGACTCAGCAGCGGACGCAGCAGAAAACCGTCGAGGCGTAGCGTCTGCATCCGCGCCAGGTAGTGGGCGTAGCTGGCCTCACGCATCCGTTCGCCAAAACGCGCCTGCTGGCGGAACTGCTGGATGACCCCCATGCCGTTGATCACTTCGTTAAAGCCATCGTTGATGTCGGCAAGCCAGGCGCGTACCCGGCGCACGATCGGCGTGCTATAGCGCTGATAAATGATCATCACGATCAGCACCGCCGGGAAAATCGCGATCGCCACCAGCGCCATCCGCCAGTCGAGGCTAAACATCGCCACCAGCATCGCGCCGATCAGCGCCGCGCTACGCAGCACCGTCGCCACTACCGTCACGTACAGGTCGCGAATGACTTCCGTATCGTTGGTTACCCGGGAGATAAGCTGCCCGACCGGCTGAGTATCAAACTCGCTGAGCGGCTGATGCAGGGCGGCATCCATCACATCGCTGCGTAACTGCTGGACCACGCCAACCGCGGCGCGGTTAAACAGCAGCGACTGGCTATAGTGCAGTAACGCCGCCAGCAGCTGCAGACCGATATAGGCTGCCGCCAGGCCTGCCACCAGCTTCAGCGGCAGAGTATGTTTCGCCACCATATTGTCGATGAAATAGCTAATAAGCAGCGGACCGCTCACTTCCGCCGCCGCCGCGATCCACATCATCGCCACCGCGATGGCCAGCGGCTTACGCCACGGTGAACCATAGGCCAGCAGGCGTTTAAGCGTCGGCCAGAGTTCGGTAAAGCTACGCATCCAGGACCTCCTCTTGCTCCTGGGGAACCTCGTCGAGCGCGGCCTCCAGCTGCTGATAGCGATACATGTCGCGATACCAGCCTGGCTGCACGGCCAGCGCCTCATGGCGGCCGCGCTGGGCAATATGTCCGTGCTGCAGTACCAGAATTTCACTGGCCTCGGTCAGCGCCGACAGTCGGTGGGCGCTGATAATCACCGTCCTCCCCTCTCCCCACTGGCGCAGGTTGTGCAGGATCTGGTGCTCCGTACGGCCATCCACCGCCGATAAGGCATCATCCAGGATCAGAATTTCGGCCTCCAGCAGCAGGGCGCGGGCAATAGAGATACGCTGTTTCTGGCCTCCGGAGAGCATCACGCCGCGCTCGCCCACTTCGGTATCGTACCCCTGGGGCAGACGCAGAATGTCGTCATGCACGCTGGCCAGCCGCGCCACCCGCTCAATCTGTTCCGGCGTCGCGTCCGGTTTTCCCAGCGCGATATTATTGGCGACGGTATCGGAGAATAAAAACGGCGTCTGATTGACCACCGCCAGCCGTTCGCGCCAGCTGTCGAGCTGCAGACGCGGTAGCGGCAGATCGTGAAAGCGGATCTCGCCGCTGGTGACGTCAAAATGGCGCTGCAGCAGGGCCAGAATGGTGCTTTTGCCGGCGCCCGTCGGCCCGCAGATGCCCAACATTTGCCCCGGCTGAAGGGTAAAATTAACCTGTTCCAGTGAAGGTTTGCTCGCCTGCGGATAGATGAAATCGCGGATAGCGACCTGCAGGACGCCGCGGCCTGCTGGCACCGTCTCGGTCCCGTCGTCCACCGCCGGCGCCTCTTCGAGCAGGGTGCGGATACGACCATAGGCCGCGCTACCGCGCTCCACGATGTTAAACATCCACGCCAGCGCCAGCATCGGCCAGATCATCAGGCCAAGGTACATCACGAAGCTGGTCAGCTGCCCCAGCGTCAGGCTGCCGTGGATCACCATCCAGCTGCCGCCGCCGATGGCCAGCAGGTTCGCCGCCCCGATGGCGATATAGATGGTAGGGTCGAAGCGCGCGTCAATTCGCGCCACGCGCATATTTTTCGCTCCGGTATCGGCCGCATCGGCAGCAAACTGCGCCGACTGGCGATCCTCCAGCCCGAACGCCTTAATCATGCGGATGCTGGTCAGGCTCTCCTGCGTGCGATCGTTGAGGCTGGAAAAGGCCGCCTGGGCGACGCGAAAACGTTCGTGAAGGGCATCGCCGTTGCGTTTGATCGCCAGGGCCATCAGCGGCATCGGCAGCAGCGCCAGCAGGGTGAGCTGCCAGCTAATCTGCGTCGACATCACAATCAACACCGCACAGCCCATCACCAGGGAATCCACCAGGGTTAACACCCCTTCACCAGCGGCAAACACCACCCGGTCCACGTCATTGGTGGCGCGGGCGATAAGATCCCCGGTGCGATGGCGCAAATAGAACGCCGGATGCTGGCGGCTCAGCTGCCGGTAAAAGTCTTCCCGCAGTTCGACCGCCAGCTGGTAAGAGGCGCCGAACAGCAGCACGCGCCAGACATAGCGCAGCAGGTAGACCATCACCGCGATCAGCACCAGCGCGCCGATCCACATCCACACCTTCTCCGCGGTGTAATGTTGTTGCGTCACGCCGTCGACCACAATGCCCACCACCTTCGGCGGAACAAGCTGCAGGACGGCAATAATGGCCAGCAGGGCAATTGCGCCAAGATAGCGGCGCCACTCCCGGCGGAAATACCAGCTGAGTTGTGCAAATAATCGCAAGCAGTAAGATCCTGATTTGTTATGGGTTACGGCGCAATACCGTTATTCGACAGGCAAGGCGGTGGTGTATTTTATCTGTTCCATGGCAAAACTCGAAGTGACATCCGACAGCCCCGGCACGCTGTTCACCAACCGTTTATAAAAGTCGTCATAGCGCTTCATATCGGCCACCTGCACCCGCAGCAGATAGTCATACTCCCCCGCCATCCGCCAGAAGCCGAGCACTTCAGCCATCTGCGTCACTTCGCTCACAAAATGGCAATACCAGTCGCTGCTGTGATGCTGGGTCTTGATCAGGACAAACGCCGTCAGCCCCAGCCCCACCTTTTCCGCATCCAGTAAGGCGACGCGCCCGCGGAGAATACCCTCATCCTCGAGTCGTTTCAGGCGTTTCCAGCAAGGGGTCGTGGTCAGATTAACGGCATCGGCCAGCGCCTGCAAAGAGAGGGTGCAATCTTCCTGCAGCAGCGCCAGCAGCTTACGGTCAATTTTATCTAACATAAGGCCACCAGAGAGAATAATTTACTCCCGCAATTGTAATTGAAAGGCCAAATAGCAACAATTTTTCCCGCACAATCCGCTAAGCTGGGCACAAAATGACAAACAGGAATCCGAGATGAATAGCGCCTGGGTAAAACACGCCATTAGTGAAATTAACGCCGACTATCAGCGTTCCGCCGATACACACCTGATTCGCCTGGCGCTGCCTGGTTTTCCGGGGATCCCGATTTATCTGAAGGATGAAAGTACGCATCCGACCGGTAGCCTCAAACATCGTCTGGCGCGGTCGCTGTTTCTCTATGGCCTGTGCAACGGCTGGATCAAAGAAGGCACCACGATTATCGAATCGTCTTCGGGTTCGACTGCAGTTTCTGAGGCCTATTTCGCCCGCCTGCTGGGGCTGCCGTTTATCGCCGTGATGCCCTCCTGCACCGCCAGACGAAAAATCGAACAGATCGAGTTCTACGGCGGACGCTGCCATTTTGTGCAGAGCGCCTGCGAAATCTACGCGGCTTCCGAAACGCTGGCGCGTGAACTGAACGGCCACTATATGGATCAGTTTACCTTCGCCGAGCGGGCCACCGACTGGCGCGGCAATAACAATATCGCCGACAGTATTTTCCGCCAGATGAGCCATGAGCCGCACCCGCAGCCGTCGTGGATCGTGATGAGCGCCGGCACCGGGGGGACCTCGGCGACCATTGGCCGCTATATTCGCAGCCAGGGTTACGAGACGCAGCTGATGGTTGTCGACCCGCAAAATTCAGTATTCCTCGATTACTGGCAGACCCGCGACGCCAGCCTGCGCAGCCCGATCGGCAGCAAAATTGAAGGCATCGGCCGCCCGCGCGTCGAGCCATCGTTTATTCCCGATGTTGTCGATGAGATGCTGCGCGTGCCGGATGCGGCGAGCGTGGCCACTGCTCTGTGGCTGGAAACGCAGCTTGGGCGAAAAGTCGGCGCCTCGACCGGGACCAACATGTGGGGCGTGCTGCAGCTGGCCGCGCGGATGCGCGAGGAAGGACGCACGGGTTCCCTCGTCACCCTGCTGTGCGACAGCGGCGAGCGTTATCTGGAAAGCTATTACAACCCGCAGTGGGTGGCGGCCAACATCGGCGATATCGCACCCTGGCAGGCGGAGATCGCCCGGCTGGTCGGCAGAACATAAAAAAAGCCAGATAGAATGCTATCTGGCTTGCTGGAAGGGTCTCTCTATTCGGGGGAATAAGGAAGATCAGGATTATCCAGCCAATGCGTTAAAAAATGGGAGACCGCCTGATGCCGGCAGTCGCCAATAACCGGGAGATGCGGCAGCTCGGCTTTCAGCTGCGGCATCGCGTTGCCCATGATGAACCCCCGCCCGACGCTGCGAAGCATCTCGCGATCGTTCATCGCATCGCCGAAGGCCATGCACTCCTGTAGGGAGAGTCCCAGGTGCTGGCTCAGCCTCGCCAGCGCCGCGCCTTTATTGCAGCCAACCGGCAGCACTTCCAGACAGTCCATCGCCGAGAAGCAGAGAAACGCGCGCTGGCCCAGCGCCTCATTCAGTTGGATCCGCAGGCGGCGCAGATCGTCATGATCGCCGCAGAAGCAGATCTTGGTGACATGATGCGCCGACATACGTTTCGGATCGCACAGTTGATAGCGAAACCCGCTGAAGACATGCGCCTTCAGCAGCTCAGGTCTTGCCTGGCCGGTGAACCAACCGCCGTCATTAAACACGTGCATGCTGGCCCGGGTATCCCATCGACTATGCAGCACGTCTTCCGCTACCTCGGGATTGAGATCCTGACGGTACAGCTCCTCCCCTTCCAGCGAGTGGATGCGCGTCCCGTTGCCCGTGATCAGAAATGCGTCCAGGGAAAATTCACCCATCACATGGTGCATCTCCAGCGCATGGCGGCCGGTGGCGAACGTCAGAGTGATATCGCGTTCCCGCAGCCGTTTCAGCGCGGTGAGCGTCTTTTCTCCGAGACGATGGTCCGGCATCAGTAAGGTGCCGTCCATATCAAATGCTGCCAGTTTTGCCATGGTGTTTTCCCCGATGTGTGATGGGCTTCGCTTGTGTTGCAGTATCACCTGGGATATACGGAAGTAATAGTGAATAGATAATATAAATTGTTCCGGGTTTATTGCGGCCCGGTGGGCGACAGCGCTTATGAGACTCTTACACCGTTTAAACCAGTACCAGCGGCTGTGGCAGCCCTCTGCCGGGGCGCCGCAGCAGGTCACCGTCGGCGAGCTGGCGGAACGCTGTTTTTGCAGCGAACGCCACGTCCGTACCCTACTGCGTCAGGCGCAGGAAGCTGGATGGTTAAGCTGGCAGGCCAGCTCCGGGCGCGGCAAGCGCGGCTTGCTCTCTTTTTACAAAACGCCGGAACGTCTGCGCAATGAGATGATGGAGCAGGCGCTGCATAAAGGTCAGCAGCAAAACGCGCTGGAGCTGGCGCAGCTGGCCCCGGTGGAGCTGAAAGCCCTGCTCCACCCCTTTCTGGGCGGTCAATGGCAAAACAATACCCCGACGCTGCGTATTCCCTACTATCGCCCGCTGGAGCCGCTGCGTCCCGGCTTTCTGCCCGGACGCGCCGAGCAGCATCTGGCCGGGCAGATCTATGCCGGGCTGACGCGCTTCGACGAAGGTGACAATATGCCGATCGGCGATCTGGCGCACCACTGGCAGGTCTCCCCTGACGGCCTGCGCTGGCAGTTTTATATCCGCTCCACACTGTGCTGGCACAACGGCGATGCGGTGGAAACCGCACAGCTGCGGCAGCGCTTACTGCTGCTGCTGGAACTGCCCGCCCTGCGGACCCTCTTCGCCAGCATCAGCCGCATCGATGTCACTCACGCCCAGTGTCTGACTATCACGCTGCATCGTCCTGACTACTGGCTGCCGTTCCGCCTCGCCAGCTATTGCAGCGTGCTGGCCCATCCTGACGATCCGGCCATCGGCTGCGGACCGTTCCGCCTGAAGCGGTTTAGTCCGGAACTCGTCCGCCTGGAGAACCATCCTCGCTACCACCTGCGGCATCCGCTGATCCAGGCGGTGGAGTACTGGATCACCCCCCAGCTCTTCGATCGCGATCTCGGGACCAGCTGCCGCCACCCGGTGCAGATCACTATTGGCGATCGCGAAGAGCTGCATAACCTGCGCCAGGTCAGCAACAGCATCAGTCTTGGCTTCTGCTATCTGACCCTGCGTCACAGCCCTCGGCTTAGCAAAGCGCAGGCCCAGCGGCTGGTATCGATAATTCACTGCTCGTCGTTGCTGGATACGCTGCCGCTCGACGAGGATCTTATTACGCCAAGCCATGAGGTGTTGCCGGGATGGTCCATCCCGCAGGGGCCGGAAAACAGCGCGGTGCCGCTGCCGGCCAGGCTCACGCTGCTCTACCATCTGCCGGTCGAACTCCACGCCATGGCCGAACAGCTGAGACAGCGGCTGGCTGTGCTGGGCTGCGAGCTGACGCTGCTGTTCCATGACGCCAAAAACTGGGAAGGCTGCCAGCATCTGGGGCAGGCCGACCTGATGATGGGCGACCGCCTGATCGGCGAAGCGCCGGAGTATGCCCTGGAGCAGTGGCTGCGCTGCGATATGCTGTGGCCCAATTTGCTGACCGGGGCGCAATATGCCCATCTGCAGGCGACATTAGACGCGGTACAGGCGCAGCCGGAAGCCCGCAGCCGCAACGATGCGCTGCGCAACGTATTTAACAGCCTGATGGAAGACGCCATCATGACGCCGCTGTTTAAATATAACTATCGGATCAGCGCCCCGCCGGGAGTCAATGGCTTGCGCCTCAACGCCCGCGGCTGGTTCGACTTCGCCAGCGCCTGGCTGCCGGCGTCGACGTGACAGAGCTGGTGGTGGCGGGCGTCTGGCGCTACCATATCGCCTTTACTCATTTAGTCAGGAATTGCCATGAAACGCGCCGTAGTTGTCTTCAGCGGAGGACAAGATTCAACCACCTGTCTGGTGCAGGCTCTGCAACAGTATGATGAAGTGCATTGCGTCACTTTTGATTATGGCCAACGCCACCGCGCGGAAATCGACGTTGCGCGCGAACTCGCCCTGAAACTTGGCGCCGTCGCGCATAAAGTGCTGGACGTTACCCTGCTCAATGAACTGGCGGTCAGCAGCCTGACCCGCGATAACATTCCGGTACCGGATTATCAGCCTGATGCCGAGGGCATTCCCAATACTTTTGTCCCGGGGCGCAATATTCTGTTTTTAACCCTGACGGCCATCTACGCCTATCAGGTAAAAGCCGAAGCTATCATCACCGGCGTGTGCGAGACCGACTTCTCCGGCTACCCGGACTGCCGCGATGAGTTTGTCAAAGCGCTGCACCACGCCGTCAGCCTTGGAATGGCGAAAGACATTCGCTTTGAAACACCGCTGATGTGGCTGAACAAAGCCGAGACCTGGGCGCTGGCCGACTACTGGGGTCAGTTAGATCTGGTGCGCCGGGAAACCCTTACCTGCTACAACGGCATTAAGGGCGATGGCTGCGGCCAGTGCGCCGCCTGCAACCTGCGCGCTAACGGGCTTAACCAGTATCTGGCCGATAAAGTCGGGGTAATGGCGGTGATGAAGCAAAAAACCGGGCTGACACAGGCATAGCCTCCGCAGAGGTATCTTCCAAAAGCTTCAGTTCAACTTCCCCGGTAGCGCTACGCTTACCGGGGCAAGGGGTTCATCACCTTCCGTGGGTAGAGGCGCGCCACCGCCCGGCACGCACGCGACGGTTGTCAGCGCAAGTTCATCTGGTCGAGTTTCTCACGCAGTTCCCCTTGCAGCGGCAGCGCCTTCTGGGTTTTCAAATCGATACAGACGAAGGTAATCAGCGCATCGGCCACCACCTCGCCGTTGGGGTTGAGAGTGACCACCTGGCTGAGCGTGCCGCTTTTGCCGTTGAGTTGCTCCAGTTTGCTGCTCACCGTCAGCACATCGCCCAGGACCGCCGGACGGCGGTAGTTAATATTAATATTCACCACCACGAAGGCGATGTTTTTCTCGGTCATCCACTGAAACGCCGGACTCTTTTCCAGACCATCCCAGCGGGCCTCCTCAAGGAACTCCAGGTAGCGTGCGTTATTCACATGCTGGTAGACGTCCAGATGATAGCCGCGAACTTTAATTTGTGTCTGCATAGTATCAATGCCTTTCTGTTATTGTTGTTTATGAGGTAAGAGGTCACACCACTTGATGCAACCTCTTTATCCTGGCAAAAAATCACCGCTGTGCAAGCGCTGGCAAAAAATTTACAGCGTCAGATGGGATAAATTCCGCTCCACCAGCGCGCTGCCCATCCCCGGGACCTGCTTCAGATCATCAAGGGTTTTGAACGGTCCGTACTCCTCACGGTAGCTGACAATCGCCTGGGCTTTTTTCAACCCCACGCCATTCAGAGCCTGCGCCAGCTGTTCGGCGCTGGCGTGGTTAATGCTGACTTTGGTCGCCCCGTTGTCGGCCTCGCCGGGCTCCGCTTTCGCCTTCGCCGAAGAGGACGCCTGGACATGCTCTTTGGTTACCGCCGCTTTGCCGCTGGCGGGGGCAGCCAGCGCGCCCTGTGCGCCTACCGCGAAAACCAGAACGCCCGCGGCCATCAGTGCTTTTATTCCATATTTCATGCTGATATCTCCTTGTGTATAGACAGCAAGGCTACGATAGCGTCAGTGCGGATGGCCGACAAAAGGCAAATCACAGAAATGGAAAGGGCCGCGAAAGCGGCCCTTGAGGATTACATGGTGTTGCGTATTTTTGCGAAATGACGCGAAATTACTGCTGCTGGTCGATACTGTCGCCCAGCTTAATTTTCGCCGCCTTGCGCAGGTTGCTCATCAGCGCTTCGAAAGCGATTTGGGCATTGTTCTGGGTAATCCCCTGAACCATAGCCTTCTTCTGCTCTTCCGGCATGCTGCCCGCTTTCACCTCATCGAGCGCCACCAGCACCACATCGCCTTGCATGTTGCTGCCAACGCCATAGACCGGTTTGCCCTGCTGCGGCAGCGGCAGAGTAAATGCCAGCTGGCTCAGCGGATCCTGGCCGGTACGGGAAAGCGTCTGCGGTGCGCCAAAGCTCAGGCCAGCCGCCTTCATCGCCTCATCGCCTTTGCCGTCTTTCAGCGCCGCCAGCAGCTTATCGGCATCCCGCTTCGCCTGCTGTTCCGCTTTATTGTGCTTAACGATATCGCTGACCTGCGCCTTCACTTCGGCCAGCGGTTTCACCGCCTCGGCTTTGTGCTCGCTGATACGCAGAACAAAGGCGCGATCGCCGTCAACGGTAATGATGTCGGAGTTGCTGCCCGGCGCGCCGTTCACGCCGACCAGACCGCCGTTGAAGATAGCGTCAGCGACCGGTTTAAAGTTCAGCTCTTCCGGCAGGTTATCGCGGCCAAACCAGCCGGTTTCCACCACCTGCAGTCCGGCGACCTGCGCCGCGCCCGCCAGCGATTCATTATCGTTGCTGGCCGCATCGCTCACCTTCTGCTGCAGCGCATAGTAAGCATCCAGCGCTTTCTCCTGCTTCACTTTAGCCGCAATGTCATTGCGCACGTCAGCCAGCGGCTTGACCTGCGCCGGCTGGACGTCGTCCAGACGGGCCACCAGGAAGCCAACCGAGGATTTGATCACCCCGGAGAGCTGGCCTTTCTCTTTCAGGCCGGCGTCTTTCAGCTCAGGCACGGTAGAAGCATCTTCCATCCACCCCATATCGCCGCCGTTGCGGGCAGAGATAATATCGGTCGATTTTTCTTTTGCCAGCGTGGCGAAATCGGCGCCTTTTTGCAGCTCGGCCAGTACCGCTTTCGCATCAGCTTCAGTTTTAGTCTGAATCACGCTGTAGCGATTACGCTGCGGCTGAGTGAACTGATCTTTGTGCTGGTCATACCATGACTGAATTTCTTCGTCAGAGGCGTTTTCCTGCATGCTGGCGGCATCCATCTTGATGTAGCTTACGCGGAACTGCTCCGGCGCCATAAAACGGGCCTGATTCTGCTGCCAGAAAGCGTTGATTTCCTCATCGCTGGCGGTCTGTTTTGCCGCCAGGGCGTTGACGTTGATGGTCGCTTCGCGAACGACACGCTGCTGAGACACCAGCGCCGCCAGCTGATCGGACTCGCCGGGCAGCATGAAGTCGGTACCCGCAATGGCGTTAATCAGCTGCTGCGTGGTCAGCTGGTTACGCAGCGCCTGGGCGTACTGATCGGTGGTCATCCCCATCTGGGCGACAATACCGCTGAAACGCTGGTTGTCGAACTTACCGTTCGTCTGGAACGCCTGCGTCTGGAAGATCGCCTGCTTCACCTGCTCATCGCTGATGCTGAGGCCCAGCTCGCGGGCATACTGATCCAGAAGCGACTCGTCAATCAGGCGGTTCAGCACCTGCTGGCGCATGGTTTTCATGTAGTTTTCGTTCGCCGCCAGCTCGGAGAACTGGTCGCCAAGCTGCTGCTGCATACGGTTACGTTCGCTGGCGACGGCGTTTTCAAACTGCCCACGGCCAATCTCCTGGCCATTCACTTTTGCGGCATAGTTTTTGCCACCGCCAATCAGGTAACCACTCACCCCGGTCAAAATGAACGAGACGATAATGATACCGAAAATAATCTTGAGCACGACGCTGTTGGCGGCCGTGCGTAGGTTGTCCATCATGGTGTAACAACGCTCCGCTGTAGATGACTTTAGCTCGCGCAGCATAGCACGTGATGGCCGCCGCGCGTGAGGACGTATTTTGACAAGAAAACAGGGTGATTGTCAGCCCACAAGTGGCGATAAACACACATAAAGTGGTCTGAAAAGGCAATAAAAAAGGCACATCTCACGATGCGCCCTTGTACTTCGTCACATTCCCTGACGGGAAAGCCGATCAGTTCACCGCGTCTTTCAGCGCTTTACCAGCACGGAAGCCCGGCACTTTTGCGGCAGCGATAGTAATTTCTTTACCTGTTTGTGGGTTGCGACCAGTACGGGCGGCACGTTCTTTAACAGCAAAGGTACCGAAACCTACCAGCGCAACGTCATCCCCAGCCTGCAGAGATTCAGTAACAGAAGCGATTAAAGCATCTAACGCACGTCCAGCTGCAGCTTTAGAAATGTCCGCACCCGCAGCAATTTTGTCAATCAGTTGAGATTTATTCACTGTTCTCTTCCTCTCTTTATAATTTATATCGCACCAGAGTCCTTCATAGTGCGACCGCGCAGCAGTTATATCAGGACTGTCATGCCCTTACAACAGCAGTTGTCGATGACCCCCCTGCCAGCGATCTAAGTTAGCTACACAAAAAAAGGCTGGCAAGTCCGAAATGACTTACCAGCCCTATTTTTATTAGCGCAATTTGCGCAGAATCACTATTTCGCGGTCACAACCTGCATGCCAAACGGTTCGTTTTGCAGCGCAAGTGTCAGAACTTCCTCGATTCGTTTCACCGGATGGATATCCAAATCAGCGATAACGTTATCCGGAATTTCTTCAAGGTCGCGTTTGTTCTCATCAGGAATCAGAACAGTCTTAATACCGCCGCGATGCGCCGCCAGCAGTTTTTCCTTCAGACCGCCGATCGGCAGCACCTGACCACGCAGCGTAATTTCCCCGGTCATCGCCACATCGGCGCGTACCGGGTTGCCGGTCAGGCAGGAGACCAGCGCCGTACACATGGCAATCCCCGCGCTCGGACCGTCCTTCGGCGTCGCCCCTTCCGGTACGTGGACGTGAATATCACGCTTCTCGTAGAAGTCGGCGTTAATGCCCAGCTTGTCCGCCCGCGAACGTACCACGGTCAGCGCAGCCTGAATCGACTCCTGCATCACCTCGCCCAGCGATCCGGTGTAGGTCAGTTTACCTTTGCCCGGTACGCAGGCGGTTTCGATGGTCAGCAGGTCGCCGCCCACTTCCGTCCACGCCAGACCGGTCACCTGACCGACGCGGTTCTCGCTATCGGCGCGGCCATAGTCGAAGCGCTGCACGCCGAGATAATCATGCAGATTCTCACCATTAATTTCGATGTGTTTCAGCGATTTATCCAGCAACAGCTGCTTAACGGCCTTACGGCACAGCTTGGAGATTTCACGCTCCAGGCTACGAACGCCCGCTTCACGGGTGTAGTAACGAATAATGCCGATAATGGCGCTGTCGTCGACGGTCAGTTCGCCTTTTTTCAGCGCGTTGCGTTCGATCTGCTTCGGCAGCAGGTGACGCTTGGCGATGTTCAGTTTTTCATCTTCGGTGTAACCCGAGAGGCGAATCACTTCCATACGGTCCAGCAGCGGCGCCGGAATGTTCATGGAGTTGGAAGTCGCCACGAACATCACGTCGCTGAGATCGTAATCCACTTCCAGATAGTGGTCGTTAAAGGCCACGTTCTGTTCCGGATCCAGCACCTCAAGCAACGCAGAAGCCGGGTCGCCGCGCATGTCGGAAGACATTTTGTCAATCTCATCCAGCAGGAACAGCGGGTTTTTTACCCCCACTTTCGCCATTTTCTGGATCAGTTTGCCCGGCATCGAGCCAATATAGGTTCGACGATGACCGCGAATTTCCGCTTCATCGCGCACGCCGCCCAGCGCCATGCGGACGTATTTCCGGCCGGTCGCTTTGGCGATAGATTGCCCCAGCGAGGTTTTACCTACCCCCGGCGGTCCCACCAGGCAGAGGATCGGCCCCTTGATTTTGTTCACCCGGCTCTGCACCGCGAGATACTCAAGGATGCGGTCCTTCACGCGCTCCAGACCATAGTGATCGGTATCGAGGATCTCCTGGGCCTGACGCAGGTCTTTCTTGACCTTACTGCGCGCATTCCACGGCACCTGCACCATCCAGTCGATGTAGCCACGCACGACGGTCGCTTCCGCAGACATCGGCGACATCATCTTCAGCTTCTGCAGTTCCGCTTCGGTTTTCTCTTTCGCCTCTTTCGGCATTTTCGCCGCGTCGATCTTGCGCTTCAGCGCTTCGTTTTCATCCGGGGCGTCGTCCATCTCGCCGAGTTCTTTCTGAATCGCTTTCATTTGCTCATTCAGATAGTACTCGCGCTGGGATTTCTCCATCTGCTTTTTGACGCGGTTGCGAATGCGCTTCTCAACCTGCAGCAGATCGATTTCCGATTCCATCATCGCCATCAGATATTCCAGACGTTCGTTGACGTCGGACATCTCAAGCACGGACTGCTTGTCCGCCAGCTTCAGCGGCATATGCGCCGCGATGGTATCCGCCAGGCGCGCCGGATCGTCGATGCTGTTCAGCGACGTCAGCACTTCCGGTGGAATCTTCTTATTCAGCTTGATATAGCCTTCAAACTGGCTGATAGCGGTACGAACCAGCACTTCCTGCTCACGTTCGTCAATCGCCGGCGAGTCGAGATACTCCGCTTTCGCCGAGAAATGCTCGCCATTATCAGACAGCGCAGAAATGCGTGCACGCTGTAGCCCTTCGACCAGCACCTTCACGGTGCCGTCCGGCAGCTTCAGCATCTGCAAAATAGACGCCACGGTTCCAACGGTGAAAAGATCGTTTACACCCGGCTCATCCGTCGACGCTTCTTTCTGCGCAACCAGCATGATTTTTTTATCATGGTCCATGGCCGCTTCGAGGCAACGGATAGATTTTTCCCGCCCTACGAACAGGGGTATGACCATGTGCGGATAAACCACCACATCGCGCAACGGCAATACGGGGATTTCAATGCGTTCAGAACGCTCAGGATTCATAGAGCTCTCTCTTAGTTTAAAGTCCGCCTGGTAGCCGACGACGCCACACTCCACTGCATCGTCGTTAATATGTAATCCAGTATATGGGGATGTATTCCACACATTCAACGGCGGGAATGCAGGAAAAATAAAAGGGGAGATAAAATCCCCCCTTTTTGTTAACTGCTTGAGTGAAATGGCTAATTATTCGCCAGATGCCTGCTGCGCTTCCGGTTTGCCGTAGATCAGCAGCGGTTTGCTCTGACCGGCGATAACCGACTCATCAATGACCACTTTTTCGACATCTTCCATCGAAGGCAGATCATACATGGTGTCCAGCAGCGCCGCTTCCACAATGGAACGCAGGCCACGGGCGCCGGTTTTACGCGCCATCGCTTTCTTGGCGATGGCATCCAGCGCTTCGTCGCGGAATTCAAGCTCTGCGCCTTCAAGGCTAAACAGCGCCTGATACTGCTTGGTCAGGGCGTTTTTCGGCTCTTTCAGGATCTGGATCAGCGCTTCTTCGCTCAGCTCGTTCAGGGTCGCCACGACCGGCAGACGGCCGATGAATTCCGGAATCAAACCAAACTTGATCAGATCTTCCGGCTCGACCTGGGCCAGCAGCTCGCCTTCGCTCGCTTTGTCGGACTTCGCTTTAACCGTCGCGCCAAAACCAATGCCGGAGCCGGTTTCCACACGGTGGGAAATCACTTTGTCCAGACCGGCAAACGCGCCGCCGCAGATAAACAGGATCTTGGAGGTATCAACCTGCAGGAACTCCTGCTGCGGGTGTTTACGCCCGCCCTGCGGTGGAACGGCGGCGACGGTGCCTTCGATGAGCTTCAGCAGCGCCTGCTGCACGCCTTCGCCGGAGACATCGCGAGTAATCGACGGGTTATCGGACTTACGCGAAATTTTGTCGATTTCGTCGATATAGACGATGCCGCGCTGCGCTTTCTGCACGTCGTAATCGCACTTCTGCAGCAGTTTCTGAATGATATTTTCGACGTCCTCACCCACATAACCGGCTTCGGTCAGGGTGGTAGCGTCCGCCATGGTAAACGGCACATCCAGCAGGCGCGCCAGCGTTTCCGCCAGCAGCGTTTTACCGGAGCCGGTCGGCCCGATCAGCAGGATGTTACTTTTACCCAGCTCTACGCCATTGCTGGTATCGCCATTGCGCAGACGTTTGTAGTGGTTGTATACCGCGACCGCCAACACTTTTTTCGCCTGTTCCTGACCGATGACGTAGTCATCAAGGTGGTGGCGAATCTCGTGCGGCGTCGGCAGCGCGCTGCGCTCGCGGTGCGGCGCAACTTCTTTAATCTCTTCGCGAATGATGTCGTTACATAAATCAACGCATTCGTCGCAGATATACACGGATGGCCCGGCGATCAGCTTACGCACTTCATGCTGGCTTTTGCCGCAAAAAGAGCAATACAACAATTTGCCCGATCCATCTTTGCGTTTATCTGTCATGAGTCCAAACCTCTTTTTAAGTTCTTTGTGCCGCACACGACGACGCAAATGCCATTCTCAGGCGCAAGCCGCCATATAGCGTTGTGCCGCCCTTCATTAGTATATACACAAAATCCTTCGCGCTACATCGCGGCGGTAACGAAGCGACCAGCCGCCTGCCTGCCCGGCAAGCGTCCGGAAAAATGCCAACCGCTCAGCAAACGTGGCGAGAAGGATGAAGCGTAAAGCGGCACCCTTACGCCCAGGGCATCAATTACGATGGGTCAAAATAGAGTCGACCAGTCCGTACTCCACGGCTTCCGCAGCAGACAGGAAGCGGTCACGCTCGGTGTCACGCTCAATCTGCTCAAGAGACTGGCCGGTATGATGCGCCATCAGCTCATTCATGCGTCCTTTCACCTTCAGGATTTCACGGGCGTGGATCTCAATATCCGTCGCCTGCCCCTGATAGCCGCCCAGCGGCTGGTGGATCATCACGCGGGAGTTCGGCAGGCAGAAACGCTTGCCCTTCGCCCCAGCGGTCAGCAGGAACGCGCCCATGGACGCGGCCTGGCCCATACAGATGGTGCTGACGTCCGGCTTGATGAACTGCATGGTGTCATAAATCGACATCCCGGCGGTGATCACCCCGCCCGGAGAGTTAATGTACAGGTAAATGTCTTTTTCCGGGTTTTCCGCTTCCAGAAACAGCATCTGCGCCACGATCAGATTTGCCATGTGGTCTTCGACCTGGCCGGTCAGAAAAATGACGCGTTCCTTAAGCAGACGGGAGTAGATATCAAAAGAACGTTCACCGCGTGAGGTCTGTTCAATGACCATCGGCACCAGGGCCATATGGGGTGCAAAGTTGTCTCGTTCGCCACTGTATGACATTTCCGT
Organism: Klebsiella sp. 1SOBk10mer; assembly: GCF_046602535.1. NCBI lineage: Bacteria > Pseudomonadati > Pseudomonadota > Gammaproteobacteria > Enterobacterales > Enterobacteriaceae > Klebsiella > Klebsiella sp. 1SOBk10mer. The sequence continues at coordinate 667,830 of NZ_JBKIUP010000002.1, forward strand.
CTCCTGGAGTAATTTTAAAATACCTGCTGCACTGATTGTAACCTTACGGACGGATTATCAGCCACAGTTTCTATCCGCTGAACGCGTCACCGCCTCTTCAACACGCGTGCGATTGCGGATGCAGTTGCCTCCCTCGGTAATGGGGATGGCGTTGCCATATTTCAAGCATAACAAGCTTTTGCTGTAACGCTATCATGGTAAATGCGTTTTAGCACCGTGCCTGAGGCTATCATTAGCTAAAAAAAAACCCGCCGCCTTTCGGCAACGGGTTTTTGCCCGAACCTTGAACAATCGCGGCGAAATTACGCCTGCTGGTTCATCAGTTCGTTGAAGGAAGTGGCTTTTTCAGACACTTTGGCTTTCGCCAGCACGGCTTCAACAGCCTGCTCTTCCAGCGCCACGTTGCGCATGTTGTCCATCAGCTCTTTGTTCTTGCTGTAGAACTCAACCACTTCTGACGGATCTTCGTAAGCAGAAGCCATCTCTTCGATCAGGCCTTTCACGCGCTCTTCGTCAGCTTTCAGCTCGTTGGTGCGAATCACTTCGCCCAGCAGCAGGCCAACCACTACGCGGCGTTTAGCCTGCTCTTCGAACAGTTCGCGCGGCAGTTCCAGAGCCTGTTTCTCGTTGCCACCGAAACGCTGAGCAGCCTGGCGACGCAGCACGTCGATTTCGCTGTCGATCAGAGCTGCCGGAACGTCGATGTCGTTAGCTTTAACCAGACCTTCGATAGCCTGAGACTTCACGCGGTTACGCACAGCGCCTTTCAGCTCGCGTTCCATGTTTTTACGCACTTCAGCGCGCAGGCCAGCGACGGAACCATCTTCCACGCCGAAACGTTTGATGAATTCTTCGGTCAGCTCCGGCAGTTCACGTTCTTCAACTTTCTTCAGGTTGATAACGAACTTAGCCGCTTTACCTTTCAGGTTTTCTGCGTGGTATTCTTCCGGGAAGGTCACGTCGATGGTGAACTCGTCACCCGCTTTGTGGCCTTTGATACCGTCTTCGAAGCCCGGGATCATGCGACCCTGGCCCATCGCCAGTACGAAGTCAGAAGCTTTGCCGCCTTCGAACTCTTCACCATCTACGAAACCGGTGAAGTCGATGGTTACGCGATCTTCAGCGTCAACCGCGCCTTCTTTTTCTTTCCAGGTTGCCTGCTGCTTGCGCAGGGTTTCCAGCATGGTGTCAACGTCAGCGTCGGTCACTTCAACAACCGGTTTTTCTACTTCGATCGCTTCCAGACCCTGCAGTTCAACTTCCGGATACACTTCGAACTCTACCGCGTAGGTGAAGTCTTCACCCAGTTTGTATTCGCCCGGAACGTAGTTCGGCGCGCCGGCCGGATTGATTTTTTCTTTGATGATCGCGTCAACGAAATGACGGCTCATCAGGTCGCCCAGCACGTCCTGACGAACGGAAGCGCCATAGCGCTGAGCAACAACATTCATCGGCACCTTGCCTTTACGGAAGCCGTCAATGCGAACTTTTTTCGCTACGTTGACCAGCTCGCTTTTGACAGCATTCTCGATGCTGTCAGCGGCGATAGTAATCGTTACACGGCGCCCAAGGCCCTGAGTGGTTTCAACTGAAACTTGCATCTTGTTACCTCAAAAAAATCACAGTGCTCGGTCAACTCTGGAAGCGCGTGTAGGTGGCTTCGCAGAACCGGGATGCCCTCTTCAAATCAGAAACACATTCCCTGTCGTCAGAATCATCCCGAAGACATTCATATATAAGACGCGGCATTATAGCGGCATCACTTTTGTGAGTCGAGAACGGTTGTCGCCTGGTGCTGCGGCATTTTTCACATTTCCCGCTCAATTTTGTCCGCAAAAGCGCTGAGTTTGCGCATTTTCCAGGCAAGACAAAACGGCCCGTAGGCCGTTTTTGCTAAATCTGCAAGCAACATACTGGAAAAGCGCCAGCGGTTGCAAATGGGATTTCTAGGCGATGCTCCCCGCGCCGCGGCACGGCGGCGAGGCGAAAACCGTATCCTGTAGCGCTTCCCATTCTTTAATCGTGTAGGTGTGCAGCGCCAGGGCGTGCACCGTATTTGACAGCTCCTCGGTTAGCGTGCCGTAGATCATACGGTGGCGATTTAGGAAACGCTCGCCAGTGAAGCGATCGCTCACTAACACCACTTTAAAATGACTTTCAGAGCCCGCAGGGACGTTGTGACGATAACTTTCATCCACGACTTCGAGATACATCGGGTCGAACGCTGCTCTAAGTTTTGCTTCGATCTGTTCACGTATCATCATGAATTTTCTCCTCCGACAACGCTGAGATGCCGCCACTCCATTTAAATGTTAGCCGCTTTTACCGCTTCCATTAGGAGAAAACAACAAAAAATTAGCATTGTTCTGATATTTTCATTCAAAAGTATCACGTTTACTGGCTCTGGTCGCCAGATCCGCCGGGGAAAGAGCGATTAACCGTGGCGGGACGCTCAGAAAACCGCCAGGGCGATGGATTTACACGCGTTGCCACTTCCCCTTGCCGTTGGCAATGCTATGATGGCGGTAATTTTCCTTATAACAACACCATGCGTTGAGACCTGAACATGCTTAAGAAGATCCTTTTCCCGTTGGTCGCCATGTTTATGCTGGCAGGATGCGCCACGCCGCCGACCACCATTGAAGTATCGCCGAAAATCACGCTGCCGCAGCAGGATCCTAGCCTGATGGGCGTGACCGTCAGCATCAACGGCGCCGACCAGCGTCCGGACCAGGCGCTGGCGAAAGTGACGCGCGACAACCAACAGGTCACCCTTACCGCCTCCCGCGATCTGCGCTTCCTGCTGCAGGAAGTGCTGGAGAAACAAATGACCGCGCGCGGCTACATGATTGGCCCGAACGGCGCAGTCGATCTGCAGATTATCGTCAACAAACTCTACGCTGACGTCTCCCAGGGCAACGTGCGCTACAACATCGCCACCAAAGCCGATATCGCCATCATCGCCACCGCGGCAAACGGCACGAAGATGACCAAAAACTACCGCGCCAGCTACTCGGTTGAAGGTGCCTTCCAGGCCTCGAACAAAAACATCGCTGATGCCGTCAACAGCGTCCTGACTGATACCATCGCCGATATGGCGCAGGACACCAGCATCCACGATTTCATCAAGCAAAACGCGCGTTAATGCCACCACGAACCCGGCCTCCGCCGGGTTCGTGCTTTATGCTATGTCCAGTCACTACTTACGCATTTTTCAGCAGCCTAAATCAGCGATTTTGCTGATCCTCGGCTTCGCCTCCGGTCTGCCGCTGGCCCTCACCTCCGGTACCCTGCAGGCCTGGATGACGGTGGAAAACATCGATCTGAAAACGATCGGTTTTTTCTCGCTTGTCGGCCAGGCCTATGTCTTTAAATTCCTCTGGTCCCCGCTGATGGACCGCTACACGCCGCCGTTTCTCGGGCGCCGTCGCGGCTGGTTGGTGACCACCCAGGTCCTGCTTCTGCTGGCCATCGCGGCGATGGGTTTTCTCGAACCTGCCTCCCAGCTGCGCTGGATGGCGGCGCTGGCGGTAGTGATCGCCTTCTGTTCGGCGTCGCAGGATATTGTTTTTGACGCCTGGAAAACCGACGTTCTGCCAGCGGAAGAGCGCGGCGCTGGCGCCGCGATCAGCGTGCTGGGCTATCGCCTCGGGATGCTGGTCTCCGGTGGTCTGGCCCTGTGGATCGCCGACCGCTATCTCGGCTGGCAGGGCATGTACTGGCTGATGGCGGCGCTGCTGGTGCCCTGCATCATCGCCACGCTGCTGGCGCCCGAGCCAAGCGACGTTATCCCGGTTCCCCGGTCGCTGGAGCAGGCGGTAGCTGAACCGCTGCGCGATTTTTTCGGCCGTAACAACGCCTGGCTGATTCTGCTGCTCATCGTTCTTTATAAGCTTGGCGATGCGTTTGCCATGAGTCTGACCACCACCTTTCTCATCCGCGGCGTCGGTTTTGACGCCGGCGAGGTGGGAATGGTGAACAAAACCTTAGGCCTGTTCGCCACCATTCTTGGCGCCCTGTACGGCGGCGTCCTGATGCAGCGATTGACGCTGTTCCGGGCGCTGCTGATCTTCGGTCTGCTGCAGGGGGTTTCCAACGCCGGCTACTGGCTGCTGTCGATTACCGATAAGCACCTCTATTCCATGGCGACCGCGGTATTCTTTGAAAATCTGTGCGGGGGAATGGGGACAGCGGCGTTTGTGGCGCTGCTGATGACGCTGTGCAACAAGTCGTTCTCCGCCACCCAGTTCGCGCTGCTCTCGGCGCTGTCCGCGGTTGGCCGCGTGTACGTCGGGCCGATTGCCGGCTGGTTTGTCGAGGCCCACGGCTGGTCCACCTTCTATCTCTTCTCCGTGGTCGCGGCGGTGCCGGGGATCGCGCTGCTGCTGCTGTGCCGACAAACGCTCGAGCATACCCAACGCACGGCAAGCTTTATACCGCGTAGCGAATATCCGCAGGCCTATGCGCTGGCGCTGGGGATCCTGACGTTGGGCTGCCTGCTGCTGGCGGTATGGCTGGGTCTGCTGATCCTCAACGCGCTGGATTATACGTCGTTCAGCTTCCTGTCCGGCCTGCTGGAAGTTGCCGCGCTGACCGCCGTTGGCGGTATTTTGTTCGGCGGCCTGCTCGACTACCTGGCGCTGCGTAAAACCCACCTGATTTAAGGACGCTGCATCATTATTAGCCGTTGTAATTACGAAACGTAATTATAACGGCTTATTAACGCTTTTATATTGCCCGCCGCGCTATTTGTTGTTTTGTGCGTTTTTGTTTTCTGGAAATTATTGACAGTTTTCATTCGATTCTTTAAATAATTTAACCGATTCAGCTACGCCGTTTTTATTTCACGTTTCCACAATGTCTTTTATTTGATAATTAAATGTTAAACAATTGTTCTAATTTTTGGGTTGTTATGCCCATTCGCCGCTAAGTACAGCTTTTCTTATCCCTTTCGTTATCGATCCCACGAAAATCAGGCTTTGCAAGCGATTACGTAACACTACGTAACATATGTGACAAACCAAGCAGAAGCCGCTAACACAGAACTGACAGAGATCCAATCATGTTTACAGTAATGCAACCTTACCGTAAAATGCCCATACACTTTAAACGCCACCAGATCCCGTGGAATTGAGGTCGTTCAATGAGACTCAGGAAATACAATAAAAGTTTGGGATGGATGTCATTAATCGCAGGTACTGTATTACTCAGTGGTTGTGATTCTGCACTCCTTGACCCAAAAGGACAGATTGGACTGGAGCAACGCTCTTTGATTCTGACGGCCTTCGGCCTGATGATGATTGTCGTTATTCCGGCCGTCTTGATGGCAGTAGGATTTGCCTGGAAGTATCGCGCGAGCAATAAAGATGCGAAGTATAGCCCGAACTGGTCACACTCCAATAAAGTGGAAGCTGTGGTCTGGACGGTACCTATTCTGATCATCCTGTTCCTGGCCGTTCTGACCTGGAAAACCACTCACGCACTGGAGCCAAGCAAACCGCTTGTCCATGACGAGAAACCAATCACCATCGAAGTCGTATCGATGGACTGGAAATGGTTCTTTATCTATCCGGAACAGGGTATTGCTACCGTTAACGAAATCGCCTTCCCGGCGAACGTACCGGTACACTTCAAAGTGACCTCTAACTCGGTGATGAACTCGTTCTTTATTCCGCGCTTAGGCAGCCAGATCTACGCAATGGCCGGGATGCAGACTCAGCTGCACCTCATTGCTGACGAAGCTGGTACTTATGACGGTATCTCCGCTAGCTACAGTGGCCCGGGCTTCTCTGGTATGAAGTTCAAAGCGATTGCTACCCCGGATCGTGCAACTTTCGATCAGTGGGTTGAAAAAGCGAAACAGTCTCCGAACGCCATGGACTCTATGGCCGCGTTCGAGAAAGTGGCTGTGCCTAGCGAATACAACAAAGTGGAATACTTCTCTAACGTGAAACCGGATCTGTTCAAAGATGTTGTGAACAAATTCATGTCTCACGAGAGCATGAACATGTCCAAACCTGAAGGCGAGCATGCCGCTCACGACGGGATGGAAGGCATGGACATGAGCCACGCGGAAACCGCTCACTAAGGGGCCGAGGAAGAAAACGATGTTCGGAAAACTTACACTGGATGCAGTGCCCTACCACGAACCTATTATCGTGGTAACGGTGGCTGCGATTATCATTGGGGGACTGGCGCTTCTGGCAGCCATCACTTACTTCGGTAAGTGGTCCTACCTATGGAACGAGTGGCTGACTTCTGTCGACCACAAACGTCTCGGTATCATGTACGTTATCGTGGCAATCGTCATGCTGCTGCGTGGCTTTGCTGACGCCATCATGATGCGTAGCCAGCAGGTGCTGGCCTCGGCCGGGGAAGCAGGCTTCCTGCCGCCTCATCACTACGATCAGATCTTTACCGCCCACGGCGTTATCATGATCTTCTTCGTGGCGATGCCGTTCGTTATCGGTCTGATGAACCTGGTGGTTCCGCTTCAGCTCGGCGCACGCGACGTAGCCTTCCCGTTCCTCAACAACCTGAGCTTCTGGTTCACCGTTGTGGGCGTGATTCTGGTTAACCTGTCTCTGGGCGTCGGTGAGTTCGCGCAGACCGGTTGGCTGGCTTATCCGCCGCTGTCGGGAATTGAATACAGTCCTGGCGTAGGGGTCGACTACTGGATTTGGGCGCTGCAGCTCTCCGGTATCGGTACTACCCTGACCGGTATTAACTTCTTCGTGACCATTATCAAGATGCGCGCCCCGGGCATGACCATGTTCAAGATGCCGGTATTCTCCTGGGCATCTCTGTGCGCTAACATCCTGATTATCGCCTCTTTCCCAATTCTGACCGTCACCATCGCGCTGCTGACCCTGGATCGTTACCTGGGCACCCATTTCTTTACCAACGATATGGGTGGCAACATGATGATGTACATCAACCTGATTTGGGCCTGGGGTCACCCGGAAGTGTACATCCTGGTTCTGCCGGTGTTCGGGGTCTTCTCCGAAATCGCCGCGACCTTCTCGCGTAAGCGTCTGTTCGGTTACACCTCTCTGGTGTGGGCAACCGTCTGTATTACCGTTCTGTCGTTCATCGTTTGGCTGCACCACTTCTTCACCATGGGTGCTGGCGCGAACGTAAACGCCTTCTTCGGTATTACCACCATGATTATCGCGATCCCGACCGGGGTTAAGATCTTCAACTGGCTGTTCACCATGTATCAGGGCCGCATCGTCTTCAACTCGGCGATGATGTGGACTATCGGCTTTATCGTCACCTTCTCCGTCGGTGGGATGACCGGTGTGCTGCTGGCGGTACCGGGCGCGGACTTCGTTCTGCACAACAGCCTGTTCCTGATCGCGCACTTCCATAACGTTATCATCGGCGGTGTGGTGTTCGGTTGCTTCGCCGGTCTGACCTACTGGTGGCCGAAAGCCTTTGGCTTCACCCTGAACGAAACCTGGGGCAAACGCGCTTTCTGGTTCTGGATCATCGGCTTCTTCGTGGCGTTTATGCCGCTGTACGTGCTGGGCTTCATGGGGATGACCCGTCGTCTGAGCCAGCAGATCGATCCGCAGTTCCACCCGATGCTGGTTGTTGCAGCTTGCGGTGCGGCGCTGATCGCCTGCGGTATCCTGTGCCAGCTGATTCAGTTCTACGTCTCTATTCGCGACCGCGATCAGAACCGTGACCTGACCGGTGACCCATGGGGTGGCCGTACGCTGGAGTGGGCAACCTCTTCTCCACCGCCGTTCTACAACTTCGCTATCGTTCCTCAGGTTCACGAGCGTGACGCCTTCTGGGAAATGAAAGAGAAAGGTGAAGCGTACAAACAGCCTGCTCACTATGAAGAAATTCATATGCCGAAGAACAGCGGCGCCGGCATCGTCATTGCCGCCTTCGCTACGGTATTTGGTTTCGCCATGATCTGGCATATCTGGTGGATGGCGATCGCCAGCTTCATCGGCATCGTAGCGACCTGGATTATTAAGAGCTTTGACGAGGACGTGGATTACTACGTACCGGTTGCAGAAGTCGAAAAACTGGAAAAACAGCATTTCGATGAGATTAACAAAGCAGGGCTGAAAAATGGCAACTGATACTCTTGCGCATACTGCCCACGCGCATGAACACGGGCACCATGATACAGGACCGATGAAGGTATTCGGTTTCTGGATCTACCTGATGAGCGACTGCATTATCTTCGCTACGCTGTTTGCTACCTATGCCGTTCTGGTGAACGGCACAGCCGGCGGACCAACTGGCAAAGATATTTTCGAACTGCCGTTCGTTCTGGTTGAAACCGCACTGCTGCTGTTCAGCTCCATCACCTACGGCATGGCGGCTATCGCCATGTACAAAAACAACAAGAGCCAGGTGGTTTCCTGGCTGGCGTTGACCTGGTTGTTTGGCGCCGGATTTATCGGGATGGAAATCTATGAATTCCATCACCTGATCATGGAAGGCTTTGGTCCGGATCGTAGTGGCTTCCTGTCCGCGTTCTTCGCGCTGGTCGGCACCCACGGTCTGCACGTGACCTCCGGTCTTATCTGGATGGCGGTGCTGATGTTCCAGGTTTCACGTCGTGGCCTGACCAGCACTAACCGCACCCGTATCCTGTGCCTGAGCCTGTTCTGGCACTTCCTGGACGTAGTGTGGATCTGCGTGTTCTCGGTTGTCTATCTGATGGGGGCGATGTAATGAGTCATTCTACCGATCATAGCGGCGCTTCTCACGGCAGCGTGAAGAGCTACATGACAGGATTTATCCTGTCCATCATCCTGACGGTCATTCCGTTCGCCATGGTGATGAGTGGCTCCGCCTCGCATGCGGTTATCCTTGGCACCATTCTGGTGACCGCTGTGGTGCAGATCGTGGTACACCTCGTGTACTTCCTGCATATGAACAGCAAGTCCGATGAAGGCTGGAACCTGACCGCATTTATCTTCACCGTAATCATCATTGCGATCGTGGTTGTCGGCTCCATCTGGATTATGTGGAACCTGAACTACAACATGATGATGCACTAAGAGCGGCGAGTATGTTTAAGCAATACCTGCAAGTTACGAAACCAGGCATTATTTTTGGCAACCTGATCTCCGTGATCGGCGGTTTCCTGCTGGCCTCCAAAGGCCACATCGACTATCCGCTGTTCGTCTGGACGCTCCTTGGAGTATCCCTGGTGGTCGCCTCGGGTTGTGTATTCAACAACTACATCGACCGGGACATCGATCGTAAGATGGAACGGACGAAAAACCGGGTGCTGGTCAAAGGGCTGATCTCGCCAGAAGCTTCGCTGGTGTACGCCACCTTGCTGGGTATTGCTGGCTTTATGCTGCTGTGGTTCGGCGCAAATCCGCTGGCCTGCTGGCTGGGGGTGATGGGGTTCGTGGTTTATGTTGGCGTCTACAGCCTGTACATGAAACGCCACTCCGTCTATGGCACGCTGATTGGCTCACTCTCCGGCGCAGCGCCGCCGGTGATTGGCTACTGCGCAGTGACCGGTGATTTCGACAGCGGTGCGGCTATCCTGCTGGCTATTTTTAGCCTGTGGCAGATGCCTCACTCCTACGCCATCGCGATTTTCCGCTTCAAGGATTATCAGGCGGCGAATATTCCGGTGCTGCCGGTAGTGAAAGGTATATCGGTCGCCAAAAACCATATTACGCTGTACATCGTCGCCTTTGCCGTTGCGACCCTGATGCTCTCGCTGGGCGGCTATGCCGGGTACAAATACCTGGTCGTAGCGGCAGCGGTCAGCGTCTGGTGGCTGGGCATGGCGCTGCGCGGCTACAAAGTGGCAGATGATAAAGTCTGGGCGCGTAAGCTCTTCGTCTTTTCCATCGTCGCCATCACTGCGCTGTCCGTGATGATGTCCGTTGACTTTATGGTGCCGGATTCACATAGTCTGCTGGCTTATGTGAGATAATCACCCGCTCCAGTATGATATAAAGCCCCGTTTTTACGGGGCTTTTTCTTTTCTCTTTCATGTCTTTTTCCTTTCTCAATTCATACTTCCCTCCCCTCCCCCACACCGTTTTCGTAGCTACCCGCTAATAAATGAGGAAAAAATGAGCTTATACCAGCCCGACGTCGCTCGCCCCGTTCAGCTCTACGGTGCTACCTTTCGCCTCGGGCTTACGCCCGTTTTGGAAATATTCAATACAAGGAATTGCAATGAAAGAGTTAACACTGAACGAAATGCTCTACATCTCCGGCGGCTTTAACCTGTTCGGCGCGGCCAGCGGCTTCGCCAGCTTCGTCGCCAACTCGGGCATCGGTTTCACCTCCTTTGTCCTCACCTCTGGCAACGCATTCGCCTCGTTCGTCTGCGACAGCACAATGGCGTTTGGTTCCTTCCTGACCGGTCAGTCAAATTGGGAAACCTTTGTGACCGCCGGTAAGGATAACTGGGGAAGCTTCGTCAATACCGCCGGCAACAGCTGGAACACCTTTGTCGATAACGCCGCCAGCGACTGGAGCAGTTTCCTGAACAAAGCATCAGCCTAAGCGACATCTTGCCGAGGGCAGCGCATCGGCTGCCCTGTTTACCCCACCAGCATCGCTTGCGCGCTGTAGAGCAGATCGAGATGATCACGGCATAACGCTTCCAGCGAGGTCCGCGATTGATGGCTGGTCAGACTTAGCGCTCCCCACCAGGTTCCTTCCCTGTCGGTTAACGGTACCGCCAGCACCAGCATGCCAATCTCAAACTCCTGTTCAATAGTGGCGTATCCCTGACGCCGCACCTGAGCGATTTTCTCCATCAGCGGCGCGACGTCGGTCACCGTATAGGGCGTGCGTTGTTCCCGGGTAATGCGCTGCAGAACCGCTTCACACTCTGCTTCCGGCAGCGAAGCCAGCCATAATCGCCCCCCGGCGGTACAGAAGATGGGCACCCGCTCCCCTAGCCGAACCGACGTGGAGTTAAACGGCGTATGCCGGCTGCGGGCGATATAGACCAGCTCATCTTCATCCACCACCCCCACCGAGGCGTGCTCTTCGGTCCGGCTGGCGATGTATTCGACAATCGGTCGCACCATGCGTGGAAACTGCGCCGAATCAACATAGGCCTGGCCAAGCCGCAGGGTCTTCGGGGTAAGCCAGTAATAGCGCCCATCGGTTTGCAAATAACGATCATGCAGCAGCGTCAACAAAAAACGTCGTGCCGCGCTTTGCGTCAGACCGCTCATTTTCGCCGCCTGGGCAACAGTGAGCTTTGGGCAGTTTTTGGAAAAAAGCTGGATCAACGCCAACCCTTTTTGTAAACCGACGATCAGATCGCGTGGATGAATGGTGTTTTGCATATTCGCTCACATTTTTGCAACATCATTATCGATTTCCTGCGATTATCGCAGCGATGGTGCGATTAACAACCAACATGTCCGAATTCTGCGTTGTCGCTCCCAGCTTCCGCTGAAATACTTTCACAACATTCATTTAACAAATGAGGTTTGAAATGGTCAGTGGAACTACCCAGGTTGTCGCCGTGATTGGTCATCCGATCGCCCAGGTGAAATCACCGGATAACTTCAACCGCTACTTTGCCGAACAGCACATGGACAGCGTCATGATCCCGGTGGATATCGTCCCGGACGCGGTGGCCGCCTACCTCAACGCCCTGCGCGGCTGGCAGAACATGAGCGGCGTGCTGGTGACGGTACCGCATAAACAACGCGCCGCCGCGCTGGTCGACGAACTTACGCCGCGCGCTCGCCGACTCAACGCCATCAATGTGATCCGCAAGCTGGCGGATGGCCGGTTACAGGGCGATATGCTGGACGGCGTCGGATTTCAGCTTGCCGCCGAGGCACAGGGTTTTCAGCCGGCAGGTAAGCAGGCGCTGCTCTCCGGTTGCGGCGGCGTCGGCAGCGCCATCGCCTGGGGATTGTGCGAGGCGGGGATCCGCCAACTGGCGCTGCACGATCAAAACCCGGCCACCCGGCAACGCCTGCACGATCTTCTGACTGAGGCCTTTCCGGCGGTGCAACTGAGCACGCTGCCGGACAGCCTGCACGGTGTCGATCTGCTGATCAATGGCTCGCCGGCCGGCATGGCCGGGTTTGATGCACTGCCCCTACCCCAGGCGCTGCTGGAGACGCTCGACAGCGCCACCCACGTGGCCGACGTTGTCACCGCTCCGGTGATGACGCCGTTGCTCACCTTCGCCGCCGCCCGCGGCTGCCGGGTACAGACTGGGCCGGAAATGGCGCTGGCGCAGATGACGCTGATGGGCCAGTTTATCGGCGCCATCCCGTCGGCGCAGGGAGCGGCGGCATGAAAAGCTGGGATGTGATCGTCATCGGCAGTGGCGCCGCTGGCTTTGCCGCCGCGGTCACCGCCAGCTGCAAAGGGCTGTCGGTGCTGATGCTGGAGAAAGCCGGTCAGTTCGGCGGCACCTCGGCTATCTCCGGCGGCGCCGTGTGGCTGCACGATACCGACCAGGCGCGCGCCGAGGGCAAAAGCGGTAGCGCCGAAGCGATCAAAACCTATCTACGAACCATTATCGGCGAGGCCCACTACCGCGAAGATATCGCCGAGGCGTTTGTCCGCGCCGGGCGAGAGGCCCTCGCCTTTCTGGAGCGCGAGGGGGCGGTGAAATATAGCCTGCGCCCGCTCTCACCCGATTACTATCCGGATGAGCCCGGCGCCGTCGACGTCGGTCGGGCGCTGGAGGTGGTCGAGTATGACGGCCGTGAACTGGGGGACGCGTTTCGCGACCTGCGCTCGCCTCCGCCGGGGATGCTGCTGTTTGGCGGGATGATGGTCAACCGCGTCGACATTCAACATTTTCTCGATATGCGTCGCTCGCTGCGCTCCCTGGCCCATTGCACCCGGCTGCTGCTGCGCTACGCCCGCGACCGGGTGAAATATCCTCGCGGCACCCGCCTGGCGATGGGCAATGCGCTGATTGCCCGCATGGCGACCACGGCGCTGCGTAAAGGCATGAGCCTTCGGCTGAATGTCAATGTGCTGGCGCTGTGCGAATCGCAAGGCGCGGTCACCGGGGTAGAGATTGACTATCAGGGGCAAAAAGAGACGCTACACGCCCGCCGTGGGGTGGTGCTAGCCGCAGGCGGCTTTGCCGCTGGCGCGCTGGCGGCGCGCTATCGGCCTCACACCCGAGAGCACTTCACCATGTCGCCGCCAGCCAATGATGGCGCCGCTCTGCGTCTCGCGGCGGCACTCAACGCTCGCGAGGGAGCCGATCGCGCGTCCAACTTTTTCTGGGCGCCGGTATCGGTGCTGACCCGGGCCGACGGTAGCGAGGAGCGCTTCCCCCACCTGGTGACCGACCGGGCCAAGCCGGGCGTGATTGCCGTCAATCAGCGGGCGGTACGCCTCGTTAACGAGTCCAGCTCCTATCACCATTTTGCGAGCGCGATGCAGCGTGCAGCGGAGAATGCCCCCTGCTTTTTACTGTGCGACGCGCAGGTGATGAAGCGTTATGGCCTCGGGCTGGCGCGCCCGGCGCCGGTGAACAATGACGCCCTGATCGCCGCTGGCTATCTGCATAGAGCCGATACCCTGGCCGCGCTGGCGCAGCAGCTTGGGCTGGATGCCCACGCCCTGAGCGAGACGGTCGCCCGCTACAATCGTGACGCCGCGCAGGGTGTGGACCGTGAGTTTGCCAAAGGCGGCAACAGCTATAACCGGGCGATGGGCGATCCGGGCCGTCATCCTGACGCCTGCAACGCTCCCCTGCTCAGCGCGCCGTTCTATGCCATCAAACTCTATACCGGCGATCTGGGGACTTCTCGAGGTCTGGTCACCACCGCCGATGCCCAGGTCGTCAACGCTGAAGGCAACCCCATTGCGGGGCTGTACGCGGTGGGAAACGACATGGATTCGCTGATGGCCGGCACCTACCCGGGTCCCGGCATCACCCTTGGCCCGGGGCTGACGTTTGGCTACCTCGCCGCCTGCCATCTGGCGCAACCCGCCACCCACTAATCAGGAAAACATCATGATCTACGAAAAACGCACCTACACCATCAATCCGCTGAAAATGGCCGACTGGCTGGCGCTATACCAAAGCGATGCCCTGGCGGTGCAAACTGACCATCTTGGCAAACTGATCGGCTTCTTTTTTACCGAGATCGGCGTGGTCAATCAGGTAGTGCACATCTGGGCTTACGAAAGCCTGGACGATCGCCTGGTACGCCGCGCACGGATGGCCCAGGACGAGCGCTGGCAGACCTTCTCGCGGAAAAACCGCGAACTGGCCGCCGTGGAGCGCCTCGAATCGGTGCTGATGCGCCCCACCGCTTTTTCACCATTGCAATAAGGAGTCCATCATGAGCGGGCCTGTGAAGGTGGATGTGCTGGTGGTCGGATCCGGCGCGGCGGGACTCTCTGCCGCGGTCACCGCGGCAGTGCACGGCGCCAGCGTCATGGTGGCGGAGAAAGCGTCAGTGCTCGGCGGGACCAGCGCCTGGTCCGGCGGCTGGCTGTGGATCCCCTGCAACCCGCTGGCGCGAGCGGAGGGCATCGACGAAGCGGCCGATGCCCCGCTGACCTATCTGCAGCATGAGATGGGGGGAGAAGCCGCCGACGTTCGCTTGCAGACCTTCCTGCATTACGGGCCGGAAATGGTGGATTTTTTTCATCAACGGACGGCGGTGAAGTTTCTGTCGGGCAGCACCATGCCGGACTTTCACGCGTCGCCGGGCGCGGCGAACGGTGGGCGGTCGGTCACCGCTCAGCCCTACGATGGCCGCCTGCTCGGCGACTGGCTCCACCGACTGCGCCCGCCGCTGGAGACCATCAGTCTTGCCGGGATGGGCATCGCCGGCGGCGCGGACATGGCGCATTTTTTCAACGCTACCCGCTCGCCGCGCTCTGCGCTGTATGCCGCCCGCCGCCTGCTGCGCCACGGCTGGCAGCGGCTGCGCGCCGGACGAGGGCTGCATCTGGTCAATGGCAATGCGCTGGTCGCCCGTCTGCTACGATCCGCCCTCGACGCCGGGGTGCGTTTTCAGCTCAACGCCCCGGCGGTCAGACTGCTGCAGGGTCCGCAGGGAGTGTCCGGTGCAGTGCTGCGCAGCGACGGCGGGGAGATACTCGTCGAAGCGGGCGCCGTGGTGCTGGCCTGCGGCGGTTTTCCCCACGATCGGCAGCGCCTGGCGCAGGTGGTGCCTCATGCCGCGGAGGGTTACGGCCATTTCTCCGCCGCGCCGCCTGACAATCAGGGCGAGGGGATCCGCCTTGGCGAATCCGCCGGCGGCCAGTTCGATACCCGCCTGCGCCACCCGCTGGCCTGGGCGCCGGTGTCCCGCGTCACCCTCGCCAGCGGCCAGCAGCTGATGTTTCCCCATCTGGTGGAACGCGCCAAGCCCGGGGTGATCGCCGTCCTGCCTAACGGCAAACGCTTTGTTAACGAGGCCGACTCCTATCACGACTTTATCGCCGCCCTGCTGGCGGCGACGCCCGCGGGCGACACGCCGCAGGCCTGGCTGCTGGCCGATCGGCGCGCGCTGCGCCGCTATGGCCTGGGCCACGCCAGGCCCTTTCCATTCTCCCCTACCGCCTGGCTGCGTACCGGCTATCTGCGGCGAGGAAACACCCTTGCCGAGCTGGCGAAGCGGTGCGCCATCGATACCGATGCGCTGGCGGAAACCGTTGCACGCTTTAACCATTTTGCCAGCACCGGTGAAGACATCGATTTTCACCGCGGCGCATCGGCCTATAACCGCGCGCAGGGTGACCATCAGGTGACGCTCGGACCGCTGCGCGAAGGGCCGTTCTACGCGGTGCGCATTCTGCCCGGCTCGCTGGGCACCTTTAGCGGGTTACAAACCGACGAGCACGCTCGGGTGTTGGATGGGCAGCAGCAGCCGATACCGGGTCTGTTCGCCATCGGCAACGACATGTCGAGCGTGATGCGCGGCTATTACCCCAGCGGAGGGATCACCCTCGGGCCGGCTATGACCTTCGGCTACCTGGTGGGCAAAAATCTGGCGGCAAACACAATAAAAACAAAGCAATAAAAACCAGGGACGGCAATACCCCTGGCTAACTTCACCTGCAACTGTACCGGAGCCCTTTATGAACATGCGTACCCTATCGCTCGCCGCGCTGAGCCTGCTCGATGTCCCTCCCCCCGAACAGGTGCGGATAGCGGCCAGAACCGGTTTTACCCACGTGGGACTGCGGCTGCTGCCCGCCACACCCGCCGACCCGGACTACGACATGCTGGGCGATACCCCCGCCGTCCGCGCGACCCTGGTCGCGCTGATGGAAACCGGCATCCGCGTCTCGGACGTGGAGATCGTCCGCCTCAGCCCGGGGTTTACCCTCGACGATCGGCTGCAGCGCTTTATGGAGACCGCCGCGCGGCTTGGCGCCGGACAGGTGTTAGTCGCCGGGAATGACGACAACCTGCAGCGCAGCGCCGACAACCTGGCCACTCTCGCCGCAGCCGGTCGCTCATTTGGCCTGACCATGAACCTTGAGCCGATGCCCTGGACCCAGCTGCGCACGATCGCCGATGCGCAGGCGCTGATCGCCGCCAGCGGGCGGGAAGATATCGGCATCCTGGTGGACGCCCTTCATTTCTGGCGCGCGGGGGAATCGCTCGCCGCCCTCTCCAGCCTGCCCGCGCATCATCTGAACTATATGCAACTCTGCGATGGCGCGGCGCAGCGGCCGGAAAGCGAGCAGGAGCTCATCCGCCAGGCCCGCTCAGCGCGCAACGTGCCGGGGGAAGGCGGTCTGGATCTGCACGGTCTGATGGCGGCACTGCCGGCAACGCTACCGGTCTCCCTCGAAGTGCCGCTGGACGGTGAGCAGGGCGCCCTGCCGCCCCTCCAGCGGGCGCAATTACTGTTCAATGCCGCGCAGCCCTACCTGCGCTCCTGCGCATAAGGAATACGCTATGACACAGACTCAACGCCTGGATGTCAGAGAGTTAATTAACCGTAATCCTCTGAGCCGCTTTCAAAAGCAGATTATTTTTCTCGGCTTTTGCGTTATCGCTCTTGATGGGTTTGATATCGCGATCATGGGCTTTATCGCCCCGACGCTGAAGCTGGAGTGGGGGGTAAGCAACCACCAGTTGGGCCTGGTGATTAGCGCCGCGCTGATCGGCCTCGCGCTGGGCGCTATTTTCTCTGGCCCGCTCGCCGACTGGCTGGGACGCAAGAAGATCATCATCAACAGCGTCTTCTTCTTCGGCTTCTGGACCATCGCCACCGCCTTCTCGCACAACATTGAGCAGATGATGTTCTTCCGCTTTATGACCGGCCTCGGACTGGGCGCCGCGATGCCGAACATCGGGACGCTGGTGTCGGAATACGCTCCGGAACGCCAGCGCTCATTTATTATTACCGTCATCTTCTGCGGCTTCACCTTCGGCGCGGCGGCCGGAGGATTTACCGCGTCATGGCTGATCCCGCAGTTTGGCTGGCACTCGCTGATGGCGCTCGGCGGCATTCTGCCGCTGCTGTTTGCCCCCCTGCTTATCTGGCGGCTGCCGGAATCGGTTCGTTTTCTGGTGATAAAACAAGCGCCTGCGGCGCGCATTCGCGCCATCCTCAATCGTCTTTATCCCGGACAAATCAGCGACAACGTGACGTTTATCCTGCCGGCGCAGCCGGCGGCCGGGAATGCGATGCGCATTGTGCTCTCCCGCCAGTATGGCTTTGGCTCGCTGATGCTATGGCTGGTCTACTTTATGGGGCTGTTCCTCGTCTATATTCTCGGCAGCTGGCTGCCAACGCTGGTTAAGGAGGTCGGGCTTACCGTCAGCCAGGCGGCCGTCATGACGGCCATCTACCAGGCGGGAGGTACCCTCGGCTCGCTGTTTGCCGGCTGGCTGATGGACCGCATCAATCCCCATCGCGCGCTGGGGATGATCTACGCCGTCGGCGGCCTGTTTACCATGGCGATGGGCTACGCGGCGGGCAGCTTTGCCCTGCTCTGTATGCTGGCGTTTATCAGCGGCGCCTGCCTGAACGGCGCCAATACCGGCATGAACGCCCTCTCCGCCCGTTACTACCCCACGCAGGCGCGAGCGACGGGATCCAGCTGGATGCACGGCGTCGGGCGGATCGGCGCGATCCTCAGCGCCTTTGCTGGCGCTGAGATGATGGCGCTCAACCTGCCCTTCGAAAGCGTCTTTTTGATCCTCGGCATCCCGGCAGCCCTCACCGTCGCAGGCCTGGCGGCGAAGGGTATCTTTGCGGCCGGTAATCCTCCCGCCGCTTCGCCAGCCCCCGCATCTGTGCGCGGAGCGTAATGTCGTCGTCTTCCTCCGGTGCAATCTGCGGATTGCACCGCACGTTGAGGTTAAAAAGAAAATTTATTTCATCTTGCTCTGTAACGAAAAGCATTCCGCCACATTCCGGCCTGTACCCGTCGCCGTTGATTCCCCTCTCCTTTTCAACCCAGCGGAAAATAAACTTCTGCTTATTCGATCCCCTTCGCATATATGAAAAATAAATTCCACAATACAATTGAAACAGAACAAACATTTCCTTAAGTTTAGGTCAGTCTATCCGGATGCGCGTTGCCGCAGGCGTCGGCATTGAGCGCCTCAGAGTGCGAATGATTTCAAAAAGGAGAGCACCATGTTAAACGGTCTGAAACCCTTATCCCGTTCCCTGCGTTGGGGCATGGTCGGCGGCGGGGGAACCAGCCAGATCGGCTACAGCCACCGCTGTGCGGCGCTGCGTGACAATGTTTACACCCTACTGGCCGGCGCGCTTGACGTCGATGCCGAGCGCGGGCGCGCGTTCGGTGAGCAACTGGGCATCGCGCCGGAGCGCTGCTACGCCGACTACCAGACCCTGTTTCGTGAAGAGGCGCAGCGCCCTGACGGGATCGAGGTCGTCTCGGTCACCACCCCGAATAATACCCATTTCGCCATCACCAAAGCGGCGCTGGAAGCGGGCCTCCACGTCATCTGTGAAAAGCCCCTCTGTTTTACCGCCGAAGAGGCGCGCGAACTGGTGGACCTGAGTAAAAAACAGAACAAAATCGTCGGCGTCACCTACGGCTATGCCGGCTATCAGATGATCCAGCAGGCGCGGCAGATGATTGCCGATGGACTGCTCGGCGAGATCCGCATCGTCAATATGCAGTTCGCCCACGGCTTTCATAACCAGGCCGTCGAGCTGCAGGCAGAATCCACCCGCTGGCGCGTGACGCCGAAGTTCGCCGGGCCCAGCTATGTGCTGGGAGATTTGGCCACCCATCCGCTGTTTGTCGCCGAAACCATGGCGCCACAGCTCAATATCAAACGGCTGATGTGCTCCCGCCAGAGCTTTGTTCCCTCTCGCGCGCCGCTGGAAGATAACGCCTTTGTCCTGATGGAATATGACAACGGCGCGGTTGGCTCGATGTGGACCAGCGCGGTGAACAGCGGCGCCATGCACTCGCAAAAAGTACGCATCGTCGGCGAAAAAGCGAGTATCGAATGGTGGGATGAGCATCCTAACCAGCTCAGCTATGAGGTGCAGGGCGAGCCGGCGCGCATTCTGGAACGCGGGATGCCCTACCTGAGCGCAAACGCGCTGGCGGACGATCGCATCGGCGGCGGTCATCCGGAAGGGCTGTTTGAAGCCTGGGCCAACCTCTATCGCCGCTATGCGCAGGCGATTGACGCCACGGATCGTGACGATCGCGCCTTCCTGCAAGACTTCTGGTATCCGGACGTCGAAGCCGGTCTGCACGGTGTCTATTGGGTCGAGCAATGCGTCAAATCGGCTGATGCCGGCAGCCAGTGGGTTGACTTTACTTTACCTTAATTTTCCCCCTCGCCAGTGGAGTCCTCCTCCACTGGTTTATTGATTTTTACCAACTTGCCGCATCGCGCAACAGCCCCGTAATATCTGTTAAACAAACATTTATTTACGCTTCTTACCCCCCGCCGCTACACTAGGCGCAGTTTTTATATTGAGGTGGTAATGAACGATAACAAAATGACGCCAGGGGAACTGCGCGCGACCTGGGGTTTGGGGACGGTATTCTCCCTGCGCATGCTTGGCATGTTTATGGTCCTGCCGGTTCTGACCACGTATGGCATGGCATTGCAGGGCGCCAGTGAAGCGCTGATTGGCCTGGCGATCGGCATCTACGGTCTGGCGCAGGCGGTGTTCCAGATCCCCTTCGGACTGTTATCTGACCGTATTGGCCGTAAGCCGTTGATCGTCGGCGGCCTGCTTATTTTCGTGCTCGGCAGCGTCATCGCCGCGCTCACCGACTCCATCTGGGGCATCATTCTTGGCCGTGCCCTTCAGGGCTCCGGCGCCATCGCCGCCGCGGTCATGGCCCTGCTCTCCGATCTCACCCGCGAACAGAACCGCACTAAAGCGATGGCGTTTATTGGCGTCAGCTTCGGCGTCACTTTCGCTATCGCCATGGTGCTGGGGCCGATTATTACCCATCAGCTGGGTCTGCACGCCCTGTTCTGGATGATCGCCATCCTGGCGACCGTCGGCATTCTGCTCACCCTGTGGGTGGTTCCCAACAGCCAGAACCACGTGCTTAACCGCGAATCCGGGATGGTGAAGGGCTGCTTTAGCAAGGTGCTGGCGGAGCCGCGCCTGTTGAAGCTCAACTTTGGCATCATGTGCCTGCACATCATGCTGATGTCCACTTTTGTCGCGCTGCCCGGACAGCTGGAGGCCGCCGGCTTCCCGGCCGCCGAGCACTGGAAGATTTACCTGGTCACCATGGTTATCTCCTTCATCTCGGTGGTGCCGTTTATCATCTACGCCGAAGTGAAGCGTAAGATGAAGCGCGTCTTTTTGCTCTGCGTCGCCATCCTGCTGATTGCGGAGATTGTCCTCTGGGGCGCAGGAGGCTACTTCTGGGAACTGGTGGCGGGCGTTCAGCTCTTCTTCCTGGCGTTTAACCTGCTGGAAGCGCTGCTGCCGTCGTTGATTAGCAAAGAGTCGCCGGCGGGCTACAAAGGCACCGCGATGGGCGTCTACTCCACCAGCCAGTTCCTCGGGGTGGCGATTGGCGGCGCCCTTGGCGGTTGGGTCGATGGTTTCTTTGATTCGCAGACCGTGTTTCTGCTGGGCGCCCTGCTGGCGATGCTGTGGCTGCTGGTGGCCAGCACCATGAGCGAGCCGCCCTACGTCAGCAGCCTGCGGGTAGAGGTACCGGACGGCGTGGTGGTCGACAGCGCGCTGCAGGCGCGTCTGCTGAATGCCAGCGGGGTTCATCAGGCGCTGGTGGTGCCCGAGGAGCGTTCGGTGTATATCAAAATCGACAGCAAAGTCACCAACCGCTTCGAGATAGAGCAGCTCATCAAAGGGGTATAAAAAAGCGGGGAATTCCCCGCTTTTTGCTGTCTGTCGGCCGCCTTAGTCGCGGAAGTTTTTGAACTGGAACGGTTGTCCCAGATCGCCACCGCGCACCAGCGCCATCACCGACTGCAGATCGTCGCGGGACTTACCGGTCACGCGGATCTCTTCGCCCTGAATCTGGGCCTGCACTTTCAGCTTGCTGTCTTTGATCAGTTTAACGATCTTCTTCTGCACCGCGCTTTCAATGCCCTGCTTCAGCTTCGCTTCAACAAACCAGGTTTTACCGCTGTGTACGATATCTTCCGGCACGTCGAGGGAGGTGCCTTCAATGCCGCGCTTGAGCAGCTTGGCGCGCAGGATATCCAGCAGCTGGTTCACCTGGAAGTCAGACTCGCTCAGCACTTTAATGGTCTTGTTGGCGTCGTTTAATTCAAACGTGGCTTCAACGCCACGAAAATCAAAACGCGACTCGACTTCGCGGCTCGCGTTGTCTACCGCGTTACGGGCTTCCTGAAGATCAACTTCAGAGACAATATCGAAAGATGGCATCTTTTCCTCTCCTTCCGTTTCTTTTGCGTTGCATAATACCTGCAACGCGGCATAACTCAACTTGTTATCCCGGAAGCTTAGCTGATTACGCAACGCTCGCGCTATTTTCCCCATGCTGCCCGACGACGCCGAAACCCCCTTTCCGTGCGACGATGCGAAAAGCGACGAGATAGACTTTAGTCATCAGCGCCTGGGGTAGCGGCAGATGAGGAGGAACAATGAAAGTAACCGTACTGGGATGCGGTGCACTGGGACAACTATGGCTGACCGCGTTGTGCAAACAGGGACATGAAGTCCAGGGCTGGCTGCGCGTGCCGCAGCCATTCTGTAGCGTCAACGTCATTGAAACCGACGGCTCGGTGTTCAACGAGTCGCTGACGGCCAACGATCCCGATTTTCTTGCCAGCAGCGAGCTGCTGATTGTCACTTTAAAAGCCTGGCAGGTTTCAAACGCGGTGAAGCACCTGGCCGCGATCCTGCCGGACACCACGCCGATTGTGCTGGTGCATAACGGCATGGGAACCGTCGAGGAGCTGCGCAGCGTGAAACAGCCGTTGCTGCTGGCCTCCACCACCCAGGCGGCTCGCCGGGACGGGAATGTCATCATCCACGTCGCCCAGGGCACCACGCATATCGGGCCGGCGAAAAACTACGAACAGGACTACAGCTACCTCGCTGAAGTGCTGCAGAACGTGCTGCCGGATGTCGCCTGGCACAACAATATTTTCTCGGCCACCTGGCGCAAACTCGCGGTTAACTGCGTGATTAACCCCCTGACCGCGATAAAAGGGTGTAAAAATGGCGATCTGCGCGACTATCCGCAGGAAGTTGCGACCATTTGTCGCGAGGTGGCGGCAGTGATGGAGCGCGAAGGTATTCATACCTCGGCGGAAAACCTGCTATTTTATGTCGAACAGGTGATTGAAAGTACGGCAGAAAATATCTCATCCATGCTGCAGGACGTTCGCGCCCAGCGGCACACGGAGATCGACTATATCACCGGTTTTCTGCTCAACCGCGCCCGCGCCCACGGCGTTGCCGTACCGGAAAACGCCCGCTTATTTGAACTGGTCAAGCGTAAGGAGAATGAATATGAGCGCGTCGGCACTGATTTGCCTCGCCCCTGGTAGCGAAGAGACCGAAGCGGTCACCACTATCGACCTGCTGGTCCGCGGCGGGGTGAAGGTGACCACCGCCAGCGTCGCCAGCGACGGCGGCCTGACCATCGTCTGCTCGCGCGGCGTCAAGCTGCTGGCGGATGCTCCTCTGGTCGAGGTGGCCGATGGCGATTTCGATATTATCGTCCTCCCGGGCGGCCTCAAGGGAGCGGAGTGCTTTCGCGACAGCCCGCTGTTGGTGGAAACCGTCCGCCAGTTTCATCTCTCTGGGCGCATTGTGGCCGCTATCTGCGCCGCTCCGGCGACCGTGCTGGTACCTCATCATCTGTTCCCGATCGGCAACATGACCGGTTTTCCAGCGCTGAAGGCGCAGATCCCCGCCGATCAGTGGCAGGATAAGCGGGTGGTCTGGGATCCGCGGGTGAATCTGTTAACCAGCCAGGGTCCAGGGACATCGATTGATTTCGCCCTGAAAATGATCGATCTGCTGGTGGGGCGCGAGAAAGCGTATGAGGTCGCCTCACAGTTGGTGATGGCCGCCGGCATCTATAATTACTACGAAGCCTGATAGCCGGTCCGCGCCGCGGACTGGCTCCCACTTTTCCTGAGGAGTCGTAGCATGTCCCGTAGCGCAACCGATTCTCGCGATCTTGTTATCAGCCGCCTGCTCAGCGCGCCCGCCGCAGCCCTGTGGCGCGCGTGGGCCGACCCGGCATTACTCCGAACCTGGTGGTGCCCGAAGCCCTGGCAAACCGAGGTTCTGACCTTTGATTTTCGCGCCGGCGGGGCCTTTCACACCGTGATGCACGGCCCTGACGGTGAACGCAGCGATAACCCCGGCTGTTTTCTTGAGGTTATCCCGCAACAAAAAATCGTCATGACCTCGATGCTGACGGCGGATTATCGCCCCGCCGTTTCCCCCTTCGCGATGACGGCCATCATCACTTTTGCCGATGAACAGGGCGGGTGTCGCTATACGGCTACGGTGCTGCATGCCGATGATGAAACCCGCGAGCAGCATGAGCAGATGGGATTTTTCGAGGGCTGGAATATTGTCATCGATCAACTCAATGACCTGGCGCTGACCCTGCGCTAATACACTCCCCAGCCAATAGTAAAAAGGCCTTCCATCAAGGAAGGCCTTTTGCATCATAACAACCTGTTACGGGCGATAAACTTTCACGTTGCTGAAGCCCTGCTCGCGCAAATAAAGCGCCTGCAGACGGCTCATCACTCCGCGTTCGCACCACAGCAGCCAGGTTTTACTCTGATCGAGATCGCCAAACTTGGTGCTCAGCTTGTAGAACGGCAGAGAAACAACTTCAACCCCCTCGACCTTAAGCGGCTTGTCTTCCTGCTCGTCGATGGAGCGAATGTCGAGGATCGCGTCGTTGGCGCCAAAGCCGTTCACGGTTTCCACTTCCACCACCGTCTCTTCCGTCTGCTGGGCGATTTCGCGGATATCGATATTGCTCGCCTCTTCCACCACTTTATCGAGGATGCTGAAATCGAAGTGTTCTTCTTCCGCTTCAATCTTCGCCTTCACCGCCTTCACGGTCGGGCTCTTGGAGATCACGCCGCAGTACTCCGGCATCGTGCGGGCGAAATCTTCCGTACCGATCTCGCGGGCCAGGTCGATGATGTGCTCTTTATCGTGCGAAATCAGCGGACGCAGGATCAGGGTATCGGAGACGTTGTCGATCAGGCGCAGGTTGGTGAGAGTCTGACTGGAGACCTGGCCCAGCGCTTCGCCGGTGACCAGCGCCTGCACGCCGTAGCGTTCCGCGACTTTTGACGCGGCGCGGACCATCATGCGCTTGAGCACCACGCCCATCTGGCCGTCATCCACTTTTTCAAGGATTTCGCCGACCACCGGCTCAAAGTTAATCGCCACAAAGCGAACGCGGTGAGAGCTGCCGAAGCGGTTCCAAAGGTAATGCGCGACCTGGCGGACGCCAATCTCATGGGCGGCGCCGCCAAGGTTAAAGAAGCAGTAGTGCACGCGGCAGCCGCGGCGCATCAGCATGTAGCTGGAGACGCCGGAGTCAAAGCCGCCGGAAATCAGCGACAGCACATCTTCCTGCGTGCCGATCGGGAAACCGCCGATACCTTCATAGCGGCCTTTCACCAGCAGCAGGCGATCGTTTTCAATCTCAAGATTGACGGTAACGTCCGGGTCGGTCAGCTTCACGCGCGCCGTTTCAATATGCTGATTCAGGCCGCCGCCGACGTAGCGCTCCACCTCAATTGAGGTGAATTCATGTTTGCCGCGACGCTTCACCCGCACGCAGAAGGTTTTGCCTTCCAGCGCCTCGCGCCACAGCGGCAGCGTCTGCTCAAAAATATCGTGCAGCGAGGTGAACGGTACGTCTTCGACTTCCAGAATATGATGGATGCCGGGAATACGGGTCAGCGCATCGCGAATAGCCGGGCGCTGATTTTCATCTTTCGCGCGAACTTCGATATGATCCCAATGGCGAACGACGGCCAGCGTCTCGTCATAGTTTTTGAGAACGTTACGAATGTTCCCGGTTAAGATTTTAATGAAGCGCAACCGCACAGATTGGCTTTTGATGGTGATTTCCGGGAACAATTTAATGATAAACTTCATGGCGACAATAGTTCGTTGGCAAGCCCGACGGGGCTTTAAGCAAAAGTTGTAAAGCAGCGCACACCGGTGCCTGCATCCTGGGCGCGGAGTATATCACCATTGCGCGTTATTTGCTTACACGCGTGACTTCGTTACCATACCCGGTATTGCCGTCGCGAAATAACAAGAGTCTATATTCACTATGCCAAAGAAAAATGAGGCCCCGGCCAGCTTTGAAACTGCACTGGGCGAACTGGAGCAGATCGTAAACCGTCTGGAAAGCGGCGATTTGCCGTTAGAAGAAGCGCTCAGCGAATTTGAGCGCGGGGTCCAGCTGGCCCGCCAGGGGCAAAGCCAGCTGCAGCAGGCCGAACAGCGCGTGCAGATCCTGCTGGCGGATAGTGAAGATTCCCCGACCACGCCTTTTACGCCGGACGCTGAATAAATGGATTTCCCGCAACAATTGCAGGCCTGTGTGGAACAGGCTAACGAGGCGCTGCGCCGTTTTATCACGCCGCAGCCCTTTCAGAACACTCCGCTGGTGGAAGCGATGCATTATGGCGCACTCTTAGGCGGTAAACGCCTGCGTCCCTTCCTTGTCTACGCTACCGGCGAGATGTTCGGCGTGAGCCGCACCACGCTGGATGCCCCTGCCGCCGCGGTCGAATGCATTCATGCTTATTCTCTGATGCATGATGATTTGCCGGCGATGGATGATGACGATCTGCGTCGCGGACTGCCGACCTGCCATATTAAATTTGGCGAAGCCAACGCAATTCTTGCGGGAGATGCCCTGCAAACGCTGGCGTTCTCTATACTCAGTGATGCGCCGATGACGGACGTCCCTGACCGGGATCGTCTGGCGATGGTTTCCGAACTGGCGCAGGCCAGCGGCGTGGCGGGCATGTGCGGCGGCCAGGCGCTGGATCTACAGGCGGAAGGACAGCAGGTGAATCTGCAGGCGCTGGAACGTATCCACCGCCACAAAACGGGCGCGCTAATCCGCGCCGCCGTCCGCATGGGGGCGCTGAGCGCCGGCGAGCGCGGGCGTGCCGCCCTGCCCGCGCTGGATCGCTATGCGGAAAATATCGGCCTGGCCTTCCAGGTCCAGGATGACATTCTCGACGTGGTAGGGGATACTGCGACCCTTGGCAAACGTCAGGGTGCCGACCAGCAATTGGGTAAAAGCACCTATCCCGCCCTCCTGGGTCTTGAGCAAGCCCGGAAGAAAGCGCACGACCTGATCGCTGATGCCCGCCGTTCGTTAGATGAACTGGCCGCACAATCTCTGGATACTTCGGCACTGGAAGCGCTCGCGAATTACATTATTCAGCGCGATAAATAAACAATAAATGAGTCTCTGATGAGTTTTGATATTGCCAAATACCCGACCCTGGCGCTGGTAGATTCCACCCAGGAGTTGCGCCTGTTGCCAAAAGAGAGCCTGCCGAAGCTGTGTGATGAGCTGCGGCGCTACCTGTTGGACAGCGTCAGCCGCTCCAGCGGTCACTTTGCCTCTGGCCTCGGCACGGTGGAACTGACCGTGGCGCTGCACTACGTCTATAACACGCCCTTCGATCGCCTGATCTGGGACGTCGGTCACCAGGCCTACCCGCATAAAATTCTGACCGGCCGCCGCGACAAAATCGGCACCATTCGCCAGAAAGGCGGCCTGCACCCCTTCCCGTGGCGCGGTGAAAGCGAGTACGACGTGCTGAGCGTCGGTCACTCCTCCACCTCCATTTCCGCTGGCATCGGGGTGGCTATCGCCGCCGCGAAAGAGGATAAACAGCGGCGCGCGGTGTGCGTGATTGGCGACGGGGCGATTACCGCCGGCATGGCGTTTGAGGCGATGAACCACGCCGGGGATATCAAACCCGACCTGCTGGTGGTGCTGAATGACAATGAAATGTCGATCTCCGAGAACGTCGGGGCGCTGAATAATCATCTGGCGCAGCTGCTCTCCGGTAAGCTCTACTCCACCCTGCGCGAAGGCGGCAAAAAGGTCTTTTCCGGCGTACCGCCGATTAAAGAGCTGCTTAAGCGGACCGAAGAGCATATCAAAGGCATGGTGGTGCCTGGGACGCTGTTTGAAGAGCTGGGCTTTAACTACATCGGCCCGGTGGATGGCCACGATGTGCTCGGTCTGGTCAGCACCCTGAAGAACATGCGCGACCTGAAGGGCCCGCAGTTCCTGCATATTATGACCAAAAAAGGCCGCGGCTATGAGCCCGCCGAGAAAGACCCGATCACTTTCCACGCGGTGCCAAAGTTCGACCATACCAGCGGCGTACTGCCCAAAAGCAGCGGCGGTCTCCCTTCCTATTCGAAAATCTTCGGCGACTGGCTTTGCGAAACGGCGGCCAAAGACAGCAAGCTGATGGCCATCACCCCGGCGATGCGCGAAGGTTCAGGGATGGTGGAATTTTCGAAGAAATTCCCCGATCAGTACTTTGATGTCGCCATCGCCGAGCAGCATGCAGTCACCTTCGCCGCCGGACTGGCGATTGGCGACTACAAACCAGTGGTGGCCATCTACTCCACCTTCCTGCAGCGAGCCTACGATCAGGTAATCCACGATGTGGCTATTCAGAAGCTGCCGGTGCTGTTTGCCATCGACCGCGCCGGGATTGTCGGCGCAGACGGCCAGACGCATCAGGGGGCGTTCGATCTCTCCTTCCTGCGCTGTATTCCGGATATGGTGGTGATGACGCCGAGCGATGAAAATGAATGCCGCCAGATGCTGTACACCGGCTACCACTACAGCGACGGCCCCTGCGCGGTGCGCTATCCGCGCGGCAGCGGCACCGGCGCGACGCTGGAGCCGCTGGCATCGCTGCCGATCGGCAAAGGGGTAGTGAAACGCCAGGGCGAGAAGGTAGCGATCCTCAACTTCGGCACCCTGCTGCCGGAGGCCGCAGCGGTGGCGGACAAACTCAACGCCACCCTGGTGGACATGCGCTTTGTGAAGCCGCTGGATACCGCGCTGATCCTGCAGCTGGCAGGCGAGCACGACGTTCTGGTGACGCTGGAAGAGAACGCCATTATGGGCGGCGCCGGCAGCGGCGTGAATGAAGTGCTGATGGCCCATCGCCGGACGGTACCGGTGCTCAATATTGGCCTGCCGGACGTCTTTATTCCGCAGGGCACTCAGGAAGAGATCCGCGCCGACGTCGGCCTCGATGCCGCCGGTATTGAAGCCAAAATCCTCGACTGGCTGGCATAATCGCCCCTCCCGCTCCTGCTATGCTTAAGGGATACCCTTGATGAATAGCAGGAGCGCACCATGCACTATATCCCCCTCGGAGATACTGCCTTACGTGTTTCCCGACTCTGCCTCGGCTGCATGACTTTCGGCGAGCCGGACCGCGGCAGACACGCCTGGACGCTTCCGGAAGAGAGCAGTCGCCCGCTCATCCAGCACGCCATTGAAGGCGGCATCAACTTCTTCGATACCGCAAACAGCTACTCCGACGGCAGTAGCGAAGAGATCGTCGGCCGCGCTCTGCGCGACTTTGCCCGCCGCGACGAGGTGGTTGTCGCCACCAAGGTCTATCACCAGGTCGGCGATCTGGCGGAAGGGCTTTCCCGGGCGCAGATCCTGCGCTCTATCGACGACAGCCTGCGCCGTCTCGGTATGGACTATGTTGACCTGTTGCAGATCCACCGCTGGGACTACAGCACCCCGATTGAAGAGACGCTCGAAGCGCTGGACGAGGTGGTGAAAGCCGGCAAAGCGCGCTATATCGGCGCCTCGTCCATGCATGCCCGGCAGTTTGCCCAGGCGCTGGCGCTTCAGCAGCAGAACGGCTGGGCGCGCTTCGTCACCATGCAGGATCACTACAACCTGATTTACCGGGAAGAAGAGAATGAGATGCTGCCCCTGTGCCAACGTAACGGCGTAGCGGTGATCCCGTGGAGCCCGCTAGCGCGCGGCAGGCTGACCCGCCCATGGGGTGAGACCACCGCCCGGCTGGTCTCGGATGAGTTCGGCAAATCGCTTTACAGCACCAGCGAAGAGAACGACGCGCAGATCGCCGGGAATCTCGCGGACGTGGCGGAAGAGCTCGACGCCAGTCGCGCGCAGGTCGCCCTCGCCTGGCTGTTAAGCAAGCCCGGCGTCGCCGCGCCAATTATCGGTCCGTCGCGTCAGGAACAGCTCGATGACCTGTTGCAGGCGGTGGATTTGACGCTATCTCCGGAACAGATCGACAAACTGGAGGCGCCCTATCAGCCGCATCCGGTGGTGGGATTTAAGTGACGGGCGTGGTTTCCCCGACAGCATGGCGCTGCCGGGGAGAAGCGGTCAAAGCAGACCGATGGGCCAGTGATGGCCAATAACATACAGCACGCCGGCGGAGATCACGCCGGCGACGATATCGTCCACCATGATCCCCATTCCGCCGTGAATATTGCGGTCAAACCATCGAATCGGCCACGGTTTCCACATATCGAAGATACGGAAAATGACGAAGCCGGCGGCCACCCACTGCCAGTCCAGGGTCGGCAGCGCCATCAGGGTGATCCACATCCCGACGAACTCGTCCCAGACGATGCTGCCGTGGTCATGGGTGCCCATATCTTTGGCCGTGCGATGGCACAGATAGACCCCGATACAGATGCTCATCATCACCACCAGCGAGTAGAGCTGCCAGGGGAGAAAAGTCATCAGATACCAGAACGGGATCGCCGCCAGCGACCCCATCGTGCCCGGCACCACCGGGCTTAAGCCGCTGCCAAAACCGGTCGCCAGCAGATGCCATGGATTACGCATACTCAGGCGGCTAAGCGCCTCGTCTCGACTACGCAAAGTGATCGTATCCCTTTAAATCAAGCGTGACCGGCTTACCGTCGCGGATAAACTGCAGACCTTCGCTCTCCGGCGCAATCTGTCCGATACAGGTAAAACGCGCGCCAAGATGGCCAAGGGCCACGTCCAGCGCCCCACGGTTCAGTTCCGGTACGGTAAAGCACAGCTCGTAGTCTTCGCCACCGGCGAGCGCCCAGCGCAGCGCCTGCTCAGAATCAACCTGGCGTAGCATCGCGTCAGAGTACGGCATGGCATCAAGCTCGATACGCGCGCCGCAGCCGCTGGCTTTGAGAATATGACCCAGATCGGAGATCAGGCCGTCGGAGAGATCGATCGCCGACGTCGCCAGGTCGCGCAGCGCCTGGCCCTGCAGCACGCGGGGCATCGGACGCAGGTGACGGGCCAGCAAATAGTCGGCGTCAGTCGGCGTATCCACCGTCAGCCGGTTCTGCAACAGCGCCAGGCCGGCGGCGCTGTCCCCCGGGGTACCGGTGACATAGATCCAGTCTCCCGGCTTCGCACCTGAACGTTTCATGGCGCGCCCAGGCGGCACAAAGCCGTGGATACCCAGGGTCATGGCGAGCGGGCCACGGGTGGTGTCGCCGCCAATCAGCTGCATATCGTAGTAGTCAAGCTGGACAAACAGGCTGTCGCTGAAGGCTTCCAGCCAGGCTTCATCCACCTCCGGCAAGGTCAGCGCCAGGGTGAGCCACGCCGGCTCCGCGCCCATCGCTGCGAGGTCGCTCAGGTTCACCGCCAGGGCTTTATAGGCGAGGTCGGCCGGGTCGATATCGGGTAAGAAGTGATTGCCCGCCACCAGAGTGTCGGTGCTGATTGCCAGCGTTTTTTTCTCGGGAATATTCAGGAGAGCGCAGTCGTCGCCGATACCGGTCTCGACATCAAGACGAGCGCTTTTAACGCGATCAAAATAACGGGCAATCAGGGAGAATTCGCCACATGCCATACGTTATGCCTCAGCAAAATAATAAATAAGGCCGGGTTGCGAGACGACCCTCGCAAAACCCGGCCTGCAGTTTACTTCTTGTGGGGACGAATTACCGGAGCCGCTTTGTCCAGCACACCGTTGACGAACTTGTGGCTATCTTCAGCGCCGAAGGTTTTCGCCAGTTCGATAGCTTCATTGATGGCCACTTTATACGGTACGTCATCGCGTTTGGACAGCTCAAACAGCGCGATACGCAGCACCGCTTTTTCCACCTGACCCAGCTCTTCCAGCTGACGGGACAGGTAGGGCTTCATCAGGCCGTCGAGGTACGCGCTGTTAGTCGCCACTCCGGACAGCAGTTCGCGGAAATACAGAACATCAACATCTTTTACGTCCTGTTCCGCCAGGAACTGGTATTCGACATCAGCGATGTCGTTCTGGGACAACTGCCAGGAGTAGAGCGCCTGAACGGCACACTCACGGGCGCGGCGACGAGCAGCAGGTTTCACGGAATTCCCCTTACAAAAATCAGGCCTTGATGGCTTTCAATACGTTAATCATTTCCAGCGCGGTCAGCGCAGCTTCTGCGCCTTTGTTACCGGCTTTGGTGCCAGCGCGCTCAATGGCTTGTTCAATACTTTCAGTGGTCAGAACACCAAAGGCTACCGGGATTTCGCTGTCCTGAGCGACGTGCGCCAGGCCA
This sequence comes from Klebsiella sp. 1SOBk10mer, assembly GCF_046602535.1. NCBI lineage: Bacteria > Pseudomonadati > Pseudomonadota > Gammaproteobacteria > Enterobacterales > Enterobacteriaceae > Klebsiella > Klebsiella sp. 1SOBk10mer. The sequence continues at coordinate 699,803 of NZ_JBKIUP010000002.1, forward strand.
TTGCTGGCACCGCCTGCCACATATTCAAAGTGGGCGGTACCGCCGCGAATCACCGTACCCAGCGCGATCACCGCGTCATATTTACCGGTTTTCGCCAGTGCGCCAGCCGCCAGCGGCAGCTCATACGCGCCTGGAACCCAAACAACGGTGATGTTTTCATCTTTTACCTGACCAATGCGTTTCAGGGCGTCAATCGCACCTTCCAGCAGGCTGTCATTGATAAAGTTGTTGAAACGCGCAATGGTGATGGCGACGCGAGCGTCCGGGGTAGCAACGTTAGCTTCAATAATGTTCATACTCTTCCTTCGGGTTCATGTGCCCCGCAAGGGGGGCGGATTTTATCATATTATTCTGAGCGCTGCTTCCTAATAATCAGGAAAGCCTCACGCAGTGGTTAAATGCAGGCAGACATCCGGGCCAACCTGACGTATCTCATTGAATTTAAAATGGGGCGCCTGGCTCAGTTCTTCAAGCCCCGGCAGCGCGCATAATCCACGCGCCGCATTGCCTAACAGTTTAGGCGCAATATAGACGATAAGCTCGTCGACCAGCCCCGCCTGCAGCAGCGCCCCGGCAAGCGTGGCCCCCGCCTCCACCCAGACGCTGTTGATCTGCTGTTTGCCAAGCAGCATCATCAGCAGCACCAGATCGAGATGGCCGTTATGTTCCGGAACCAGCAGCGTGCGCACGCTGTCCGGCCACTGGCGCTCATCGGCGCCCAGGCGGGCAAACAGCGTTTCCCCCGCCTGCTGCACAATACGATGCTCAGGCGTGACGCGGTTCTGACTGTCGATCACGACGCGCAGCGGCTGGCGCAAATTCTCTTGGGGATACAGCGCCTGGGTATCGGCGCTCAGCTCCTGCCAGCGCACGGTCAGCGCCGGATCGTCCGCCAGTACGGTGGCGCTGCTGGTCAGAATGGCATGGCTCTGTGCGCGCAGACGCTGCACGTCGCGTCGCGCCTGCGGGGAGGTGATCCACTGGCTTTCGCCGCTGGCCATCGCCGTGCGGCCGTCCAGCGAAGCACCCAGCTTGAGCTGCACCCAGGGAAAACCGGTGCGCATCCGCTTCAGGAAGCCCTTGTTCAGCGCTTCCGCCTCGTTCATCATCAGCCCGTGGCTGACTTCAATACCGGCCTGCTGCAGACGGTACAAGCCGCGCCCCGCCACCTGCGGGTTCGGATCCTGCATCGCGGCGACCACGCGGCTGATGCCGGCGGCAATCAGCGCATCGCAGCACGGCGGCGTACGGCCGTGGTGGCTGCAGGGCTCAAGGGTGACATAGGCGGTGGCGCCTCGCGCCTGTTCCCCCGCCATCCGCAGGGCGTGCACTTCGGCGTGCGGCTCGCCGGCGCGATAGTGGAACCCTTCGCCGACGATCTCGCCGTCTTTTACAATGACACAGCCAACGTTAGGGTTAGGATGGGTGGTAAAGCGACCGCGGGCGGCGAGCTTAAGCGCACGCGCCATGTACATTTCGTCCTGCATGGCTTAGTCCTGTAAGCGGGCGATCTCTTCGCCGAATTCTTTGATATCTTCGAAGCTGCGATAGACCGACGCGAAGCGAATATAGGCGACTTTATCCAGTTTTTTCAGCTGTTCCATCACCAGATTGCCGATCATTTTGCTGGCCACTTCGCGCTCGCCGGTGCCGCGCAGATGGGTTTTGATATGGTTGACCGCCATTTCGACGTCATCGGCGCTGACCGGACGTTTCTCCAGCGCTTTCAGCATCCCACTGCGCAGCTTGTCTTCGTTGAAGGGTTCACGCACATCGTTACTCTTCACCACCCGGGGCATCACCAGCTCCGCCACTTCGAAGGTGGTAAAGCGCTCATTACAGACCAGACACTGCCGACGGCGACGCACGGAAGAGCCTTCCCCCACCAGACGAGAGTCAATCACTTTGGTATCCACGGCGAAACAGAAAGGGCAATGCATAGCGCGTCCTGACAGGTAGTTAAACTGAAGGGTAGTTTACCGCGAAGTGACCTGACTACAAAGAAAGAGCTTTTGAGACAAAGGATCTATGGGAGAGACAGGCGGTTTGGCTACCATTAAGCATCCTCTGCAAACGGAATCCTGACCATGACAAGACGTTACCTGAAACTCGCCATCGCGGGCAGCCTGTTTACCCTTACCGCCTGCGCCCAGCAAAGCGAAATCCGCCAGATGCACCAGAGCGTGAGCACCCTGAGCCAGGAGATGACCCAGCTCAATCAGCAAACGATCAAAATTACCCAGCAAAACGCGCTGAACGCGAAATCTACCCGCGGCGTCTATTTGCTGCCGGAGGCGAAAACCCCGGCGCGGCTGGAGAGCCAGATCGGCACCCTGCGCATGTCGGTGGCGAGCATTACGCCGGATGGCGACGGGTCACGCCTGACGTTGCGTATTCAGGGCGAATCCAACGATCCGCTGCCGGCCTTTACCGCCACCGTCGCCTCCGGACAGATCACCGGCACTACCCACAGCTACCAGGAAGTAAATGTTCAGGATCAGTTGATCAGCGCCCCGGCCAGCATCCTCGCACCCAGCGATGTCAACATCCCGCTGCGCCTGAACGTGACGCCGGACAAAGTCGGTTTTATTCGCGTCCACGATATCCAGCCCGCCGCCGCACAGTAAGCCTTTGCGCCGGGCTTTCCCCTGCCCGGCGACATCCTGCCCCGTCATTCTTCTCCACTTACAACTTTTCACAAGAGTTCATTAGAAATCGTTCTGCATCGCGATTTTCAGTAGCATTTTGTCAAGAAATGCATAGAATCGTGAACGCAATCGATTACGCATGTTCTGGTTATGTGAAACAACACGTATTTTTGTGAGCAATGATTCCTATAATAGACCCCCACAGAAAGACGAAATATTTAGAAACGCTTCGGCACTTCTTTTAACGCCTTCAGGCTCAATTTAAACAGTGGCATTACTATGAAAAAAACATTACTGGCAGCGGGTGCGGTTGTGGCGCTCTCCACTTCTTTTACCGCGGGCGCGGCAGAAAACGACAAACCGCAGTATCTGTCTGACTGGTGGCACCAGAGTGTTAACGTGGTAGGTAGCTACCACACCCGTTTCGGACCGCAGATCCGTAACGATACCTATCTGGAATACGAAGCGTTCGCCAAAAAAGACTGGTTTGATTTTTACGGCTATATCGATGCTCCGGTGTTCTTCGGCGGCAATAGCACGGCAAAAGGTATCTGGAACAACGGTTCTCCGCTGTTTATGGAGATCGAACCGCGCTTCTCTATCGACAAGCTGACCAACACCGATCTGAGCTTTGGGCCGTTCAAAGAGTGGTATTTCGCGAACAACTATATCTACGATATGGGCCGCAATGATTCCCAGGAGCAGAGCACCTGGTATATGGGTCTGGGTACCGATATCGACACCGGCCTGCCGATGAGCCTGTCGTTGAACGTCTACGCCAAATACCAGTGGCAGAACTACGGCGCGTCCAATGAGAACGAGTGGGACGGCTACCGCTTCAAAGTGAAATACTTTGTGCCGCTGACCGACCTGTGGGGCGGTTCGCTGAGCTACATCGGCTTCACCAACTTCGACTGGGGTTCTGACCTCGGCGATGACAACTTCTACGATCTGAACGGGAAGCACGCGCGCACCAGCAACTCCATCGCCTCCAGCCACATCCTGGCGCTGAACTACGCGCACTGGCACTACTCGGTAGTGGCCCGTTACTTCCATAACGGCGGCCAGTGGGCTGACGATGCCAAGCTGAACTTCGGCGATGGCGATTTCAGCGTCCGCTCAACCGGCTGGGGTGGTTACTTCGTGGTTGGTTACAACTTCTAATTGCTGAAACGGCAAGACAGCGCCCGGGCCATCCGGGCGTTTTTATTTCTCCCACACGTCGCACCGGACCTTGCGCAGAAAATCGCTTAACGAGCGGTCGGCGCACTCGCTGAATCGACGCTCGGTCGCCCTGACCGCCAGACAGCGGTCGAGGCGAAAGTTGCGATAATCATTGCGCAGCTCACACCAGGCTACCAGCAGCCAGCGCTCCCCCCAGAAAAACAGCCCCAGCGGCAGCACGTCGCGCTCGGTCACCCGACCGGACTCATCCTGATAGCGCAACGCCAGCACCTGCTGGCCGGAGACCGCCTGATGAATGATGTCAAAGAAGGTTTTGGCATAGCGATGGGCGCCGAGATCGGGGGCAAACAGGCGGGTCTGCTCCGCCTGGCGTCGGCGCGCCTCCGGCAGGATCGCCAGCATCTTCTCCTGTGCGGATTCCAGCGATTGCGACAGCGCCTCGCCGCCCCAGGTTTTCAGCAGCCGGATCGCGGCGATCAGCGCTTCGGATTCTTTGGTGGTCAGCATTAGCGGCGGCAGATCGTAGCCCGCCAGCAGCCGGTAGCCGCTACCCGCCTCCCCCTCCACCGGCACGCCGGAGAGGGAGAGATCGCGAATATCGCGATACACGGTGCGCTCCGACACGCCCAGCCGCTCCGCCAGCAGCGAGGCGGTGGTGAGCCGCCTGCCGCGCAGGATCTGCACAATCTGAAATAAACGGTCGGCGCGTCGGGTCATGTTTCAATTCACAAAAAGTTCAGGTTAAGCCGGTTGGTGCAGGCCGACGCGGTTGCCCTCGCTGTCAGTAAACAGCGCGATGGTGCCAATATTATTCGGCAGCGTCAGCGGCCCGAAAACACACGCCCCACCCGCCGAGGCGACGCGGTCGAGTGTGGCGGCAAGATGGTCTGTATGCAGGTAAATAATAGCGCCCTGCGCTGAAGGCGCGATACCCTCAAATTTGGCCAGCGCGCCGCCGGGGGCCGGGTCCTGATGCGGGAACACCGCCAGCTCGGCGCAGTCCATGGTTTCGCGACGCAGCGTCACCTGCATCACCGGCTCATAAAACGCGACGGCGCGATCCATATCGGCGACCGGAATTTCAAACCAATTAATCACGTTATTCATACTTCCTCCTGCTCGTTATTGAGTTCAAAAGGAGTGTATGGGAGGGCTCCTGACAGCATACTGTCAGCAGGTTTTGTCGCGGGCAAAAAAAATCCCGGCCGCCTGGGCCGGGATTGCTTCATTTCAACTGAACCGTATTACGGCAGAATTGACGGCTGGTCCGCCCCTTCTTTTTCCACCTTCTGCTGCAGCAGATGCTCGCGCTTCATGCCCAGCTTCAACGCCAGCGCGGAGGCGACGTAGATAGAAGAAGCCGTACCGATGGAAACACCGATCAGCATGGTCAGCGAGAAGCCTTCCAGAATCGGGCCGCCGAACAGGAACAGCATCAGGATCACCATCAGGGTGGTCCCGGAGGTGATCAAGGTACGGTGCAGCGTCTGGGTCAACGACACGTTGAAGATCTCGTACGGCGTACCGCGGCGGATCTTACGGAAGTTTTCACGGATACGGTCCGATACCACGATACTGTCGTTCAGCGAGTAGCCGATAACCGACATCAACGAGGCCACAATGGTCAGGTCGATTTCGATATGGAACAGCGACAGCACGCCCATGGTGATCACCACGTCGTGCGCCAGGGCGATAACCACCCCCGCCGCCAGACGCCATTCGAAGCGGAAGCCGACGTAGATCAGGATACAGACCAGCGCGGCAATCAGCGCCAGGGCGCCGGTTTGCGCAAGGTCCGCACCGACGCTCGGGCCGACAAACTCAATGCGCTTCACCGCTGCGTTCTGGCTGGTCGATTCGTTAATCACCGTCACGACCTTACTGCCCAGCTCCTGGCTGCCGTTGGCGTCATGCACCGGCGGCATACGTACCATGATGTCGCGGCTGCTGCCAAAGTTCTGCACCTGCGGCTCTTCAAAGCCCGCTTTTTGCAGGGAATCGCGCATCTGGTCGAGATCGACCGGCTTCTCAAGGGTAATTTCGATCACCGTACCGCCGGTGAAATCGAGACCCCAGTTAAAGCCGCGGACGCCGATGATGGCGATCGACACAATCAGCAGAAAACCTGAAATGCCGAAGGCCCAGTAGTCCCAGCGCATAAAGTCCCAGACTTTACGGCCGTGGTTCAATTGTTCAACAGTATATTCCTGTGCCACAACGCACTCCTCAGATAGACAGCTTTTTAACGCGCTTGCCGCCGTACAGCAGGTTCACGATGGCACGGGTGCCGACGATAGCGGTAAACATTGAGGTCGCGATACCGATACCGGTAGTAATCGCAAACCCTTTAATGGCACCGGTACCGACCGCGTACAGGATGATCACTTTGATAAGCGTCGTCACGTTGGCGTCGAAGATCGAGCTGAACGCGCCGCGATAACCTTCGTCAATCGCCTGCTGAACGGTACGCCCGTTGCTCAACTCTTCTTTGATGCGCTCGTTGATCAGAACGTTAGCATCGACCGCCACCGCAAGGGTTAACACGATACCCGCGATGCCCGGCATGGTCAGCGTCGCCCCCGGGATGAGGGACATAATGCCGACAATCAGCACCAGGTTGGCAATCAGCGCCGAGGTCGCAATCAGACCGAACTTCTTATAGAAGAGGATCATGAACAGGATGGAGACCACCAGGCCGGCCAGACAGGCTTCCAGACCCTGCTTGATGTTCTGCATACCAAGGGTTGGGCCGATAGTCCGCTCTTCGACGATCTGAATCGGCGCAATCAACGCGCCGGCACGCAGCAGCAGCGACAGCTGGCGCGCTTCGTTCGGGTTGCTGATACCGGTAATACGGAAGCTGTTACCCAGACGCGACTGGATGTTGGCGATGTTAATCACCTCTTCCTCTTTCGCCAGGATAGCCCGACCGTTGGCGTCTTTCTTACCGCTGTCTTTATACTCCACGAACAGGGTCGCCATCGGCTTGCCGATATTGTCCTTGGTGAAGTTGGACATGATGTTACCGCCCGCGCTGTCCAGCGAGATGTTGACCTGCGGCTGGTTGTACTCATCCATGCTGGAGGTCGAGTCGGTGATATGGTCACCGGTCAGGATCACCCGCTTGTACAGCACCACCGGCTGGCCTTCACGCGTCTGCTTCACTTCCGAGTCGCCCGGTACGCGGCCAGAGGCGGCGGCGGACTGGTCAACGTTGGTATTGACCAGACGGAACTCGAGGGTCGCGGTCGCGCCAAGGATCTCCTTCGCCCGCGCGGTATCCTGGATACCCGGCAGCTCAACGACGATGCGGTCAGCGCCCTGACGCTGAACCAGCGGTTCGGCGACGCCCAGCTGGTTCACACGGTTACGCAGAATGTTAATGTTCTGCTGAACCGCGTACTCACGGGCTTCTTTCAGGCGCTCATCGGTCATCACCGCTTTCAGGCTGTTGTCACCCTGAGAGGAGATCACCAGATCGCGATGGCGAGGGCTGAGATAAGAGATAGCCTGGTCGCGCGCCGCGCTGTCGCGGAAGACGATGCTCAGACCGTAGTTGTCTTCCTTGCGCACGGTCGCGTAAGGAATGCCTTTGTCGCGCAGCTCGCTGCGCAGGCTATCGATGTTCTGTTCCTGCAGTTTGCCTAACGCGGTGTCCATGTCGACTTCCATCAGGAAGTGCACGCCGCCGCGCAGATCAAGACCCAGCTTCATCGGTTCGGCATAGAGTGCCGCCAGCCAGCGTGGGGTTGCCGGAGCAAGGTTTAGCGCCACGACGTATTTGTCACCCAGCACGGTAAGCAGCGCTTCACGCGCGCGCAGCTGGGTATCAGTGGTGTCGAAGCGCGCAAGAATAGCGCCCTCTTCCAGTGCCACAGACTTCGCGGTAATTTTTTCTTCTTGTAAAGTTTTCTGGACCTGGATCAGCGTTTGCTCACTGGCGGCGACGCCGCGCGCGCCAGTGATTTGAACAGCCGGATCCTCACCATACAGGTTGGGAAGCGCATAGATCAGGCCGACGACAATGACGACGACCAGCATGACATACTTCCACAAAGGATAACGGTTTAACACGGCAGTTCCCTTTGGGAAAAGTTAGATTACAGCGCCTTCATGGTGCCTTTCGGCAGAACGGCAGCAACGAAGTCACGTTTGATAACCACTTCAGTGGTATCGTTCAGCGCGATAGCAATGTAGCCAGTTTCCGCTACTTTGGTCACGCGACCGACCAGACCGCCGTTGGTCAGCACTTCATCACCTTTGGCGATGGAGTTCATCAGGTTCTTATGTTCCTTGGTGCGCTTCTGCTGTGGACGCAGGATCATGAAGTAAAAAATCAGACCGAACACCACCAGCATCAGAATCAGAGACATCGGGCTGCCCTGCGCCGGTGCACCCGTTGCCGCTACCGCATCAGAAATAAAAAAGCTCATTGAAATTCCCTCATTATTAAAATTAATCAACGTTCAAAGGAGGCACGGTGCGCCCCTGACGTTGGTAAAAATCGGTCACGAAGCTCTCTAATTTACCCTCTTCGATAGCCTTGCGTAAACCAGCCATTAAACGCTGATAGTAGCGCAGGTTATGAATGGTATTGAGACGCGCGCCCAATATTTCGTTGCAACGGTCAAGGTGATGCAAGTAAGCGCGTGAATAATTGCGACATGTATAGCAATCACACTCGGCGTCCAGCGGCGCGGTATCGCTTTTGTGCTTCGCGTTGCGGATTTTCACCACGCCGTCGGTGACGAACAGGTGGCCGTTACGCGCGTTGCGCGTCGGCATGACGCAGTCGAACATATCGATACCGCGACGTACCCCTTCCACCAGATCTTCCGGCTTCCCGACGCCCATCAGGTATCGTGGTTTATCGGCCGGGATCTGCGGGCAGACGTGCTCCAGAATACGGTGCATGTCTTCCTTCGGCTCGCCGACCGCCAAACCGCCGACAGCGTAGCCATCAAAGCCAATCTCTACCAGACCTTTCACCGAGATATCACGTAAATCTTCGTAAACGCTGCCCTGAATGATGCCGAACAGCGCATTTTTATTGCCAAGGCTATCGAAACGGTCACGGCTGCGCTTCGCCCAGCGCAGAGACATCTCCATTGAGCGCTTGGCGTAATCCCAGTCCGCTGGATACGGCGTACATTCGTCGAAGATCATCACGATATCAGAGCCGAGATCGTACTGAATCTCCATGGATTTTTCCGGATCGAGGAAAATCGGATCGCCGTTGATCGGGTTGCGGAAATGCACGCCCTGCTCGGTGATCTTACGGATATCGCCAAGGCTGAACACCTGGAAGCCGCCGGAGTCGGTCAGGATCGGTCCTTTCCACTGCATAAAATCGTGCAGATCGCCGTGCAGCTTCATGATCTCCTGACCCGGGCGCAGCCACAGGTGGAAGGTGTTGCCGAGAATAATCTGCGCGCCGGTGGCTTCCACCTCTTCCGGCGTCATCCCTTTGACGGTGCCGTAGGTGCCAACGGGCATAAAGGCCGGTGTTTCCACCACGCCGCGCTCAAACACCAGGCGACCGCGGCGGGCGCGACCGTCGGTGGTATCCAGTTCAAATTTCATGCTTGCTCCTGCGTCAGAAAAACAGTCCGACGTTTTCATACTCGCCACGGAATGATTCCGTGGCTAAAAAAATGCGTCATGGCGTCCAAAAAGCCGGCGGGCCGGCCTCTTCAGGGACGCTCAGAAATAGCCTGCGGATTGTACGTGATAAACATCGCATCCCCGTAGCTAAAAAAGCGATATTTCTGCTCCACCGCTACCTTATAGGCGTTCATGGTGTGCTGATAACCCGCAAACGCCGACACCAGCATAATCAATGTGGATTCAGGGAGATGGAAGTTGGTTACCAGCGCATCGATCACCTGGTACTGATAACCCGGGTAGATGAAAATCTGCGTATCGTCGAAGAACGGCGCAATCAGGGCGTCTTTCGCCGCCTGCGCCGCGCTCTCCAGCGAGCGTACCGAGGTGGTGCCCACCGCGATCACGCGATTGCCGCGCGCCTTAGCCGCCAGCACCGCATCGACTACCTCCTGCGGCACTTCCGCATATTCAGAGTGCATGGTGTGCTCTTCAATGCTGTCGACGCGCACCGGCTGGAAGGTACCCGCGCCCACGTGCAGGGTGACAAACGCCATCTCAACGCCTTTGGCGCGCAGTTTATCCAGCAGCGGTTCGTCGAAGTGCAGACCAGCGGTCGGGGCGGCTACCGCGCCCGGCCTGGTGCCGTAGACGGTTTGATAGAGCTCGCGGTCAGCGTCTTCATCCGGGCGGTCAATGTAGGGCGGCAGCGGCATATGGCCAATCCCGTTAAGGATCTCCAGCACCGGGCGCTCGTCGTTAAATTCCACTTCAAACAGCGCGCCGTGACGCGCCAGCATGGTGGCCTGAATGCTCTCGTCGTCGCCCAGCAGCAGCTCGGCGCCCGGCTTCGGCGCTTTCGAGGCGCGAATATGGGCGAGGATGCGCTTATCATCCAGCATCCGCTCCACCAGCACTTCGATCTTGCCGCCGCTGGCCTTACGACCGAACAGACGCGCCGGGATCACCCGGGTGTTGTTAAACACCAGCAGATCGCCGGGATTGAGCTTATCGAGGATGTCGGTGAAGGTGCCATGCGTCAGCGCGCCCGTCGGCCCGTCCAGGGAAAGTAAGCGGCAGCTGCTGCGCTCAGGCATCGGATAGTGGGCGATCAGAGATTCGGGTAGTTCAAAAGCAAAATCGGTAACGCGCATGACGGTAACTCAGACTGAATAAAGAGGCGGGTAGTCTAGTGCCGGGGCGTTCTGCCTGCAACCTTTACCCCTCCGGACGAATGACATAATCTATATTCCAAATCATTCCGAATGCCGCCATGCGGCAGCCGAATGCATCACCGGTGGCAGAGGGCCGCGCGCGGCCAGACAGCACGCCATTCGGGCACCGGGGCTGCCGTTCAGGGCGACGCGCAGCGCTACACCGCTCACTCTGCTCGCCATAAAGTATTTAAAGGATGTCGTCGCTATGAATTTTCTCGCCCACCTGCACCTGGCCCATCTCGCCGACAGTTCGCTGCCCGGCAATCTGATGGCCGACTTTGTGCGCGGCAACCCGCAGGGCGACTATCCGGCGGCGATCGTCGATGGCATCTATATGCATCGGCGAATTGACGTGCTGACTGACAACCTGGCGGAAGTCAAAGAGGCGCGGGAGTGGTTTCGCCCGCAGACCCGCCGCGTCGCCCCCATCACCCTCGACGTCATGTGGGATCATTTCCTGTCGCAGCACTGGGCGCAACTCTCCCCTGACCTGCCGCTGGACGAGTTCGTGCGCTACGCCGAGCGGCAGATCGTGCCGATCCTGCCCGACTCGCCGCCCCGCTTCGTCAATCTCAATCAATACCTGTGGTCGGAGCGCTGGCTGGAGCGCTATCAGGAGATGGATTTTATTCAGCGCGTGCTCAATGGCATGGCCAGCCGCCGCCCGCGTCTCGAGGCGCTGCGCGACTCCTGGCAGGATCTGGATACTCACTACGACCGGCTGGAGGAGCAGTTCTGGCGCTTTTATCCGCAGATGATGCGTCAGGCGAAAAACAAACAGCTGTAATCGCTGCGACATTGATAGGTAAAAGCTGGCTGAACGATTGTCAGCGCCTCTTTGTGTTATTGGCGGACAGGCTCTATACTTGCCCGCGTTGCGTTCCAAATAACCTTAGTAATTACAGGAGAATCAAATGGTTCTGGTCACTCGTCAAGCGCCGGATTTTACTGCAGCCGCTGTGCTGGGTAATGGTGAGATCGTTGAGAAATTCAATTTCAAACAGCACACCAACGGTAAACCTACCGTTCTGTTCTTCTGGCCGATGGACTTCACCTTCGTTTGCCCGTCTGAGCTGATCGCGTTCGACAAACGTTACGAAGAATTCCAGAAACGCGGCGTGGAAGTGGTTGGCGTTTCCTTCGACTCCGAGTTCGTGCACAACGCATGGCGTAATACCCCGGTAGACCAGGGCGGTATCGGCCCGGTTAAATACGCGATGGTTGCCGACATCAAACGTGAAATCCAGAAAGCTTACGGTATCGAGCATCCGGACGAAGGCGTGGCGCTGCGCGGCTCCTTCCTGATCGACGCCAACGGCGTGGTTCGCCACCAGGTGGTTAACGACCTGCCGCTGGGCCGTAACATCGACGAAATGCTGCGCATGGTTGACGCGCTGCAGTTCCACGAAGAGCACGGCGAAGTCTGCCCGGCGCAGTGGGAAAAAGGAAAAGAAGGTATGGCTGCCTCTCCGGAAGGCGTGGCAAAATACCTGACCGAAAACGTCTCCAGCCTGTAATCGGCACACGTTTTTATAAAAGGCCCGCTCAAGCGGGCCTTTTTTGTTAGCGGCGTCAAAATTTAAGAAAATGACCCGCTGATATTTGTGACCAGCAATACACTTCTGCTGATAAATTTCGCTCTGCCTCTCATTTTTTCTCTGTCAAATTTCAGCGTTAAATCTCAATCATTTCATAACACACTGAAAAACAAATAAATTATTTATATGATTTTCAGCCAGCACTTTGCCGTCGATGTGATCGCCATCAATATTTAAAACCGCGGATGTGATCCCATCCATCATTTTTATCAATGTATTTGCTCATGATTTTACTCATGAACAGGAATACGTTCAGGAGAAGAGAATGGATATTATTTTTGACCCGACGTTAATCGCCCTGAAGCAGAATATTTCCCATGCGGAGGAGGCCATCGAACTGGCGGGTTCATTACTCGCCAGGCGCCAGATTTGCAGCGCCGAATATGTCAACGAGATGCTGACAGTATACGAGGATTTTGGCGCCGCCATCGTGATAGATGACGGGATTGCCATGCCGCACGCCCGCCCGGAAAAAGGGGCATTGCAGACCGGATTTTCGCTTGTCACCACCGCCACGCCAGTGACCTTCGGCCACGATGAGTTCGATCCGGTTACCGTCGTCATCGCGATCGCCGGCGCCGATGCTGACAGTCATATCAAAATGATCCAATTGATTGCCTCGCTGATCGAGTCAGATATCGTGACTTTTCTTCAGCAGGAAAATGACGTGAATTCAGTCTTACATTTCATCCAAAAACAAATGGAGTAGTCATTATGTTAGTTATCAGAACGGTTTGTGGTAACGGTATTGGCAGTTCATTGATGGCTGCGAATAATGTGAAGAAGATCTGTGAAGAATTAGGTATCAAAGCGGACGTCGCTTCGGTCGATTTTGCTAACGCCGTCGGGGAAAAAGCCGACCTTTACGTCACGATCAAAGAACTGGCAAATCAATTTCCGGCCCACTGTCATGTCGCCATTATTCGCAGCTACGTCCATAAAGCAAAAATCGCCGAGGATATTACCGACGCGCTGATGAAAATTGCTGCGACTCACTCTTAATCAGCATAGAGGGAACGACCATGCAGGCTATTCTTAGTTTCTTAACGGAAATATTCAGTCAACCCGCTTTTTTAATGGGGCTTATCGCCTTCGTTGGCTTAGTGGCGCTGCGCTCCCCCGGCAACAAACTCCTTACCGGCACATTAAAGCCGATTTTAGGCTATTTGATGCTGAGCGCTGGCGCAGGCGTTATCGTTGCCAATCTCAACCCGCTGGGAGGTATTATCGAAGCTGGATTTAATATCCGCGGCGTTATTCCTAACAATGAAGCCATTGTCTCCGTCGCCCAGAAAATGCTGGGCGTGGAAACCATGAGTATTTTGCTGTTGGGCTTTATTTTCAACCTGATCATAGCCCGCTGCACCAAATATAAATATATCTTTCTCACCGGCCATCATTCGTTCTTTCTCGCCTGCCTGTTCTCCGCCGTCCTGCAGGCGGCGGAGTTCCAGGGCTGGATGTTGATCCTGATCGGCGGATTCCTGTTGGGCTCATGGTCGGCCATTTCCCCGGCCATTGGCCAGCGTTACACCAGGCAGGTAACCGAAGACGGCGGGATCGCCATGGGCCATTTCGGCTCCCTGGGCTACTACCTCTCGGCGTGGATCGCCAGCCGGACCGGCAATCCGGCAAACTCCTTCGCCGATACCGAAATTTCAGAAAAATGGGGTTTTCTGCGCGATACCACCGTCACCACCGGTATCGTGATGTTTGTTATCTACTTCATCTGCAGCGCTGTCGCCGGATCGGCGTACCTGAGCACCATCACCGACCAGAATATGCTGATCTTCTCCGTGCTGACCGGTCTGCAGTTCGCCGTTGGCGTAGCCATTGTCTACAACGGCGTGCGGTTGATCCTCGGCGATCTGGTGCCGGCATTCCAGGGCATCAGCCAGAAACTGATCCCGGACTCCATCCCGGCCGTTGACTGCGCGGTGTTCTTTACCTTTAGCCCCACCGCGGTGGTGGTGGGATTCATCAGCTCCTTTGTAGGCGGTCTGGTCGGGATGCTCATGCTCGGCGGACTGGGCATGGCGCTGATTATTCCCGGCATGGTGCCGCACTTCTTCTGCGGCGGCACCTCCGGGGTCTTTGCCGACAAGCTGGGCGGTAAGCGCGGGTGTATCATCGCCGCCTTTATCGGCGGGATCTTCCTCGCCTTCCTGCCGGCGATGCTGCTGCCGGCGCTCGGCAACCTCGGGTTTGAAAACAGCACCTTCGCCGATTTCGACTTCGCAGTATGGGGCATCATTATTGGTAACGCGTTCACCCAGTTTGGCCAGGTCACTATCTACCTGATTTGTCTGGCGCTGCTCGTCGCGCTGCTGGTGCCTTTCTGCTTCCGTCAAGTACGGGTAGTGGGCAACACGCTCAGCTATGAGGAGCTTACTGCCAAGCAGAAAAATGAATAAGCGAGGTCATTTTTCCCTGCGGGAAGGTCACGCTTCCCGCCGCTGACAAATAATCAGGAGTGGTTATGGCTATTTTGTCCATTGGATTTGCCTGTTTCGATCAGTTTTTCTTTCTCAATGAATGGCCCAAGGAGAATACCAAAAACTTTTGTCATGATTTTATAGAAAGCGGCGGCGGCCCGGCGGCCAATGCAGCCTGGCTGCTGGGATTATGGGGTGAGGAGGTCTATTACATCGGCCATCTGCATCAGGACCTTTACGGTCAGCGCATTATCGATGAGTTTGCCGAAGCGGGGGTGGATACCAGCCAGGTGGTTTTCTCCGATGACATGATCACCCCGCTGGCCTCGGTGCTGGTCAATCGCTTAACGGGTTCGCGGACGATTATTACCCGCAAGATGCAGACACCGCCTTCCCTGACCTACGATCAAAAGCTCAAACTGGACGACCTCGCCGAACGACTGATTGCCGCCGAGGATCCGGTCACCATTTTAATTGACGGCCATGAGCCGGAAATCAGTGAATATTTAATTAAGAAACTGCCCAACGCCAGAGTGGTGATGGACGGCGGGTCACTGCGCGCCAGCAATATAAAACTCGCAGCCTGGACCGACTATTTTGTAGTGAGCGAACATTTTGCCCGCGATTATATGAGCTATCGCTCTTTGAGCACCGAAGCAGAAATTAAAGCGGCGCTGATTGAGCTGAATAAAATTTGCCGCGGTGAAGCATTTATTACCCTTGGCGAAAAAGGCTGCGCTTTTTTAAAAAGCGGTATGCTGCAGATCGTTCCTTCCTGGCTGTGCAATGCCGTTGATACCACCGGAGCCGGGGATGTATTTCACGGCGCCTTCACCTATGGCGTCCACTACTCATGGCACATAGATAATATTATTTTATTTGCCAGCCTGACCGCCGCCATTTCTATTGAGAAAAAAGGGGTACGGGAATCTATGCCGGACCTGGCGGTCGTCCACCACTCGTTAAATAGCTACGAGAGAAACTTAAAGCAATATTTTGAAGAATAACTGCATTTAATAAATATCAAGAGGTGAATATGTTAGTGTCGATGAAGGACATGCTTCAGCATGCCCTGCGGGACGGCTACGCCGTCGGTCAGTTCAACATTAATAATCTGGAATGGGTCGGCGCCGTATTAAGCACTGCCCAGCAGTGCCGCTCACCGGTTATTTTGGGCGTGTCCGGCGGCACGGTTAAGCATATGCTCGGGTTAAAATGTATTCATGACATCGTAGTTAACGCCATGGAGTATTTGCATATTGATGTTCCGGTGGCGCTGCATCTGGATCATGGCACCTCCCGGGAGGCCTGCGAAGCGGCGATCGCCGCCGGCTTCAGTTCCATTATGTTTGATGGCTCGCATCTGCCGTTCAGGGAAAACCTGGCCATTACTCGCCATCTGGTGACGCTGGCGCACAGCAAAGGTATCTCTGTTGAGGCCGAACTGGGGACTATCGCCGGCAGTGAAGACGGCATTGTCAATTCCGAAGTCATCTACGCCGATCCCGAGGAGTGCTACACCCTGGTGACAGAAACCCAGGTGGATTGCCTCGCCGCCGCGCTGGGCTCCACCCATGGCCTGTATAAAGGCAAAGCCCGACTGGGATTTACCGAGATGAAAGCCATTGCCGAGCGGGTGAAGGTTCCGCTGGTGCTGCATGGCGGCACCGGTATTGCCGATGAGGATATGCGCCGGGCGATTGCCTGCGGCACCGCCAAGATTAACGTTAATACCGAAAATATGTACGCCTGGTGCCAGCAGGTGAAGGCGATCTTTGCTGCCGATACCGGGCACGATGTGAACGATCCGCGGAAAGTGATCGCCCAGGGACTGCAGCCAGTACGCGAAATGATTGCCCGCCGCATGGCGCTTTTTGGCTCACAGCAGCGCTATTGATGCGTGAAAGGTGGCTGAGACCTCCGCCCCTTAGCAACCGGGGCGGAGGCGTCAGGCATCAGAAGGCAAAGCAGGAGCAACCCAGCACGCCCCAGAAGGCCTGCTCGTCGGAGACCGGGATCGACGATTTTCGCGCGATATCATGCTGATGGCCGTGGACACCGCAGCTACCGCAGCACTGGTGCATCTGCACTATGGCGCCAATTTTGGCCGCCGCTGGCGGAGCGGAACGGTAATGGCCCGGGACCTTCACCACCGGCGACCACTCCGGCAGCACCGGGATCGGCGGCGGCGCCAGCGGCGAGAAGTGACCGGCGGCGTACACCACTTTGCCATCAACCACCGTCAGCACCGACTCAATGCCTTTGATCTCCTCTTCCGCGACGCTGAAATAGTCCTTCGACAGCACCACCAGATCGGCAAGCTGACCGGCGGCCAGACGGCCCTTTTTACCCTGCTCGCTGGAGAACCAGGCGCTGCCCGCCGTCCACAGCTCCAGCGCGACATCGCGCGGCAGGCGGTTGTTGTCGTCATACATCGCCATCCCGCCAACGGTGCGCCCGGAGACCAGCCAGTACAGCGCGGTCCATGGATTATAGCTGGCGACGCGGGTGGCATCGGTCCCTAACCCTACCGGTACGTCCAGCTCCAGCATTTTCGCTACCGGCGGCGTATGTTTCACCGCCTCTTTGCCGTAGCGATCGACAAAATATTCGCCCTGGAAGGCCATCCGGTGCTGCACCGCAATGCCGCCCCCCAGCGCCTTCACCCGCTCAATGTTGCGCTCGGTAATGGTCTCGGCATGATCGAAGAACCAGTGCAGGCCATTAAACGGAATGTCACGGTTCACCTTCTCAAACACGTCCAGCATCCGGCTGATGGACTCGTCGTAGGTGGCATGCAGGCGGAACGGCCAGCGATGTTCCACCAGATGGCGCACCACCCGCTCCAGCTCATCTTCCATGCCTTGCGGCAAATCCGGCCGCGGCTGCAGGAAATCTTCAAAATCCGCCGCCGAAAACACCAGCATCTCGCCGGCGCCGTTGGCGCGATAGAAATCGGTTCCCTGCCCCGGCTTCAGCATATCGGTCCAGCGCTCGAAGTCCTCCAGCTCCTGCTTCGGTCGCTGGGTAAACAGGTTGTAGGCGATGCGCACGGTCATCTGATCTTTTGCGTGCAGCTGCTCGATAATTTCGTAATCTTCCGGGTAGTTCTGGAAACCGCCCCCGGCGTCGATGGCGCTGGTCAGCCCCAGTCGGTTCAGCTCGCGCATAAACTGACGGGTGGAGTTCACCTGCAGATCCAGCGGCAGCTTCGGCCCTTTGGCCAGGGTGGCGTAGAGGATCATGGCGTTTGGTTTGGCAATCAGCATCCCGGTCGGGTTGCCGTGGCTATCGCGGACGATCTCTCCGCCCACCGGATCCGGCGTCTCTTTGGTATACCCCACGGCTTTCAGCGCCGCGCGGTTCAGCAGTGCGCGATCGTAGAGATGTAGCACAAACACTGGCGTATCGGGCGCCGCGTCGTTTAGCTCTTCCAGGGTCGGCATCCGTCGTTCGGCGAACTGAAATTCGCTCCAGCCGCCGACCACCCGCACCCACTGCGGCGACGGTGTGCGATCCGCCTGATCCTTAAGCATTCGCAGGGCATCGGCCAGAGAGGGCACGCCCTCCCAGCGGAGCTCAAGGTTGTAGTTCAACCCTCCGCGGATCAGATGCAGGTGAGAATCGTTGAGGCCCGGGATCACCGTATGCCCTTTGAGATCGACGATCTGCGTTCCCTCGGCGGCAAAGCTCATGATCCGATCGTGGCTTCCGGTGGCAACAATTTTTCCGTCGGCGATGGCCACGGCTTCCGCCAGCGGATTCGCACGATCGAGGGTATGAATCTGGCCGTGGGTCAGAATCAGTGTGGCAGTTTGCGACATAACACACTCCTTGGGGAGGCTGACTCAGTTTTTCTTCAACCAGCCAGCAAACAGGCGGGTCACGATTGGCATCCAGAACCAGACCACCAGCGCAACCACGCAGGCATCATTGATCAGGTGCAGCAGCAGGCTCCCCTTAAGCGACGGCAACAGCATGCCGGTCACCGTCGGCACCAGGTTGGTGCTGGGGAAAATCACCAGCAGGGTGATCAGAAACTGTTTCCAGCGCCGCGGCTGGCGCACATTCGCGACCGGCGGGGTAAACCAGAAGGCCGGTTCGGTCCGCACCTCCGTCCGATCGCCCTCCGTCAGCAGCGGGGCAATTTCCGCCACCAGCTGACGACGGGTTTCCGACTGCGTCCAGGCATAGAGATGCTCCAGGGTGTCGAAGCGGATAATCACGCTCCACAGATTCTGCCCTGCGGCGGGCCGGATCACATTCGCCCCGAGATGGCCGGGAAACTCAGCCGCGATGGGCATGATTTTGCCGAGCCACTCTTCGTAGCGCTGGCCGTGTTGCGGATCGAGCAGATGGCTGATGACCAGGGTCACCGATTTTTGCTGCGCCATAAAGATTCCTTGCTTCAGGGGAATGGCAGGATGATTCTCGCCATTAGCCATAGATGACCATACACAACGTCATTCATGCTGCGTCGAGGCGGCAAGCCGGCACGTCCCGGGAGCTGACATCAGTCAGTGACCGGGGCGGGCAAACCCAGCTAACAAAGAGGCAGCCTGAAGGGTGAAGTGTATTTAAGCTTTACGCTCTGGCGCGCCATGCACCATGGTATAAGCGTAATCCACGCCCATCCCGTAGGCGCCGCTGTGTTCGCGCACCAGGTCCATCACCGCATCGTAAGTCGCTTTGCGCGACCAGTCGCGCTGGTACTCCAGCAGCACCTGCTGCCAGGTCACCGGCACCGCGCCCGCCTGCACCATCCGGTCAATGGAGCGCTCATGGGCGTCGACAGAGGTACCGCCGGAGGTATCGGTGACCACATACACTTCGTATCCCGCCTCCAGGGCCATCAGCGCCGGAAACGTCAGGCAAACTTCGGTCCACAGAGCGGAGATCACCAGCTTTTTACGGCCGGTCGCTTTCACCGCCGCGACGAAGGCATCGTCTTCCCAGGAGTTCATTGAAGTACGCTCAATCGGCTTGACGTCAGGATGCACGGCCAATAATTCCGGCCAAATATAACCGCTGAAGCTTTTGGTCTCTACGGAAGTGTAAATCACCGGTACATTAAAAATTTTGCCGGCTTTAGCCAGCGCCACGGTGTTATTTTTGAGGGTCTGGCGATCGATATTCGCCACGCCAAATGACATCTGTGGCTGATGATCAATAAAGATAAGGGCGGAATTAGTGGGATCGAGCAGTTCACGAATAGACATTAAATACCTTCTTAATCAATTAGTTAAAAAGATGACATGATGGTTAATGCGTCGTGTAGATCCTGACTGATAAAGCATGGTGAGTATAGCCAGTTATTTCTAACAAGTTATTAAAGTTTTTTTGTGGTTTATATTTTGTCAGCGGTTAGTATTTACTCATGCCAGCGTTCATCAAAATTTTACGGCAAACTGTTCTGATTTATTCACTGGCATTGATTATTGCGCTTAGGTACAACAAGGGGAAATTAATGAATGGAAACTCCTGATGCGCGTAAACTTTGATGTTCTGATGATCCTTGATGCGCTGGACCGACACGGATCCTTCGCCACCGCCGCAGAGTCGCTGTATAAAACCCCCGCCGCTCTGAGCTATATGATCCAGAAGCTGGAGAGCGATCTGGAGATCGTCTTGTTGGATCGTTCCGGCCATCGGGCAAAATTTACTGATACCGGGAGGCTGATGCTGGAGAAGGGGCGACAGCTTTTAAGCGCCGCCAGAGATCTGGAAAAGCAGGCCCAGCAGCTGAGCGCGGGCTGGGAGCGAGAGCTGGCGATCGCCCTCGACGCCTCGTTTCCCTTTTCGGCCCTGCTGCCGCTGATCGCCGAGTTCTACGCGCAAAACCCGCAGACCCGGCTGAACTTCAGTCATCACACCCTCGCCGGTTCATGGGAAGAGCTGACCCACCATGGCGCGGATATTATCCTCGGCGCCATCAATGAGCCGCCCACCTCTGCCGAGTGGTCATGGCAAACCCTCGGCGCGCTGGATAACATTTTCGTGGTCGCCCCGGCCCACCCGCTGGCCGGAGCGGAAACGCCGCTCAGCAATAAGCAGCTCAGCCAGCACCGGGCGGTGGTGATCCGCGACAGCGCCCGCTATTGCCATCCGCTGAACAGCAATCTGCTTGATGAACAGCCGCAAATCGGCGTCGATGATTTCGCCAGCAAAGTCGAACTGCTGTGCGCCGGGCTGGGCTGCGGCTTTCTGCCGCGTCATATCGCCCGCCCGTGGCTGGAAAAAGGCTGTCTGGTGGAGAAAAGCGTCGCCGGCTGGCGGGAAAAAGATATCACCTACATGGCCTGGCGCAGCGGGAATGACGGGCTGGCTCAGCGCTGGTGGCGGGAGGCGCTCCTCCGCGACGACCTGCTGAGCCAGCTCTATCGTTAACGACCGGACCAGACGCAGGCGGAGATAGCCGGGAGCGTCAGTACCCCGTCATGGAAGGCGCCGGCGCCCTCCTGCAGCGTCCAGGCTCCCACGTCCAACAGCGGCGAATCCTCGATAACCACTTCGCAGGCTTCGCCGCGGTTAATCGCCACCAGTACCCGCTGCTGTTTGTAGACGCGGACAAACACCACCACGTTATCCTCGGCGTAAATCACCTGGCAGCCGCCGTAGCGCAGCGCCTGGTGGGCTTTACGCAGTTTCGCCATTCGCTGATACAGCGCCAGCAGCTGGGTATCCTGCAGCGCCGGATCCCACGGGAACGGTTTGCGGCAGAACGGATCGTTATTGCCATCTACGCCCACCTCATCGCCGTAGTAGATACACGGTACCCCGGGCCAGCTGAACAGCCACACCACCGCCAGCGGCAGACGCGCTACGTCTTTGCCAAGGAGAGATTTAAAACGCGCCGTATCATGGCTGTCGAGCTGGTTGAACATCCGCAGCTGCTGCTGATGCGACAGCCCGGCGCGATAATTATCCATCCACGCCATACAGGTCTGGGCGTCTATCTTCTGCGGATCGTAAGAGATATCGGTATTGGCGAGGAATCCCCAGATCGGGAAGGTGAAGCCGCGGTAGTTCATTGCCGCATCTTCGGCATCCGCCTGCAGCCACTGGCGCGCGTCGCCAAAATGTTCGCCAAAGACAAAGGCTTCCGGCTGCGTTTGTTTCGCCGCCTGGGTGATGCCGGCGATATGCCGCAGGTTATTCCGCGCCCCGCCGCCTTCGCCGAGCATATGCACCACGTCCAGACGCCAGCCGTCCATACTCCACGGCGCCTTCAGCCAGTGGCGTACGATGCTGTCCTCGCCGGCATAGATCTCGTTGACCAGGCTGGTCGACCGATAGTCGAGCTTCGGCAGACTGGCATAGCCCAGCCAGTTGTGCGCCTGCCCCTCCCCGGAGAAGGTAAACCAGTCGCGCCACGGGGAGTCCGGATGGTGGCCGGCGCCGCCGCTGCCCTGCTGGTGGCGATCGAACCAGGGATGGGAATCGCCGGTATGGTTGAACACGCCGTCGAGGATCATGCGCATCCCCGCCCGCTGGGTGTTGTGGCGCAAGCGGAGCAGCGCCGCGTCGCCGCCAAACTGCGGATCGACGCGCCGATAATCCTCGGTGTCGTATTTATGCACGCTGGGGGCGGCGAAGACCGGGTTCAGATACAGGGCGGTGACGCCGAGCTGCTTCAGGTAAGGCAGTTTTTCGCTGATGCCGTCGAGATCCCCGCCGTAGAACGTCGACCCGCCCGCCTCGCCGGTAAGCGGTTCGTCCCACGCCTTGCGCACAATCTCCCGTCCCGCCGCGTGATGGTAATAGACCGCATCCTGTTCGGCGTCACGCGCAGCGCTGCGGGCAAAGCGATCGGGGAAAATCTGGTAGAAAACCTGATCGGCCACCCACTGCGGGCCGGCGTCCGGCAGGTCGACGGCGAACTGCTCCAGCCTGGCCGGCGGGAAACGGCTGAAGCCCTGCGGCGTAAACCAGCGCTGATGGTCGGCCCACAGTAGCTTAAAGCTGTAGCGGCGGCGCGGCTGACCGCTGGCGAGATGGATTTCACCGCGCCATGCCACTACACCCGGCCTCGGCGCCTGGCGGAGGCGCTGCATCGGCAGCGACAGCTCTTCGTTATCTTCTTCCGCGCGCAGCGTGATCCGCTGCGGCAGCGACTCACCGCTCAACCACAGGGTAATAAACAGTCGGTCCTGTTGCACCTTGATAAAGGGTGCAACCGGAAGGTGCCATGCCTTCAACATCGTGAATCCTCATTGTGCAGAATGGGCACACCTTGCCATAGCCGTCAGGCGCAGAACTCATCGTCACAGGATTTTTTGGGGGAGGATAACGGGGGAGGACGCGGGTCGGCAAGCCGCCCCGGTCGCGCGATGCTGACCGGGGCGATGTTGATTACTGTGCCTGCGCCAGGCGGCGCTCACGACGGGTCTTAAAGACCCAGCCCAGCAGCAGCAGCGCAACCCACGCCATACCGACGTACAGCGAGATGCGGGTGTCCGGATGATAGCCGATCAGGGCGATAATAAACGCCAGGAACACCAAGCCGACAACCGTGGTCGCCACCCCGCCGGGGACTTTGAATTTCAGGGCTTTGACCTCCTCCGGCGACAGACGGCGGCGGAAGGCAATCTGCGACAGCAGGATCATAATCCAAACCCACACGGTGGCGAAGGTGGCCAGCGAGGCGATCACCAGGAAGACGTTTTCCGGCATGATGTAATTGAGGTATACCGCAAACAGCAGCGCAATGGTCATCACCATCACCGTCACCCACGGAATACCGCGACGCGAGGTTTTAGCGAACACCTTCGGCGCGCTCCCCTGCTCGGCCATGCCGTGCAGCATACGGCCCACGCCGAACACGTCGGAGTTAATCGCCGACAGCGAGGCCGTCAGGACCACGAAGTTAAGAATGCTGGCCGCGAAGGTAATGCCCAGATGCTGGAAGGTCAGGACAAAGGGGCTGCCGTCGGTACCCACCTGGTTCCACGGATAGATAGACATAATGACAAACAGCGTGCCGACATAGAACACCAGAATGCGCATCGGCACCGAGTTGATAGCGCGTGGAATGGATTTCTCCGGATCTTTCGCCTCACCGGCGGTAATGCCGATGATTTCGATACCACCGTAGGCGAACATCACCATCTGCAGCGACATCACCATTCCCAGCCAACCGTTGCTGAAGAAGCCGCCGTTGCTCCAGAGGTTATGAATGCCCGTCGGCTGGCCGCCGTTGCCGATCCCCCAGATAATGATGCCGAACCCGGCGAGGATCATAATGATGATGGTGGCCACTTTGAAGAACGAGAACCAGAACTCCAGCTCGCCAAACACCTTGACGCTCATCAGGTTGACGGCGCAGATGATGAGCACCACGCTGAGCACCCAGATCCAGTGCGGCACCGTCGGGAACCAGACGCCCATGTAGATACCGAAGGCGGTGACGTCGGCGATGGCGACGATCAGGATTTCAAAGCAGTAGGTCCAGCCGGTGATATAGCCCGCCAGTCCGCCGAGGTTTTCCTGAGCATAGCGAGAGAATGAGCTGGCGGAAGGGTTATGCACCGACATCTCACCGAGCGCGCGCATAATGATATATGCCGCGACGCCGCCGATAATGTAGGCCAACAGTACGCTGGGTCCGGCCATTTTAATCGCGTCGGCTGAACCGTAAAAAA
Organism: Klebsiella sp. 1SOBk10mer; assembly: GCF_046602535.1. Taxonomy (NCBI): domain Bacteria; kingdom Pseudomonadati; phylum Pseudomonadota; class Gammaproteobacteria; order Enterobacterales; family Enterobacteriaceae; genus Klebsiella; species Klebsiella sp. 1SOBk10mer. The sequence goes on from NZ_JBKIUP010000002.1 coordinate 724,131, forward strand.
GCCCGGTGCCGATGGCGGAACCCAGGGCCATAAAGCGGATGTGCCGGGTGCTTAGCCCGCGCTTAAGCTTGTTACTACTTTCCATCGTGGTTTTTCAATGCCGTTTAACACAAAAAATAAAAAACCACGGAACCCGAAGTCCCGTGGTTAAACGCTTGTCCTCAACGCCGGTTAGTGCGCGCTGGAGGTCACCTGACGTCCGGCGGCACGGTCCCAGATCACCGCGAGGATTGCCATCACGGCGGTCGGCATCAGCCAGGCCAGACCTTGCTCCGCCAGCGGCAGACGCGCGGTCCAGGCCGGCAGGATAGCGGCAAACGCCGATGACTTAATCCCGTCAATGATACCAAACATCAGACTGATAAACATGGCCGGCGCGATAACACGTGACGAATTATGCCACCAACTGCGGGTAAAGCTTAATACAACCAGTGCGATACACGGCGGATAGATAGCGGTCAACACCGGAATCGACACCTGAATCAGGTGGCTCAGACCAAGGTTGGAGACCGCCATCGAGAACAGGCCGAGGATGAAGACCAGCGTGCGATAGGAGAACGGCAGATACTGGGCAAAGAACTCAGCGCAGGCGCAGGTCAGACCCACCGCCGTCACCAGGCAGGCGATGAAGATCAGCGCTGCCAGCAGGAAGCTGCCCGCCCCGCCGAAGGTATGCTGCACGTAAGCGTGGAGGATTGCCGCGCCGTTAGCGGACTGGTCCACGAGGGTGGCGCTATCAGAGCCCAGACGGAACAGCGCCAGATACAGCAGGGTCAGACCGACGCCTGCCATCAGGCCCGCCCAGACGGTGTAGCGGGTCAACAAACGCGCTTCGCTGACGCCGCGGGAGCGTGCGGCATTGACAATCACGATCCCGAACACCATCGCGCCGAGGGTGTCCATGGTCAGGTAGCCGTTGACGAAGCCATTGGAGAATGGCGCGGTACGATACGCTTCCATCGCGTCGCTGATCGGGCCCGCCGGCCAGACAACCGCGGCGACCGCCAGCACAATCAGGGCGATAATTTTCAACGGCGCAAGGAAATTTCCCACCGTATCCAGCAGTTTGCCCGGATAGAGTGAGACCAGGATCACCAGCGCGAAGTAGATAACGCTGTAGATCAGCAGCGGCAGCGGGCCGTCGCCGGTCAGCGGCGCAATCCCGACCTCAAAAGAGACGGTCGCGGTGCGCGGGGTCGCGAACAGCGGTCCTACCGCGAGATAACACACCACCGCCAGCAGGATACCCGCCACTTTACCAATCGGGGTGCTCAGGCTTTCAACGCCGCCGCCGACTTTCGCCAGCGCCACCACCGTCAGCACCGGCAGACCCACCGCAGTGATCAGGAAGCCGATCGCCGCCGTCCAGACGTGCTCGCCCGCCTGTAAGCCAACCATCGGAGGGAAAATAATATTGCCTGCGCCAACGAACAACGCGAAGGTCATAAAGCCCAACGCTATGATGTCGCGAGATTTTAACTGATGGGTCATAAATTCATTACTGCCTGTGGATGTGGTGTTGTAAAAAAATGGAAAAATACCGCGCTACCCTCTCAGGGACGATACAGCGGCGATTGCCGGTAAACTCAGCGAGATATGCTCCCGAAGCGGCGTGGGAAAGAATTGTTTTTGGTATTACCACGCAAAAGCAGTCTGTCATCGACTGCGCAGGCGCAATTTAAACGCTTATAACGTTTTAAAGCAAGGCACGATCGCAAAAGCAGATGATTATGCTGGTTATCCTTTTCACACCAGAATCATTTACCATATTGATGGAAAACCCGTGGCTTATCATGCGAACAAAAAAGCAGCGCACGTTCATTAAATAGGCGAGGGGAAAATGACTGCCAATGAAAATGACCAGCCGAAGCTGGTCATTGGCAAGATAAGCTGACAGTGCGCCGCTCAGGTGTCGTTTCTGGCAATTAATCGTTCCGGGAGCAGGAAGCTAAAACGGGTTCCCTTGCCCACCGTACTCTCTATTTCCAGTCGGCTGTCATGATGGTTAACCGCGTGTTTGACAATCGCCAGCCCCAGGCCGCTGCCCCCCGTTTGCCGGGAGCGGGCTTTATCCACCCGATAGAAACGCTCGGTCAGACGAGGAATATGCTCCGGGGCAATGCCTGGCCCATTATCTTCGACGCTGAACAGCGCCCCCTGCGGCGTTCGCTGCCAGCTGACGCGAATTTCAGTGCCCGGCGGGGTGTGGTTCACCGCGTTATAAACCAGGTTAGAAATGGCGCTGCGCAGCTGCTCCTCGTTGCCCAGCACCTTGAGCTGCTCATCGACGGTAAAAAACAGCGTCTGCTTATCCTGGCTGAGGGTCTGCGCCTCGCGCTCCACCACCCGCAGCATCATCGGCACGTCGATGCGGTCATTCATCGCCAGCGCCGGCGCGGCTTCAATACGCGACAGCGTGAGCAGCTGCTTCACCAGCCCCTCCATACGCTGGGTTTGCTCACGCATGGTGTGCAGGGCCTTTTCACGGGTCGCCCCTTCCAGCACCTGCTCCTGCATCATCTCCAGATAGCCCTGCAGCACCGTCAGCGGGGTGCGCAGCTCATGGCTGACGTTAGCGAAGAAGTTACGCCGCGCCCCTTCCAGTTGATGCATCTGCGTCACGTCGCGCGCCACCATTAGCCACTGCTTGTCGCTGTAGGGCATCACGCGAATTTCCAGATGACGGGCATTATTCAGCACCAGATTGAGCGGTTTTGAAAAATCACGCTGTTTCAGGTAGGTGGCGAATTCAGGATAGCGCAGAAGGTTAAGAATGTTTTGCCCACTGTCGTCCGGCCAGCGCAGGTTTAAAATCTGCTGCGCCAGGCCATTACACCAGAAAATGGCTCCCTCCTCCGTGGTCAGGACCACCGCGTCCGGCAACGATTCCGCTCCACTGCGGAAGCGTTTAATCAGGCTTCCCAGCTCACGTCGACGCTTTTTATTACGCATCTGCATCTGGTGCAGACCATACAGCAGCGGCTCCCAGCTGCCGCGGCCGGGCGGAGGGGTCATGCTCCGGTCCACCCACAGCCACCACGACAGGCGCATCAAATTCCAGAAATGCCAGATCAGCAAACCGGTCACTGCCGCCAGTAAAAACCACGGCAAATGACCCACAAACGCCCCCAGAATCAGGGCCGGAATACACGCTAAAAAGAGCTCCAGCGCCAGCCTTTTCCATGACAGCCGTTCCAGCACGGGTCACACTCCTGTCAAAATTCAGAAACGGGCGGAGAAACGATACCCCGTGCCGCGAACCGTTTGCACCATCCGATCATGGCCACTGTGTTCCAGCGCTTTGCGCAGGCGACGAATATGGACGTCCACCGTGCGGTCTTCCACATAGACGTTGGTTCCCCAAACGTGGTTCAGCAGCTGCTCGCGGCTGTACACCCGCTCCGGATGGGTCATAAAGAAATGCAATAATTTAAATTCCGTTGGCCCCATGTCCAGCGGACTTTCGCCGGTCATCACCCGGTGCGATGAGGGATCGAGGCTCAGCCCCTGCATTTCAATCACCTCTTCCACCGCCATCGGCGAAATACGGCGCATCACCGCTTTGATTCTCGCCACCAGCTCCTTCGGTGAGAAAGGCTTGGTAATGTAGTCGTCCGCCCCGGTCTCCAGGCCGCGAACGCGATCCTCTTCTTCTCCGCGCGCGGTCAGCATCACCACCGGAATATCACGGGTCATCGCCTCGCGCTTGAGCAGCTTAATAAACTGCAGCCCCGAACCGCCCGGCAGCATCCAGTCAAGGAGAATCAAATCAGGCCAGGGTTCATTGAGTTGATTCACCGCGCTGTCATAATCTTCCGCTTCGACAGGCTGAAAGCCATTTTGCTCCAGAACAAAGCAGACCATTTCGCGGATTGGAGCTTCATCTTCAACGACCAGAATTCTTCTCGCCATTATTTACCCTGTGTTTTTTAGCCATCAGTATAGAAGTGCGGCGTCATTATGCGTCACTTTTGTGACAGATTTATGAAAAAAATGACCGTCTGATGATCGGGTATTTTGAAGCATGACGCGGACTTACCCCTCTCCGACAAATGATATACTGCCGCTCATGCTTTTTTCGCTAGGGAAGATTTATGCGCATCCTTCACACCTCCGACTGGCACCTGGGCCAGAATTTTTACAGCAAAAGCCGTGCGGCCGAACATGACGCCTTCCTGAGCTGGCTGCTGGCCCGCGCGCAGGAGCATGAAGTCGACGCCATCATCGTGGCCGGCGATATTTTTGATACCGGATCGCCGCCGAGCTACGCTCGCGAACTGTATAACCGCTTTGTCGTCCAGTTGCAGCAGACCGGCTGTCGCCTGGTGGTGCTGGCGGGCAACCACGATTCGGTGGCGATGCTCAATGAATCCCGCGATATCCTCGCCTTTTTACACACCACCGTCGTGGCGAACGCCGGCTGCCCGCCCATTGAGCTGCCGCGGCGCGACGGCACCCCTGGGGCTATCTTCTGCCCGGTGCCGTTTTTACGCCCGCGCGAGCTGGTCATCAGCCAGGCCGGCCACTCCGGTCGGGAAAAACAGCAGCAGCTGCTGCACGCCATCAGCGACTATTATCAGGAACAGTATCAGCAGGCCTGCGCGCTGCGCGGCGATCGCCCGCTGCCCGTCATTGCCAGCGGCCATCTGACCACCGTCGGCGCCAGCAAAAGCGATGCCGTTCGCGACATTTATATCGGCACGCTGGATGCCTTCCCGGCGCAGCACTTCCCCCCTGCCGACTACATTGCGCTTGGCCATATTCACCGGGCGCAGGTGGTCGGCGGCTGCGAGCACATCCGCTACAGCGGCTCGCCGCTGCCGCTGAGCTTTGATGAAACCGGCAAAGCGAAATCGGTGCATCTGGTGAGCTTTAGCGATGGGCGACTCAGCGCCGTGGAAACCCTCGAGGTGCCCGTCACCCAGCCGCTGGCGATCATCAAAGGCGATCTGGCCGGTATCACCGCCCAGCTGGAGCAGTGGCGCGGCGTTGAACAGGACCCGCCGGTGTGGCTGGATATCGAAATCACCACCGAGGAGTACCTGCACGATATTCAGCGTCAAATTCAGGCGCTGACGGAGGATCTGCCGGTGGAAGTATTGCTGGTGCGCCGCAGCCGCGAGCAGCGCGAGAAAATACTGCTCAACGCCCAGCGGGAGACCCTCAGCGAACTGAAGGTGGAAGAGGTGTTCGAGCGCCGGCTGGCGCTGACCGAGATTGACAATGAGAAGCGCGCCCGGCTGCACGAGCTGTTCGCCCATACGCTGCATACGCTCACCGCGGAGGACGAAAACGCATGAAAATCCTCAGTCTGCGTCTGAAAAACCTCAACTCCCTGAAAGGGGAATGGAAGATAGACTTTACCGCCGAGCCGTTCGCCAGCAACGGCCTGTTCGCCATTACCGGCGCCACCGGCGCCGGGAAAACCACCCTGCTCGACGCCATTTGCCTGGCGCTCTATCATGAGACGCCGCGCCTGAATAAAGTCTCCCAGTCGCAAAACGACCTGATGACCCGCGATACCGCCGAGTGTCTGGCGGAGGTGGAGTTTGAAGTGAAGGGCATCGCCTACCGCGCCTTCTGGAGCCAGAACCGGGCGCGTAACCAGCCGGATGGCAACCTGCAGGCGCCCCGCGTCGAGCTGGCGCGCTGCGCCGACGGCAAAATCCTCGCCGATAAGGTCTCGGATAAGCTGGAGCAAACCGCGACGCTCACCGGCCTCGACTATGGCCGCTTCACCCGCTCGATGCTGCTCTCCCAGGGACAATTTGCCGCCTTCCTGAACGCGAAGCCGAGCGATCGCGCGGAGCTGCTGGAGGAGCTGACCGGCACGGAAATCTACGGTCAGATTTCGGCGATGGTCTATGAGCAGCACAAAACCGCTCGCCATACGCTGGAGAAGTTCGAAGCCCAGGCGGCGGGCATCGTCCTGCTGACGGAGGCCCAGCAGCAGGCGCTGCAGGAAAGTTTGCAGGTGCTTACTGACGAAGAGAAAGGCCTGCTGGCGCAGCAGCAAAACCAGCAGCAGCAGCTCCAGTGGCTAACGCGCCGCGACGAGCTGGCGCAGCAGCAGCAGCAGGCGGTCAGCGGCCAGGAGCAGGCCCGCCAGGCGCTGACCGACGCCGCGCCGGCGCTGGCGAAGCTTGAGCTGGCCCAGCCCGCCGCCAAGCTGCGCCCCCTGTGGGAGCGCCATCAGGAGCACGCGGCAGGCCTGGAGCAAACCCGCCAGCGAATCAATGAAGTAAATGCTCGCTTACTTGCCAGCACGGCGCTGCGCGCGCGCATCCGCCGCAGCGCCCTGCACGCCCAGCAGCAGCGGCAGGCTGAACTGACCGATCTGGCGCAGTGGCTGGCGGCCCATGAGCGATTCCGCTTGTGGGGCCAGGAGATTGCCGGCTGGCGGGCGCAATTTTCGCAGCTAACGCGGGATAAACAGCAGCTGACGGCCCAGACCAGCCGCCTGGCCGCGCTGCGCCAGAAGCTGACCGCGCTGCCAGCCAGTCCTCTGTCGCTGAGCGCCGATGACGTTGCGGCGGCGATAGCGCAGCAAACCCAGTCGCGACCGCTGCGCCAGCGGCTGCTCTCCCTGCATGAACAGCATCAGCTGCTGCGCAAGCGTCTGCGCCAGAACGCCGAAAGCGTACAGCAGGCGCAGGCGGAGCAGGCAAAACTCAACGCTACCCTGGCGCAACGCCGGGCGCAGTACAAAGACAAAAACCAGCACTATCTCGACCTGAAAGCGCTCTGCCAGCGGGAAGAAACGATTAAAGATCTGGAAGATTACCGCGCCCGGCTTGAGGCGGGTAAGCCCTGCCCGCTGTGCGGCTCCTGTGAACATCCGGCGATTGAGCAATACGCCTCGCTAACAGTCACGGATAATCAGCGCCGCCGCGATGCGCTGGAAAAAGAGGTCGCCGCGCTAAAAGAAGAAGGTCTGCTGATCCTCGGGCAGGTCAACGCCCTGACGCAGCAGCTCCAGCGTGAGACCGAAGCGGCCGGGCGGCTCGCTGAGGAAGAGCAAGCGCTCACTAAAGCATGGCAGGAAACCTGCGCCTCTCTGCAGGTCACGCGGGATATTGCGCAAGAGATAAACGACTGGATCCAGGAGCAGGAGCGCTACGAGCAACAGCTCTACCAGCTCAGCCAGCGCCTGATGCTGCAGAGCCAGCTCAACGATCAGGAGGCGCTGGAGCGCCAGGCTCTGCAGCAGCTGACGGCCACGCGCCAGGGGCTGGAGAGCGCCCTGCAGGCCCTGACGCTGACCCTACCGGAAGAAGGGACAGAATCCGCCTGGCTGAACGCTCGCGAAAGCGAATTTTCCCAGTGGCAGGCGCAACAGACCCGGCATGGCGCCATTCAGGAGCAGATTGCCGCCCTGCAGCCGCTGCTGGAGACGTTGCCAGCCAGCGACGAAGCAGAGGCTGAAGCTGAAGCGGAACCGGCGATCCCCGACAACTGGCGCGCGATCCACGAAGAGTGCCTGGCGTTGCACAGCCAGCTTGTCGCCCAGCAGCAGCTGGAGACCGAAGAGAAGGCGCGCCTGGACCAGTCGCAGGCGCAATTTACCGCCGCCCTGGCCGCCAGCCGCTTTAACGATCGGCAGGCGTTCCTCGCCGCGCTGCTGGACGACGAGACCGCCCAGCGGCTGACGCAGTTAAAACAGACGCTGGAGCAGCAGCTTCAGCAGGCGACGGCGCTCTGCGAGCAGGCGACCCGGCAGCAGCAGGCGCACCTGGCGCTGCGTCCGCAAGGGACGGACGCGGACATCCCCGCCCTGCAAACTCAGCTGCACGACCTGGCCCAGCGGCTGCGGGACAACACCACCCGCCAGGGCGAGATCCGTCAGCAGCTCAGGCAGGACGCAGAGAGCCGTCAGCATCAGCAGGCGCTGGGGCGGCAGATTGCAGAGGCGGCGCAGCTGGCGGATGACTGGGGCTATCTCAACTCGCTGATCGGCTCCAGCACCGGCGATCGGTTCCGCAAATTCGCCCAGGGGCTGACGCTGGATAATCTGGTCTGGCTGGCAAACCAGCAGCTTAACCGCCTGCACGGGCGCTATCTGCTGCAGCGCAAAGCCAGCGAAGCGCTGGAGCTGGAGGTGGTCGATACCTGGCAGGCCGACGCCGTGCGCGACACCCGCACCCTCTCCGGCGGCGAAAGTTTCCTCGTCAGCCTGGCGCTGGCCCTGGCGCTGTCAGACCTGGTGAGCCATAAGACGCGGATTGACTCTCTGTTTCTTGATGAGGGCTTCGGCACCCTCGACAGCGAAACGCTGGACACGGCGCTGGACGCGCTGGATGCCCTCAACGCCAGCGGCAAGATTATCGGGGTGATCAGCCACGTGGAGGCGATGAAAGATCGCATTCCGGTGCAGATCAAAGTGAAGAAGATAAATGGCCTGGGCTACAGTCGGCTGGATAGAGCGTTTGCGGTGGAGTGAGGTCTGAGTCATTACGATGTTCCCTCACCCTAACCCTCTCCGGGGGGAGAGGGAACCGTCCGGCGCTGGTTTTCCGTTTCGTACGCTGTTGCGATTACCCCTCTCCCCGCAAGAGACCGGGGGTTCCTGCCACACCCCCAACCACCGACGCCGCCTTCCCCCTCTCCCTCCAGGAGAGGGCCGGGGTGAGGGGAGTGGTTCAGGTCCCCTGCAGCGGCCACAGCCATGCCGCGCCGCGTACTCCGCTGGAGTCGCCGTGCATCGCTTTACGGATCGGCGTTTCACACTCGCCGCCGAAGACCCACTGTTTCACCAGGTCCGGCACCGTCTGATAAAGCCGCTCGACGTTGCTCATCCCGCCGCCCAGCACGATGACGTCCGGATCGAGGATGTTCACCACGTGGGCGAGCGATTTCGCCAGCCGCTGTTCATAGCGGCTCAGCGCCAGTTCGGCTTTTTCGTCACCTTCACCCACCAGGCGCATAATCTCGCTGCCGCTTAACCCCTTGCCGCTCAGCCGCTGATAGTCAGTGGCAAAGCCGGTGCCGGAGATAAAGGTTTCGATACACCCCTGTTTACCGCAGTAGCAAGGCACTTCCGCACGGTAGCGCAGCTCATCGTCGTTCATCCACGGCAATGGGTTATGTCCCCACTCGCCGGCGTTACCGTTGCCGCCGATATGCGCCCGCCCGTTGAGCGCTACGCCCGCGCCGCAGCCGGTGCCGATAATAACCGCGAACACCGTTTGCGCCCCCGCCGCCGCGCCGTCCACCGCTTCCGACACCGCCAGACAGTTGGCGTCGTTAGCCAGCCGAACTTCGCGGTCAAGGCGCAGGCTGAGGTCCTTGTCAAAGGGCTGGCCGTTGAGCCAGGTCGAGTTGGCGTTTTTCACTACCCCGGTATAGGGCGAAATCGAGCCCGGGATCCCCATCCCCACGGTGCCACGCTGTCCGGTCGCCTGCTCGGCCATCGCCACCAGGGTAGCGATAGTCTCGATGGTTTGCCGGTAATCCTCCCGCGGCGTGGGTAACCGATGGCGAAACAACTGCTCTCCCTGGTCGCTCAGGGCTATCACTTCGGTTTTTGTACCACCTAAATCAATACCAATACGCACGCTCAGCTCCTCACCCCGATTAACAATGCAAGCATAGCGACAATTCGCTATCATGCCCGCCTGATTTAACGACAAAGCCGTGGAAATTATCATGCTGTGGTTCAAAAATTTAATGGTTTACCGTCTCAGCCGCGATATCGAATTGCGCGCCGAGGAGATGGAAAAACAGCTGGCCGAGCTGACATTTACCCCTTGTGGCAGCCAGGATATGGCGAAAACCGGTTGGGTATCGCCGATGGGATCGCACAGCGACGCGCTGACGCATACGGCGAACGGCCAGATCATTATCTGCGCGCGTAAAGAAGAAAAGATCCTGCCGTCGCCGGTGATCAAGCAGGCGCTGGAGGCGAAGATCCAGAAGCTCGAAGCCGATCAGGGGCGCAAGCTGAAGAAGACTGAGAAAGATTCCCTGAAAGATGAAGTGCTGCACTCGCTGCTGCCGCGCGCCTTCAGCCGCTTCAGCCAGACGATGATGTGGATCGACACCGTCAACGGCCTGATCATGGTGGACTGCGCCAGCGCGAAGAAAGCGGAAGATACCCTGGCCCTGCTGCGTAAAACCCTCGGCTCGCTGCCGGTGGTGCCGCTGACCCTGGAGAATCCGATCGAGCTGACGCTGACCGAGTGGGTCCGCTCCGGCACCGTAGCGCAGGGCTTCCAGCTGCTGGACGAAGCCGAGCTGAAAGCGATGCTGGAAGATGGCGGCGTGATCCGCGCCAAGAAGCAGGATCTGGTCAGCGACGAAATCGCTGTGCACATTGAGGCCGGGAAGGTCGTCACCAAGCTGGCGCTGGACTGGCAGCAGCGTATTCAGTTTGTGATCTGCGACGACGCGTCAATTAAGCGCCTCAAGTTCTGCGATGAATTACGCGACCAAAACGAAGATATCGATCGGGAAGATTTCGCCCAGCGCTTTGACGCCGACTTTATCTTAATGACCGGCGAACTGGCTGCCCTGATCCAAAGCCTGGTGGAAGGGCTCGGCGGCGAAGCGCAGCGCTAAGCGCCGCTTTCTTTCCTGCCTGGCAGGAAAGAAAAATACAACCCGGCGGCAAGCGCCGGGCGTTACGCTGACTTACAGATAGCGGCACAGATAGGAGGTTGGCTCAGCCACCTGCAGATGGAATTCGCTGTTGCCTGGCACATTGAAGGCTTCGCCGGCGGCGTAAACTTTCCACTCAGTCTCACCCGGCAGCAGGACATTCAGCGCCCCGCTGACCACCGTCATCTCTTCCGGCTGCGCCGTACCAAAGGTGTATTCCCCTTCCGCCATCACGCCAACGCTGGCGCGACCGGTACTGCTGCTGGTGAAGCCAATGGATTTCACTTTTCCGTCAAAGTATTCATTGCTTTGAAGCATAAACAAGCCCTTCTGATCGTCGTTGAAAGGCTCAATATAGGGGGCGCTCCTTGCCCCTGTCACGTGAAATTAACACATTAGACTAATAGTTCTGCCGCCAGTCGGGAAACCAGCACATTCGACAGCAAAACCGGGACATCAAGGGCTTTTTGTAACACATCGCGATGATGCTGATAGTAACCGAGACAGTCGAGGACCAGCACGTCGGCCCCCTGCTCCAGCAGCGCTTTACCGGCGGTTAACAGCTCACTGTCGCTACCGGTAAACGGGTTGGCCAACGCGTAGTACGGTGACTTCTCCAGTGAATGCCACTTTTGTCGCTGCATGGGCATGATCTCTTCCACCGGCACGATCACCCCGACCTGGTGCCCATCGACGATCGACGCCACCAGCGGCGGAATGATCCGCTGCGGCTCGAGGAGGATCGCGTGGTGGGTGGTAAAACCGGTCAGCTGTTCGGAGCTGAGCAGCAGGATCACATCAAAATGCTGTCGATCCAGCATGGCGATCACGCTGCGAACATCACGTTCAATTTTTTGTCGCGACACCATCACCAGCTGGTTATCGCTGAGCAAGGTCAACAGACCCTGTTCGCCGTCACCCACGGCGTACTCTGCCATCACGTCGTCACGCGTCATCTCGCCCAGCAGGCTGATGTGAGCGATCTGTTCTTCCCTGATATGTTCGGTCAGGAGCGGTAATACTCCCGCCAGCGGCACAACGCCGATGGTCAAAATTGCCATCGTTGCACTACTCATATCATGTACCTTTTCACTACCACTGCTTCAACACAGGCTTACCACACACAGCATTCGCCCCCTTGGTGAGTAAAAATCAACCGTCGAGAAGCGTAGCAGCTCCACGCCGCGGTTGAATGTAAAGATTACCGGGCAGCGGCGGCGTGCCTGAAAAATCCGTGTGTTAGAAATTCATTAGTACGACTGATAAATAAAAAATGTGAGATACGCCCGATATTGCCCGCAGGACAGGCAATCCGGGCTCAGGGGTTAAGACTTGTCGGGATCTTCATAACGCCGCTTGGCATCCACGGCTTCCTGCTCGGTAGGATGTTCGCTGATTAGCGAATCGGGCTCAGGATAGTCCGCGCGGAGTTGATACCAGGTCACCGTCTGACCCTGAGGACCTTTCTCTACCGCAACCACGCGCGCTTCTCTCGGATATGGGGGTCTGTTTGGCATAGTTCTTCCTTCTTCCGGTATCAGAACTATCAAGTATAGGCGCCCCTCGCCGCCTTAATGTAAGTAAATTCTTAACTTACCGGAGCTGCCGTCGCGCCGCACAGCATGGTCATAATTTGCTCCACCACCCGATCCGGGGAGGCTGTAGCATCGACAATATGATGGGCAGCATCACGGTATAACGCTTCACGCTGCGCCAGCACCTCGCCCACTTCCTCACGCACCGGTTTCCCGGTGAGCGTCGGCCGTTGTTCGGCTTTCGGGTAGGCTTCCAGACGGTCAATCAGCGCCGACACCGACGCCTGAAGATAAATCACCACGCCATTCTCCCGCATAAACTGACGGTTACATTCCGCGAGGATGATGCCGCCGCCGGTGGCGATCACCGTATTCGGCAGGGTCACGGCCTTTAGCGACAGGGTCTCCAGCTCGCGAAAGCGCGCCCACCCTTCCGCCTGCACGATCTCCGCCACCGTCCGCTGCTCATGGGCCTGCAGCCGATGATCGGTATCGGAGAACTGAAAATGTCGCGCTCGCGCCAGCGCATGGCCGACGGTGGTTTTACCGCAGCCGCGTGGCCCGATGAGAAAGATTGGCTGTGTCATAACCGAAGACCCCCTGGTTCCGTCTGTCGCAAAAAAAGGAAAACGAAAGAACGTATTATCGCTGTCTGTTCCGCAACGTATTCGTAAATAAAACGTTACACAACTTCTTTACACCCCATCACCGCAGTGAGGCAAAGGGCTCTTGATGTAAACTTATCATTGCATTTGGTGTTTAACCAGCTTTACTTTTCTGCCTGGCGTTATTTTTTATCCACTGCTGGCGTAAACGGTAACACATTTATGCATAGCTTTACGAAGCAACATATTTACAACATCGTGTTTCAGACGCACCCTGATGCCTATTCGACAGTGTGACAGAGGAATGTAACATGCAATCTGAAGAACAACGCCTTATTGATGGACTGTTTTCCCGGCTGAAAGAGGCTGAGGCGCACAGTGCATCGCGCGATGCCAGCGCCGAGGAGCGGATTGCCCAACACGTGAGCGCGCAGCCGGCTGCCCCCTACTATATGGCGCAAACCATCCTTATCCAGGAAGCCGCGATTAAACAGCTCAACGATCGCATCCAGGCGCTGGAGAGCCAGGTCAGCCAGCTGCAGGCGGCGAAGCCCAGCAGCGGCGGTTTCCTCTCCGGCCTGTTTGGCGGCGGCGGCTCGTCACGCGGTTCTGACCCGATCCCGGGCGCGGAGCAATACGGTCGCCCGCAGGCCAGCTCACAGCCGCAGTATGCCCCACAGCAGCAGCAGAGCTATGCCCCGCAGGCTGCCGCACGCGGCGGCGGCTTTATGGCGGGCGCGCTGCAAACGGCCGCAGGCGTAGCGGGCGGGGTGGTGCTGGGCAATATGCTGACCAGTATGTTCAGCGGCTCGCACCCGCAGGAGATTGTGAATATCATCGAAGAGAAGCCGCAGCCTGATGCTGACGCCCCCGCCGCACAGGAGACCGCCGCGGGTGACGATCCGTTCCGTCAGGGAGACGATCAGTTCCTTGCCGACAACACCTGGAACGACGACTTCGACGCCGGCTTTGGCGATGATGATATTGGCAGCGATGACGACAGTTGGGTTTAACCCTGCTGACGTTTAACCGCCAGCAACCACTTCTCCAGCTCGGCGGCAAACTGTTGCCGATCGCGCTGCGATAAACTATCCGGGCCGCCGGTCTGAACGCCGCTGGCCCGTAATGTCTCCATAAAATCCCGCATCGTCAACCGCTCGCGGATCGTCGCTTCGCTGTAGCGCTCTCCGCGCGGATTGAGCGCCGCCCCGCCCTTCGCCAGCACCTCCGCAGCCAGCGGAATATCGGCGGTGATCACTAAATCCCCCGCCGCGCACTGACGGACGATTTCGTTATCCGCCACGTCAAAACCCTGCTCAACCCGCAGGGTGCGGATGAAACGCGACGGCGGTACGCGCAGCGGCTGGTTCGCCACCAGCGTCAGCGGCGTCTGGGTCCGCTCTGCCGCGCGGAACAATATCTCTTTAATCACGTTCGGACACGCGTCTGCATCCACCCAAATGGCCATGCCAGCTCCTGTTACCTGCAATAAGTGTCGCCAATGTTACCTGCTTTTCTCCCCCATGAAAGCGCCAGGATGATAAGCTAATCAGATCGTAACGAAAAAAGCAGAGGGGAATGGTGATGGATAAGAAAATTGGCTTTATCGGCTGCGGCAATATGGGTAAGGCCATTCTGGGTGGACTGATCGCCAGCGGCCAGGTACAGCCGGGACAAATTTGGGTCTACACCCCGTCGCCGGACAAGGTTGCGGCTCTGCGCGACCAGTACGGCATCAACGCCGCCGATAGCGCCCAGGAAGTGGCGCAAATTGCCGATATCGTCTTCGGCGCGGTGAAGCCGGGGATCATGACCAAAGTGCTGGGCGATATCGCCTCCAGCCTGAATAAAGAGTCGCTGGTGGTCTCCATCGCCGCCGGCGTCACGCTTGACCAGCTGGCGCGCGCGCTCGGCCACGATCGCAAAATTATTCGCGCGATGCCCAATACCCCGTCGCTGGTTAACGCCGGCATGACCTCCGTTACGCCAAACGCGCTGGTGAGCAGCGAAGATGTGGCCGAAGTGTTGACCATTTTCCGCTGCTTTGGCCAGGCGGAGCAAATTGCCGAGCCGATGATCCATCCGGTGGTGGGTGTGAGCGGCTCCGCGCCGGCCTATGTCTTCATGTTTATCGAAGCGATGGCCGATGCCGCCGTCCTCGGCGGGATGCCGCGCGCCCAGGCCTACAAATTCGCCGCGCAGGCGGTGATGGGCTCTGCCAAAATGGTGCTGGAGAGCGGTGAGCATCCGGGAGCGCTGAAAGATATGGTCTGCTCTCCTGGCGGGACCACCATCGAAGCCGTGCGCGTGCTGGAAGAAAAAGGCTTCCGCTCCGCGGTGATCGAAGCCATCAGCCAGTGCATGGAAAAATCAGAGAAGCTGAGCCGCTCCTGAAGCTGAGCTGGCGGGCTGCAAGCCCTGAGAGGTCAAAGAACAAGGGAGCGCGTGCGCTCCCTTTTTTTCAGGCTTTCTTCAGGCAGCTACTCATGAAGGTACTGCGTTCATCGCCCTTCAGTGATTTTGCCGAAGCCGCTTTGTTGCAGTCGCTCATCTTCTGCTGTTGGGGCGTGAGGGGCTTTCCTTGCGAGGTCGTGGTCTCTTTTTTGAGGCACTGACTCATAAAGGTTTTGCGCTCCTCCCCTTTCAGCGTTTTGGCTGACGCTTGCTGATTGCAGTCCGTCATCCTTTGCTGCTGAGGAGTGGGCGTTTTTTCTGCCGCGCCAACCGCGCTGATAAAGATCAAGCCAAACAGTAGGGTCATCAGTAAGGTTATTTTCATCGCACCATCCTTCTGTGAGTGGATCGTTGTAAGTCTGGACGCAGATAGAAAAAAAACCAGCCGGTGACGCGATTTCGCCACCGGCAGCGACTTATTTCAGACTCAGGGCAGCTTTCATAGTTGAGAAGAGGTCGGTCTGATCGGTCAGGCCGACGACGTTAGCCGCATGCGGACCGTAGGCCGCAATGCGCAGCTGGGTGCCGGTGTGCTCCATCGACTCTTCCTCTGAGTTGCCGTAGCTCATGACCATCACTGCGCCATCGTGAGTATTCAGAGCCTGAGTCAGGCCCGGGGCTTTGCTATCCGCCGGGATGATCTGGCTGGCGTGCGCATGGTCGGCGGTGACGATCACCAGGGTATTGCCGTCTTTTTTGGCAAATTCCAGCGCCTTCTGCACCGCCTCGTCGAGATCAACCGTTTCGCCGATCTGGCCGCACGGATTCGCCGCATGATCCTGCTTATCGATGGAGGCACCTTCCACCTGCAGGAAGAAGCCTTTCTCGTGGCGGCTCAGCAGGTCAATCGCTTTCTCCGTCATCTGCGCCAGCGTCGGCACCGAGGCGTCGCGTTTCGGGTTTGGGGTACAGGTTACCGGCGGCTTATCGATATTACCGTGATAAGACGCCTTGGGCCCTTCCCAGCGTACCGGCATATTGCCGTCGGCGAAGAGTCCCAGCAGCGGTTTATCCTGGCTGGCTTCCGTCGCGGCGGCAAGAGAGGCCGCGTCGGTCACAATCTGGTAGCCGCGCGCTTCCGCCTGCTCACGCAGGGTTTTGCCCTGCCACTCGCCCGCCGTCGCCGTTTCGGCAAAAGTCTTCGCGCCGCCGCCCAGGGTGACATCCGGCCGGGCGTTCAGCAGCTGTTCGGTAATGGAGCCTTTGCCCCCTTTCTCCAGCGCATTGCTGGGGCATTTTTCGCTGGTAACCGTAGGGCCGTAGCATTTACGCGATGTCACATGCGCCACCAGCGCCGCGGGGGTAGCGTCCTGCAGCTCGGCGGTGGAAACGTTGCCGGTGGCCAGTCCCGCCGCTTTCGCCAGTTCGAGGATGGTCTGATGCGCGTTCTCATGAATATCGACGCCCAGCGCGCCGTTATAGGTCTTCACGCCGGTGGTCCAGGCGGTGGCGGAGGCCGCCGAGTCGGTGACGTAGTCCGGTTTACCGGTTTTTTTATCCAGCGAATAGTGCGTGTACTGCCCGGTTAACGGCAGGGCGTCAATGCCTTTAAAGAAACCGCCCGCCCCTTCCGCATAATTTCGCGCAGCGGTAATTTCAGAATCGCCCATCCCATCGCCAATCAGCAAGATAATGTTTTTGGCCGGCTTATTGATTATCGAGGCGCGCAGCGCTTCGGTTTGATCGCCCGTTAAACGACGCGCGCCGCCGGGAGTGGTGATATCTCCCTGGGCAGCGCGATTTTCCAGAACCGGCGCGGTCGTGGTTTCCGCATGAATAACCGGCGAGCCCAGCAGAGGCAGCAGGGCAATAAACAGGGCGCTTAATTTCACTTTTGTCATCTCCATGTAAAAAATACTTAAAAAAACAAAACGTGGGAGACTTTATAAAAGGGAGATGACAGAAAAATGACGGCATCCTTGTCGCGTCGCAAAGATTAGCTACGAGGATGCCGCAACAGCTTCTTTAGATATTGCTGCAGCAGGATGGCATCCTGGTCGTTGACCGGCGGACAAGGCGTCACCTGGTCTATCGCCTGCTCAATATCCTGAATCAATGCCTGCTGGGCATCGTGCTCCATATGGCGCAATAATGCGGTGACCACGATCTCCAGCGCTTCAACCTGCACCGTCAGTTCCTTTGCTTCTTCTTCTTTTTGCGCCAGTTTAACCAGTAACTCAGCAATGAGATTCTTCATAGCACCAGTTCCTTATGCGAGGCCTGTTTTTCGATTGAGATGTCATACCTGATGACGGACCCCAGAATTACTTAAAATAAGAATCGTCGCAACACCCAATATACAGCGAAACGTTTTACCACAACAAAATACCACTATAAATAGTATTGTTTAATCACAACCGGGGCTGTTTATAACTAAATGATGTCGGAAATAATAAAATGGAATAGCGCTCACGCAATGGCGATAACAAAAAGTAATGGTAAATCGACCGACGTTGAATAACGCTGACGGTATTGCGTTAAATACCGTCAGCAGAGGTTCAGGCATTCGCCCGGCGGGTACGGCGCAGCATCCATGCCAGTTGCCAGAGGTTAATGAAAACGATAATGGCGGTAGCAATAAACACCCAGCGGAAGCCGGCCATCGCTGATACGGAAGCGCCAATTAGCGGCCCGGCGACGTTGCCAAGATACATAAACGACTGGTTATAGCCAAAGATGCGCCCGGTGACGCTGTCGCTGCTGTATTTCAGCAGCAGGGTCTGCACCGCCGGAAGCATCGCGCCATCGGCAAAGCCGAGCAGAAAACGCAGCGTACCTAATTGCAGCGGGGTGGTGACAAAGGACATGGCGAAGAACATCACCACCGCGCAGCAGAGCGTCGCCAGCAGGATCCGTGAGGTGCCGATGCGGTCGCCAAGCTTACCCAGCCGTGGCGCAGAGATCAGCGCCGACACCCCGGGCACCGCGGCGATCATCCCGGCCAGAAAAGCGATATTGTTGCTGTCCGGCGCCATCGACTTGATAAACAGCGCCAGAATCGGGCCGATTGAGCCGTTGCACAACTGGATCACCAGAGTGGTGAAAAAGAGGCTGATTACCAGCCCCGGATAGGGCAAGGAGGCAAAGACCTGTTTCCCGGTGAGACGATCGCTTTTGCTGACCTGCGGGCGAACGCCCTCTTTAATCAGAAACAGGGTCACCAGAAAACTGATGGTCAGCAGGATCGCCGTAATAAAAAAGACCATTCGCAGCCCGACGTGGTCCGCCAGGAAGCCGCCCAGCAGCGGCCCGCCGATCACGCCGCTGATTTGCGCCGTCGACAGGGTGCTCAGCGCCCAGCCGCTGCGCTCGCGCGGCACCTGGGAGGCCACCAGCGCCATGGCGTTAGGGATATAACCGGAGGTTAAGCCCATGATCGCCCGCAGGATAAACAGCTGCCAGACGTTGGTGGCGAAGGCCTGCAGTAAAATGGCAATCGCCATTCCCAGCGAGGCGCGCAGCAGCATCAGCTTGCGGCCTTTGCGGTCCGCCAGGCTCCCCCACATCGGCGAGACGATCGCCGAGACCAGGAAGGTGACGCTGAAGGTCAGCCCCGACCACATCGACAGCGCTTCATGCGAGGTGACGCCCAGCTGGGAGACGTAGAGCGGTAAAAAGGGGAGAATTTGACTGATCGCCAGGCCGGTAAAAAAGCAACCAAACCAGACGGAGATAAGATTAACCTTCCAGGATTCCATAACTACGCGTATACATTAATGATTTGCCAATTATTACCTAGCTTAGCAATTTCATTGCACTGGTGTACTACCATAGATGCGCTGGCGGTGAGTTTGGTGTTTTATGACTGCGCATGAGAGGCTGACGAAGCATTTTCTGGTCATTCAGGCTGCTCACAGGGCTTTATGCTCAAAAGCAGAAGCCCTGCCCGCGCATTCCAAAGTGAAAATGGTTGGCGTGCGCCGCGTTGTACTCCGGCCCCAGCGCGTTGCCGAAGTAAGGGCAGCTGTTGCTTAACAGCGCCGCCAGCCAGGGGTGAGAGCGAGCTCTGCGCCAGCCCTGCAGGACGCTGATGCGTCTGCCGTCCGTCAGGCGGAAGCCGCTAACATCAAGGGCATCCGCCGTCGCGTGTTCACTACGCCGCGCCTGTTCCCGATGGTAGATATTGCGGCAGGCGAAGCTGCCGAGATGATCGATCTGGCGCAGATCGCTGGCCATCAGCTGACGGGTTAGCGGCTTCGCCTGTTGCTCGACGTACAGCGCGCTGCTGAGCGCCAGCGGGCAGCTGGCGAGGAAACTACTGCTCAACTGCACCGAGCCAAAATTAGCCACCCGCACCACGTTACGCAGCGGGCAGGCGCCCTCGCTGTCGGCCACCGGCTGGCTGGCGATGAGCCGCCGGCGGTTGGCCTCCGCCAGCAGGGAGGCGCACTGGTCGGCCGTCAGGCTGCGCAGCTTGAACGACGTCAGCCAGCCCGGGGGATCGTCAAGGGCCATCGGCGCCAGCGGATTCAGGTGTGGCGGCAGATAACGATATCCCACAAGGCCCGCGCCGAGCAGCCCGGCCAGCACCAGCAGCGTCTTTCCTCTCACGCCCGCTCCCGTCAATTGATCAGGTAAATATTATGGCAGGCAGGCGGCGGTTTCACATGGTATGTTATGCCCTTTGATGTAATCTGGATGGAAGTTGAAATGGCAAAGATGAGGGTTGGGATCGTTTTTGGCGGTAAGTCGGCAGAGCATGAAGTGTCGCTGCAGTCAGCGAAGAATATCGTGGAAGCGATTGATAAATCACGCTTCGATGTGGTTCTGTTGGGGATTGATAAACAGGGGCTATGGCACATCAACGACGCCGGCAACTACCTGCTCAACGCTCAGGATCCTGCCCGCATCGCCCTGCGCCCTTCAACGGTGACCCTGGCGCAGATCCCGGGCCGCGAGGCGCAGCAACTGATTAACGCCGAAAGCGGTCAGCCGCTGGCGGCCATCGATGTAATTTTCCCCATCGTCCACGGCACGCTGGGCGAAGACGGTTCCCTGCAGGGGATGCTGCGCATGGCCAATCTGCCTTTCGTCGGATCCGATGTGCTGGGCTCTGCGGCCTGTATGGACAAAGATGTGACCAAACGCCTGCTGCGCGACGCCGGTCTCGCCGTCGCACCGTTTATCACCCTGACCCGCGCCAACCGCGCGCAGTTCAGCTTTGCCGATGTCGAAGCGAAGCTGGGCCTGCCGCTGTTCGTTAAGCCGGCCAACCAGGGATCGTCGGTTGGCGTCAGCAAAGTTAAAAACGAAGAGCAGTACCATCAGGCGGTGGCCCTGGCCTTTGAATTTGACCATAAAGTGGTGGTGGAGCAAGGCATTAAAGGGCGGGAAATTGAGTGTGCGGTGCTGGGTAACGACCATCCGCAGGCCAGCACCTGCGGTGAAATTGTCCTCAACAGCGAGTTTTACGCTTACGACACCAAGTATATCGACGACCAGGGCGCGCAGGTGGTGGTCCCGGCCGCTATCGCCCCGGAGATCAACGACAAGATCCGCGCTATCGCGGTGCAGGCCTACCAGACCCTGGGCTGCAGCGGCATGGCCCGCGTCGACGTCTTCCTCACCGCCGACAACGAGGTGGTGATCAACGAGATCAACACCCTGCCGGGCTTCACCAATATCAGTATGTATCCGAAGCTGTGGCAGGCCAGCGGCCTCGATTACACCAGTCTGATCACCCGCCTGATTGAGCTGGCGCTGGAGCGCCATGCCGCGGACCGGGCGCTGAAAACCTCCATGAACTAAAACGCGTTTTACCCCGCCTGGCAGCGGCGGCCTCAGGCCTCTTCTGCCGGGCGGCGGCGGATCACAAAGCCCGCAATCCAGAAGCTTATCACCCAGGTGACCAGACCGACGGCGTAGGATTGCCAGCCCTGCGTCTCAAACCCCAGCAGCCCCACCACGCCATTAAGAATAAAAATTAACCCCAGCGCCACCGCGTAGTAGTGCCAGTCGCGGCGAATTTTATCAGTGAGCTTCATGCGGCCTCCAACAGCAAAAAACGCATCTTCGCATAGCCGCCCGCGGCGGTCTGTAGCGATATGGAGAATGTTGCTGGATTGCGACGCCGGTCTCCCTTTTCCCTTCCTGTGGCGCGGTTAACACAACGGCGAAAACAGGATTATTCCTGGAGGGCAATTACCAGCAATCTGATACTGGCGACGGCGTCGCACTGCCAGAATACCTGCCATAGAGCTGGAGAAAAAACCAGCAGTACAGAGGTGGGAGGGCCTATGGCTGAATTCAGTTTTTCAAAATCGCTTTTGGGAAATAAAAAAAGAGGGGCGCTGACCGGCAGCCATGTCGCCTACGGGCTGTTCGTGCTGATCTGCTGCTGGGCCGGCGCGCAGATGCTCAGCATGCTGATCCACGCCCCGGGGGTGTTTGAGCGCCTGATGCAGGCCCAGGACGCCAGCCGTCCGCAGGTCGACATCAGTCTCGCCGTTGGCACCCTCTTTGGCCTGATCCCTTTCCTGGTCGGCTGCGCGTTCATCGGGCTGCTGGCGATCATTGTACGCTGGCGTCGGCGCCGTTAACGCCGCGCCATACAGCTTGCCCGCCGCTCATCGACCCGTTTCGCAAACCACGCCGTCGTCAGATTACGGGTGATTTTCGGACTCTCAAGCTGGATCCCCGGCAACATCTCCCGCGGCAGGGTTTTGCCCGCTTTTTTATCAGCGAGACGGAAAACCTGTTGATAGAGGTCGGTCTTCTCAAACGCCAGGCTGTCGCCCTTTTTCAGCTGGCTGTGGATCTCGCTGTCGCTCATCCCCAGCTGGCCCGCCAGGCGACGTACCGCCAGCTCGGTGCTGCCCGGCTCATCGCTGTCATAGCGGATAAGGTCGCCGTCGAGCGCCAGTTTCACCCCGCTGGCTTTCACCACCGCGTTCTGGAAGGCGGCGTTACGGCTGGCATACCAGCCGGCGTTAAAGTCGGCAAAACGGTACAACGGCACGCTGTAGCTGGCCGGGTAGTTCAGCAGATGATAGGTACCAAACCACAGGCCGCCGCGCAGGCTGAAGACCTCCTGGCGCACCGTACCGTTCATTTTCCACGGGTAGCCGGAGGTATGCTGCTCAGCAAAGGCGATGCTGACCTGCATTGGGCCGCCGGTGTGCACCGGGTTCAGGGAGCCGAACAGCTTCTGCCCCATCGGCACCATCCCGATAAAGTCATCAAAAATAGCGCTCAGCTGCTTTTCCGTCTTCACGTTGTCCAGACGGTCGCTGTAGCTTTTGCCGTTTGGCGAGGTGATCTTCAGCGCGGTATGGACCAGAAACAGCGGAATGTGCATTTTTTCCGCCCGGCGGTCGATCTCCTGCCAGGCGATTTTATTCAGCCCCGGCACCACCGGATCGGACTGATAATTGGACTCCTGCTGCGCGACCGCCAGCACCGAGCAGACGTTCTCTTCCGTCGGCGCCAGCTTCTGGCTGTCAAAGGCGGTGGCGATGGCTTGCGCCCAGGCCTCCCGATCCTTGACGCTGGCGGGCATTTTCTGCCGCACCACCGACGCCACGTCAACGGGCTTCTCACCCTCTTTCAGCACCGGCGCCTGCTGGCTGGTACAGGCGCTGAGCACCACGGCCGCCAGCAGCGTCAATGAACCGGGTATAATGCGCGATAAACGTGCGGCCATCCTGCTTCCTTGTCTTGATTAACGTAATGTCGGGATCGCTTCCTGCAGCGGCTTGCCGTCCAGTTCGCGCTCAAAGCTGCGCAGACGTTTGTAGATGGACATCAGTTCCACCAGCGTCGTCCACGAGCTGATCAGGTACTGGAACGAACCGCGCACCTGGCCGAAAACGTTGGTAATTTGCGTCATCAGCCCAAGGGTAATCGTACCGGCAACGATCGACGGAAACAGCAGGAAAAGGCCGAAAACGTTATCCACCTGCAGATAGAGAATGCGGGCAATATTGAAGTACATATAGTGAAAATAGAGACGGAAATAGTTGCGACGCACCGCGCTGAACAGCTCGCGCACCGTCGGCGGCGTGGCGCGGGTTTCATCGTCCTCGCCGTAGACCAGCTCTTTACGATAGGCCGCTTCCACGCGCTGGTTTTTAAACTCCAGACCCGGCAGCTTAATCCCCACCACCGCCAGCAGGCCGGTCCCCATCAGCGACCAGACGATCGCGGCAATCACCAGGCCATACGGCAAGTGACCGACGATGGGCAGGTCGGGAACGTGTTCGGAGAGCGTCACCAGCACCGGCAGGAAGGCAATCAGGGTCATCACCGCGTTGATAAAGCTCACGCCCATATCTTCCAGGGTGGAGGCAAAGCGCATGGTATCTTCCTGCACACGCTGCGCGGCGCCTTCGATATGGCGCAGATGCTGCCAGTGGGCCATGTAGTGTTCGTTCATCGCCGTGCGCCAGCGGAAGACGTAGTGGCTGACGAAAAAGTTGTTCATCACGCCGATGATCACCGCGATGAGCGCGATGCCGAGAAAGATGCCGATCTCATGATAAAACTGGTTGATACTGACCTTATGCGGGGTGGCCAGCGCGCTCTGGATCAGATCATAGAACGGCGCATACCAGGCGTTGATCGCCACCCCCACTTCCACCAGAAACCAGGTGACGAAGATGATGAGCGACGTGCCGAGAATCGACCAGTACTGCCAGCGATGCGGGCAGTAGACAAACCAGAACAGCGCAAACACGCCGACGCAAAACAGATAGTAAGCGTAGAACACCAGATAGTTGAGCGACCAGAAGCGCGCCGCGCTGATCGCCACATCCTTCGATGCCCCGGTGACCCGCAGCAGCCAGTCGCCGCCGCCCGCCTGCCAAAAGATCACCGCCAGCAGCGACCAGATAAAGGCAGAAATAAAAAACGGCCCCGGTTTGGGGAAAAAAGATTTAAACATCATTGTCTCCTGCTAACTTCTTAT
This sequence comes from Klebsiella sp. 1SOBk10mer, assembly GCF_046602535.1. Classification (NCBI taxonomy): domain Bacteria; kingdom Pseudomonadati; phylum Pseudomonadota; class Gammaproteobacteria; order Enterobacterales; family Enterobacteriaceae; genus Klebsiella; species Klebsiella sp. 1SOBk10mer. Next base: position 748,226 of record NZ_JBKIUP010000002.1, read on the forward strand.
CGTTCTGCTATTGCTGTATACGACGCATACGTCGGCCGCCGCGTGAAAGCGCTCTCGCGGGGAAGACGGATGATAAGACCGGATATCAACAGCTTAGTTCTGCTGCCAGGCGTGCAGAATTGTTTCTGTGGGTTTCACCTGTAAAGGATTGCCAGGAACGGTCAGCGTACGCCACACCTCATTGTAGTGGGCGATCAGCGTCGCGGCCTGCGCGGCGGGGCGGTTGGCGGTGGTGTGGGCATCTTCCGCGATAACAATGCCGTACCCGCGGCTGGCGCCGTTTTTAATGGTGGTGTCGAGGCAGTAGTCGGTGGCGCAACCGCAGATGACGAACTGCTGAATGTCGTGTTCCCGCAGCACCTGCTCCAGCGAGGTGTGGTAGAAGGCGTCGCAGGCGGTTTTGGTGACATACAGCGCGCCGGCCGGCTGTTCCAGCTCAGGGAGCAGGGCGAAGCCTTCGCTGCCGGCTTCGAGGCCGCCGGCCTCATCATGCTGAATAAAAATCACTTTATCCGCCGCGCGCACCAGACGATTAATTTGCGCGACGCAGCGCTCGCGCGCCAGACGCGGCGTGGCGAACACGCCGTTTTGCATATCCACGACCATCACTACCCGTTGAGCCGCCATTGTTTTCTCCCGCAAACCTTCAGCCAAACGGTCATCATACGCGCCGGCGAAAAAAGCCGGTATCCGAAAGCGTAAAAAAGTCTTTTTTACGCACCGTTACCTTTTTCCTGCAGGAATGTCGTGAATCCCGCTTTGTTCTGCGCCACTTCGTAGTATAAATACCCTCTTCTTTTTTATTTATTTAATGGATGATCTCCGTTGAAACGTAGTTTGCTCATTTTTGCTGCGCTGTGCGCGGCGTCGTGGACCTCGGCGCAGGCCGCACAGCCTACCGTTGACCCGGTTTTCGCCTCGGATGTGGTCGATCGTTACGCCAATCATATCTACTACGGCAGCGGCGCCACCGGCATGGCGCTGGTGGTGATCGATGGCAATCAGCGTGTGTTTCGCAGCTTTGGCGAAACCCGCCCGGGGAATAATCAACACCCGCAGCTCGACTCGGTGATCCGTATCGCCTCCCTCAGCAAACTGATGACCAGCGAGATGCTGGTGAAGCTGCTCGACCAGGGGGTGGTGAAACTCAACGATCCGCTGAGCAAATACGCTCCGCCGGGCGCCCGAGTGCCTGACTGGCAGGGAAAACCAATCACTCTGGTGAATCTCGCGACCCATACCAGCGCCCTGCCGCGCGAGCAGCCTGGCGGCGCCGCTCATCGTCCGGTGTTTGTCTGGCCAACCCGCCAGCAGCGCTGGAACTGGCTCTCAACCGCCACCCTGAAGACCGCGCCGGGCTCACAGGCAGCCTACTCCAATCTGGCCTTCGATTTACTGGCGGACGCGCTCTCCACCGCCGCCGGCAAACCTTATCCGCAGCTGTTTGAAGAGCAGATCACCCGGCCGCTGGGGATGAAGGACACTACTTTTACCCCATCGCCGGATCAGTGCCAGCGGCTGATGATCCCGGAGAAAGGCGCCAGCCCGTGTAACAACACTCTGGCGGCGATCGGCAGCGGCGGCGTCTACTCGACGCCGGGGGATATGATGCGCTGGATGCAGCAGTTCCTGTCATCCGATTTCTATACCCGCAGCCAGCAGGCCGACCGGATGCAGACGCTGATTTATCAGCGTAACCAGCTGACTCGGGTGATCGGTATGGACGTGCCTGGCCGCGCCGACGCGCTGGGGCTTGGCTGGGTGTATATGAAGCCGAAGAATGGCCATCCGGGGATTATTCAGAAAACCGGCGGCGGCGGCGGGTTTATCACCTATATGGCGATGAATCCGCAGGCTAACGTCGGCGCTTTTGTGGTGGTGACCCGCTCGCCGTTAACCCGTTTCAACAATATGAGCGATGGCATCAACGATCTGGTCAGCGAGCTGAGCGGCATGCAGCCCAACATGCAGACGGCCAGTCAGTAAGCCCGGGGGAGGTTTCGCCGATGCGACATAACGATCGTTTTGGCGAAACATCCTGATGCCATTTCAGTTACACTACCCTCTTTCATTTCACAAAATCAGGCAAACCATGACAGATTTAATCACTCGCCCCCGCCGCCTGCGTCAATCCGCTGCGCTGCGCGCCCTGTTTGAAGAGACAACACTGAGTTTGAACGACCTGGTGTTGCCGATCTTTGTTGAAGAAGAAATTGATGATTACAAAGCGATCGAGGCGATGCCCGGGGTGATGCGCATTCCGGAAAAATATCTGGCGCGCGAGATCGAACGCATCGCCAATGCCGGCATTCGCTCGGTGATGACCTTTGGTATTTCTCATCACACCGATGCCACCGGCAGCGATACCTGGAATGAAAATGGTCTGGTGGCGCGTATGTCGCGGATCTGTAAGTCCACGGTGCCGGAGATGATCGTCATGTCCGATACCTGCTTCTGCGAATACACCTCCCACGGCCACTGTGGCGTGCTGTGCGACCACGGGGTGGATAACGACGCGACCCTGGAAAACCTCGGCAAACAGGCCGTTGTCGCTGCCGCCGCCGGCGCGGATTTCATCGCCCCTTCCGCCGCGATGGATGGTCAGGTGCAGGCGATTCGCCGCTCGCTGGACGCCGCCGGCTTCACCAATACGGCGATCATGTCCTATTCGACCAAGTTCGCCTCTTCCTTCTACGGCCCGTTCCGCGAAGCGGCCGGTACCGCGCTGAAGGGCGATCGTAAAACCTATCAGATGAGCCCGATGAACCGCCGGGAAGCCATTCGCGAGTCGCTGCTCGATGAAGCCCAGGGCGCCGACTGCCTGATGGTGAAACCGGCGGGCGCCTACCTGGATATTCTGCGCGATATCCGCGAGCGCAGCGATCTGCCGCTCGGCGCGTACCAGGTCAGCGGGGAGTACGCGATGATCAAATTCGCCGCCCAGGCGGGCGCTATCGATGAAGAGAAAGTGGTTCTGGAAAGCCTCGGCGCTATCAAACGCGCGGGCGCCGATCTGATCTTCAGCTATTTCGCCCTCGACCTGGCCGAGAAAAACATCCTCCGTTAAGCCTCCCTCTCCCCGGTGGCGCTGACGCTTACCGGGGCTACCAAACCTCATCTCCGGTGCGCTGTATTTATCGCGACCACCACACCGTAGCCCGGATAAGGCGCTTGCGCCGCTATCCGGGGACAGGCGCTAAACAATATCTGTAGCTAAAATTTTGCACGCCGCTTTCCATCTTCTGCGCGTTCTTCTTGGCGTACCGGATTTCGCCTTCTAACGTGTTAAACCACATCATAAATACCGAATTCCAGGAGATCCTGTGGTGGCTTATCGACGTTATTACATTAAAGGGGGAACCTGGTTCTTCACCGTTAACCTTAAAGACCGTAGAAGCATGCACCTAACTGAAAACATAGAATTATTGCGCTACTCTGTCGCCGTAGTTAAACAACATCGCGCCTTTATTATTGATGCCTGGGTGGTGTTGCCTGAACATCTGCATTGCATCTGGACACTACCTCATAATGATGACGATTTTTCTTCACGCTGGAGAGATATCAAAGGCTGTTTTACCAGAACGTTAAAACGACACCCCCTCTGGCAACCTCGCTTTTGGGAGCATGCCATACGCGATGAAGATGATTACCGCCGACACGTTGATTACATCCATATCAATCCACTTAAGCATGGCTGGGTCACCCGAGTGATCGATTGGCCATTTTCAACCTTTCATCGCGATGTCCAGCGCGGGCTATATCCCCCAAATTGGGCTGGCGATAGCTTTGATCTTAGCTGCGGTGAACGCCGATAGCCTCTCCCCGGTGGCGCTGACGCTTACCGGGGCTACAAATCGGCGCCAACCGTAGCCCGGATGAGGCGTTAGCCGCTATCCGGGAAACCTCGCTTGCTGCGACCGAATCTTCACCCAACTGTAATCTGAACGACATCTCTACCTTCTACTGTCTGGGCAGGACGGAGGAGGAGCCACTATGTTTAGTCTCGACAACGTACTCGATGACCTGTGGCCTCAGGCGAGGCCCGCACCCTGGCAAAAGAAACTGTTAAAAAAGCTATTTTATGAGGAAGAGTTTCAACAATTTGCCGACCGTCACCGCCACCTGAAGGGGCTTGATACGGTCGAACAGGTGCTGGAATACCTCAATATCCGCTGCGCCATCCCGGCGCACGATCTCGAACAAATCCCCGAATATGGCCCGCTGGTCATTATCGCCAACCACCCCACCGGCACCCTCGACGGCCTGGCGCTCCTGTATGCGGTATCCCGCGTGCGACGCGACGTCAAAGTGGTCACCAACCGCATGCTCACCCACCTTGAGCCCCTGAGCTCGCTGTTTATCCCGGTAGATAATATTCATGGCCGCACCGCTAAAACGGCGCTGCAGCAGATGGACCAGCAGCTACAGGCCGGTGGGGTACTGATTTTCTTCCCGGCGGGGGAAGTCTCTCGCCTTACCCGTCGCGGCATTCGCGATAAAAAATGGCACTCGGGCTTTATTAAGCTGGCGGCGAAATATCGCGCCCCGCTGCTGCCGGCGTGGATTCATGCCCACAACAGCGCCCTGTTTTACGCCAGCACCCTGGTCTCCGACAACCTGCCGCTGCTCCTGCTGATGCAGCAGATGTTTCGCCGGCGCAACAGCAGCTTGCCGGTGCGTATCGGCCAGCAGATCCCCTGGTCGAGCTGGTTCGATGCCCAGTCCAGCGCTCGCGAACTTACCGGCCGCTGCTATCAGCACCTTGAACAGCTGCGCAAAGGGCTGCCCGGGCAGTTCAAAACTGAAAGCGCCATCGCCCGCCCGGAAGATCGGGCGCGGCTCAAACGCGAACTGCACAAGGCCGAATGCCTGGGCCGCACCGCCGATGGCAAAGTGATTTACCTCTGGCAGCGCAACGGTCAGGAGGAGGCGCCGCTGCTGCGCGAGCTGGGACGCCTGCGGGAAATCGCCTTCCGCGCGGTTGGCGAAGGCAGCGGCAAACGGCGGGATATCGACGGGTATGATGACGACTATTTGCATCTGATCCTGTGGGATGAAGAAGACCTCGAGATCGTCGGCGCTTACCGCTTTATGCCGACGGCCATACAGCTGGCAAAGCGCGGCCTGGAGGGGATCTACAGCTCCAGTCTGTTCCACTACGACGGGCGAATGGACGACATCCTGCAGCACGGCATTGAGCTGGGGCGCAGCTTTATCCAACCGCGCTACTGGGGTAGACGCGGGCTGGACTACCTGTGGTCCGGCATCGGCGCTTATCTGGCGCGCTACCCGCACTATCGCTATCTGTTTGGCCCGGTATCGATTTCTGGTGGGCTGCCGCCCGCCGCTCGCGATCTGCTGGTGGCGTTCTACCGGCTGTGGTTCCCGGCGACGCACCCGCTGGCGGAGTCCCGTCGCCCTTATCCGGCCTCGCTGCCCGACGTGCTGGCGCAGTTTGGCGGGGAGGATTACAACGACGACCTGGCCCGGCTGAAGTCCCTGCTCGGCAACCTCCGCTGCGCGATCCCGCCGCTGTATAAGCAGTACTCGGAAGTGTGCGAGCCGGGCGGCGTGCAGTTTATCGATTTCGGCAGCGATCCGGATTTCAATAACTGCGTGGATGGTCTGGTGCTGGTGGATTTGACCTATCTGAAAGCGAACCGCTATCAGCGCTATATTGGCGCGCATCTGGGTGCGCAAAAATCGGCATAAAAGCTTTTTCCCGGCTTGCGGCGCGTTGCGCCTTAGCCGGGCTACGGTTCACCGTTTCCGACGGATCGGTAGCCCGGAAAAGGCGCGTCAGGCGCCGCCTCCGGGAAGCTACGGGCAATGCAGCATCCGCTTTTCTCCGCGGCTCGCGGCTGATGCCTTAACCGGCTACAAGCCTTACCCCGCCCGGTAATACGGCTTATCGCCGAGGATCGTCGCCCGGTGCATGATCCGCCGCTGCGGCAGATAGTCGGCGTTGGCGTAATGCTGCGTCACCCGGTTATCCCAGATAGCGACATCGTTCGGCTGCCAGCGCCAGCGCACCTGAAACTCCGGTTTGGTGATATGGGCAAACAGGAAGCTCAGCAGCGCCGCGCTCTCTTTCTCGGTCACGTCGACAATCCGCGTGGTAAAGCCTTCATTAACGAACAGCGCCTGCTTGCCGGTCACCGGGTGGGTACGCACCACCGGGTGCAGCAGGGGCGGATGCTTCGCCACCGCCTCCTGCCAGCGCCGATGCTCGGCTTCCGTGTGGTTGTACTTATACTCCTGGAACGATTTACGGAAATCGTGTTCCGCATGCAGGCCGCTCAGCAGCTGCCGGAAGGGTTCTGACAGCGCTTCCCAGGCGGCAATGCCGCTGGTCCACAGAGTATCCCCGCCGGTCGCCGGCAGCTCTTTCGCCGCCAGAATGGCGCCGGCGGGCGGCGTGTCGATAAAGGTGACATCGGTATGCCAGTTGTCATTATCCGGCGGATTATCGTTGTGGGTATCGAGGACGATAATCTCTTCCACGCCAGGGGCGTGAGGGTAGACCGGATGAATATGCAGGTCGCCAAACCGCAGCGCCAGGTCGCGCTGTTGCGCCGGGGTGATATTCTGTTCGCGCAGGAATACCACCTGATGACGCAGCACCGCGTGATACAGCTGCTCAAACTGGTTGTCGCTCAGCGGACGGGTTAAATCCGCCCCGGTCACCAGCGCGCCAATATACGGCCCCAGCGGGGTAATGCTCAGACGTTCACTCATTGTACTTCTCCATGCCAGGGCGTCAGGCGGCGCTGCAGCGCGCGCAGCCCCAGTTCCAGTAAAAAGGCGATAATGGCAATGACTGCGATCCCCGCCAGCACCACATCGGTGGCGAGAAACTCGCCGGCGGACTGCACCATAAACCCTAACCCACGGGTGGCGGCGATCAGCTCAGCGGCCACCAGCGTTGACCAGCCCACCCCGAGACCAATGCGCAGCCCGGTGAGGATCTCCGGCAGCGCGCCGGGCAGGATCACCAGCCACAGCACCTGCGCCCGGCTGGCGCCCAGCGAACGGGCGGCGCGAATCCGCACCTGCTGCGCGCTTTTCACCCCCGCCAGCGCCGACATCGCTACCGGGGCGAAAATCGCCAGGTAGATCAGCAGGATCTTTGACGTTTCACCAATGCCAAACCAGATCACCATCAGCGGTAAGTAGGCCAGCGGCGGCACCGGACGATAAAGCTCGATCAGCGGATCGAGGATCCCGCGCACCGTTGAGTTGAGCCCCATGGCGATCCCCACCGGTACGCCGATCAGCACCGCCGCCAGCAGCGCGATAACGATCCGCGTCAGGCTCGCCGCCAGGTGCTGCCAGAGCGTCGCATCCATAAAGCCCTGCGGCCCGGCGATGGTGATAAGCTTCTGCAACACCTGTCCTGGCGGCGGCAGAAACAGCGGGCTAATCAGCTGCAGCGCCGCGACCGCCCACCAGACGGCCAGCAGCACCGCCAGGGTCGCCACGCTGAGGGTAAGCTGACGGGAGAGCGGCCAGCGCCATTTCAGCGTCGTCTGACGCGGTTTGTCGTTCAGTACCACGCTCATGAGAAAGCCTCCCGTTGGTCAAACACCCGGCTCAAAATGTATTCCCGCTGTTCAATAAACCGCGGGTCGGATTTGATGCTGCGGCAGGATTCGCCCGCGACAAAGCGACGGCTGAAATCAAGCGGCAGCCGCTCCACCACCCGTCCCGGCCCCGGCGACAGCAGCACCAGCTCGGTGGCCATAAAGATGGCCTCTTCAATGTCATGAGTGATCAGCAGCACCTGTTTGCCGGTCTCATGCCACAGTTTCAGCAGCAATGTCTGCATCTGCTCGCGGGTAAAAGCGTCAAGCGCGCCGAAGGGCTCATCCAGCAGCAACAGCTGCGGATTCGCCGCCAGCGCCCGGGCGATGCCCACCCGCTGGCGTTGACCGCCGGACAGCTGCCAGATAAAGCGTTTTTCCGCCCCTTCGAGACCCACCTTCTTCAGCATCTGCGCCGCCGCTTGCCGGCGCTGCGCTTTATCCACGCCCGCCAGCTGCAGACCCAGCGCCACGTTATTCTGCACATTGCGCCACGGCAGCAGACCTTCGTTCTGGAAGACCACGCCGCGCTCTGCGCCCGGCCCGGTCACCCGCTGACCTTCGAGAGTGATGCTGCCGTGCTGATAGGGCACGAATCCGGCAATCAGGTTCAGCAGGGTAGTTTTACCGCAGCCCGAGGGCCCCAGCACCACCAACAGCTCCCCACTCTCCAGCGTCAGGTTGATATCCGCCAGCGCCGGTTTACCGCCGTAGTCGGCGGAAAGATGCGAGATTTGCAGCATCGCCGCCTCCTTTACTTCACAAAGCGGTCAGTCACGTACTGACGATAATCGGTTCCCGCCGCAGGCACTTTGCCCTGCTCTTTCAGGAAGCGCGCGGTATCCACGATGGCCTGATTGACCGGCCCGTTCAGCGCCTGCGCCTGCTCAGCGGCGGTGAGATAGGTATTGCCCTTCACCAGCCCCGGGACATCGGCTTCCGGCACCCCGCTCAGGCGCGCCAGCTTGCTGATGTTGTCCGGCTGTTTCAGCCATGCCTCCGGGTTGGCGATGTAGGGCTGCTGGGCGTCGATGGCGCTTTTAGCGAACGCTTTGACAATCTCCGGATGCTGCTCGGCGAAGTCCTTACGGACCACCCAGACGTCGAGGGTCGGCGCGCCCCACTCCCCAACCTGCGCGGAATCGGTCAGCACCTTGCCCTCTTTTTCCAGTTCATTAACCGCTGGCGCCCAGACGTAAGCGCCATCGATATCCCCGCGCAGCCAGGCGGCGATAATCGCCGGCGGCTGCAGGTTAATAATCTGCACCTGGCCCGGCTTGATGCCCCAGTGTTTGAGCGCCGACAGCAGGCTATAGTGGGTGGTGGAGATAAACGGCACGGCGATGCGCTTGCCGATCAGATCTTCCGGTTTGGTGATGCTTTTCTTCACCACCAGCGCTTCGGAGTTGCCGAGCTTTGAAGCGAGCAGGAACACTTCAATCGGCACCTGCTGGCTGGCGGCCACCGCCAGCGGGCTGGAGCCGATATTGCCGATCTGCACATCGCCGGAGGCCAGAGCGCGCACCACGCTGGCGCCGCTGTCAAATTTCCGCCAGTCGACGGTCGCCCCGCTGGTTTTGGCGAAGGTGTTGTCCGCCTGGGCGACTTTCGCCGGCTCAGCGGAGGTTTGATACGCCACGGTAACGTTGACCGCCTGCGCCTGGAAGGCGGCGACGGCCAGCGCCGCCAGAAGAGTAATTCGCGATGTGAATGCCATAATGTCTGCTTCCCCTGAGTTGTTATAGGTGCAGTATTTCCGGCATCAGGATGGAGATGAAGTAATTAAAAATTCTGGCTAATAGCGAATCGTTTTTAGAACAAAAGCGGGAAAGGATAGTTGATTTTGAGCGGTGGGTTGGTGGCAAATGGTTGGCGCCGGGTGGCGGCTGCGCCTTGCCCGCCCTACGGATCGCGCAAGGTGTAGGCCGGGTAAGCGCAGCGCCACCCGGCAAAAAACTCAGCGCTTCGCGTTAAGCTCAGCAATATCCTTCGGCGTGGTGCGGCAGCAGCCGCCGATCAGCTTCGCCCCGGCCGCCAGCCACTGCGGCAGATAATCCGCCAGGCTGGCGCAGGCTTCGCCATGATGATGCCAGGTCTTGCTCACCGCATCATAATGCTCGCCGGAGTTAGGATAGACCACCAGCGGCAGCGCCGTCAGGCTGTGCAAATGCGCCAGCGCCGCGGGCGTATTTTCCAGCGCGATACAGTTGATCCCCACCGCCACCACCTGCGGGTTATCCGCCAGGGCGGCCATCACCTCGCGCAGCGGCGTGCCGTCGCTGAGATGTTCGGCGTCGCGCAGTGTGAAGGAGTACCAGGCGCGAGCGCGGGGATACTCCTGCAGCAGGGCCGCCAGGGCCTGGATCTCGGCGAATGACGGCAGGGTTTCACAGGCCAGCAGGTCGGCGCCCGCATCCAGCAGCGCTTCGACGCGCGGCCGGTGGAAGGCCTGGAACTCTGCCGCGCTGCGCTGATAATCGCCGCGATACTCCGAGCCGTCGGCAAGAAACGCGCCATACGGCCCCACCGAACCGGCGACCAGCAGCGTGCCGGCCTGCGGGTTCTCGGCGAGGTACGCCTCGCGCGCTTTGCGCGCCAGCTCGACGCTTTTGCCGATCAGCGCCCGGGACTGCGCGTCATCCAGCCCGCGTGCGGCAAAACCCGCCGGGGTGGCCTGATAGCTGGCGGTGATCGCCACCTGCGCCCCGGCGCGAAAGTAGTCGAGATGCACATCGCGGATCAGCTGCGGGTTCTCCAGCAGCACTTTCGCCGACCACAGGCTGTCAGCCAGATCGCAGCCGCGGGCCTCCAGCTCGGTGGCCATAGCGCCGTCCAGCAGCACGAAAGGCTGGGCGGCAAGCAGGGCGGTAAACGGATTAGTCTGCGACATGTTGGGGCTCCTGAGTCATTTTCCGTGAACGAGTAAGATACCAGGCACCATAGCACAGGGCCACAAAGGGGATCCCGCACCACAGCGCAATTCTCTGGCTCGGGTCAAAAGCAAGGCCCACGCAGGCCACCAGGCACAGCACAAAGCCCAGAATCGGCACCACTGGATACCAGGGGGCGCGATATTGCAGGTCGCTCAGCGCCTTACCCTGCTGCAGATGGCGGCGGCGGAACATAAAGTGCGAGGCGCAGATGCTCAACCACACCGCCACCACCGCAAAACCGGAGATCGCCGACAGCGCCACAAACACCGTGTCGGGCGCCACCACGCTGGAGAACAGCGCCAGCACGCCGCCCAGCATACTCACTGACAGCGCGGTCACCGGCACGCCCCGTTTATTGACTTTGGCAAAGCAGGCCGGCAGCGTCTTCTCGTTCGACAGCGACCAGAGCATCCGCCCGGAAGCGTACAGGCCGGAGTTGGCCGCCGAGAGGATCGCCGTCAGGATCACGAAGTTGAAAATATCCGCCGCGTAAGGGATACCCACCTTTTCAAACACCAGCACGAAGGGGCTTTTCTCCACCCCCGCCTGCTGCATCGGGATCAGCGCCGCCAGCACAAATACGGTGCCGATAAAGAAAATAATCAGCCGGGCGATGGTGGTGCGGATGGCGACCGGAATAACCTTATGCGGGTTTTCCGTCTCCCCGGCGGCAATGCCGATAAGCTCCGTCCCGGAGAAGGCGAAGTTCACCGCCACCATGGTCATCAGGATCGGCAGGCCGCCGTGCGGGAACCAGCCTTCGGCGGTGATATTGCGCAGGCCCGGCGCCGGGGAGCCATCCTGCATCGGAATGATGCCGAAAATGGCCGCGCCGCCGAGAATAATAAACGCGATGATGGTGATCACTTTCACCAGCGAGAACCAGAACTCGCCTTCGGCGAAGAAGCGGGTCGAAATGATGTTAAGGCCGAAGATCACCGCGCAGAACACCACGCACCAGATCCAGACCGGCACCTGCGGGAACCAGTACTGCATACAGAAGCCAGCGGCGGTAAAGCTCGAACCCAGCGCCACCGTCCACGTCAGCCAGTAGAGCCACGCCACGGTATAGCCCGTCGCCGGGCCAAGGTAACGCGCCGCGTAAACGTGGAAAGCGCCGGTCTCCGGCATCGCTACCGACAGTTCGCCGAGGCACTGCATCACCAGCCAGACCACCAGGGCGCCAATCAGATATGCCAGCAGCGTCCCGGCCGCGCCGGTGGTGGAGATGATATAGCCGGTATTAAAGAACAGGCCGGTGCCAATCACGCCGCCGAGCGACAGCATGATCAGATGACGCGTTTTCATGGTGCGCTTCAGTTGCCCACCTTGTTGTTGTGTTGTGCTTTGCATTTTATTTTCTCACGCCAGCCCGCTTGCCCGGGTCATGATGCGTATAAACGTATAGACATCTAAACATCCAAAAGAAGAAGTGTTATACCGTGCCGCCGCTGAAAAAGCAAAGCCGCTGCACCAGGTCGCGCGCCGACAGCGTGCAGCCTGCCCCATTTTTGCGCAGCGCCGACGGGCGCTCCCCGAACTGGCGCCTCATCGCGACGGACAACGTTCTGGCACTCTCTTTGCAGCCTGTCGTTCAGAACCTTTCTATCTGGCGAGGCAACACGTATGACAGAGCACACCACCACCTTAAAAAGAACGCTCGGCAGTTTTCGTTTATGGGGGATCGCCGTCGGACTGGTGATATCCGGGGAGTACTTCGGCTGGAGCTACGGCTGGTCGCAGGCGGGCACGATGGGGTTTATGGTCGTCGCCCTCGCGGTCGCCGCCATGTACTGCGCCTTTATTTTCAGCTTTACCGAGCTGACCACCGCCATCCCGCACGCTGGCGGCCCTTTCGCCTATGCCTACCGCGCCTTCGGGCCCACCGGCGGCTTTATCGCCGGTTTTGCCACTCTGATTGAATTCGTCTTCGCCCCGCCGGCCATCGCCATGGCCATCGGCGCCTACCTCAACGTGCAGTTTCCGGCGCTGGATCCGAAATGGGTCGCCTGCGGCGCCTACGTGATCTTTATGACGCTCAATATCCTCGGCGTCGGCATCGCCGCCACCTTCGAGCTGATCGTCACCCTGCTGGCCATCTTCGAGCTGCTGGTGTTTATGGGCGTAGTCGCCCCCGGCTTCTCCTGGAGCCATTTCACCACTAACGGCTGGGCGGGCGCGGAAAGCTTTAGCGGCCTGGCGCTGCCGGGTATGTTCGCCGCCATTCCGTTCGCTATCTGGTTCTTCCTCGCCATTGAGGGGGCTTCCATGGCCGCCGAAGAGGCCAAAGATCCGCAGCGCACCATTCCCCGCGCCCTGGGCGGCGGCATTCTGACGCTGACGGTGCTGGCGATTGGGGTGATGGTCTTCGCCGGCGGCGTCGGCGACTGGCGCGCGCTGTCCAATATTAACGATCCGCTGCCCCAGGCGATGAAGACGGTCGTGGGCAACGGCAGCGGCTGGCTGCATATGCTGGTGTGGCTGGGGCTGTTTGGCCTCGTCGCCTCCTTCCACGGCATCATTATGGGCTACTCGCGGCAGATCTACTCCCTCGCCCGCGCCGGCTATCTGCCCGCCGGTCTGGCCACCCTCAATCGCCGCACCCGCACTCCGCATCTGGCGATCCTTGCCGGGGGCGTGGTGGGCATCGCCGCGATCTTCTCCGACTCGCTGATCACCATCAGCGGCATGCCGCTGACCGCCTGCATCGTCACCATGTCGGTATTTGGGGCTATTGTTATGTATATCACTTCCATGGCGGCGCTGTTCAAACTGCGCCGTAGCGAGCCGAAGCTGATCCGTCCGTTCCGCGCGCCGCTCTACCCGCTGGCGCCGGCCTTTGCCCTCGGCATGGCGCTGCTCTGCCTGGTGGCGATGGTTTGGTATAACCTGCTGCTGGCGCTGATTTTCGCGGCGATGATGCTCGGCGGCTACCTGTGGTTTCGCAAAACCGCAGCGGCCCGTGAACGGGCGCCAGTGGATCCTCAACTGCGAACGGTCTCCTGAGGAGGCGGCATGTATAAAACCACGCTATCGGGCCAGGTATGGCGCTTTGATAGTCTGAAAACGCTGATGGCGAAAGCGTCGCCGGCCCGCTCCGGCGACGCCCTGGCGGGGGTTATCGCCCACTCAGCCGAAGAGCGGATGGCGGCGAAAATGACCCTCGCCGAGGTGCCGCTGACCGACATCCTCGACAATCCGCTTATCCCTTACGAGCAGGACGAAGTGACCCGCCTGATCATCGACACCCACGATGCGCAGGGCTTTGCCGCCCTGCGTCACCTGACGGTCGGCGATTTCCGCGACTGGCTGCTGGACGATGCCACCGATACCGCCACGCTGCAGCGGGTCGCCCGCGCCATCACCCCGGAGATGGCGGCGGCGGTAAGCAAGCTAATGCGCAATCAGGATCTGATCCTTGCCGCCAGCAAATGTCAGGTGGTGACGCGCTTTCGCAACACCATCGGCCTGCCCGGCCACCTCAGCGTACGCCTGCAGCCCAACCATCCCACCGATGACCTGAAAGGCATTGCCGCCAGTATGCTCGACGGGCTGCTGTACGGCGCCGGGGACGCGGTGATCGGCATCAACCCGGCCAGCGACAGCTTACCGGTGCTGGCGCAGTTGAACGTGATGCTGGACGATATTATCCAGCGCTTCGCCATTCCCACCCAGTCCTGCATTTTGACCCACGTCACCAATACGCTGCAGCTGATTGAGCGCGGCGCGCCGGTGGATCTGGTGTTTCAGTCGGTGGCGGGAACCGAAGCGGCCAACAGCGGCTTCGGCATCAATCTTGCCATGCTGCAGGAGGCCCGCGAGGCGGCCCTGAGCCTCAGGCGCGGTACCCTCGGCAACAATGTGATGTATTTTGAGACCGGCCAGGGAAGCTGCCTGTCGGCCAACGCCCACCACGGCGTCGATCAGCAGACCTGTGAGGCGCGGGCCTACGCCGTCGCCCGTCACTTTGAACCGCTGCTGGTCAATACGGTGGTCGGTTTTATCGGTCCGGAGTATCTCTACGACGGCAAGCAGATTATTCGCGCCGGGCTGGAGGATCACTTCTGCGGCAAGCTGATGGGCCTGCCGATCGGCTGCGACGTCTGCTATACCAACCACGCGGAAGCGGATCAGGATGATATGGACACCCTGCTGACCCTGCTGTGCGCCGCCGGGCTCACCTTCCTGATCGGCGTGCCCGGGGCGGACGATATCATGCTCAATTACCAGAGCACCTCGTTCCATGACGCACTGTACGCCCGTCGCCTGCTGGGCTTAAAGCATGCCCCGGAGTTCGCCGACTGGCTGGCGAAGATGCAAATTATCGATCCGCACGGCGCGCTGCGGCTCACCGACGCCCGCCATCCGCTGCTGTCCGTCCTGCCGCAAGGAGCCCCCGTATGAACCGTCCCGACGCCTGGAACCCGCTGCGTGAATTTACCGATGCGCGGATTGCCCTGGGGCGCAGCGGCGCCAGCCTGCCGACCCGCGAAGTCCTCAACTTTGGTCTGGCCCACGCCAGAGCGCGGGACGCCATTCATCAGCCGTTCGCCAGCCAGCAGCTGGTGGCGCCGCTGGCGGCGCTCGGCCTCGACGCTCTGACGGTGCACAGCGCCGCGCCGGACCGTCACACCTATCTGCGGCGTCCGGATCTCGGAAGGCAGCTTGCCGACGAAAGCCGCGCCGACCTCGCCGCCAGCGGCGTCCGCCCCGCCGACCTGCTGCTGGTGATCGGCGACGGCCTCTCTTCATGGGCGGTAGAGCGCCAGGCGGTGCCGTTGATCCGCGCCCTGCTGCCCTATCTGCAGACGCTGGGTATCGGCCTGGCGCCGGTGGTGCTGGCGCATCAGTCACGGGTGGCGCTGGGGGATGATATTGGCGAAACCCTGAAAGCCCGCGCGGTGGCGATCCTGATTGGCGAACGACCGGGTCTCTCCTCACCGGACAGCCTCGGCGTCTACCTCACCTGGCAGCCGCATCGGCAGCGGCTGGAGTCGGAGCGCAACTGTATCTCCAATATTCGCCCGGAAGGGCTGAGCCATGACGCCGCCGCCTTTAAACTGGCCTGGCTGCTGGAGCAGGCTTTTTTACGACGGCTTACCGGAGTGCGCCTGAAAGATGAAAGCGATAATCCGGCGCTGCATGGGAAAATAAAACCATTGCCCCCTTTAAAATAATAAGTCACGTGAGCAGCAGAATACATTGTTAATATTACCGGGCGCACCTGAATATTATATTCGGGTGCACGCTGAAATTTCCCGGCGGCGCTTCGCTTGCGCGGGCCGACGAAAACCGTTTAACCGGTATATTGCCTGTTTTCAGGCCGGGTAAGGCGCCTGTCGCCACCCGGCAAAATGCGTTCACCGTATCAAAAACCGTGTGGTCGCCAGCCTTATGCCCTTGCCTGCAGGTAATAAGAATATTGCATGAGTAAAAACGAAACGGACGTTGTAAGGTAATTCAGCGCATTAAAAATACCCGTCATACTTCAAGTTGCATGTGCGTTGGCTGTCAGTCACTTACTTCTGTAAGCGCCTGGGGACTCGCTCACTTGCCGCCTTCATGCGACTCGAATTATTTAGGGTATATATCTCGTTATCTATTCAACATAACAGCCAATAATTCGCCGGATAAGCTGGCGCATTATTCCTCAATGTTATGCAGTCATTGATGGTTAAAGATAAATAATCGACCGACGGAGAAATACCCATGAAATCGTTTTCCGGGAAAGCGTCTTTAATGGCCAAGCTGGTTGCCGCGCTGGTCGGCGCCAGCAGCGCGCAGGCAGCGGAAATTAAAATCGGGGTGGTATTACCCCTGAGCGGCGCCCTCAGCGGCTATGGCCAGCCGTCGCAGAAAGGTCTGGACATTATTCAGGCCATCACCCCGACGTTAAAAAATGGCGATACCATCAAGCTTATCGTCATCGATGATAAAAGCGACAAAGTCGAAGCGGCCAACGCCATGCAGCGCCTGGTCTCCAGCGATAAAGTGGATGCCGTTATCGGGGAAGTCACCTCCTCCAACACCCTGGCGATGACCAAGATCGCCGATGACAGCAAAACGCCGCTGGTCTCCTCCACCGCCACCAACGACCGCGTCACCCGCAACCATCCCTACGTCAGCCGGGTCTGCTTCTCGGACAGCTTCCAGGGGGTGGTCGGGGCCAATCTGGCCTCCCGCGATCTGAAAGCCAAAACCGCCGCCATCGTGTTTGACAGCAGCAACGATTACTCCGTCGGCCTGGCGAAAGCGTTCCGCACCCAGTTCCTGAAAAACGGCGGCACCATTCCCATCGAGGTCCAGGCCCCGGGCGGCAGCAAGGACTTTAAAGCCCAGCTGGCGAGCGTCAAGGCGAAGAATGTCGACATGATTTACATGCCGATCTACTACACCGAAGGGGCGCTGATTGCCGTGCAGTCTAAACAGCTGGGGCTCAACAAACCGGTGGTGGGCGGCGATGGACTGGCCGCGGATCAGGTCTTCTTCGATGTCGGTAAAGACGCGGTCAACGGCTATATGACCACCGATTATTACTCGCCGAACGCCAAAGAGCAGACCCCGGCGGGGGAAACCTTCATCAAAGCCTGGGAAGCCAAATACCAGCAGCCGACCCATACCTGGGGCGCAATGGCGGCGGATGCCTATAACGTCATCGTCAACGCCATGAACCAGTGCAGCGATCCCCACGATCGGGTCTGCGTAAATGAAAAAATCCGCGCCACCAAAGATTTCCAGGGCGTGACCGGCACGCTGACCTTACAGAACGGCGATGCCATTCGCAGCGCGGTCATCAACGAAGTGAAAGATGGCAAGCTGGCGTTTCGTACCGTGGTTAACCCTTAAGTTGTGACGAGGCTACAAAATGGACGGCGCCATTTTTCTCCAGCAAGTGGTCAATGGAATGAGTCTTGGGGGCATGTACGCCCTGATTGCCATCGGTTATACGATGGTTTATGGCGTGCTGCGGCTGATCAACTTCGCCCATGCGGACGTGATGATGGTCGGCGCGTTTAGTACGCTGTTTTTATTTTCTTCGGTTGGGCTACCCTTCGGGGTAGCCGTTTTCCTGACCCTCGGGCTGTGCGGCCTGTTTGGTATGCTAATTGACCGGGTCGCCTATCGTCCGCTGCGTCAGGCCTCGAAAATCTCCATGCTGATCACCGCCATCGGCGTCAGCTTCTTCCTCGAAAACCTGTTTAACGTGCTGTTCGGCGGCAGCTCGCGCTTCTTCTCCGCCCCGGACTTTTTCAACCAGACCCGGGCCTTTGGCAGCGTCATCATTACCAACGTGGCGTGGATTGTGCCGCTGATCACCGTCCTGCTGCTGCTGGCGATCCTCTGGCTGCTGTACCGCACCCGTTATGGGATGGCGATCCGCGCGGTGGCCTTTGACGTCAACACCGTGCGCCTGATGGGCATTGACGCCAACCGGATCATCTCTCTGGTCTTCGCCCTCGGCAGTAGCCTCGCGGCGCTCGGCGGCGTGTTCTACTCTATCAGCTACCCGACGATCGATCCCCTGATGGGCGTGCTTATCGGCCTGAAGGCCTTTGCCGCCGCCGTGCTGGGCGGGATCGGCAGCGTCACCGGCGCGGTGCTGGGCGGCTTTATCCTCGGTTTTACCGAAGTGGTCGCGGTGGCGATCTTCCCCGAACTGGGCGGCTATAAAGATGCTTTCGCCTTCCTGTTCTTGATTCTGGTCCTCTTGTTCCGCCCGGTCGGCATTATGGGCGACGAACGTCTGGAAAGGAGCCGTTTCTGATGCTCAACGCGACGACGACCGCCGGGGCGCAGCTGCGCAACCTGGCCATTATTGTCATCTGTATCGCGCTGTTGGCCGGAATCAACGTGGTTTTCAATGACTACATTGTTCGCGTCATCAGCACCATTTTTATCTTTATGATCCTCGCGGTCAGCTACAACCTGATCAACGGCGTGACCGGCCAGCTGTCGCTGGAGCCGAACGGCTTCGTGGCGGTGGGCGCCTACGTCACCGCCCTGCTGATCCTCTCCAGCGACAGCAAGGTAGACATGTTTGAAATGGCCGCCCCCAGCCCGTGGATCCTCAGCCTGCACGCGGGTTTCCTCCCCGCCCTGCTGATAAGCGGCCTGTGCGCGGCGGCGCTGGCGGTGTGCCTCGCCGTACCGGTCTTCCGGGTGCGGGGCGACTACCTGGCCATCGTCACCCTCGGCTTCGGGTTTATCATCAAGATCCTCGCCATTAACAACCCGCAAATCACCAACGGCGCCATCGGGCTGAACGATATTCCGCAGCAGCCGCATCTTCTGTTCTGGTGCGGGCTGTTCGCCCTGCTGGCCACCGGCATGATCCTTCAGCTGGTGTGGTCGAAGTATGGTCGGATGATGAAAGCTATTCGCGACGACGAAGATGCGGCGATCGCCATGGGGGTCAACACCTTCCGCATTAAAACCTGCGCCTTCGCCACCAGCGCCTTCTTCGAAGGGATCGGCGGCGGTCTGCTGGCTTCCCTGCTGACCACCATCTCCCCGGGGCTGTTCGACTTTATGCTCACCTTCCAGCTGCTGATTATTATCGTCCTCGGCGGACTCGGCAGCACCACCGGCGCCCTGCTCGGCACCGTGCTGGTGGTCGGCAGCGGCGAGTGGCTGCGCTTTCTCGACCAGCCGCTGCAGTTCTTCGGTCACGATCTCGGCGCCTATCCGGGCCTGAGAATGGTGGTCTTCTCCCTGCTGCTGCTGATTATCATGCTCTTCGCCCGCGAAGGGCTGCTGGGGAAAAAAGAGATTTGGCAGACCGGAAGAAGGAGCGGCGGCTATGGCGGAAAATAAAATCATCCTGCAGGTGCAGGACGTCACCATGCAGTTTGGCGGCCTGCGGGCCATCGACAACGTCAGCTTCCATGTTGACGAGGCGGAGATCTTTGGCCTTATCGGCCCGAACGGCGCGGGTAAGACCACCCTGTTTAACGTCATCACCGCCAACTATAAGCCCACCAGCGGCAGCGTCACCCTCGCGGGCGCCTCGCTGAAGGGGCTGAAGCCCAACCAGGTGGTGAACGCCGGGATCGCTCGCACCTTCCAGAATATCCGGCTGTTTAACTCTATGACGGTGCTGGAGAATGTGATGGTCGGGCTCGACCGGGCCAGCCGCTATTCGTTGCTGGAGGCGGCCCTGCACATTGGCCGCTACTTTCCGGCCGAGCGGGCGGCGAAGGCCAAAGCGATGGCCATTCTGGAGGATATCGGCATCGCCCACTTCGCCCATATGCAGGCCACGAACCTGAGCTATGGCAACCAGCGCAAAGTGGAGATCGCCCGCGCGCTGGCCACCGCGCCGAAGCTGCTGCTGCTCGATGAGCCGGCTGCCGGGATGAACCCAAAGGAGACCGAGGATCTGGCGGAGCTGATCTTCCGCATGCGCCATGACTATCAGCTCAGCGTCCTGTTAATCGAGCACGATATGCCCTTCGTCAACCGCCTGTGCGAACGGGTGATGGTCCTGGAGTATGGTAAGCCATTGTTCAGCGGCCTGATGGCCGAGGCGATCCAGCATCCGGACGTCATTTCCGCTTATCTGGGAGAAGCCAATTATGCTTAACGCCCGGGAACTTAAGGTTTTTTACGGCGTGATCCAGGGGCTGAAGGGCGTCGATATCGACGTCTATGACCGGGAGATCGTCACCCTGATCGGTAGCAATGGCGCCGGTAAAACCTCCACCCTCAATGGGATCGTCAACCTGGTGCGCTCCAGCGGGCGCGTCAGCTTCCTTAACGACGATATCTCGCGCAGCCAGACCCACCAGATCGTGCGCCGCGGGCTTGCGCTGGTGCCGGAGGGACGCCGGGTCTTTACCAACCTGACCATCGAAGAGAACCTGCGCATGGGCGCTTACAATAATCTCGCCGGCTACACCCGCCTGCGCGATCGCATGTACGCCCTCTTTCCACGGCTCAAGGAGCGGCGCCATCAGATGGCTGGCACCATGAGCGGCGGCGAGCAGCAGATGCTGGCCATCGCCCGGGCGCTGATGAGCGAGCCGGTGTTATTGATGCTGGATGAACCGAGCCTCGGACTGGCGCCGAAAATTGTCGGCGAGCTGTTCGGCATCATTAAGCAACTGCGCGAAGAGAATATGACGGTGCTGCTGGTGGAGCAGAATGCGACGGCCGCGCTGGCGATCGCCGATCGAGCGTATGTCCTGGAGAATGGCCGGATCACCTTGTCAGGCGCGGCGCGGGAGATGCTGACTAATCCGGAAATTAAGCGGATGTATCTGGGGGGATAGGCATGGTCAAAACTGCCTGGGCTGCGGCGGCGCCTCCTGCGAGGCCGCAACCTCAGGCAGTCTCTTGCTACACAAAGCACACCTCGTTCCAGTAGGCTTCTCGCGTCCTGCGGCGCTCAGTATGTCTTATCATGACGGAACCACCGGGTTTCCACGTTGCCAATGTCCACGCCGTAAAGGCTGGCCACCGGCAGGATCGCCTCCATGACGCGTTGGGTATCTTGCTGTCCGGCTTCACCGTTGGACAAAAAAGCCAGCCAGCCCGTTAACCGTTGCCACAATGCCACTTTCGTTTTCTCCTCTGTCGGGAAGCGTATCGCCTGGGTCTATTTCAACCACAGTTGGCCGGGCGCGGGAAATATTAATTCCGAATTTGCAATCCTGGCTGGCGCATATTACCCCCGGTCCTTTTCCCCTCACCCTAACCCTCTCCCTGAGGGAGAGGGAACCGTTCGGCGGTCGTTGTCGCACCGGGAAAACGCCAGCGGCGCATAAAGAATACCCACAGGTTTGTTAAGTTCTTTTTGGTTATAGATAAGAATTTTTTCTTCTTTGCCGCCGATGGGCAATTTATGGGAGCGTGATGTCCACAAAACAAAACAGGGATTCAGGGGAAAAACTATGCGCAACAAAACCACAAAAATCGCACTGGCGCTGGGTATGCTGCTGCTCGCCTCGCAGGCGCAGGCCGACCAGCTGGCTGACATCAAAGCCGCTGGCGTCGTGAAAGTCGCCACCTTTGACGCCAACCCGCCGTTCGGCTCCGTAGACGCCAAAACCCACCATATCGTCGGCTACGACGTCGACTTTGCCCAGGCGCTGGCGAAAGCGCTCGGCGTCAAACTCGAGCTGGTGGCCACTAACCCGGCCAACCGTATTCCGCTGCTGCAGACCGGCAAAGCCGACCTGATCGTCGCCGACATTACCATCACCCCGGAGCGGGCCCAGGTTATTGATTTCTCAACGCCGTATTTCGTCACCGGCCAGCAGTTCCTCGTGCCGGCCGGTTCTCCGGATAAGCTTGATGAGTACAGCAAAGCGCGCATCGGCGCGGTGAAAGGCACCACCGGCGAACAGGCCCTGCACCAGCGTTTCCCGCAGGCTCGCGTCCTCTCCTATGACGATATTCCGCTGGCCCTGACCGCCCTGCGCAACGGCAACGTCCAGGCCATCACCCAGGACAGCACTATCCTTGCCGGTCTGTTGGCGGAAGCGCCGGATAAAGCCAAGTTTAAAATTCTGCCCGACCTGCTCAGCAAAGAAGAGATTGGCGTGGGCGTGAAGAAAGGCGAACCGGCCCTGCTGAAGGCCGTCAACGATGAGCTAGTGAAGCTGGAGAAAACCGGCGAAGCCGCGAAAATTTACGATGTCTGGTTTGGCCCTGCCACTAAAACGCCGCAGCCGCGCGCCTTTACCATAGAAGCGAAATAATATGTTCTCGGGTTTATTCTCCCACTCCGCGGCCCCGGCCGCGGATTTTTCACGTCTGCAGCGCGCCAGCATAACGTTTCGTGAGGTGGCCAAGCGCTACGGCGATCATCAGGTGCTTAACGCCATCAACCTGCAGGTCGAGCCCGGCGAAGTGGTGGCGATCCTCGGTCCTTCCGGATCGGGAAAATCGACGCTGATCCGCTTGATCAACCAGCTCGAATCCTTAAGCGGCGGCGAGATCCTGATCGACGGTAAACCCACCAGCCGGCTGAGCGGCAGCGCCTTGCGCCAGCTGCGTAGCCGCGTCGGCTTTGTCTTCCAGCAGTTCAACCTTTACGCCCACCTGACGGCGCAGGAGAACATCACGCTGGCGCTGGAGCGCGTCCACGGCTGGGGAAAAAGCGCGGCTCAGGAGCGGGCGCTTGCGCTGCTGCGCCAGGTCGGGCTGGAGGAGAAAGCGCAGCAGATGCCGGCGCAGCTCTCCGGCGGCCAGCAGCAGCGGGTGGCCATCGCCCGCGCTCTGGCCTCCTCGCCGCAGATTATCCTGTTCGACGAGCCCACCTCGGCCCTCGACCCGGAGATGATCGGCGAAGTGCTGCAGGTGATGAAAAACCTCGCCCACAGTGGGATCACCATGCTGGTGGTGACCCACGAGATGCAGTTTGCCCGCGAAATTGCCGACCGGGTGGTGTTTATCGACGGCGGCGACATTCTCGAGGTCGCCCCGCCGGCTGAGTTTTTCGCCCATCCGCAGCATGCCCGCGCGCGGCGTTTTCTGCAGAAGGTGCTGGATCCGCTGCACCAGGAGAGCCTCGAGTGACGCCGATGCTTGACTGGCACGGCGTCCTGAGCGGACAGCCGTTGCAATGGATTATCTCTGGTTTTCTCACCACCGTCTGGGTCAGCGTCGCCGGGATCCTGCTCGCCACTGCGCTGGCGGTCCTGCTGCTGGCCCTGCGTCTCGGCGGCGGCCGCGTGGGGCGCGGGCTGGTGGCCGCGTGGGTCTCGCTGTTTCGCAATACTCCGCTGCTGGTCCAGCTGCTGTTCTGGTACTTTGCCGCCTGGAACCTGCTGCCGCTGGCGGTGAAGGACGTGGTAAACGACGAGCACGCCTGGTCCATTCTGCCGGGCAACGTCTGGTGGCTGACGCCGGAGTTCCTCTGCTCGATGTGGGGGCTGGGGGTCTTTACCTCTGCCTTTCTGGTGGAAGAGATCGTCTCCGGACTGCGCGCCGTCAGCCACGGGCAGCGGGAAGCCGCGCTGTCGCAGGGCTTTACCCCATGGCAGGAGCTGCGCTTTATCCTCCTGCCGCAGGGACTGGCCAACGCCTGGCAGCCGATTGTCGGCCAGTATCTCAACCTGATGAAACTCTCATCGCTGGCCAGCGGCATCGGCTTTGCGGAACTGACTTATCAGGTGCGGCAGATTGAGAGCTATAACGCGCACGCCCTGGAGGCGTTTGCCGTCGGCACCGCGCTGTATCTGGCGCTGGGGGTGGCGATGGGCGTGGCGCTAACGCGTCTCGGCCCGGGAAGAAAACTGCAACGGAGCGCCCAACATGAACGCTAATCTGGCGGTGATCGCCGATAATCTTGATTACCTGCTGTGGGGCCGGCTGGCGGAGGGCCAGCCCGGCGGCGTGGCCCTGACCCTGCTGATGGCCATCGGCGCCACCCTGCTGGCGCTGCCGGGAGGCATTGCGCTGGCGGGGCTGGCCTGGCGCTACGGCGGGCTGACGCGACGTCTGCTGTTCCTGTGGGCGGAAATTATCCGCGGCATCCCGCTGATATTTGTCATCTTCTGGCTGTGGTATCTGCTGCCGATGCTGACCGGCGGCGATCTGCCCGGCGCGGTGACCGTGACCCTGGCGCTGGCGTGGTTTACCGCCGCCTCGGTGATGCATTCGGTGCTGGCCGGGCTGCAGTCGCTGCCGAAAGGACAGTATGAGGCGGCGCTGACCCAGGGGTTCGCCCCCTGGCAAACGCTGCGCCTGGTGCTGCTCCCGCAGGCGCTGCGCAACGTTCAGCCGTCGCTGGTGGGGATCTTTATCGGCCTGCTGAAGGACACTTCGCTGGCATTTATCGTCAACGTCCCGGAGCTGACCACCGTGGCCGGCCAGGTCAACAACCGGGTGCAAATCTATCCCCTGGCGATCTTCGTCTTCACCGGCGCGGTGTACTACCTGCTGTGCTGCGGTCTGAGCCTGCTGGCCAGCCGGCGCTTTACCCGCCGCGCGACCGCCGGATAAGGCTCACTCCGCGGGGCGGGGCTTCAGCGGACAGGTATCGCTGATCTTAATAAATTTGTCGTTATAGACCAGATAGTGGTTCCCCGGCTGGCGCAATGCCGGCTGGCGAACCACGTCCCCGGGACGCAGATACCACGCGTCGCCCTCCTCTTCGGTCGAATCGCACCCGGGTTTAATCAGCAGCTTAAACCAGGTATTGCCGGTGTTGCTCACCGTCCCGGCCGCCTTATCGAAAGACCATTTAAACTGCACCTCGCGCGGGCGCACCACCAGAATGGTATCCATCACCACCACCGGCTCCATGCTGACTTCGCCGCCGGTCGGGCTGCGCCTCGTCAGGTTACGGGTGGGAATTTCACGAAACGAGACCCGATAGTAGCGCTCGCGGTTATCCCGCGGCCCATGATAATAAAATTTGAAATATTCGCTCTCCCCGGCCTGCAGCGCCAGCTGGCGGGGGGCGAACAGCAGTTCGCCATCCACCGGCCGGGAGCGCACTTCGCTGCCGCCAGGGCGGTCGATGGCGCTGACGGTGATGCGGTACAGCCGCGCGCTTTTATTGTTATTGACCACCCGTTTGCTGGCGAAATCCGCTTCAGCCGGCAGGGAAAAGGTCAGATTGCCGACCGAGATCGCCTGCGCCAGCGGCGCCGCCAGCAGGCAGCCCAGCGTCAGCAGGGCCTTAGTTAATGTTGCGCCACGTCGCCTGGACATGAATCTCTCCTGAAGCGCTGACTTCGCCAAACCAGCCGTTATCGTCTACCGTCCGCAGCGAAATGGCGTTATCCATCGGAATCGAAAATTTCACCGTGGTCTTATCCATCTGCCCCACTTCGCCGGAGATATCGGTCCACGGCGTGGTCAGCCACAGCGCATCGGTCATATCCCGCCAGCTGTCATCGCACCCGGCGTCGTAGGTCTGCGTCGCGCCGCTGCGGGTGATAAAAGAGAGCGTCGCCGGGAACGGCACTTTCGCCGTACCGTCATCGGAGCTGAAGAGACAGTAGGAGCGCCCACCAATCACCTGTGCCGGTCCGGTCACTTTGATCAGCACTTCGTCGGCGGCCGTTTTACCGCTGGTGGTGACGATGTAGCCGAAATCGAGCGCCGGTTCACCACTGCCGACATACCCCTCCCGCGACGGCGCCGAGGTATATTCGTCAGAGATAATGCTGATGCTGAAATCACGGGGCTTGATAATCAGCGTATTGGAGGTGGAAAACTCATACCAGCCTGACTCCGGCGAGGTGGTGTTCTGGAAGCGAAAGTTGAACAGATCCTTGGTATTGATATCGCTGATCCCGAGATTCACCATCTGCTTAAAGAAGTTGCTGGAGAAGAACACATAGATCGCATCTGAGCTCTTCATCTCGTTGAAGGTGTAGTAATAGGCGGTATTGCTCACCGGCTTCCATGAGCTGCCGTTGAGGCTGAACTGCATATCATACGCCCCGACGGCCGAGGCCAGCGACGAGTTGGCGATCGCCGGGAAAATATGGATCGACGTATTGCTTAACCCATTGGTCTGCAAGGTATAATTGACCATCTTACAGCTTAATCCTGAACGGCTGCCGATGGTCTGCGTCCGGCAGTCGGCGTTCCCTTCCCCAAGGGTTGGCACGCCATCGCTGTTGATAAACACCTCCGCCAGCGAGTGGGTGTTAATCAACCGCAGGTTCGCGGCTTTGGTGTGGGTGACGTTGCGCACATACCAGTTGCCGGAAGCCTGATCCTTACAGCGCGCGCCGCTGCTGGCGTCGTAGTTCACCGAGGTCTGACAGGCATTGATGGTCATCGTGAAGCTGCCGCCGACCGGCATCTGTTGCAGATACTGATAAAACGCGTCCGACATCATACCGTGCATCCACTTCGCGCCGCCGCTGGTCACCGTCGCGCCATAGAACCCGCTGGCGTCAGTGGTCTGCGGCAGGATCAGGCTGGTGGCCATATCGCACCCGGCGTACCAGTTGATGCAGCGCAGGCCGGTTAAGGGGTGCGAAACCGGCGAGTTTTCCAGCCACATATCAAACTTCCAGTTGGCATTGAGCCCGGTGTTGTAGCCGTTATCGATATAGCCGAGACTCTGCTGATAGATGGTCCCGGAGCCGGTGTATTTTAAGCCGGTCCAGCGGTTGGCGCCGGTCATGCGCGGATCCAGCGCCCCGCCGGGAGTGACGAAAAAGTTGTCGTCGGAGTTGTTTTCCACAAACACAAACTCGCGCGCCGGCGCATCCGACCAGGTGGTCTTGGTCACCGCCGCCCTGAGCGCAGCCGCCGGCCAGAGCAGCGCGAGGATCGCCAGGGCGATTAATGGGTTAACTTTCATTCTCTTCTCCTGTCTGCTGCACCGCCGCCCACGACGAGAGGCCGCTGCAAACCACATCCCCCACCCACACGGCGCCGCGCGCCTGGCTGAGCTCCAGCGCCACTTCGCAGGTTTTATTGCCGCCGTAGCTGAAATCGATCGTGGGGTATTTCTTATCCACATCCATAACAAACTCGCCGTTTTCATCGGTGCGGGTACGGCCGATATGGTTGTTAATCCGCGCATTCGCCAGCAGCGTGCCGTCTTCCGCCCGAATACGACCGGAGACGGTGACCATCTGCTTCACCTCTGGCTCAATCACCGCCACGTTGCCGGGATAGAGAGTCAGATGACTCTTGCGCCCGCTGACGATGTCGTAACTGTCGAGCGAGTTTTTGCTGTTCTGCAGCTCCACCTCATAGCGGCCATAAGGCGAGAGCGGCAGATAGTTACGCTTACCGCTGAGCGGGAAGATCCGCCCGTTGACCCTGGCGCTGATTTGACCATCGTCCTCCAGCCCGGTGTTGAAGATCACCCCGGCGTTGCCGTCGGTTCGTCCGCTGGCGGCGATATTTTTGCCCTGCCAGCCGACGCTGCCGCTGGCGGTGAGGTTGGTGTTGACGTAGCCGTCCGCTGCGCTGTTGACGTTCAGCGTGCCGCTGGCGTAGCGGGCGTCGAACTGGGCATACGCCCCGCCGCTGAGGGTTTTGTCATCCCCGGTATCGCCGGAGATGGCCCGCGACAGATTGGCGCCGATGGTGCGAATGGTGCCTTCATCAAACTGTTTACGCGCTGAGAGGTTAGCCATGGTGTAGCCGTTCTGATGGGTCATCCCGGCGCTGAACCAGTTGCCCAGCGGCAGCGACAGATCGAGGGCGATATATTTCCCGGTGTTGGCGCTGCTGTCGCCATTGTTATAGCGCTGGATCCCCGCCCGCAGGCCAAGCGAGCCAAAGGCGCCGCTGTAGACCGTCTGATAGTAATCCGCGGTGTAGTAATGGCTGTTGTAGCGGCGATCATCGTTGTAGCTCACGCTGAACGTTCCCAGCTTCGACCACAGCGCGTTCAGGTTGAGGGTGCCGCCGATCGCCCGGTTATCGGCATCGCTGCGCCGCAATTGATCGCCAATGTGGGTTCTCTCCTGGTTGACCCACACTGAACTAAAGCCCCCCGGCAACGTGGCGCTGATGCTGCCGACGCTGCTCCACGAGCTGTCGCTGGCCAGCATGTTTTGCAGGTTAACGTTGATCGCCTCGCCCAGCGGCAGCGTCAGGCGAGTTTCTCCCACCGCCTGGTTGTCGTAGCCATAGCCCGTTGCCGCCCAGCTCAGGGTGCTGAGCGACCCGGAGGCCGAGAGGCCCGCCAGCCAGCTCTCTTTCGCCGGTCGGGTCTTTTTTCCGCTCTCCGACCAGCGATCCATATGAAAACTGCCGCCCCATACCTGCCACGCCAGCGGCGCGCCGGCGCCGCGTCCCCGGCTGAACAGCTTATTGACCCGCTGGGTGCGTTTGCTGACCACCCGCCCGTTGACGATCACCTCCACTTCCACGTCGTAAATACCGTACGGCAGGCCGCGGGTATCCACTTCATGGTTGCCCATGGCGAAGTTCTGGACGCTCAGCAACCGGCCGTCGCGGGTGAGATGCACCTCGCCCGCCGCCGGTAAAAAGGCAATCACCGGCGTGGCGGACTGGCTGTTGTCGAAGACGGTGGAGCTGGCCTGGTTCCCCCAGGAAAGGCCGTAAATCTTGCCCGCCGAAATAGCGGTCATCGGTCCCAGAGACTGCAGGTTCCAGGTGTCAAGCATCCCGCCGGCAAAGCGGTGGCCGGCGAAATCGCGTTCATACATGGCTTTATATAATTCACTGTCCTGCTGACCACTGCCGATGCCGTACAGCGAGCCGTCGAGCACCACGTGATGCTCACGCAGCGCCGTGACGTTGTTCAGCGACAGGTAGCTGGAGGTGTTGCTTCCCCCGTTGCGCATCTGGTTGTTATAGACGCCGAGGTTATAGCTCAGGTTACTGCTCAGGGCGTTGACGCTCGACTGGCCGATGTCTTCGCTGCGCGAGCGCAGCACAGTGCCCAGCGCCTCGCGCTTGACCACCAGCTGCAGCAGCAGCTGGCGCAGGCTGAGATCCAGCTGCGCGCTCTCGGTCAGAGTAATGGTGAGCGCCTCGCTGAACGGGGCGTTGGCGAGGCCGATCAGCTGCTGTCGGGTCTGTTCGCTGACGCTGGCGTTACCCTCATTGTCCTCCAGCCGGATCTGCCGAACGCGCAGCTGGCCGCCATCCAGCCAGATAAAGGCGCTGCCGATCCGCTGATCGTCCCGGGTGTCCTGGCTGCCGGCAAGATGAATATAAAGAGGAACGCTCATGCCGTCCTGCAGCGCCTGGCTGAAGGCCTGCGGAATAATCACCCCGCCAATCTGCTGCGCGCCTGGGGCCGCCGCACTGGCGTCGGGCTGAACGAACAAAAAAAACATGCCGAAGGCAAGCCGCGTTTTCAGTCCTGGGGAAATCCGTTGTAGAGGCATCGTCGTTATCCATCTGCACAGCTGTCTATTTCACGGGAACAAACTGCTCACCCTGCCAAAGCGCAACCCGTCCTTTTTTATCCGCCGTGTCCACGCGCGTAAAACGGCGCGATTTACCCGGCATCAGGTAGTAGTTCTCTTTGCACTCCTTACCGTCGGCGGCCTTCAGGCAGGGGCCGTAGGCGAGGATCCGCAGCGTCGCATTCCCGGTGTTGGTCAGGGAGCCGTTGGCATACTGAAAGCGGTAGTTCACCTGCCGGGGCGCCACCACCAGGATGGTGCCGATGCGAGCGGAAGCGGTGGCCACCGCGCTGCGGGTGGCGTTATCGCGCTGGGCATCGCTGAGCGCCTGGTCGAACCAGACAATGCGGTAGTAGCGCTCTTTGTTATCCGACGGGCCTTTGTAGAAGAAGCGGATCACATCGCTGGCCTGGGCGGGTAGCAGCAGGCTGGCGGGAGTGAGCAGCACCTCATCCGGTTTATCCATCGGGATAACCTGTCCGTCGTCCAGCGGGGAAGAGAGCCTTTCGAGATGGATATTGATCAGGCGGCCACTGTCGGTGCTGTTCTTGATCGTTTTGCTCAGTGTGCTGCTGCCGCTGTTCATAAACGATGAGATATCGCCGACATCCAGCGCCTGCGCCGGCGATACTCCGGCAAGCAGCAGCCCGAGGGCCAGAAGGTGCTTTTTCATAACAATTCCGTCCGTGAAAAAAGCAGGGGGAGCCCCCCTGCTGGCGCATCACAAGGATCAGCTGGTCCAGGTGGCGTCGAACTGTACGCTGACGTCGCCGCTCCAGATCCCTTCCGGCAGGGTGCTGTAATCGGTCACGGCGGTGGTGCCGTCGGTGGTGCCGCTGATGATCGAGAAGGTGAAACCATCCTGCGCGGTGGTACGGCCGCTGGCGTTGTAGCCGTTAGCCAGCGCGCTGAGGTTGCCGCCCAGAACGTTGTTGGCGGTATCGATCATCACGGTATCACCGGTTTTTTCCACCGCTGCGCCGTTATAATCCACGCCCACGCTCAGCGTGGAGCCGGAGGTATCCAGCTGGGTTAAGGTGTTGGTGATAAGACGCGAGGTCAGCTTAAAGGCGGTCGCCGTTGCGTCACCCTCAATCGCCACGTCAAACAGACCTTTCTGTGAGTTAAAACCTTTCACGCCTTCGGCATACTGGAACGCCAGGCTGCCGAGCGGGGTGACCACCAGCTTGCTGGTGGTGTCTTTTTTGGCGGTCGCAGACCAGGTCGCTACAGCCTGAGCCGTTACGTCAGCAGCCTGCGCCACGCCCATACCGGTAAACGCCGTTACCAGAGCTATTGCCAGAACCTTTTTTTTCATCGCTTTTTCTTCCTGAGTTGAATTAAGGACATGATGTCCCGGTGAACCATTCAAAAATTAACTTACCTGGGTGTTACTGAACTAATTTGTATATTTTGGAATACAGCTTGGCCTCGGCATTGCGCCGATGGGTATATACTGTCTTCACGCTACAATTTTCAATTCTGGCGATCGATTTCGGCTGCATGCCCTGGGCGGTCATGCGGATAATTTTCATTTCCCGGTCTGTAATTTTATCTTTCTTAATATCTTTACGGAGAAACCTGCCATTAATCACATAGGCCAGCTCTTTTCGAATATCGCGACTCAGGCCAACATATACCACGCCGCGAATATCGCTATTGTAATACCAGTAATTCGCTAAGGCTTCTGACTTCCTGGCCGCAATTAATACGACCTGTTTCCC
The DNA here is from genome assembly GCF_046602535.1 of Klebsiella sp. 1SOBk10mer. NCBI lineage: Bacteria > Pseudomonadati > Pseudomonadota > Gammaproteobacteria > Enterobacterales > Enterobacteriaceae > Klebsiella > Klebsiella sp. 1SOBk10mer. The sequence continues at coordinate 779,278 of NZ_JBKIUP010000002.1, forward strand.
CTTTACCGCGGATAGCCATTCGCTGTCGCGCCTGATAAACTCGTTTAACGAAGCCGTATTGAGATTGATAAACACGAAATCTTTTCTGATTTTCTCTAGCGACAGATAAATTAACTCGTCGATATCTACAATCAGTTCAGACAATCCTTTATAGAAGTAGGAGTCATCGGCAGACCAAATATACTTATCGGAACAGCTTTTATATTCCATATAGTTTTTAACCTCATAGTCCTTGAAGTAATCATTTTTAAAACGTCACTGCTTGCCAGGCCTATAAAGTTTACTGGCGTATTCGATTCCTTTAGTAAATCGCCATTAAATAAGACACGCATTACTTATCAATATTGAATAAGCGGGGTTAAACTATAATTATTTTCTGCTTGGCGTTGAATTTAAGTTTTTTCCTATGGAGTGTCAACATGCGGGAAGGCAATGAATTTCGCGCCCAGGTCAATATTTACAAAAACTGAAAATATCTCATTTTTGAGCGCAAGAAAAAGGTATTTATTTTCATAAGGTTATTAGCAATATAACCCTCAATTCTTAGCTGAATTTTATATTACCCAGGATCTTCACCCTATTATGTTAGGAATATTCTTAATGAAGGGCAGAATGCAGTTGTCAAATAAACCAAATTTATTCAAAAATAAAGAATATAAGTCTAAAAATCAGCAATAACCAGGATGATTCACCAATACATAAGACTCATAAATAGATTAACCTGCCGCACAAAATAGTTATATATATGTTAATTTTGCGGAATGATGAATGCTAAACAAAGGCAGAAGCATTATCTATTCGATTAAACAGACCTCATTAGCAAGATAAAACGAGTTTTGCCGATGGGTTCCTGCCGTCACGGGGACGCCAGTCTCCGCGTTCCCGAAAGCATAGCCGCTTTTCGGCGCTTCGCCAGCGTACCACGCACGGTGAACCGCTCACCGCCGCCCTTTCCCGCCTGTTCACGGTTTGTTCGCAATACCGTCATCGAAATTTCACATAAAGACCTATTAATAGTGGCCAGTTAATGACGAACCTGGACACTCTTATGAACAGCTCTCTTGCCGCGGTGGCCGAAACTGATTTCCAGCCGTTCACCGAACTCAATGCCGGCCGGCAGCGGAAGGTCTTAAGCGTGCGTAATCTGAGTAAAGCTTATCAAGCCCAGCACAAGGTGCTGGACGGCATCAGCTTTGATCTGCACGCTGGCGAAATGGTTGGCATCATAGGCCGCTCCGGCGCCGGTAAATCGACGCTCCTGCATGTCCTCAACGGCACCCACAGCGCCAGCGGCGGCGAAATTCTTAGCTACCCGGAAGTCGGTACCCCGCACGATGTCTCCCGGCTGAAAGGCCGCGCGCTCAATGCCTGGCGCAGCCACTGCGGAATGATTTTTCAGGACTTCTGCCTGGTGCCCCGTCTCGATGTGCTCACCAACGTCCTGCTGGGCCGCCTCAGCCAGACTTCAACCCTGAAATCGCTGTTTAAAATCTTTCCTGAAGCCGACCGGGCGCGCGCCATTGCGCTGCTTGAGTGGATGAACATGCTGCCGCACGCGCTGCAGCGGGCGGAGAACCTCTCCGGCGGGCAGATGCAGCGGGTGGCGATCTGCCGGGCGCTGATGCAAAACCCCGGCATCCTGCTGGCCGACGAGCCTGTCGCCTCGCTGGATCCGAAAAACACCCAGCGCATCATGGATGTGTTGCGCGAAATTAGCGAGCAGGGCATCAGCGTAATGGTAAACCTGCATTCGGTAGAGCTGGTGAAGACCTACTGCACCCGGGTTATCGGCGTCGCCAGCGGCCAGCTTATTTTTGACGATCACCCCTCCCGGCTGACGCAGGATGTGCTGCAGCGGCTGTACGGCGATGAAGTTAGCCAATTGCATTAATTTCACTCACACGGGCAACATAATGAAAAAATCTATGACTGGCGCAGTTCGTTTATCCGCAATGGTCGCGGGCATGATGATGGCATGGCAGGCAGCGGCGGCGCAGCCGAAAGAGCTGAATCTGGGCATTCTCGGCGGACAGAACGCCACCCAGCAAATCGGCGATAACCAGTGCGTGAAGGCCTTCCTCGATAAAGAGCTGAACGTGGACACCAAACTGCGCAACTCTTCCGACTATTCCGGGGTGATCCAGGGTCTGCTGGGAGGGAAAGTCGACGTGGTGCTGAGCATGTCTCCCTCCTCTTACGCCTCGGTTTATCTTAATAACCCCAAAGCGGTGGATATCGTCGGTATCGCCGTGGACGACAAAGATCAGTCTCGCGGCTACCACTCGGTGGTGATTGTCAAAGCTGACTCCCCGTATAAAACGCTGGACGATTTAAAAGGCAAAGCCTTCGGCTTCGCCGACCCGGACTCCACTTCCGGGTATCTGATCCCTAACCATGCGTTTAAAGAAAAATTTGGCGGTAACGCCGACAACAAATACAACAACACCTTCTCCAGCGTCACCTTCTCCGGTGGCCACGAGCAGGACATCCTCGGCGTGCTGAATGGCCAGTTCGCGGGCGCGGTCACCTGGGCCTCGATGGTGGGCGATTACAACACCGGCTACACCACCGGCGCGTTCAACCGCCTGATTCGCATGGATCATCCGGATCTGATGAAGCAGATCCGCATTATCTGGCAATCGCCGCTGATCCCGAACGGCCCGATCCTGGTGAGCAATGCGCTGCCAGCGGACTTTAAAGCGAAGGTCGTGGCGGCGGTGAAAAAACTGGATACTGAGGATCACGCCTGCTTTATCAAAGCGATGGGCGGTACTCAGCACATCGGCCCGGGCAGCGTGGCTGACTTCCAGCAGATTATTGATATGAAACGCGAGCTGGTGAGCGCGCGTTAATCCTGCCTCAACGCCGCCTGCTTGCCCCAGGGTAAGCGGCGGCGCTACGTTGAAGATCCCCGACGCATGAAGACGACCCACACCGAATTTGAACACTATTACCAGCAGGTACGCTCGCGGCAAAAGCGCGATGCCGTCTGCTGGTCGCTGCTGCTGCTGGCGCTCTATTTTGCCGCCGGCAGCGCCGCGGAATTTAATCTGCTGACTATCTGGCACTCGCTGCCCCATTTCTTTGACTATATGGCAGAGACCATTCCGCCCCTGAGCGCCGGCAACCTGTTCGCCGACGTGCAGACCAAAGGCTCGCTGGCCTGGTGGGGCTATCGCCTGCCGATCCAGCTGCCGCTGATCTGGGAAACTCTGCAGCTGGCGCTGGCCTCAACCCTGGTGGCCGTCGCCATTGCCACGGTTTTCGCGTTTCTTGCCGCCAATAACGCCTGGTCCCCGGCGCCGGTGCGCTTTGCCATTCGCGTGCTGGTGGCGTTTTTGCGCACCATGCCCGAGCTGGCGTGGGCGGTGATCTTTGTGATGGCGTTCGGCATCGGCGCGATTCCGGGCTTTCTGGCGCTCATGCTGCATACCGTCGGCAGCCTGACCAAACTGTTCTACGAGGCGGTGGAAAGCGCGCAAAACAAACCGGTACGCGGCCTGGCGGCCTGCGGCGCATCCCCGCTGCAGAAAATTCGCTTCGCCCTGTGGCCTCAGGTGAAACCTCTGTTTCTCTCCTATGGCTTTATGCGGCTTGAAATCAACTTCCGCTCGTCGACCATTCTCGGGCTGGTGGGCGCGGGCGGCATCGGCCAGGAGCTGATGACCAACATCAAGCTCGACCGCTACGATCAGGTGAGCATCACCCTGCTGCTGATCATTCTGGTGGTGTCGGCGCTGGACATGCTGTCCGGTCGTCTGCGCCTGTGGGTACTGGAGGGTAAGAAATGAGCGTCTGGCACATGCAACCGGATCTCGCCGCCAGCCGGCGGCAGCATAAGCAGCTCTATCAGGTCCAGGGGCGCTACCTGCGCTACGTCGGACTGGTGGCGCTGGCCTGCCTGCTCTATTACGTCTGGTTTTTTCTGCAGTTCGGCATCAGCGGCGAACAGCTGACCACCGGCCTACAGCAGATTGGCCGCTATCTGGCGCGGATGTTCGTCTGGCACGACTTCTGGAACTGGCCGTTCGGCTATTACTTCACGCAAATCGGCATCACTCTGGCTATCGTCTTCGCCGGGACGCTCACCGCCACGGTGCTGGCGCTGCTGCTCTCCTTCTTCGCCGCCCGCAACATCATGCGCGGCGTGGTGCTGGGGACCCTCGCCCTGCTGATGCGCCGCCTGTTTGATGTGCTGCGCGGGATCGACATGGCTATCTGGGGGCTGATATTCGTGCGCGCGGTAGGCCTCGGGCCGCTGGCCGGGGTGCTGGCGATCATCATGCAGGACACCGGCCTGCTGGGACGGCTGTACGCGGAAGGCCACGAAGCGGTGGACCGCTCCCCCGGGCGCGGACTGACCGCCGTGGGCGCGAACGGCCTGCAAAAGCATCGCTTTGGCATTTTTATCCAGTCGTTCCCGACCTTCCTCGCGTTGAGCCTGTATCAGATTGAATCCAACACCCGCTCCGCGGCGGTGCTGGGCTTCGTCGGCGCCGGGGGTATTGGGCTTATCTATGCCGAGAATATGCGCCTGTGGAACTGGGATGTGGTGATGTTTATCACCCTGCTGCTGGTGGCGGTGGTGATGATCATGGATACCCTCTCCGCCTGGCTGCGCCGTCGCTATATCGGCGGCGCCGTGGTGCCGCTGTATCAAGACGAACGCTAGCGCACCTTTGTGCCGGATGGCGGCTCACGCCTTACCCGGCCTACGGGGTCCTCTCACTGGCTGACACATCGTACGCCCGGCAAGCGCAGCGCCACCGGGCGATGACAGCGGGTACGGAGCCGCTTTATGCCGGGTGGCGGCTGCGCCTTACCCGGCCTACGGCCCGAGCAACCAGTCATTAATTTACCCACTTGCGCAACTGAAACTGCCGGTGCTGGCCGGAGCCCGGAGGTACAGGGGGCGGCGGCGACTGGCCGCCCCCTGTGCGCTCCAGGCACCATGAGTGACATAGCGCAGAAAAAATATGGGGAGCGCAATCTGCCCGGAAAAAGCCCAGGAGTGGTAGCCCTGCTAAACGCAGGGCGAGCAGGGACATTTCCGGTTGCGCCGATATTCCGCCGGGTGGCGGCTGCGCCTTACCCGGCCTACAGGGCCCTCTCACAGGCTCACACCCCGTAGGCCCGCGCAAGCGCAGCGCCGCCGGGCAATGACCGCCGGCACGGAGCCGCCTGTATGCCGAATGGCGGCACACGCCTTATCCGGTCTGGAACGACTGAACCCGAAGAAACATTTATCCGCTCCGCTATTCCAGCCGCCAGCTCAGCACCGGCCAGCCGTATCCGGCACCCGCCGCCTGCAGCTGCGGACAGGGATTGACCAGCCGCACGCGATCCGCATGCAGGCACAGCGGCAGATCGTTAATGGAATCGGTATAGAACGTCACCTCGCCGTCATACTGCGGATGCGCCTCGCGCCACTGCGCCAGACGCGCCACCTTCCCCTGCTGATAGCTGGGGATCCCGGCAATGACCCCGCTGTAGCCGCCGTCGACCATCGCCACGTCAATGCCCAGCGCCTGATCGATCTCCAGCGCGGCGGCCACCGCCTGCACCAGCAGGCTAACCGAGGCGGAGATAATCAGCATCTGCTCCCCCTCGGCCCGCAGACGACGAATGAGCTCCCACGCCTGCGGATAGACCCGGGGCAGGATCGCCTCGCGGACGCAGCGGGCCACCAGCGCATCAACGTCCGATTTCGGTATTCCGGCCAGCGGCGCCTGGATCAGGGCCACATAATCGGCGATATTCATCTCTCCCCGGTCATAATCCGCCATCAGCTGCGCCTCGCGGGCAAGATACCCCTTCTGCGTCGCCAGCCCTTCGCGAACCATAAACTGGCTCCAGACCGTACTGCTATCGCCCTGTATCAGGGTGTTATCGAGATCAAAAATCGTCAGCGTGTTGCCCATGGTACTTTCCCTTACTGGTCAAAATAAGCTGCCGGGAGCATGCGTAAAAAAGATGACAGGAAAATGAACCGGACGCCGCAGCGCCCGGCTCGTCGTCAGCCGGCGCGGACCTTGCCGGTGCGGAACACCAATACGATCCCGCCGACGATCGCCACCATACCGACCATCGCCGCCGCCGGCAGCCGGTTGCCCAGCAGCAGATAATCCAGCAGCGCCGTGATCGCCGGCACCAGATAAAAGAGGCTGGTGACATTGACGATATTTCCCGCGCTCAGCAGACGATACAGCAGCAGCTGGGCGACCACCGAAATCAGCAGCCCGAGAAACAGCACCGGAATAATCAACCCGACGTTAACGGTAAACCGGAAGCCGCTGACCGGGGCGATCAACAGGCACAGCCCCAGACTCACGGCGTACTGCAGCGGCAGGACATCCGCCGGCGACTGACGGCTGCGCTTTTGCCACAGCGCGCCAAAAGTCATCAGCAGCAAAGCCGCCAGCGCAAACAGGATCCCCGCCATCGCCATGGGCGACGCCGCCAGGCTGCGCCATACCAGCAGCACCAGCCCCGCCAGGGCAAGCAGCAGCCCCAGCAGCCGCCGCCCCTGCAGGCGGCGCTCCACCACGCAAAGCGTGAGGATGGGCTGGATCCCCATCATGGTGGCGATAAGTCCCGGCGTCACGCCGTTGGCCATCGCCTCGAAGTAACAGACCGAATAGCCGCCAATCAGCATCAGGCCGGTGGCCGCGGTCTGCAGGCGGGTGCCCGGTGCGGGCAGCCAGCGCCGACGGACGATGGCCAGCGGCGCCAGCGCGACCAGGGCAATCAGAAAACGAAAGACCAGCAGCGCCATCGGCGAGGCATTGTCCAGTCCCCAGCGGGTGAAAATGGCCGCGCTGCCCCACAGCAGCACAAAAATGGCCGTTGTCGCCTGCGAGGCGAGCAGAGAATAGCGAACGTGCATAGCATGCTCCCGAACGTCAAACACAAGGTATCAAGCGTCATACCGGCAGGTAAGCGCCTGGAAAGACGGCGTTAAGCGCCGAAAACAACCCGGTCTGGAGGGGGAGGCGGTGGGCAGAGCGTGGCGAAGCAATGATGAGGCGCAGACGTCATCCACCCCGCGTCGAAAGCGGCGCCGGGTAAAGTCTCGGTGGCGATGGCGTTATGCGTCATGGAATGCCTCGTGAGATGTTGATGACAGAATCCTGGCACAGACTGTTGCGAAGTGACAACTGCCCTTTATGGCTGATCCATCCCATCGTTGTTTATTTTTAATCGTAAATAAACGTAAAGGCGGCATCAGCTTATTTAGCCGTTCTTTTTAATCGGCTATAAAACAAAGCAGTCTGCTTGCTACTTCGAAAATAACGATATGAAGCCAAAACTGAAGCATGCTCTCTTGTTAATTCCTTTTTTGCTGTTGGCAGGATGCTCCTCCTCACCGAAACAGGCAAAACATACAAAATCTCATGCGGATATGACCATTGACGGTGGATCGGACGATCTGATCCCGGTGGTGGCGGCTCTGCATGATCAGATGCACACCTGGCAGGGAACCCCCTATGAATGGGGCGGTACTGAACAAAGCGGCGTCGACTGCTCGGGTTTCGTCTGGCGCACGCTGAAGGATCGCTTTAACCTGCCGATGGAGCGGATCACCACCCGCGAGCTACTGCACATGGGCGTGCGGGTCGATAAGCGTGATTTACGCCCCGGCGATCTGGTCTTCTTCCGCACTCGGGCTGGGATGCACGTCGGCTTTTACGATACCGATCATAATTTCCTTCACGCCTCGAGCAGCCAGGGCGTGATGCGCTCTTCGCTGGACAACCCTTACTGGGAATCCGCGTTCTATCAGGCGCGCCGTCTGCCGAAGGAGTATAACGCGCAGATCACCATGAACAGCGACACCCTACATCTGGCAAAGAATCGCCGCTAAAAAAAAGCCGCAGCCAGGGCTGCGGCAGGTGGTTCTGCGGTTAATCAGAACTGGTAGGTCATGCCCAGCGCGACGATGTCGTCATCGTTGATGCCGAGTTTGTTATCGCTTTTCAGCTGGTTGATTTTGTAATCCACGAAGGCGTTCATGTTTTTGTTGAAGTAGTAGGTCAGGCCCACGTCAATGTAGTTAACCAGATCTTCGCTCCCCACCCCTTCGATATCCTTCCCTTTCGACAGCACATAGCCGAGGGACGGACGCAGACCGAAGTCGAACTGATACTGGGCCACCGCTTCAAAGTTCTGCGCTTTGTTGGCAAAGCCGCCGCTGATCGGGGTCATCTTGCGGGTTTCAGAGTACATGGTCGCCAGGTAGATATTGTTGGCGTCATATTTCAGGCCGGTCGCCCAGGCTTCCGCTTTCGAACCCTGGCCGCGGGCCAGCAAGTTCTGATCGTTGGTACGGTCGGAGCTGGTGTAGGCTGCGCTGACGGCGAAGTCGCTGCCGCCGAAATCATAGCTTAACGAGGTGCCGACGCCGTCGCCGTTCTGTTTCTTCGCTTCACGGCCTTCGTTTTTACCCTGGTACTGCAGGGTCAGATCCAGGCCATCCACCAGACCGAAGAAGTCGGTGTTGCGGTAGGTCGCCAGGCCGCTGGCGCGCTTGGTCATAAAGTTATCGGTCTGAGCGGATGAGTCGCCGCCGAATTCCGGGAACATATCGGTCCAGGCTTCCACGTCGTACAGGGCGCCAAGGTTACGGCCGTAGTCGAAAGAACCGTAGTTCTTCAGCTTCACCCCAGCGAACGCCAGACGAGTCTTCTGGCTCGAGTCGCTCTCGGTTTTGTTACCCGAGAATTCAGATTCCCAACGGCCATAGCCGGTCAGGTCTTCGTTAATCTGCGTTTCGCCTTTAATACCGAAACGCACGTAAGTCTGATCGCCATCTTTGCTGTCATAATCGCTGAAGTAGTGCATGGCTTTGATCTTGCCGTACACATCCAGCTTGTTCGCGTTCTTATTATAAACTTCCGCTGCCTGCGTCGCCGTTGAAGCCACAAAGCCCATCATCATTAATGCCAGAGTACTCTTTTTCATTATTCAGTCCTGGTGATTTATTTATACGCGCTATTCAATTGCGGGCGCTTGCCCATCAAAAACTGGAGGTTTTTTAACGCCGGAAGATTAAATATTTATGACAAGATGGAACTTTTTATAAAAAAGGGTATTTAAATGTATCTGACATATTTTTGTCACATTCCCTCTCCATAATGCCCGATCCCGCGCAATAAAATGGCGCGCCCGCCGCCCCGGGTGTTGGCAAGCGGGCCGACTCCTGCTACAACATCAGCTCGATATCGATATTCCTTTTGAACGGCAGAGAATCATGAGTGAAAGCCAGACGCTGGTGGTAAAACTGGGCACCAGTGTTTTAACAGGCGGGTCCCGTCGCCTGAACCGCGCCCATATCGTCGAGCTCGTGCGCCAGTGCGCACAGCTGCACGCCATGGGACACCGTATTGTCATCGTGACCTCCGGGGCCATTGCCGCCGGGCGCGAGCACCTTGGTTACCCGGAACTGCCCGCCACCATCGCCTCCAAGCAGCTGCTGGCGGCGGTGGGACAAAGCCGTCTGATCCAGCTGTGGGAACAGCTGTTTTCTATCTATGGCATTCACGTTGGCCAGATGCTGCTGACCCGCGCCGACATGGAAGACAGAGAACGGTTCCTCAACGCCCGCGACACCCTGCGCGCCCTGCTGGATAACAGCATCGTCCCGGTCATTAACGAAAACGACGCCGTCGCCACCGCGGAAATCAAAGTGGGCGATAACGACAATCTCTCCGCGCTGGCCGCGATCCTCGCCGGGGCGGATAAGCTGCTGCTGTTAACCGACCAGCCTGGCCTGTTCACCGCCGACCCGCGCAGCAACCCGCAGGCGGAGCTGATTAAAGACGTCTACGGCATCGACGACGCGCTGCGCGCCATCGCCGGCGACAGCGTCTCCGGACTCGGCACCGGCGGCATGGGCACCAAGCTGCAGGCCGCGGACGTCGCCTGCCGCGCGGGAATTGATACCATCATCGCCGCCGGCAACCGCCCGGACGTCATCGGCCACGCGATGGAAGGCCTGCCGGTAGGCACCTGCTTCCACGCCCAGGAGTCTCCGCTGGAGAACCGTAAGCGCTGGATCTTCGGCGCGCCGCCGGCCGGTGAACTGACCGTCGATGCGGGCGCGACCCAGGCGATCCTCGAAAGAGGCAGCTCGCTGTTGCCAAAAGGCATCAAAATCGTCAGCGGCAACTTCTCCCGCGGCGAAGTGATCCGCATCCGCAATAGCGAAGGACGCGACATCGCTCACGGCGTCAGCCGCTACAACAGCGATGCGCTGCGCCTTATCGCCGGCCAGCACTCGCAGCAAATCGATGCCATTCTGGGCTACGAATACGGCCCGGTGGCCGTCCACCGCGATGATATGATCATCCGTTAAGGAGCTGAAAATGCTGGAACAAATGGGCATTGCCGCCAAAGCGGCCTCCTGGCAGCTGGCGTTACTCTCCAGCCGGGAAAAGAACCAGGTGCTGGAAAAGATCGCCGATTATCTGGAAGCGCAGACCGACGATATTCTGCGCGCTAACGCGGAAGATTTAGCCGAAGCTCGCGCCAATGGTCTGAGCGAAGCGATGCTTGATCGCCTCGCGCTGACCCCGGCGCGTCTGAGCGGCATCGCCAGCGATGTGCGCCAGGTGTGCAATCTGGCCGACCCGGTCGGCCAGGTGATCGACGGCGGGCTGCTGGACAGCGGTCTGCGTATTGAACGTCGCCGCGTCCCGCTGGGGGTGATCGGCGTCATTTATGAAGCGCGTCCCAACGTGACGGTCGACGTCGCCTCCCTGTGCCTGAAAACCGGCAACGCGGCGATCCTGCGCGGCGGGAAAGAGACCTGGCGCACCAACGCCGCCACGGTGAAAGTGATCCAGCAGGCGCTGCAGGAGTGCGGTCTGCCGGCCGCCGCGGTACAGGCCATTGAGAGCCCGGATCGCGCGCTGGTGGGCGAAATGCTGAAGATGGATAAATACATCGATATGCTGATCCCCCGCGGCGGCGCGGGCCTGCACAAGCTGTGCCGCGAGCAATCCACGATCCCGGTGATCACCGGCGGGATTGGCGTGTGCCATATCTTCGTTGATGAAACCGCCGAGATCGCCCCCGCGCTGAAGATCATCGTCAACGCCAAGACCCAGCGGCCGAGCACCTGCAATACCGTTGAAACGCTGCTGGTGCACCGCAACATCGCCGACACCTTCCTGCCGGCGTTAAGCAAGCAGATGGCCGAGAGCGGCGTCACCCTGCACGCCGCCCCTTCCGCGCTCCCCGCGCTGCAAAACGGCCCTGCGAAGGTCGAGCCGGTGAAGGCGGAGCAGTATGACGACGAATATCTGTCGCTGGATCTGAACGTCAAAGTGGTGGCTGATATGGATGAGGCTATCGCCCATATCCGCGAGCATGGTACCCAGCACTCCGACGCCATCCTGACCCGCACCCTGCGTAACGCCAACCGCTTTATCAATGAAGTGGACTCTTCCGCGGTATATGTGAACGCCTCCACGCGCTTCACCGACGGCGGCCAGTTCGGCCTCGGCGCGGAAGTGGCGGTCAGCACCCAGAAGCTGCACGCCCGCGGCCCGATGGGGCTGGAAGCGTTAACCACCTATAAGTGGATTGGTTTCGGCGACGATACCATTCGTGCGTAAATGAGAGCGGGCGATGCAAAAATAGGCAGTTGATTCCACTGGCTATTGACGCATCGCCCGCTAAGTTCTAACCTTTTGCCTCGTGATTCACGCTCGTGAACACCTCTTGCAGGGCCGATATAGCTCAGTTGGTAGAGCAGCGCATTCGTAATGCGAAGGTCGTAGGTTCGACTCCTATTATCGGCACCATTCTAACGTCTCCCCAAGGCTACTAAAGCTCACTGAATCCCCTCATAATCTGCGTTTTACCACCCCTTTTATTATTTCTACGTCTACTAAAGTTCCCTAAAATCTACATTCGTTTGAGGGGCTTATGGGGGTGTTTGCTGTTCGGCCTAAAGGAGTTCCCACGCAATTGAAACTTAACGCCCGGCAGGTAGACGCCGGCAAGCCTAAAAGAAGTCTTACAAGCTGGCTGATGGTGGTGGTCTGTATCTCCTGCTCAAACCTGATGATGGCAAATACTGGCGGCTCAAGTATCGTGTAGCCGGCAAAGAGAAGCTATTAACGCTGGGTGTGTATCCTGAAGTCACATTAGCCGATACACAGGCAAAACGTGAAGAGGCCAAAAGGGGTATCGCAGGGGATATCGATCGTATGGAAGCAAAACGGGAAGAGAATTAAGGGCGCTCTGCCTGCTGGACGGCGAAAAACTGTAAACCCCCAGCACCTCAAACTTGACACTTTTTCGCGAGAAACAGGTAAAAGTATCAACCCAACCTAACGGATCCTGACGCCCACGAACAGCTGTTGCAGCGGAAGTGTAAAAGGCTGGCGTTGAGATTTGTTGAGCCCGGCGGTTTGCTTTTGTTAGTCCTGATGCGAAGCAAGGCAGGTGTCAGCCTGTTATGGTTTGTTATGTCTTACTAGGGAAAACTAGGGTAAAGCGTCAACCGCTATCACATTAGAAAACTTCAGGTTCAGCTCGTTGGATGTATCTGCAAAACTTGTCACTCACCGGCACCGCCAGCGGGGATTTTTGGCTGTAGGCGCTCTAAGTTACAGTTGCTTCCTTAAGTTGCTATCGTTGTAACGTTTATAAGGATTAATAGCTCTAGAAAGGTTGTGATTTTCCATGTTTGTAGTAACTTCTTTAGAAAAAAACAAGGATTTTCTCAATGTCTCAAAAAATTACAGCAATCAAAGAGCCGGTGGTTGAGTACAAGGACAAAACTCTTCATTATCGTATTGCAAAAGTCATCGGCGAGAATGTGGATCAAACCTTACAAGAGATGATTGCGGTTGCTCTGAATCGTCTTTCTGCGGTTAAAGACCGTTACCAGACTGTAAGTGTTGACAGCCATGATGGCGAAGATGGTGATGTTCAACAGGCAAGGCAATTTTTGAATAATAAAATAGAGAGATGGAGTATATTATTCAATGAATTAGTTCGCTATAGTGATGGCGCAAATAAAAATATTATAACTATTGATGAAAGCGCTTCTTTCTTATCAATAGACCAAATAGCGCCGCCGGTTTCTGTAGATGGTAAAAGACGTGAATTTCTTGATTCAATAATGCACATGGCATTTCTTAGAAACCATGTGGTGGTAATTCAGTCACCAGTTCTAAGAACTCGAGAGTTGGAAAAATACATTACGTGGTTATTAAAAAAAGCAGGGGTAATTACCCAAGGTTCTGTAATGCTCAATGCTGAGTTACCAAAGCAGCAAAGAGACAAAATAATGAATAATAATACCAAGAAGGTTAGAATCGGTACGCCTTTGGTAGATACGCTTAGTAATATGCCTATTGAGAACGCAAGAGAAACGATAACATCAGAAGCAATAAAAACAAATCATGTTAAAGTAACTCCGAAGGGGTTGGGGCTGGATATCATTAAAGTTCTTTTTACTGATAGAGAGCGCGAAAACTATGGGCTTACAGATGATGTCTTCTCAGGTGATGCTATTGATAAAGGTAATATTAACGTTTCGGTGGAAATAAGCTATAATTACAAAGCCAAAAAAACCTCCCAAGCAATAATTAATAATATCAGCCAAGCATTAAGACATAGCCATCCAGATGATGTTGAATTAACACTTGATAAGGTGGGAAAAATCAAAGGTGATAGTTTAGTTATTTCTAAGAAAATTAAACTTAAGTTTATTAATGGAATAGCAGATCCAGAAGAGATGTATATGAAGATTAGAGAATGGTTAGTTGAACAAATCCGGTTAGGCGAATTAGATGCTGAAGCTGAATAATGTTTTCAGGTTTATACTGACCATAATAATCTTTTCAGGCTCATTTTATTATTTTTCTGAGCCTGAAAGGATAAATAACTTAAGTGGTTGGTTACATTTGATTATAGGCGGGGGAGTTTTGACACCTTTGGTTACCTACGCTTGGAGTCTAAAGTCAAAATTTGAAAAGCTTCTTGAAAGTGAAGGGTTGAATTCGGTTCAAACTGACAGGTTAAGTAGAAGTATTTCAGTCTTTATAAGAAAGATTGGATATTGGATGCTATTTTACGTTTTTAGTGCTGGAGTTATTTTTCTACTTCAGGTGTTTAAGGATGATGTTGAATATGCAAGATACTTAGCATCACTGACGATAGCATTGTTATTCATAGCAGTATTATCATTTATTTCCTTACGTGATTTTGATATATCACTTTCTGAGTTGAAAGCTGCAATAATCATAAGACGAAAGAAAAATGCAGAGAAAGAAGCTTTACTCAAGCTGCTGAATGCTGATGATAAATTCAGTGACAAAGAAAAGGAATATTTTAATCATTATAACAAGGATGAATAGCGTAAGTGACGTTAGTTAGCATTTTGTTTTTTATATTAAGTGATATTAGATTGGACGAGTAATTATGTATCGTTATCTTTTATCAGAAATTAAATTTTTTACAAGGCCAAATTAATGACTATTCGATCACTTAAAGGAGAAGTGCTTGAGCTTTCACCGGAAGTTAGAGGTCTGCTTGATAATGGAATGGATTTTTTAAAAAAGGCTCAGACCGAATTCGCAACGTCTCCAACACATTCTATTGTTAGTTTTTGGACGGCTGTAGAATTGTTACTCAAAGTTCCGCTTGCACATGAACATTGGTCGCTTGTTTGTAGCGGAAAAAAAATCATACGTTCGAAATATCTTACTGGTGATTTCCAGTCAATAACTTTTTCAGAGACATGTGACCGGTTGAGGGATGTTCTCGAGAAACCTCTACATACTTCCACTGTGTCATCATTTGATATAATTAGGCAGCATAGAAATCGAGTTGTTCATTTTTATCACGATGCATTAAATGACCAAGCCAAGGAGAAGCTACTGATTGAGCAGGCTGATGCTTGGTTCGCCCTGAATCGGTTGATGCGTGAAGATTGGAAATCTCTCTTTGAAGGAGCATTGGGTCATTATCTTGCAAGTCAAGAAACTCAATTACTCATAAATAACAGTTATTATGCAGATATTAAATTTCAGCAGGTTAAGAAAATATTAGAGGAACATGTCAGTAAGGGCGGTCGAGTTATTGAATGTCATTTATGCAAGAAAGTTGCTGTACCTCTTAAAACCACGTTTGAATTTGAAGAGTATTCGTTTAAGTCATCTTCCTGTCTTGTATGTAGTACTACACAGGACGGATTGGTTGAATTTTCATGCCCTGCATGCGATGAAAATCAAATACTGAAGGCTTGGGAAGAATCGGACTTTGAATGTAGTAAGTGCCAACATACCGCTTCTCGTTATGAGCTTTTTGATACGAGTAGTTTTTCACCGGATGAATATTGCACTTTATCTGTCCCTGCAGGATGTTCAGAGTGTGAGCAGAACGATACTGTCTGTGAGTTCGGAGAAAAATACCTATGCACTTACTGTTTTGGAATTTTCGAAAATGTCGAGCAGTGTGAATATTGTTCTTATCACAGTACTAGTGTTGATGAGTTTAGCGGAATGACTGGCTGTAGTTTCTGCGATGGCCACCGAGAAACCTGGCCTGAAGACGATGACTGATTTTCACTAAGTTATTACTTTGACAATCAACATCTACGGGAGCACTAGCTCGCAAGTGGCCTAATGGCCGTTGCTCATCTTTTTCGATTCTTCAACTTTGAAAGTTGCTATTGGAATTTAATCTTAGAAGCATGTTTGTGGGTACTTTTGGGGGTATCTTAAAAATAAAACGCCAATAAGCACTTTAAATTCATGTGGTTGTGGTGTGAGTATGATTCCTATTATCGCACCACCTCAATCAAAACGTTACAGACAACACTCCCCAAAAGCCTCTCTGGGATGACTTTCCCCTGGCGTCGCCTCCTTAAAACCAATGTTCATATCGCTGAGCCAGGGCATCAAAACAGCCATCACCGTTCAGAGATAGCGCCCCATGGACTTACAAGTACCACGATTATCCATAGCTCATAGCCCCGTTAAGAAAGTGGCTCGTCTTAATAATATTTTGTATCCAGCCCCCCCTGTTCAAACCGTTAATCCAGTAATTTCATCTCCAGCGCCCGACTCATCGCTTGAGTGCGGCTATTCACTTTAAGCTTCGCGTAGATGTTTTTGATATGCCATTTGACCGTCTCGGCAGAAATAGCGAGGGAGCGAGCGATTTCTTTGTTCATCTGACCTTCAGCGATCAGCTGTAATATCTGAAACTCTCGCTCGCTGAGCTCCCCAGGAATATCGGGGCTTCCACTATTAAACGGTGTTCTGTCTGCAGGCCAGCGCTTGTCTGCCCAGGGTTCCTGCACTCCCCTTTCCTCTGTCCAAGCCGAAGAGGATTCATTCATACCGGCAAGCAAAGGTTGCAAGGTATCGCCAGCGTCAAGAAAGAGGCCCTTGAGATGCTGTTGTTCAGCCAGCTGCACGACTGGCTGAAATGTCGTGCGCGCAGCGGCAGTTTTGCCGCTGTTCCACAAGGCTAATGACCAGAGCGTACGCAGACGCGCTGCGGTTAACCTGTCCCCCCGGCTTTCCTGATCGGAGACCATCTCAGCCAGTAGAATGCAGGCTTGCGGCGCCAGGCCTCTGGCGAGAAGAAGCCGGCTGCGGCTAAGGGATGCAGACATAACGATAGCGCGTTGGCAGGGATGTTCGGCATCCATTCTGAAGCTGGCGGACATTTGTTCAAGCTGTCGCTGCAGTTGCTCTGCGCCTGTGAAATTGCCGCCCTGCAGTCGCACCCTCACCTGCTCGGCTAACATCATGGCCTGGAGCCGTTGCCAGCCGCGAGACACCGCAAGACGCTGCGCATGCTCCAGCAATCGCTCGGCCTCATACGGCATATCGCCATCCAGAGCCTGACGCGCGAGATAGGTATAGCAACGACTCAGCGCGTCGGGTGGACTGAATCGGTCGATGAATTCGAGCCGATCGGCTAACAGATGCTCGGGCGAGTCCCCCCTCTGACATTCATAGGCTATCTCCGCCAGCAGCGGCGCCAGCGTCGCGCCACTGGTCGACTGGGTACCGGTATAACATTCAGCCTGGCGCAACGTTTTCTCTGCATACCACCCGGCTTTTCCCAGATCGCCCTGACAAAGATGGCACTGGGCAATGATAAACGCGCGATAAACCGAGACAAACAGATTATCTAAAGGACTTTCCGGAGAGGGCATATGCTGTTGAACCTCCAGCGCGTCGTGATAGCGCTGGTTAACAACATGGCAATAGCTGAGAATATTGCATATCAGACCATCAACCCAGGTGTCGCCGCAGGGCACTTCGGCCAGCAACGGCTGAACAATAGCCAGACTCTCCGGGATGTTTTCCGCAAAGGCTTCGCAAATTGCCCGCACAACGCGCAATTTACACCAGGTGCTGCGAGTTAAATCCTCACGATGATGAAGTACCATCTGATCGAGGTTATCAAGCAGCTGCCTCGACTCATCAAAGTGGAAATAATGCGCCAGTGCCCAGGCCAGGTTAATTTGCAGGTCAATGCGCGAAGGATCGGTGCTGGGCGGTAAATGATGCATCCATGAGATCAGGGTATCGATATCCCCTTCTTCCGCCAGTGACTGAGCGCTTGCGCCATCCTGCACGGGGCTATGCACCGGCTTGCCTGCGCTGAGCGCATGGCGTACCGCCTCAGACCACAGCTTCTGTTCGACGAACCAATGACTGGCTAATTCATGTAGCTGTTTGCGATCAATAGCGTTGTTCTGCTGCAGCATGGCCCGAAGATTTTCCTGCAACAGAGGATGGTAGCGAAACCAGTAGCCCTGTTCGTCAAGGGCTGACAAAAAAAGGTTGTGTCGCTCAATCCATGCCAGCATCGCTTGACTGTCATCACGTCCAGTCACTGCATTGCATAGTTCGGCATTTAACCGGCTGAGGAAGGACGTTTTTACCAGGAAATCGAGAACCTCTTCCGGTAGCGGGTCCAGTACCACCTCTTTCAGATAGCGGGCAATGGACCGTGTTCCTCCATGCATATTGCGCAACAGATGCTCGGGATCATGCTGTAATTCTGCCGACAATGAAGCGATCTTCATCCCTGCAATCCAGCCCTCTGTCACGGACTGTAGCCGCTGTGCATGGTGGTTGCTGAGGGGTAGCGCAACCGTACGGCTAAAATAGTGTTTTGTTTCTTCGAGCGTGAATTGCAGGTCTCGATCATAGATCTCCACCAGTTGGTCCTGGGCCTGCAGCTGGCTCAGCGCAAGATTCGGGTGGAAACGGCTGCCAATGATCAGATGCAAGGCGGCAGGCGCATGCTTGATTAAATACCCCAGGGCTTCATAGACCCCACGATCGTTAATCACGTGGAAGTCGTCGATAATCAGGTACACGTCATGCGGGCAGTAGTGTAGCTGGTTAATGAGCCCGGCCAGCAGTTGCTCGGAGCTGGAGAGCTTCTGTTCTTCCATGTCACGCCAGAAATCGGCGTCCCAGTCAGCATAGAGTGGACGCAATGCTTGCAGCAGATAAGGAATAAACTGCCATACGTCATCATCATCCTCATCGAGGCTCAGCCAGGCGATACGTTCGCCCTGGGCGACCATCTGCTGATGCCATTGCGCCAACAGCGTGGTTTTGCCAAATCCAGCGCCGGCGCAGACGACGCCCAGCCGGCACTGCTGAACGGGACTGAGAAGCTGAAGCAGCCGGGGGCGCTCCAGCAATTGTATCGAGGAGCGAGGCGGGACGAATTTGGTCAGGATTAGCGGCAAGCCTCGCGTCAGCCGCAATGGCCCGGAGACCAGTGAGGGTGATTGGCGACTTTCTAAATCCGATGGCTTCATCCGTGGTTATCTACTCGCTTTGTTTTTTTTCAATTGTACGCCAGCCCCCGGGATGACATGGGACAGCCAAACTTTATTACTACACAAAATTTAGAAAGTTTGACCTCAAGCATGAAAACCCCCACCTACCCCCCCATGAAGGTGGCTTCGCACTCCCTTTAACCGCTCGTAGATTCATTGCATGGGTGTGGCCAGGGTTATCCGCCCTGTCTGTTGGCCCCGCCTGGGTGACCTTTATTGAGGAGAATTAAACGATGCTCAGCAAACAGGCGTTATTGCAGGCTTACCGCAAGATGCGGGAGATCAGGACCTTTGAAGAGCGGTTGCATCAGGAAAATACCAGCGGTGATATTCCGGGCTTCATTCACCTTTACACCGGCGAGGAAGCCATCGCGGTGGGGGTCTGCGAAAATTTAACGAGCGCAGATTTCATTGGTTCAACACACCGTGGACATGGCCACTGTATTGCTAAAGGTTGTGACATTCACGGCATGATGGCCGAAATATTCGGTAAGGACAGCGGGTTATGTCGCGGTAAGGGCGGGTCGATGCACATTGCCGATCTGTCGAAAGGAATGCTGGGAGCGAACGCTATCGTTGGGGGAGCCCCTCCCCTGGCCATCGGCGCCGCGCTAACGGCAAAGACGCTAAAAACCGGCAACGTCGGTGTCTCTTTTACGGGCGATGGGGGTTCTAATCAGGGCCTGGTCTTTGAAGCCATCAATATGGCCGTCGTGCTCCAGCTTCCGGCCGTCTTTATTTTCGAAAACAACGGTTACGGCGAAGGGACCGGTCATGACTACGCCGTGGGTGGGCGTGATATCGCCCGACGCGCCGCTGGCTTCGGCCTGCCGGCAGTGACCGTTGATGGCACCGATTTCTTTGCCGTTTATGAGGCCACTTCAGAGGCGGTCAAACGTGCGCGAGAAGGCGGTGGCCCAAGCGTCATTGAGGCCAAAGCCTTCCGCTGGCACGGTCATTTTGAGGGGGATCCCGCGCTATACCGCGCGGAAGGTGAAGTGCAACGCCTGCGTGAACAACATGATCCGCTGAAGATTTTCACCGCTAAGGTCAAACAGCATATCACCCCGGAAGAACTAACGGCGATTGACGAGGAAGTAGAAGCCCTTGTCAACGATGCGGTATTGAAGGCCCGCGCCGCTGCCTATCCGGCTCCGGAAAACCTGCTGACAGACGTGTACGTCTCATACTGAGGGTGATAACTATGGCGATTAAAACCTATCGTGAAGCGGTCAAGGAAGCCCTGGCCCAGGAAATGGAACGCGATGAACGCGTGGTGCTCATCGGTGAAGATTTGCGTGGCGGTCATGGCGGAAATGCGCCCGAAGAGGCGAAGATAGAAGCCTTTGGCGGTGTGCTCGGCGTCACTAAAGGGCTGTGGACGCAGTTCGGCTCCGATCGGGTGATCGATACGCCCATTACCGAGTCGGCCATCATCGGTATGGCGGCGGGCGCCGCAGCGACGGGTCTGCGGCCGGTCGCGGAATTGATGTTCATGGATTTTTTTGGCGTGAGTCACGATGCGCTGTACAACCAGGCGGCTAAGTTCCGCTACATGTTTGGTGGCAAAGCCAGAGCCCCGCTGGTGATGCGAGGGATGATCGGCGCGGGGTTTTCCGCCGCGGCCCAGCATTCACAGTCACCCTATAATATCTTTGCCACCACCCCAGGGCTGAAGGTGGTGGTGCCCTCGACGCCTTATGACGTCAAGGGTCTGTTAATCCAGTCCATTCGCGACGACGACCCGGTGGTATTCTGCGAGCATAAAATGCTGTACGACCTCAAGGGCGAGGTACCGGACGAGAGCTATACCATCCCGCTAGGTGTAGCCAACTATACCCGCGAAGGAGAGGACGTCACCATCATTGCGCTGTCGGCAATGGTGCATAAAGCCAACCAGGTGGCGGACAAGCTGGCCAAAGAGGGGATCTCGGTCGAGGTGGTCGACCCGCGAACCATTTCGCCGCTGGATGAGGAAGGGATTCTGGAATCGGTGGCTTCCACGGGGCGGGTCGTGATTGTCGACGAATCCGCGGCACGCTTCGGTTTTGCTCATGATGTCGCGGCGCTGATTGCGTCCCAGGCATTCCATTTCCTCAAAGCGCCCGTTCTGCTGGTGACGCCGCCACACACGCCGGTCCCGTTCTCCCCTGCTCTCGAAAAACTCTGGATCCCTGGCGTAGAACGTATCGAAGCCGCCGTTCGTCAAGTGCTGGAGGATTAACCGATGAGCGAAATCAAGACGCTTGAAATGCCAAAGTGGGGGCTTTCCATGGAGGAAGGCTTGCTCGCTCGGTGGGCAATCCAGGAGGGTGACAGCTTCACCCCAGGGCAGGAAATCTGTGAGATTGAAACCAGTAAAATCGTTAATGTGCTGGAGGCACCCTTTGCTGGTACGTTACGTCGGATAATCGCCCGCGAGGGTGAGACGCTTCAGGTAGGCGCCGTGCTGGCCCTGGCGGCTGACGCGTCGGTCAGCGATGCTGAACTGGACGAATTTGCTGCCAGCCTGGCTTCGGCGAAACCCGCAGCCCCTGGCCCGGAGTCTGCCGCGCCGGGCGTAGCGGCACAGGCAGGCGCTAAGCCAGCTTCCGTTGTTTCCCCGCCATCCAACAGCCCCGAGCCCCTTGTTGGGCAGACCGATATCCCCGTCAGTCTGCAAGGCGTGACCGATGTGACTCAGGTTAATGCCACGCCCCATGCGTTAAGACTGTCTGCCCGCTGGGGTGTCGACCTGAAAAAAGTCCGCGGCAGCGGGCGCGGGGATCGTATCTCTGTTTCTGATCTGGAAAGCGCGATCGTTGCCGCCGGCGGTCGTCTGGCCTCTCCGACGCCTCCCGTTCGTCGCAGCAAAGCGCCCCGCTCGCATGCCGATGATAGCCAGGTATCGGCCACCCCGCTGGCGCGCCGTCTGGCCGGCAAACTGGGTATCAACTTACATGACTGCCGAAGCAGCGGTTCACGCGGTCGAGTGAGTCGCGATGATGTGCTGGCCGCAGCGTTGTTACTCGACGAGCAACCGCAGACCAGCCCTGTGCAGGAGAGTGCCCCGGCACCCTTTGAGAGCATCCCGATGTCCGGTATGCGGCGGGCTATCGCTTCTCGCCTGCAAACGTCCAAGCAACAGTCTCCCCACTTCCGTTTGAACGTCGATCTCGATCTGGAACGACTGTTAGCGTTACGTCAGGACATTAACCGCGAAGTACCCGGCGTCAAGATTTCGGTTAATGACCTGTTGGTGAAGGCCTGCGCCCTGGCTTTGGTGGCCGTGCCTGACGTCAACATCCAGTTTGATGAAGCGACACAAAGTATCCGCCGCTTTGCGGATGCCGACATTTCGGTGGCCGTTGCGCTGCCTGCCGGGCTAATTACCCCTATTGTTCGCTCGGCGAACCGGAAATCGATTAGCGACATATCGAACGAAATTCACTCGCTGGTGACCAGAGCCAAAGCGGGCACGCTGAAGCCGGAAGAGTTCCAGGGCGGGACCTTTAGCGTGTCAAATCTGGGAATGCTCGGCGTCCGGCAGTTTGACGCCATCATCAATCCACCGCAAAGCGCAATCCTCGCCATTGGCGCCGGCGAGCTCCGGGCGGTAGTAAGCGACGGGCAAATCGTCGCGCGCCAGCAAATGACGGTATCGCTATCCTGCGATCACCGGGTCATCGATGGCGCGGCAGGTGCGGCTTTTCTCCGGGAACTCAAGCGACTGATTGAAATCCCGACCTTGATGTTTATCCAGGAGACGAGCTATGCACGATAAATACGATGTGCTGATCATCGGCGGTGGTCCTGGGGGATACGTTGCCGCCATCCGTGCCGGTCAGCTAGGGCTTCGTACCGCATTAGTGGAAAAACAGCATCTGGGCGGCATCTGCCTGAACTGGGGATGCATTCCAACCAAGGCGCTGCTGCATGGCGCTGAGGTTGCGCACACTATCACCCATGCCAGTCAGCTGGGCATCAGCGTGGGCGAGGTGAACGTCGATCTGCAAAAACTGGTGCAATTTAGCCGTACCGTATCGCAACAGCTCACCGCAGGGGTTGCGTACCTGTTGAAGAAAAATGGCGTGCAGGTCATTGATGGCACCGCGCGGCTGCGCGGCAAGGGGCAAATCACGGTCGAGGATGCACGCGGTGAAGCGCGCGATTACCGGGCCGATCACGTGATCCTGGCAACCGGCGCCCGGCCACGCGCATTACCAGGCATCACGCCAGATGGCGAATATATCTGGACCTATTTCGAGGCGCTGCGGCCTAAGCTATTACCCAAATCGCTCTTAATCATCGGTTCAGGGGCGATTGGCGTCGAGTTCGCCAGCCTTTATAACGATCTGGGCTGTAAAGTGACGCTGGTCGAGCTAGCTTCGCAGATTTTGCCAGTGGAAGATGCCGAGGTGTCTGCAGCAGTGCGTAAGTCATTCGAAAAACGCGGTATTCAGGTCCATACCCAGACCCTGGTGACGCAAGTACAGCTCACCGATACCGGGGTGCGCTGCACACTGAAAAACACCGGCGGCGAATATTCCCAGGATGTCGAACGTGTGCTGCTGGCGGTCGGCGTACAGCCGAATATTGAAGATCTGGGGCTGGAAGCGCTGGGCGTTGAGTTAGACCGCGGTTTTATCAAGACGGACGCGGCTTGTCGCACTAACGTATTCGGGCTTTATGCCATCGGCGATGTAGCCGGCCCGCCGTGTCTGGCGCACAAGGCCAGCCACGAAGGCGTGATCTGCGTTGAGACACTGGCCGGTGTCGAAGGCGCCCATCCGCTTGATCGCGACTATGTGCCCGGTTGCACTTATGCCCGGCCTCAGGTTGCCAGTCTGGGCCTGACGGAATCGACGGCCCTGGCCAGGGGACGGCCCGTCAGGATCGGTAAGTTCTCTTATCAGAGCAATGGTAAGGCGCTGGCCAGCGGCGAGACAGAGGGTTTTGTGAAGACGATTTTCGATGCTGAAACCGGCGAGTTGCTGGGCGCGCATATGGTTGGCGCACAGGTCACGGAACAGATCCAGGGCTTTGGCATCGCCCGTCACCTGGAGGCCACAGACGAAAGTCTCCTGTCGATGATCTTTGCGCATCCGACACTTTCCGAAGCGATGCATGAATCCATACTCGCGGCCTGCGATCAACCGTTGCATCAATAAAAAATAAGGGAGGCGATAGCTGTGCGATACGGAGTAAGTTCCCGTTATCCCTCCCGCACTCCCCGGCAGAAGATCCCCAACAACGGTTACGGCAGGATCTATTGATCTGAAACGCTAAGCGCCATGCGTAAATTCTGTATGTTTAGTAGACAACCAAACGACAGGAGGGGCGATCTATGACACAGCACGAAAGTTTTTGCCAGGCCTGCGGAATGCCGATGTCCGCACCTGATGCGCAAGGGGCCAGCGATAAATATTGCGCGTATTGCAGCGACAGCGACGGTAATCTGAAATCCTGGGAAGAGGCCGTATCCGGTCTGGCGGCTTTTCTCGACTCCTGGCAAAAGGTGGGCGTAGCGGAATCACGGAAACGGGCAAAACGTTATCTGACGGCGATGCCTGCCTGGGCGCACAAAGCGGACGAGTAATTTGCCCGGGCGGCAGGATGAAATCAGTAAGGACAGATCGCCATGCCGACAACATTGCTATAGCGTTTTTGTACGCCATCCGGACAGGAATAAATGCGCGTTGTAGATGACGACCTGCAGGCATAGGCATGCATGGATGCGATCTTCATGCGGATGAAATAAACGCCTGGCGTTCTCACCCTTGACCGGATGCGTTATTGCCTGGTTTTTAAAGGTTCTGTTTCTGTATTTAACCCGGCACTTCTCATGGAATACAACATATTGATGTGATGAATCTCTCATTTCAACGATACCAACTGGACAATAAGTTATCGCGTGTGTTAGTTATTTAATCACGCAAGAGAACAGATTTAATTTAAAAAAGTTAAACCTTTCTCACTTTGCTAAAAAATTGCATTGATAATGCTTTGGAATCCCGAACCATTATCAAAAGGGTATGTGAACAGAAAGCCCTCAGAGACGCGAGTCTCTGAGGGCTTTTTTTTGTTTTTTTATCTCAGGAGTAAATAAATGTCTAAAGAACGTCGTCTCGCAAGAATATTCGCAAAAGATGGTAAATCCGTGACCTTAGCGCTGGATGGCTACTATTTTTCCACGAAAACAAATGGTATTGATAATACGATAAATCAGCTCCCTGCTCTGGTGGAACACGGCCTGGATTGTGCGCTCGTCACGTACGGCATGTTGAAGAATTATCGGGAAGCATTAAACAGCGTTCCCGTTGTCTTACGCGTCGACAGCACGGTCAGTATCTTTGACAATACCGTTCCCGATACTACCCCCGTTTTTTCCGTCGAAGATGCGCTTAAAGTCGCTGCCGAGGGCGTGGTCTGCATGACCTTCCCCGGCGCCTTCAATGAAGAAAAAACCCACATTATGGCGATGCAACTCGCGCAGGCAGCGGATCGCTGGAACGTACCGCTGATTGTCGAATCGCTCCCGTATGGTTATCCCGTCACCAGCGATGATTCTAACAATCCGGCCATCATCGCTGCATCGGCCCGCGCAGCGGTGGAGCTGGGCGCGGACGTCATCAAAACGCGTTTTACCGGTTCACCAGAGGACCGACTGATCGTTGAAGCTGCTGGCGTGCCGGTGCTTGCCTTAGGAGGGCCAAAAACCGGCATCGACGGTTACTTCAAATTTGTTCAGCACTGTATGCAGATGGGTGCGAAAGGCGTGGCTGTGGGACGAAACATTACCCAGGATCCGCAGCCGGCGAAAGTGGTAGCAGGCCTGAATGCCATCATCCATGAAAACGCAACAGCGGAAGATGCATACAGCCTCTACATGGCTAAATAACATCGGAAATTAATATGATTTCGAATAACACCATCATCCCTTCCATCAGGAAGTATAAATACTTTGAAAAAGCATTATCCTGCCAGTCAGAATATGTGCTGCTATCCGAAGCGAATATCGGCAATCTGCAGTCGCTGATTGGCAAATGCCATCAAAGCGGTAAGAAGGTCCTCGTTCACCTTGAATTACTGGGCGGCTTTAAACCGGATCAGGCGGGGATCAATCTGCTGAAAAATTATTACAAGGTTGATGGTGTTATTTCTTCCAATCTCTCCGCGCTACGCTACGCCAAAAAGGAGGGATTGCTGACCGTATATCGGGTTTTACTTATCGATTCGCGATCGCTTGATCAGTCGCTCGATATTGTTAAACACAGTCCACCGGACGCAATTGAAATCTTACCTGCTGAATATGCCTGCCAGTGTCTGGAGTTGATTAGCCGAAATTTGAAAGGCTTTGATGTGGTATTCATCGCCGGAGGCTTTGTTAAGCGCAAATACCTTGTAGATAAAATATTCCATGCCGGATTTAAAGGGATAACCACCAGCGAGCCCGGCTTATGGTAACCAATAAGGAGTCCACGCGAATGAAAGATGAATACGTCATGGGCATCGACAATGGTGGAACCGTCACCAAGGCAGCCATCTATGACCGTAAAGGACAGGTGCTCGCCATCGCCTCAAAATCCACACAGATGCTGACACCCAGGGAATTCCACACAGAGCGCAGTATCGATGAGCTGTGGGCCGCTAATGTCGAAGTGATTAAAAAAGCGATTGCGCAATCAGGTATCGACGCCAGCCAGATAAAAGGAGTGGCCGTCACCGGTCATGGTAACGGTCTGTATCTGGTCGACGAAGAAGGTCACCCGGTGCGTAACGGCATTATATCCACCGATAGCCGGGCAAAAGAGTACGTTGAGAGATGGCAACGCTCGCCAGAATTCCTTACCGACATTTTGCCAAAAACAATGCAGTCCATCTGGGCCGGACAACCTGTCGCCCTGCTGGCATGGCTGAAGGAGTTCGAGCCCGAGACGCTGCAAAAAGCGCGTTATATTTTTATGGTCAAGGACCTGATCCGTTTTTACCTGACCGGAGAGGCTTTTCTTGAGCTGACCGATATCTCAGGGACCAACCTGATCAACGTACGTGACTGCCAGTATGACGATGAACTACTGGCATGGTGGGGACTTGATGAACTGCGGGACAAATTGCCCCCCATCAAACGCTCAACAGAATGCTGCGGAAAAATCACTGACGACGTGGCCCGTCTGACCGGTTTATGCGCAGGTACGCCGGTTTCTGGCGGGGTGTTTGATATCTCGGCCTCTTCCATTGCCTCGGGGATTAACAGTCTCGATAAGATGGCGATCGTCACCGGCACCTGGAGCATAAACGAATACGTTACCGACCACCCGGTTATTGATAAAGATCTGTTTATGACCTCCATTTATCCCATTGAAGGTAAATGGCTCATCACCGAGGCCAGCCCCACCTCCGCGAGCAACCTGGAGTGGTTTATTAACAACTTTATGGAGAGCGATCGGAAAACCTCCGCCGAACAAGGATCGTCGGTCTATGACCTGTGCAATAAGCTGGTTTCATCAACGACGCCGGATGAAAGTCACCTGCTGTTCTTTCCGTTCGTGTTTGGCTCTAACACCATTCCCGACGCCTCGGCCGGCTTTATCGGTGTCAACAGTTTCCATAAAAAAGCCCATTTTCTGCGGGCGATTTATGAGGGCGTGGCCTTCAGCCATCTCTACCACACCGAGCGCTTACGCAATATTAACCCGAAGTTAAGCCGCACTATTCGTATTGCTGGCGGCGTCACGAACTCCCCGGTCTGGCTGCAGATATTCGCCGATATCTTCCAGGCCACGCTGGAAATCGTTGACGTCAAAGAGCACGGGACCCTGGGTACCGCGATGACCGCCGCCGTTATGGTGGGCTGGTTTGCAGAGGTATTTGCGGCCTCAAACGACATGGTCCATGTCTCACGCACCGTCTCCCCTAATCCGGAAAACCACCGGGTCTACCAGACCAAATACCAGCTTTATAAAAACCTGTTATCAGAAATGCAGTCGCCGTGGAAAAGCTGCAGCAACTACATCGCGCACTAAGTGAGGAAAAAATGGATCTGAATTTAACGAATCGTACGGCCATCGTGACAGGCGGCGCAACCGGCCTGGGGAAAGAGTTTGTTCTTTCTCTCGCCAAAGAAGGCGTCAATATCTGCTTTACCTATATGCGTGAGGAAGAGCATCCCGAACGGCTGATCGAAACGGTGAAGGCCAGCGCGAACGTAGAGATCATCGCGGTCAAAACCGATCTCTCTGACGAGCAGAGCCGGGAAAATCTGTTTGCCACCTGTATCGACAGACTGGGCAAAGCCGACATTCTGGTGAATAACGCCGGGATCTGGCTGAGCGGCTACGTCACCGAGATCAGCCCGCAGGACTGGGATTTGGTGATGAATGTCAATCTGAAAGCCATCTTCCATCTCAGCCAGCTGTTTGTAAATCACTGCCTGCAGCATGACCAGATGGGCAGCATTCTGAATATTACCTCGCAGGCCGCGTTCCACGGCTCCACGACGGGACATGCGCACTACGCGGCAAGTAAGGCCGGCCTGGTCGCCTTTGCTATCTCTCTGGCGCGGGAAGTCGCCAAACAAAAAATCAATGTGAACAATATCGCCGTCGGGATCATGGATACTGCGATGATCCGTAAGAACATTGAGCAAAACCCTGACTATTACGTCAGTCGTATTCCGGTGGGCCGCGTGGCCCAGCCGCAAGAAATTGCCGACATCGGAGTCTTCATGGTTTCTCCTAAGACCAGCTATATGACGGGAGCAACTCTGGACGTTACCGGCGGTATGTTGATGCGTTAATCTAGGGAGAATCATTATGAAATGTCTGGCAATTGCCGATCTGTTTATCAATGCAGCGATGATGGAATCAGGCCTGAAAGCGCTCAGGGATAAGGGAATTGAAGTGGAAATACGCGAGTGGTCACATGACTCCGTTGAGAAACTTCAGGAAGATAATCTGCGGGTTGAACAGGAAGGAGCAGAAGCGGTGGCCTTACCGGAAGCGCTGCTTCAGGGAACGGATGATATTGACATCCTGATCACTCAGTTTGCCCCCGTCAATACTGCGGTGTTCGATAAACTACCAAAGCTGAAATATGTAGGCGTGCTCCGCGGTGGCGTGGAAAACGTGAATCTTCAGGTGGCGAACGCCCGGGGCGTTGAGGTGATAAACACACCGGGGCGTAACGCTCGCAGCGTCGCCGAATTCACGGTCGGCATGATCCTGGCGGAAATGCGCAATATCGCCCGTTCACACGATGCCCTGCGTGACAAATACTGGCGTAAAGACAGTCCGAACCATCAGGCGATCCCGGAACTTGGCGGAAAAGTCGTGGGGCTGGTTGGCCTCGGTCATATTGCCCAACTGGTCGCGGGATTTCTCAGCGGCTTTGGCACGGAGATTATCTTTTACGATAAGTACGTTGCAGGCCATGAACGTTATGAGAAAGTCGATTCTCTGGACGAACTGGTACAACGCGCCGACGTTATCTCGTTACATGCTCGCCTGACGCCGGAAACCGAAAATCTGATTAACGCACACCATTTCGCGCTGATGAAGCGCAGTGCCATCATTGTTAACACGGCACGCTCCGGGTTAATCAATGAAAAAGAGATGATTGATGCGCTCAGATCCGGGCAAATCATGGGCGCCGCGCTTGATACCTTTGATGACGAGCCACTCCCTGACGACAGTGCATTCTATACACTGAATAACGTGACCATTACGCCGCATATTGCCGGGAGTACCATTGACGCATTCAGTAATTCGCCCAAACTCTTCGCTGAGATCCTTTTAAAGAAACTCAGTTAAATACTAAAAGAACCATTAAAGGTATTAACAGGGCCCAATGGGCACGGGTTAACTCGTGCCCAATTCGCCCGCCTTTTAAGGAATCATTATGGATATTATCAACAGCATTATTAGTCTGGGGGCATCAGTAATGATGCCAGTAATATTCTTTATTATCGCGCTTTGCTTTGGTGTTAAAATCGGTACGGCATTTAAAGCAGGAATGCTGGTAGGCATTGGTTTTGAAGGGGTGGGGCTGGTGATTGGCCTGCTGCTGACAAATCTGGGCCCCGCATCGCAGGCGATGGTTGAGCGTATCGGCCTGCAGTTAACGGTCGTTGATACCGGTTGGCCTACCGCATCGACCATTGGCTGGGGTTCGCCACTGATGCTGCCCGTCGTGGTGGGCTTTATCGTCATCAACCTGGCTATGCTTCTGTTGAAATTAACCAAAACGGTGAATATCGATATTTTTAACTACTGGATTTTCCTGATCATGGGGTCTGTGGTCTATGCCGGAACGGGAAATTACTGGCTTTCGGTCGGTATTACATTCGCTATTTTTGTGTTGACGCTATTGGCGGCAGATTTAACGGCTCCATATTTACAAAAAAACTATAATCTTAAAGGGATATCATTCCCACATCTTACCTGTATAGCTTACGTGCCGTTTGGCATTGCCTGTAATTACATCATTGATAAGATCCCGCTTATCAATAAAATCAATTTCGATCCGGAAAGTATTAATAAAAAATTCGGCGTTTTTGGCGAGCCTCTTACCCTGGGATTTGTGCTGGGACTGCTGTTGGCCTTCCTGGCGGGATATGACGTTTCTGCTGCCGTTTCACTGGCCATTAAGGTTTCAGCCGCCATGCTGCTACTGCCTAAAATGATTGAAATTCTGGTGCAGGGATTGTTGATTGTCCGTGATGCCGCTGAAGCAAAACTGAAGGCTAAATTCCCGGGGCGCGATTTTTACATCGGGATGGATACGGCGTTACTGATCGGTGAACCTTCGGTACTGGCGACCGGTCTGCTGTTAATCCCTATGGCTGTGGTGCTGTCTATCATTCTGCCCGGCAACCGCGTACTGCCCTTTGTCGATCTGGCTTCATTAATGTTCCTGCTGGCAATGGTCACGCCGTTCTGTAAACGAAATATGTTCCGCATGTTCATAACCGGAACCCTGATCGTGACCTGCATCCTGTATGTCGGGACGGACATTTCGCAAGAATACACTCAGGCGGCGGTGAACTCGCATATTCCAGTGCCGGAAGGGATGGCCGAGATCACCAATATCGTCGGCGGCGCCACGACGCCTGTCGGCTGGCTGGCAGTCAAGTTTGGCGAGTTTTTTAGCGCCACACCTTAGTACAAGACCACACAAGTAAACAGAGGGCAAACTGCTGCCCTCTGTTTCTTCCTCTTATACTGTGCACTGAATAGCTGGCTCAGCTACGCCCCTGGTTTGAACATCTGACCAGCGCGTCCGCCCCCTGCGCGGCGAGGTGGTTCATTTCTTTTGTGCCCCCTCACGTTTTCAACCCAACCTGCTATGCTCCTTCTTTCATTATTCTCTGGAGATCCCGATGTTGACCATCTGGGGCCGAAAAACCTCCTCTAACGTGCAGGCGCTGATGTGGTGTGTTGGCGAGCTTGGGTTGGACTATCTCCGGTTCGACGTGGGGCATCGCTATGGCGGTACCGACAGCGAGGCGTTTTATCAGCTCAATCCCAATCGTACGGTGCCAGTGCTGCAGGATGACGAAAATCCGCCGCTGTGGGAAACCGGCGCGATCCTTCGCTATTTAGCCAGTCGCTACGCCGACGACGCCTTCTGGCCGGGCGAACTGCTGGCTCGTACTGAGGTTGATCGCTGGGCCGAGTGGTCAAAGCAGAATATCGCCCTCGGCTTTACGGCGCCGGTGTTCTGGCGCGTGGTGCGCACGCCCGCCGCCGAGCGGGATCCGCAGGCCATCGCCGCGGCGGTGACGGCCCTGGAGCAAAAGCTGGCGATTGCCGAGGCACGTCTCGCCGGCAGTCGCTATCTGGTGGGCGATACCTTCACCCTGGCCGATATCCAGTTTGGTCATGTGCTGTACCGCTACTTTGCCATCGATATCACCCGTCGTCCCCTCCCCCACCTTGCGGCGTATTATGCACGGCTAACCGCACGGCCCGCCTTTCGCCAGCACGTCATGGTCAGCTACGACGAGCTGAAGGTCTGAAAATGGTCGGTAGCGCCTCCTGACGCTACCGACATACCGGTTAACGCGCCATCAGGACAAACACGCCCCAGCCGAGATATTCCCGGGTCCAGGTGACGTGGTGTAGCGGCGCAGTGGTCAACTGCTGGCGAACCTCCGGCGCGAAGTCATCGTGCGGATTGGCCTCCAGCCAGCGGCGCATCGTCAGCCATTTCGCCGCTTCATAACGATCCCAGCCCTCCTGGTCGGCCAGTACCATCTCCACCACGTCATAGCCCAGTTCGCCAAAGTGAGCGACCAGCGCCGGCAGCGTCAGGAAGTCATCGGGTGACTGCGCGCCGCAGGCAACCGCCTCTTCCGCCGTGGCGGGGCGTTTGCGCCACCATGGCTCGCCGATAAGCAGCATGCCGCCTGGGTTAAGACTCTGCTTCAGTAGCGCAATCGTGCCTGCCACTCCGCCGCCGATCCACGTTGCCCCCACGCAGGCGGCAATATCGCACGGCTGACTGGCGACATACCCGCTGGCATCCTGGTGTATGAAAGTCACCCGGTCGCTCACCCCGAGCGCTTCTGCCCGGGCGGCCGCCTGCTGACTGAATAGCAGACTCATGTCCACCCCGGTGCCGACGATCTGATGATCGCGCGCCCAGCTACAGAGCATCTCGCCGGAGCCGCTGCCGAGGTCAAGAATGGTGGTGCCCGGCGCCATTCGCAGCGCCCGTCCCAGCGTGGCGTACTTTTCCGGGGTAAAAGGGTTATGAATACGGTGTTCGCTTTCACTGATAGTAAAAATGCGAGGGATATCGATCATGGGTGTTTCTCCTTGAGAGCCATACGCCCGGGCAGCGACCCTGCCCGGGTCGCTGTATCAGCGGTTGTCCGCCTGTGCGCGAACGTTATTCAAACCGGTGGTGTTGATCCGGTACGGCTGGCCATTCACCGACTTAATCAGCTTTTTGGTTTTGAGCTTTTTGAAGACCGCGAGGGTACAGTCGCTCAGCAACAGCCCTTCCCGGGTGTAGCATTCGACGGCGGTAATGCGGCCGGAGGTATCGCGGACGTGCGCAATACGGCCATCTTTGGCGAGTACGTGTAAGGTCCGTTGTTCCTGACGGGATAAATTCATACTGAAACCTGTTCATTATCATGTGCGAAAACATGCCTACACCCGCAGGTGTGTGCGTAAGGTTTAAGCGCAGCGATAATCAGTCCGGCCTGGGCAGGTCGGGAAGCTGATTATCTGATAATGACATTCTCCAGCATCGAAGCCTCGGTGAGCATTGAAAGGTATTTACCGGCTGAATATTAACACCTTCATCTGGTAAGGGTATTGTGCAGATTAAAAACTGTGACCGGTATTACGATTTCCCGTCAGCCTACCCCCCATTTTTTGCGCTATCCGCCGCTCGCTCTGCTCCTCAACTTTCACCACCACCTTATCCCCCTCCCGCATTGTTAAATAATTGTTGTCAGATCACAAAATGGAAACAAAAAGGCCATTTCGTACGCATTTTATAAAAATGTAGATATTTTTAATTTATGGCTACGAAATGAACATCACCCTGACCTTACAGCGAGGAACGATCCTGATGAACGCCCTGACCGCAGTAAAACCGACACCCGCGCCGTTAGCCCAGCAATACCCTGGCTTTACCGTCTCCCCTTCCGCCCAGTCGCCGCGCCTGCTGGAGCTCACCTTTTCCGCGGACACCACCACCCAGTTTCTGCAGCAGGTCGAGCAGTGGCCGGTGCAGGCGCTGGAGTACAAATCTTTCTTACGCTTCCAGGTGGGCAAGATCCTCGACGATCTGTGCGGCAACCAGCTGCAGCCGCTGCTGATCAAAACATTGCTCGATCGCGCGGAAGGCGCGCTGCTGATCAACGGCGAAGGGATCGATAACGTCAGCCAGGCCGAAGAGATGGTCAAGCTGGCCACCGCCGTCGCCCACCTGATTGGCCGTTCCAACTTCGACGCCATGAGCGGCCAGTATTACGCCCGCTTCGTGGTGAAAAACGTCGATAATTCCGACAGCTACCTGCGCCAGCCGCACCGGGTGATGGAGCTGCACAACGACGGTACCTACGTCGAAGAGCAAACCGACTACGTGCTGATGATGAAGATCGACGAGCAGAACATGCAGGGCGGTAATTCCCTGCTGCTGCATCTCGACGACTGGGAGCACCTCGACGAATTCTTCCGCGACCCGCTCGCCCGCCGCCCGATGCGCTGGGCCGCGCCGCCGAGCAAAAACGTCAGCAAAGATGTTTTCCACCCGGTGTTCGACGTCGACCAGCTGGGTCGCCCGGTGATGCGCTATATCGACCAGTTCGTCCAGCCGAAAGATTTCGAAGAAGGCACCTGGCTGAGCCGCCTCTCCGACGCGCTGGAGACCAGCAAAAACATTCTTTCTATACCGGTGCCGGTAGGCAAATTTCTGTTGATTAACAACCTGTTCTGGCTGCACGGCCGCGACCGCTTTACGCCGCACCCGGACCTGCGCCGCGAGCTGATGCGCCAGCGCGGCTACTTTGCGTATTCCACGAATCATTACCAGACTCATCAATAAGGGTTTTCAGGCGAAGGAATTGAGCGGATGTATGATTTCGTGATTATCGGCGGCGGCATCATCGGCATGTCGACCGCCATGCAGTTAATTGAGATTTACCCGGACGCCCGCATTGCGCTGCTGGAAAAAGAGCCCGGCCCGGCCTGCCATCAGACCGGCCACAACAGCGGCGTGATCCACGCCGGGGTGTATTACACCCCCGGCAGCCTCAAGGCGCAGTTTTGCCTCGCCGGCAACCGCGCTACCAAGGCCTTTTGCGAGCAGAACGGCATCCGCTATGACGTCTGCGGCAAGATGCTGGTCGCCACCTCGCCGCTGGAGATGGAGCGGATGCGCGCCCTGTGGGATCGCACCGCCGCCAACGGCCTGCAGCGGGAATGGCTGAGCGCCGGGGAGCTGCGCGAGCGCGAACCGAACATAACCGGGCTCGGCGGGATATTCGTCCCTTCCAGCGGCATCGTCAGCTACCGCGACGTGGCGGCGGCGATGGCGAAGAACTTCGAATCGAAAGGCGGCGCCATCGTCTACAACGCCGAAGTCAGCGCCCTGAAAGAACACGCCAGCGGCGTGGTGATCCGTACCCGTCAGGGCGGTGAGTATGAGGCCTCGACGCTGATTACCTGCTCCGGGCTGATGGCCGATCGGCTGGTGAAAATGCTCGGCGTCGATCCCGGGTTTATCATCTGCCCGTTCCGCGGGGAATATTTCCAGCTTGCCCCGCAGCACAATCAGATCGTCAACCATCTGATCTATCCGATCCCCGATCCGGCGATGCCGTTCCTCGGCGTCCACCTGACCCGCATGATCGACGGCAGCGTCACCGTCGGCCCCAACGCCGTGCTGGCCCTGAAGCGCGAAGGCTATCGCAAGCGTGATATCTCGCTGGCCGATACCCTGGAGATCCTCACCTCGCCCGGCATCCGCCGGGTGCTGCAAAACAACCTGCGCTCCGGACTGGGCGAAATGAAGAATTCGCTGTGCAGAAGCGGCTATCTGCGGCTGGTGCAGAAATACTGCCCGAGCCTGACGCTCAGCGATTTACGCCCGTGGCCGGCCGGCGTGCGGGCGCAGGCGGTGTCGCCGCAGGGCAAACTGATCGACGATTTTCTCTTTGTCACCACCGCGCGTTCCATTCACACCTGTAACGCGCCGTCGCCGGCGGCGACGTCGGCTATCCCGATCGGCGCGCATATCGTCAGCAAGGTGCAGACCCTGCTGGCCAGCCAGAGCAATCCCGGACGCACGCTGCGTGCGGCACGTAGCGTGGAGACACTACACGCCGCTTTTACCCGTTAACCCCCTGAAGACAGGAAGCGATTATGCAACTCAACGATATGACTCTGTTTCGCCAGCAGGCGCTGATTGATGGTCAGTGGCGCGATGCGCCCAACGGCGACGTGATTGCGGTGACCAACCCGGCCAACGGCGAGCAGCTCGGCAGCGTGCCGAAAATGGGCGCCGACGAAACCCGACAAGCGATCGAGGCCGCTAACCGCGCCCTTCCCGCCTGGCGTGCCCTCACCGCCAAAGAGCGGGCGAACATTCTGCGCCGCTGGTTCGATCTTATGATGGAGAATCAGGACGATCTCGCTCGTCTGATGACCCTCGAGCAGGGGAAACCGCTGGCGGAAGCCAAAGGTGAAATCAGCTACGCCGCCTCCTTTATTGAGTGGTTCGCCGAAGAAGGTAAGCGCATTTACGGCGACACCATTCCTGGCCACCAGGCCGACAAGCGCCTGCTGGTGATTAAGCAGCCCATCGGCGTTACCGCCGCCATCACCCCGTGGAACTTCCCGGCGGCGATGATCACCCGCAAAGCGGGCCCGGCGCTGGCTGCGGGCTGCACCATGGTCCTGAAACCGGCCAGCCAGACGCCGTTTTCCGCGCTGGCGCTGGCCGAACTGGCCAATCGCGCCGGGATCCCCGCCGGGGTGTTCAACGTCGTCACCGGCTCAGCCGGCGCGGTCGGCGGCGAACTGACCAGTAACCCGCTGGTGCGCAAGCTCTCCTTTACCGGCTCGACCGAGATTGGCCGCCAGCTGATGGAGCAGTGCGCGAAAGACATCAAAAAAGTCTCCCTGGAGCTGGGCGGCAACGCGCCGTTTATCGTCTTCGACGATGCCGACCTCGACAAAGCCGTCGAGGGGGCGCTGGCGTCGAAGTTCCGCAACGCCGGGCAGACCTGCGTTTGCGCCAACCGCCTGTACGTCCAGGATGGGGTATATGACCGTTTCGCCGAGAAGCTGCAGCAGGCGGTGGAAAAACTGCGCATTGGCGACGGCCTGCAGGACGGGGTCACCACCGGCCCGCTGATCGACGAGAAAGCAGTCGCCAAAGTTGAAGAACACATTGCCGACGCCATCGCCAAAGGCGCGAAGGTGGTCACCGGCGGCAAACCGCACGCCCTGGGCGGCAACTTCTTCCAGCCGACCATCCTGGTCAACGTTCCCGACAGCGCCAAAGTGGCGAAAGAGGAGACCTTCGGCCCGCTGGCCCCGCTGTTCCGCTTTAAAGATGAAGCCGACGTCATTGCCCAGGCCAACGATACCGAGTTCGGCCTCGCCGCCTATTTCTACGCCCGCGATCTGAGCCGCGTGTTCCGCGTCGGCGAAGCGCTGGAGTACGGCATCATCGGCATCAATACCGGCATTATCTCCACCGAAGTCGCCCCGTTCGGCGGCGTTAAGGCCTCCGGCCTCGGCCGCGAAGGGTCGAAGTACGGTATCGAAGACTACTTAGAAATCAAATACATGTGTATTGGCCTTTAACAGGAGTGTCGGATGAACAGCAATAAAGCATTAATGGCGCGTCGCAGCGACGCGGTCCCGCGCGGCGTCGGCCAGATCCATCCTATCTTCGCCGAGCGCGCGGAGAACTGCCGGGTGTGGGACGTCGAAGGGCGGGAATATCTCGATTTTGCCGGCGGTATCGCGGTGCTCAATACCGGCCACCTGCATCCGCAGATTGTCGCCGCCGTGGAGGACCAGCTGAAAAAGCTGTCCCATACCTGCTTCCAGGTGCTGGCCTACGAGCCCTACCTGGCGCTGTGCGAAAAGATGAACCAGAAGGTGCCAGGTGATTTCGCCAAGAAAACCCTGCTGGTCACCACCGGGTCGGAAGCGGTGGAGAACGCGGTGAAGATCGCCCGCGCGGCAACCGGGCGCAGCGGCGCTATCGCCTTCACCGGCGCCTATCACGGCCGTACCCACTACACCCTGTCGCTGACCGGCAAAGTGAACCCTTACTCCGCCGGTATGGGCTTAATGCCGGGCCACGTCTATCGCGCCCTCTACCCGTGCGCGCTGCACGGCGTCAGCGATGACGAGGCGATCGCCAGCATCCATCGCATCTTCAAAAACGATGCCGCGCCGGAAGATATCGCCGCCATCATTATCGAGCCGGTGCAGGGTGAAGGCGGATTCTATGCCGCCTCCCCGGCCTTTATGCAGCGCCTGCGCGCCCTGTGCGACGAGCACGGCATTATGCTCATCGCCGATGAGGTTCAGAGCGGCGCGGGCCGCACCGGTACCCTGTTCGCCATGGAGCAGATGGGCGTCGCGGCGGATATCACCACCTTCGCCAAATCCATCGCCGGCGGTTTCCCGCTGGCGGGCGTCACCGGCCGCGCGGAAGTGATGGACGCCATCTCCCCCGGCGGACTGGGCGGCACCTACGCTGGCAACCCCATCGCCTGCACCGCCGCCCTGGCGGTATTGCAGATTTTCGAGCAGGAAAACCTGCTGGAAAAAGCCAACCAGCTCGGCGATACCCTGCGCCAGGGCCTGCTGGCGATCGCTGAAAATCATCCGGAGATCGGCGATGTCCGCGGTCTGGGAGCGATGATCGCCATCGAGCTGTTTGAAGAGGGCGACCACAGCAGACCGAATGCAAGACTCACGGCGGATATCGTCGCCCGCGCGCGCGACAAAGGCCTGATCCTGCTCTCCTGCGGGCCGTACTACAACGTACTGCGCATCCTGGTGCCACTGACCATCGAAGAGGCGCAGATCGAGCAGGGGCTGAAGATCATCGCCGACTGCTTTACCGAGGCGAAACAGGCATAAAACAACAGATATG
The DNA here is from genome assembly GCF_046602535.1 of Klebsiella sp. 1SOBk10mer. Lineage (NCBI taxonomy): Bacteria > Pseudomonadati > Pseudomonadota > Gammaproteobacteria > Enterobacterales > Enterobacteriaceae > Klebsiella > Klebsiella sp. 1SOBk10mer. Next base: position 817,739 of record NZ_JBKIUP010000002.1, read on the forward strand.
CGGACACGAAGTACGTTAGTAAGGGAATGAAGACGAGACCTGCAAAACAATAATTATACGCGTGCCCCGGCGCGGGAATGTCGGGGCGCTCTCCCAGGTGACACACTTCGAGAGGGTAAATGATGGGGCAACTGTCGCAATCACAGGATTTAGGGGCGGGACTGAAGTCGCGCCACGTCACAATGTTATCTATCGCCGGGGTGATCGGCGCGAGTTTATTTGTCGGATCCAGCGTCGCCATTGCCGAGGCGGGCCCGGCGGTGCTGCTGGCCTATCTGTTTGCCGGGCTGCTGGTGGTGATGATTATGCGTATGCTGGCCGAAATGGCGGTCGCCACGCCGGATACCGGCTCCTTTTCCACCTACGCCGATAAAGCCATCGGCCGCTGGGCGGGGTATACCATCGGCTGGCTGTACTGGTGGTTTTGGGTCCTGGTTATTCCGCTGGAAGCCAATATCGCGGCGATTATTTTGCATTCATGGGTGCCGGGCGTCCCGGTGTGGTTGTTCTCCCTGGTCATCACCCTCGCCCTCACCGGCAGTAACCTGCTGAGCGTCAAAAACTACGGCGAATTCGAGTTCTGGCTGGCGCTGTGCAAAGTGGTCGCTATTCTGGCGTTTATCGTACTTGGCGCGGTCGCCATTACCGGTTTTTATCCCTATGCCGAGGTGAGCGGCATTTCGCGGCTGTGGGATCACGGCGGCTTTATGCCCAACGGCTTCGGCGCGGTGCTCAGCGCGATGCTGATCACCATGTTCTCGTTTATGGGCGCGGAGATTGTCACCATTGCCGCCGCCGAATCAGATACTCCGGATAAACATATCGTGCGCGCCACCAACTCGGTGATCTGGCGTATCTCTATTTTTTATCTGTGCTCGATCTTTATCGTCGTCGCCCTCATCCCGTGGAATATGCCGGGGCTGAAGAGCATCGGCTCCTACCGCTCGGTGCTCGAGCTGCTGCATATTCCCTATGCCAAGCTGATTATGGACGGCGTGATCCTCCTGTCGGTCACCAGCTGTCTGAACTCGGCGCTGTATACCGCTTCGCGGATGCTCTACTCCCTGAGCCGTCGCGGCGATGCGCCGGCCATCATGGGGCGGACCAACCGCAGCAAAACGCCGTACGTGGCGGTGCTGCTCTCCACCGGCGCGGCATTCCTCACCGTGGTGGTGAACTACTACGCGCCTGCCAAGGTGTTTAAATTCCTCATCGACAGCTCCGGCGCCATAGCCCTGCTGGTCTATCTGGTGATCGCCGTTTCGCAACTGCGGATGCGCAAAATCCTTCAGGCGCAAGGCGGCGAGATCCGTCTCAGAATGTGGCTCTATCCGTATCTGACCTGGCTGGTGATCGCCTTTATCACCTTCGTGTTGGTGGTGATGCTGTTCCGTCCGGCGCAGCAGCTGGAGGTGATCTCTACCGGCCTGTTAGCATTGGGAATTATTTGTACGGTACCGATTATGTCGCGCTGGAAAAAGCTGGTATTGTGGCAAAAACTGCCGCTGCAAAATACGCGTTAACCCTCTTCCCGGCGCCCGCCGGGAAGAGTATTCAGGAGTAAGAACATGACCGCCATTTCCCAGGCGACGGCCATTGACGGGTACCGTTGGTTAAAAAACGACATCATCCGCGGGGTCTACCAACCCGATGAGAAGCTGCGGATGAGCCTGTTGACCTCGCGCTATGCCCTGGGGGTCGGTCCGCTGCGCGAGGCGCTTTCGCAGCTGGTGGCCGAGCGGCTGGTGACGGTGGTCAATCAGAAAGGCTATCGGGTAGCGCCCATGTCGGAACAGGAGCTTCTCGATATCTTCGACGCGCGCGCCAACATGGAAGCCATGCTGGTGCGCCTCGCCATTGAGCGCGGCGGCGATGAGTGGGAAGCCGAGCTGCTGGCTCGCGCCCATCTGCTCAACAAGCTGGAGTCGTGCGAAGCGAGTGAGCACTTACTCGATGAATGGGACCAGCGCCATCAGGCATTTCACACCGCCATCGTCGCCGGCTGCGGTTCGCAGTATCTGCTGCAGATGCGCGAACGGCTGTTCGACCTGGCGGCCCGCTACCGCTTCATCTGGCTGCGCACCACTGTGCTGTCGGTGGAGATGCTGGAAGATAAGCATGTCCAGCATCAGACTCTGGTGGACGCTATTCTGGCGCGCGACGCTGAACAGGCCAGCGCGCTGATGCGCGAGCACTTACTGACTCCGATCCCGATTATTCAGCAGGCGATGGCCGGCAAGCTGCAGCCGCAGGTAGTGTGAGTCAGGCGGTGGAGATTGCTACTCTGGCCGCAGCCAGGAAGGTTTCACTTTCTCAACCGACGTTCCTGGATTGCATAAACATTGGAATATGCCCCATAAATAGTGCAAAACAGTGCAATATCCATGGTTATTTTATTCATTGATAAATCTATATATTTTTAACTATCACGTCGACAACCTATAACATTTCATCTATAGTTACAGGAAGTTTATTCAAAATCATGTCAATAAATAATTTTTCTATATCTCAACTAAATATTAAGAAAACGTTATTTAATTGGCGATAAAATGAGCGAAAAATGACAGATAGCAAAATTAAAATTTATAGCACACGCTATAGCAACATAATGAAATTGCTGGATTTTTTCTCCGTTAACATCTTTATCTACGTCTATCTTATCGTTCTTAACCTTGTTCCTACCCCTTCTTCTATATTACTTGGGATTATTTATTCATTAATATTTATACGTACCAACGAGTATTTTCAGCTCTATTCTGGACAAATGAAAGGTAGATACTTGTCCATTCTCGTGAAGCTGTTTATAAGCGCGTGTCTGGGAGGCTTGCTATCTTTCCTATTGATCGTTATCGCTGAACAACTTGCCAGTCGCCCCCTGTCGATTCACCACCTGGTATTAGCCAAAACCATTGCACTATGCTCGGTTGCTGTTTTCATCAGCATGTTTTTCATCCGTGTTGTGACCAGTCGCTATTTCTTTAAGAGCAAACGCAGGGTCGCCATTCTGGGCATAACGCCAGCAGGGCTGGCTATCCTGCAGGAATTGCATAAAGAATTCTCAGCTGAAGGTATCGACATTCGTTTCTATGAGGACCGGGCGGTGCAACGCGACAGCCGCCTTATCAATATTGATAAGGCGGGTAACTCACGAGATCTGCTGGCGCTGGCAAAAAAAGGTGAGGTAGATGAAGTTTACATTGCGCTGCCAATGGTGGCCCAACAGCGTATTCGCCAGTTTTTGAACGAATTTTCCGATACCACGGTGGATGTTTTTCTGGTGCCGGATCTTTTCTCGTACAGTGCACACATTTCCCAGTTACGCATGTTTGGCAACATTCAAACTATCAGTATTTTCACCTCACCGTTTGAAGGTGAAGGCGCGGTACTCAAGCGTATTGAAGATATTATTCTTGGTCTCTTTTTTACCTTGCTTAGCCTTCCGGTGATGCTGTTTGTGGCGATAGGTATTAAGCTCACTTCGCCAGGACCAGTGTTGTTTAAACAAAACCGCTACGGTCTCAACGGTAAACAGATCCAGGTGTGGAAATTTCGAACCATGCGGGTGATGGAGAACAGCGCGGTGGTCACGCAAGCCACGCGTAACGATCCACGAATCACCAAATTCGGCGCTTTTTTGCGGAAAACCTCACTTGATGAACTGCCCCAGTTTATTAATGTCCTGCAAGGACGAATGTCTATTGTCGGCCCGCGTCCACATGCCGTCGCACATAACGAGCAGTATCGCGTACTCGTCGAGAACTACATGATTCGCCATAAAGTTAAGCCTGGCATTACCGGGCTGGCGCAAATTAATGGTTTTCGCGGCGAAACAGATACACTCGATAAAATGGAAAAACGTATCCAGTTTGATCTGCAATATATTCAGTCGTGGTCACTGTTACTGGATTTAAAAATCATCTTTCTGACTTTCTTCCGTGGCTTTGTGGGCAAAAATGCGTTCTAAAGGGGTGGCTCTAACGGTGTTGCTTTATATACCCTGGGTCCATGCCGACCTGCAGGGGAAAGCGCATACCGGTATTGCTGGTATCGATTTCGAGAGCCAGCTAGGCTATGACATCGGTTACAACGACAACGTGACCTGGCAGCGCTATGGCCAGAATAGAATAGGATCCAGCTACCAGAACATAAAGCCGATCGTTAAAGCCATTGGTGAACGCTATGAAGACCGCTATCTGCTGATGTACTCCGGCGATTACCGCAACTATGCCAACGATAGCGCGGATAATCGTAATAACCATTTTTTTATGTTCAATGGCAAATGGCGCTTCGGCAAAATGCATGGCCTCTCGCTGGATCTTGATGAGACGTTAGGCCACGAAGAACGCGGTCAGGATACGACCGAAGGCTTTTTGCCCGAGCAGTTTAAAGAGTTTGGTATCAAAAAACCTATCGGCACCCGTTTTTTCAACAGCGAGCTACGCTACAGCTATGGCGCCCCGGAGGGACGCGGTAAAGTGGAGGTCGCGTTACTGCGTAAGCAGTTGCGCTTTCGCGACCTTGATAGTATTAAAGCGGCCAGCGATGACTTTGATTACTACATGCACGACCAGGAATGGAATGAAAACAGCCTGGTGGCAGAGCTGTTCGATCAGAAAGCGAAAACGCTGCGCTACCGCTATAGCTTTATCACAAACCAGCGCCGTTACGAGCTCAACCCGCTAAAAGACAGCAATGAATATTATCTACTGTTTGGCATGAAAAACCGCCTGTCGGGAAAAACCGAGATCAATGGTAACGTTGCCTGGCTGTACAAAGACTTTATCCATAACCCGGACTCCCAGGGTTTCAACGGCCTGAACTGGGATATCACCGCCGACTGGAAACCGCTGGAGCAGATGAAGTTTAACTTACACAGCTCGCAGCGCATTAAGGATCCGACCGACTCCGGGGGCTACATTCTGGTATCTAATTTTGGCGTTGGCTATGAACATCACTGGCTGGTGGATCGATTCTCAACCCTGGTCGATTATTCATATATCACTGAAGACTATAAGCATCAGAGCAATAAACGCAAAGACCAGAGCAATCTTCTGTCGCTGACTTTTAACTACGATTTCCGTCCCTCGATTAACTTTAAGCTGAAGCTGCAGTGGAACACCATGCATTCAAATAAAGATACGGATACTTTTTATATTGGCCCTGACTACTCGCATGCGGTTGACCGCACCCTGGGCTACGACGATTCGGCCATTATTTTTATGACGCAGGTACAGATATGATCCTTTTCAATAAAAAACTGGCGATGCTTCCGCTGCTTGCACTACTGCTGGCTGGCTGCTCCACGCCGCCGCAGACGATCAAAACGCCACCGGATGCTGTCTATCTTCTCGACCAGGGCGATGAAATCAATATTGCCGTTTCCGGGGAGCAGGATCTGACCATGCGGGTAAAAATAGACAACAGCGGCAGCATTGATTACCCCTATATCGGATCGCTGCTGTTAAAAGGCAAAACGCCTGAACAGGTGAGCAATGAAATCGCCGATAAGCTGCGCGGCAATTATCTGCAGGCGCCGATGGTCACCGTGAGCATCGCTGAATACCGCAAGATTTATTTACTGGGGGAAGTGAAAAAACCCGACGGCTACGCCTGGGAGCCGGGCTTAACGGCGGAAAAGGCCATCGCCCTGGCGGGTGGTTTCACCGATCGCGCCGACCGTCATGATATTCGTATTCGACAGGCCCACGGCGGTAAGCTGTTGGAAAACGTCGCCGCCGACTCCTCCGTTCAGGCTGGAGACACTATCATTATTGGCATGAGTTTCTTCTGATATGGCAATTTCATTGGTCGAAAATGCAAAAAAGAAAGAGGGCTTTATCGACTTTGCGCCCTATTTCAACAAAATTAAGCACAAGCTGATCTGGTGCCTGGTAGTGGTTATTGTTGCCGCGGTGGCATCATTTATCCTGACGCGCTTTATGTCCTCAAGCTATACAGCGACTGCTACCGTGCTGTTTAAAGCGCAATCACAAGACATTTCTCCCCTTCCGCGGCTTGAAAACTACGACTCCACGCGCAGCGATTACTATGAAACCAAGTACGCGCTCATGGGTTCACGAGTAGTACTTGATGCCGCCGTGCGCAAATTAAAGCTGTATCAGGACGCGGAATTTAACGGCGGTGATAAGCTCGACGAAGCCACACGCATCCATAATGCCATTCAGGCGCTGGAAAGAGGCCTGACAATATCGGGGGTACGTACTACCCAACTGGTATCCGTGTCGATGGAAGCAAAATCGCCGCAAAAGGCTGCCGATATCGCTAACGGCGTTGCCCAGGCCTTTATCGATTACAGCCTACAACAGAAGCAAAACACCTTGCTTCAGGCCCAGGGCTGGAACGAAAAAATGATGGACGACCTTAAGCACAAAATGGATCAGCAAAAGGCGGACATCGACAACTTCCTTAAGCAGAATGGATTGCTGACGTTCCGCAGCATGGATGGCTATGAGACCGAGCGCATGGGAATCGTCATTAACCATCTTGCCGACGCCACCCAGCGTCGCCTGAAGGCTCAGACGGTGTGGGATAAAGTTCGTCGCGAGCAGGGTAAACCAGTAGAGCAGATTATCTCACTGCCGGAAATATCCGGGCACCCACAAATACAGGACTTACGGATTGCGCTTATTCAGACCCGGCGTAATCTTTCTGAAGCGGCTAAGCATTATGGGCCGCAACATCCAAAATATTTGCAGGCTCAAGCCCAGTTGCAGGCGGTCAACGTACAGCTAGGCCAGGTACTGGGGGAGCTTTTTAACGGCCTGCGCCAGCAGTATCAAATCGCTCTCGACGATGAGCAGCATTACCAGAAATTGCTTAACGACCAGAAGGCGAACTTTCAGGCACTTGGTGCTAAGCGCGACCAGTATAACACTATGACCACCGCGCTGAATAAAACTGAAGAGTTGTATAAATCCCTGTATCAGCGCGCCAACGAACAGAAATTATCAGAGAGTTTTTCAGTGCCGGATGAGGTCATTTATGACGCCGCGGTGCCGCCGGACCGCCCCTCAAAACCACAGCGTGGTTTGCTGATCGTGATGATCACCATGATGGCCCTCGCGCTGTATATCATGTACCTGATCGTCAGTACCGCCCTGGATAAATCAGTCAACAGCCTCAGCGAGCTGAAAGCGAAAACTGGGCTCAAAGCCAGTGGAGAATTCCCGCGTCTGACGCAACTGGAGAGTGTGAAGCAGGTTTCCCATAACGTCCTTTATGCCGACATGATCCACAGCCTGCGGCTGGCATTGCTTAATCAGCGCGACAAACCCGCTACCATTCTGGTGACCTCGGTGCAATCTCAGTCCGGCAGTTCGCTAATCTCAGAACTTCTCGCCTGGTCTGCCAGTAAATCGCGTAAAACGCTGCTGATTGATCTCGACTATCAAACTGCTCAGGGCCTGTCCGCGAAGTATCCGCAGCACAAAAAAGGCTTCAGCCAGCTGCTCAATAATTGTTGTACGCCAGAACAGGCAATCGTCAAGCTCGATGAGCAACTGGATTTTATGCCGCGCGGCGATCTTCAGGAATCATCGCTGCTGCTGCTGACCGCCCAGCGCTTGCCTGATCTACTGGCCAATCTGCATCAGAGTTACGATACGCTGATCATCGACACCCCGGCACTCAGCCAGGCACAGGATAGCTTGCTGCTGGCGGCGCAGAGCGATATCTGTCTGCTGGTAGTGAAAGCCGGCGAGCAGGCGGCACGCATCCGCGAAGCGGAGCATCGTCTGCAAGGTACAGGCGAGCTCCTGGTGGCGAGCGTACTCAACCAGGTTCAGGAAGAGCAGCTGGAAACGCAGGAAGGAAAGCGTCTGCTCGATCGCCAGATGCGCGAACTCATTTCCCCGAAATAGCGCCTATGAATCTGATTAAGAGTATTTCATCCATCGCCAGCTCATCAGTGCTTTCGCAGCTGATTGGCGCCTTTTCGGTCTGGCTTATCTCGCATCGTTATGGAATGGCGGAAGTCGGTCATTACGCGATGATCTATAGCAATGTGCTGATCGGCGCACAGGTCTGTACCTTTGCTTCGCAGCTATTGATTCCTCGCCAGGAGGATCATGAACTGGAGCAAAACGTGGTATTTTGCCTGCTGCAAAGCTTGCTGATGGCGATCCCGTGGGCGGTGATTACCGGGCTCATTTTTGACCTCAATATCGCCTTTCTCTATTTGCTCACCTTTGGCTATGCGCTGGTTCTGGTGGCGGAAAACCTTTCCCTGCGCGGCGGCAACTATCCTTTCCTCACCTTCCAGCGCATTGCGGTGTCGCTGGTGGTCGCCATCGCGCTGCTGGTGATGCCGAACCCTACGCTGTTTTATCTGGCGTGGATGGTCGGGATCCTGCTGCTGCTGGTCGCCTGCCTGGTTCGCCTGTTCAACTTTCGCAGCTTAACGTTGCACCACTTTTCACCTGCAGTGAATCTGCGTTTTATACGCGAGCACTGGCAGCATATCAGCCGCGTCGGCAGCGCCGAGGTGCTGGCGATGGCCAGTAATAATCTGCCGACAATGCTGATTAACGTCTGGTTCTCGCCGCTGGTCGCCGGATACTTTTCGGTGGTCAGCCGTTTCTGCCTGTCGCCGGTGATGATTATCGGCAACGCTGTGCGTAACTCCATCTTCTCTAAATGGTCGATGGATTTCCGCAACCACACCTTTAACTATCCGGAATATAAAAAGGTTCGCCTGCTGCTGCTGGGCGCCGCCGCGGTATGCATCCTTGGCATCTGGATTTTCTATCCGCTGGTAATGCGCCTTGGCTTTAGTGAGGAGTGGCTGAATTCGATTCCCACCTCGCGCTACATGCTACCTTATCTGTTCGCTGCGCTGGCGGTCAGCCCGCTCACGGTGATCGAACTGATCTTTGGTTCCCGCCGCTATTTCCTGCGCATTCAGATTGAGCAGTTACTCATTATCGTCATCGCCTTTATCGCCTTGCCGTACTTTGGCGTCACTTATGAAATCGCCCTGTTGACGTTCTCGTTCCTGACCTTCGCGCGGTACTTATTCATTTTGCTAAAAATGAATCAGCGGGCGAAAACGCTTTCTTTACAGGAGCAGAAAATATGCAGCTAAACACCGGCCGCTATCTTGAAGCCTATGCCCTGATGACGCTGGTGTTCTGCGGTACGGTCCAGTATTTCACCGGTATCTCGGCTGTGCTGTGGCTGCCATTTTTTCTGGTACTGGTGATGGCGGTACTGCTCCTGATGCAGAGCCGACAGCACCCCCTGGTCCTCACAGGACGTGAAAAGCTGATTCTGGCGCTATATCTCACCTTTATCCTTCTCGGACTGGTTTCAACGGTGCTGCAGTCAGGGATCGTGACCGCCATCGTCGGCTTTAAAAACGAGCTGGCGCTATCGCTGTTAATGTTCTGCATGCTGCTGGGCATGTTTAGCGAATCACAGCTGTACCGTTTGACCCGGCTTTTCTACTGGATTTACTACGTGCAGATCCCGGTCGCTATTTATCAGGTGATTTTCGTCGTGCCTAAACGAGTGGCGTTTCGCGGCGAAGATGAGAAGTGGGACTCGGTGGTCGGCACTTTTGGCGGTGATCCGATGGGCGGTGGCAACACCGCAGCGATGGGCATGTTCTGCCTGTTAATCATGCTGCTGAAAGTGTCGGAATTTAAGCACGGCATCTGTTCATTAAAATCGCTGGTGATTCACATCGCACTCGGGTTCTTCCTTTGCGTGGTCGGCGAAGTGAAATTCGTCATCCTGTTGTCACCGTTCCTGCTGGCTCTGCTGTGGATCCTGCCCGGCTACGTCAGCGGCGTGAGTAAAGTCAGCCTGCGATCGCTATTGATCATCGCCGCCGGCATGGCGCTGTTGATTTTTGTCGCTATCACCGTGCTGGCCTCAAACTACTCAGCGGCCTTCGGCGGCGACCCGACGAAAAGCGCGCTGTCGGTGTTTATCGATTCGCTAGGATACATTTTCGATACCAACTACATTATGCCAAGCGGCGAGCTGGGACGGTTCACCACCCTTTTCTTCTGGCTGCAGCATAACGAACTATTCGGCCCGGGCGGCATGCTGTTTGGTTACGGCCTTAACGCCACCAACAGCGGCAGCACCGTCTCGCCGGGCTATATCGGCGTCTGGTATCACCTGATCCTCGACTCCACCGCCCTAAGCATGCTGCTGTGGGAAGTGGGGATTATCGGCATCATTCTGTTCATTGGCACCATCGTCTCAATACTGGTCGCGATGCGGCCTAAAGAGACCTTTTCGCGCCACGATCTTAAGCTTGAGGATCTCCAGCTGCTTAGCTCAGCCCCGGCATTCTATGTCTTCGTCATTGGCTGCCTTCTCAGCCTGCCGTACAGCCAGATCCTGATGATCATTCCCATGCTACAGTTTTTATTATGGTTATCCCTTGGGGCGCTGATTGTCATCCACCGCGCTGTCCGTCTTAACTCCGGTACCCACTATGAATAAAACGCCATCCATTACCGTCAGCATCAAGACTCTGAACGAAGCGCAGGGCATCGAGAAAACGATCGATAGCGTGCGCAAACAGCTGCAACCGTATCCGCATCAAATTATCGTCGCCGACAGTTTATCAACGGATAACACCCGCGAACTGGCTATCGCGAAAGGCGCGATGGTGGTATGCCTGGATAACGCCGCCGACCGCTGCTGCGGTATCGGCCACCAACTGGGCTGGCTGTATAGTGAAGGCGATTATCTGCTGCTGCTGGATGGCGATATGGAGCTGGAACCGGGCTTTCTGGATACCGCGGTCGGATTTCTGGAGACACATCCCGAGTACGCGGGCGTCGCCGGCAGCGTCGAGATGGATGATGCCTCTAACTACGAGTTCAAATCGCGCAAGCAGCGCCTGCATCTGATCTATCCGCAAGGCGATACCGACCATCTGGGCGGCGGCGGCCTGTATCGCCGAGAAGCGATCGAGAAAATCGGCTACCTGACCAATCTCAACCTGCACGGCTACGAAGAAGCGGAGCTGGGAATTCGTTTGCAGGCGGCGGGTTACAAGCTGCATCGCCTGGCGGCGCCCTACTTCAGCCACGCCTCTTACACCATGCCGACCTTCAAAATGCTGGCCTACCGCTGGAAGAACGGTTTCCTGTGGGCTCCGGGCGAATTGCTGCGTAACTGCTGGGGGAAAGCCCATTTCCCGGCAGCGCTGCGGATTGTGCGTAATGAACTGATCTTCACTCTCTATCTTCTGGTTTTACTGGTCTGCCTGCTCACCTTTAACGGCAAAGTCATCGCCATTGCTTTGCTGCCGCTGCTGGCGTTTATCGGCCTGAAGGCCATTAAAAATAAATCGCTGCGCGATGGCGTGCAGAGCGCCATTAACTTATCGCTATTTTCTGCGGGGCTGCTGCGCGGGGTGATGAATTCAGTGCGCGATCCGATGAAACGCCCGGCGGTGACCGTCTCGAATCCACAGCATATTGATACTGAAAATGAAAATTCTCTTCGTTAACAAATTCTTCTTTATCAAAGGCGGCGCGGAAACCGTTTATTTTCAGGAGCGCGACGCGATGCTGCAAGCCGGCTACCAGGTGGTCGACTTCAGTATGCAGCACGCAGAAAATAAACCGTCGCCGTGGGAGGAATTTTTCGTCCATAACGTCGATTATCACGACAGTCACGGCCTGATGAGCAAAATCAAAGCCGGAGTAGACTTTATTTATAATGCCGAGGCCTGCGCAAAGCTCAACACCCTATTGCTGCGAGAGCGGCCGGACATTGTGCATTTTCATAATATCTATCACCAGCTTACGCCTGCCGTTATCGGCGTGGCGAAACGTTTTGGCTGCAAAACGGTACTCACCGCCCACGATTACAAAATCGTCTGTCCTTCGTACACCATGCTGCGCGATGGTCATGTCTGTGAAGAGTGCCTTACCGGGTCAGTGATCAACGCTTTTCGTCACCGCTGCCAGCAGGGCGATACTTTCAAAAGTCTGCTGCTATCGTTGGAAGCCTACTGGCAGAAGTTCGCCAAAAATTACGCCATGCTCGACTGTATCATCGCCCCAAGCGAATTTATGCGCCAGACTCTGCTGCGTAAGCTGCCCGACGCCCGCATTGAAGTGATCGTCAACGGTATTGATGCCAATAGCACCGTGCCCGGCGAAACTGCGGGCGACTATTTTCTCTATATTGGCCGCCTGAGTCGGGAAAAAGGCGTGCCGACGCTGGCGCAGGCACAGCAGAAAATGCAGGAGACGATGCCGCTGAAGATTGTCGGCGACGGCCCATTGGGCAAAGATCTGCGCACGCGTTTCAGTGGGCCACAATTCCTCGGCTACATGAAACACGGTGAGGAGCTGAATAACCTCATACGTGGGGCCCGCGCGGTGGTCGTCCCCTCCGAATATTATGAAAACTGCTCTATGTCGGTGCTCGAAGCCATGGCTTTTGGTCGCCCGGTGATCGGCGGCAATATTGGCGGCATTCCGGAACAGATTCGTGACGGCGTCGACGGCTATCTGGTTGAACCCGGCAATAGCGACGCGCTGGCACAACTAATGGACAAACTGGCTGCAGACCCTGAGCTGGCTCGCAGAATGGGAATTAACGCCCGCCAGCGGCTGGAAGAAAAATATGATCTCGCCCGCCACATGCAGGTGCTGCAGGCGCTTTATCAGCAACTTGTCGGGGAGACAAAATGACTATCAAAGTAACGGTGTTAGGCACTCGCGGGATCCCTGATGTACAGGGGGGCGTCGAAACCCATTGCCAGAACTTATACCCGGAAATCTATCGCCAGGGCAGCACGGACATCTGCGTGATTGCCCGCTCGCCGTATGTGAATTACCGCCGCAGCGAATATCAGGGCGTCAAACTCAAAAGCCTGTGGGCGCCGAAAAGCCGTAAATTCGAGGCCATTATCCATTCTACGCTGGCGGCGTTCAGTACTTTATTTGATGGATCGAACGTGGTGCACGTTCACGCCGTCGGCCCCGGTCTGGTGGTGCCGTTGCTTCGCTTTCTGGGAAAACGCGTCGTTTTTACCCATCATGGTCCAGATTACGATCGACAGAAATGGGGCCGGATGGCCAAAGAGATGCTGCGCCTTGGCGAAAAATGGGCGGTGAAATACGCCAATGAAGTGATCGTTATTTCCGAAGTTATCAATAATCTGATTAAGCACAAGCACGGCCGACATAACGCCCATGTTATCTACAACGGCGTGCGCCAGGTCGAACTGCCGCCTGCTAAACGGCAGGCGGCGATCCTCGATAAGTACGGTCTAAAACCGGGCCAGTATATTGTTGCCGTCGCCCGTTTTGTCGAAGAGAAAGGGCTGCACGATCTCGTTGCCGCCTATGCCGCCGCCGGGTGTTCGGTACCGCTGGTACTGATTGGCGATGCCGACCACGCCGATGAATATAGCGAACGCCTGAAAAAGCAGGCTGCTGCGACGCCAAACGTCATCCTCACCGGCTTTATCAGCGGCGCGCCGCTGCATACGCTGTTCTCGCAGGCCGGGCTATTCGTGCTGCCCTCTTATCATGAAGGATTGCCAATCGCATTGCTGGAAGCCATGTCGTGGTCGCTGCCAGTGGTGGTGAGCGACATTCCGGCCAACCTTGAAATAGGCCTGCCGCCAGCGGACTACTTCCCCGTCGGCAGCGTTCCGGCATTGACGCAAAAACTGCAACACTGGGTGGCGGGACAAAAAGCGGACTACAGCCAGTTTATGCCGAAGTACCGCTGGCCGGAAATTGCGGCACAAACCGCGCAAGTCTATCAGCGCTTAACGTAAGCAGGGTACTCGTGCCGAAATCTACATCTGAACTGGTGGTTGAGCGCTTCTATGCTGCGCTTGACGAGGAGGTGGAAACCTCATTAACCGCGGAGCAAAAACGCGGAATCGAACAGGCGCTGGTTCGCGCCAATCTGGCATCGCGCCATCGAATCGATTTTCGCCATAGCTTTCCGTTCCTGCATCGCCGCTATTTCGTGGTGTTTCTTTTTGGTCGGGATCTGCGCAAAGTCTCGCGCGAGAGCACCCTGTTCGGGCGCATCTTCGCGACCCTGCTGATTACGCTTGGCGTGGTGTTTGGCCTGCTGTCGATCCTGCTGGCGCTCTATATGCTGAAATCAGCATTAGGCATTGATGTGTTTAAGAATTTCCACGTCGGTATCTGGACGTGGTTTGTTAGTCTTCATGACCACATGACAAAGTGAAATGAGTATGGCGATATCATCTCTGCGTAGAGCTCCCTGGATTCGCACTCTGCTACTGATCAGCGCTTTTTCGACAGCGTCCGTGAGTGCGCAACCCATGGTCATCACGCCGCCCCCCTTCGATGGCCTGTTGATCAATCCGGGCATCGGCGTCGCCAGCTTTCATAATGGCTATGGTGAAAAACCGACCCGAGCCGAGTACCCCGATACCGGTTTTGAGTACGATCGCTTCTACTGGAGCGAGCTTGAGCCACAGGAAGGGGTCTACAATTTCGATCTGATCGATAACGCCTTTAGCGTCGCCGCCAACCATCAGCCAGCAATGAACGTTGGTTTGAGGGTGATGGTGCTCGACGATCCGCAAACGGGATCGAAAATTCCCGACTGGCTGATCGCCAAAGGGATCAAAGGCCAGTGGGTAGCCGACGGCAAAACCTTCGTTCCGGATCTCAGCGATCCAACTTTTATCACCTATGCGCAGAGGCTGCTGAAAGCCCTTGGTCAGCGTTACGACGGCAATCCTGAGCTGGCCTTCATCGATATCGGTATCGTCGGATCCTGGGGCGAATGGCACAATTCCAACTTTAGCGATATTCCGCCGTTAATGGAGAAATACACGCCGGATCAGCTCAATCGCTATGTTGATATGCATTTCGATAGCTTCCCGAAAACGCCGAAAGTCATGCTGATTAGCGGTGGTGATTCGCTGGCATGGGCCAGCCGCCGTGGCGCCGGCTGGCGGGCGGACTGCTGGGGCGACTGGCATAACTTCTCCAGCGACTGGAGCCATATGCGCGATGATTATCCACAGCGCCTTGCCGCCGCCCAGGCTGAGTCACCGGGGTTTGTCGATAGCTGGAAACGCGCGCCGGTCAGCCTTGAGATCTGCGGTTACATGAGCGAATGGCAGAGCGTGCAGCACTACACTCGCGAAGAGGTCCAGGCCACCTTCGACTGGGCGCTGCAGCAGCACGCCAGCACTTTGAACCTGAAATCACGACCCATTCCGGCGGAATATCGCGACATTGTCGATAAAGCCTTGCTGCGAATCGGCTACCGTTTCCGGGTCAACAAGCTCGCCTTTGCGACGCCGATTAAGGCAGGTAATCCATTAACGATCAATGTCACCTGGCGTAATGATGGCGTCGCCCCTGCCTATCTGCTCTACCTGGTACAGTGGCGCGTGGTCAACGCTGCCGGCGCTACGGTTACCCAGTTAAAAACGCAGGATGATGTGCGCCGCTGGCTGCCGGGGGATATGCAAAGCACTGTCACTCTGACGCTACCCACCTCGCTGCCCGCCGGCGATTACGCGCTGCAGACAGCCATTACCGATGCTCAGGGCAAGCCGCGGCTCCTGCTGGCCAACCAAGGCAAAACCGCCGACGGCTGGTATCAACTGACCACCTTTTCCATTAAGTAAACGGAGAATTCATGTCTAATGCCATCAGTCAGGTACGCCGCGAGATCAAACATACCGGCAGTATGAAGGCGAAAATCGCGATTCTACTCTATCGCCTCGCGACGCTGTATCGCAGCCGAAATCCGTTTTACAAGCTTCTCGGCATTCCATTCGTTATTCTCAATAAACTGATTAACGAATGCCTGTTTTGCGTCGAGCTACCCTGGCAAACGCGGATTGGCTATGGGCTGAAGCTGTATCACCCGCACTGCATCGTCCTCAACCGAGGTACCGTAATCGGTGAAAACTGTATCCTGCGTCAGGGAGCCACCATTGGCAGCCTGACGGATAGCGAAGGCCGCGAGGGACCAAGCCCAGTGATTGGCAATAACGTCGAATTCGGCGCCCACGTGGTGGTCATCGGTCCGGTAACATTGGGTGATAATGTCAAAATTGGCGCGGGGACCGTGGTGACGAAAGATCTGGCCGCCGGTCAGGTAGTGGTCGGCCAGCCATTCAGGGTGTTGTCATCTCATCGCGAAATGCAAGAATGACGGTACGTAAACCGTAACAGCAACGTAACGTTCGGAGGAGTCATCCGCTTCCCGGGACAGGAAGCGGATACCAGAGTATAGCCTACGCCCGCAGACGAACCGGCTCGCTGAAATCGTCGGCCGGTTCCAGCTTCAGATTAAAGGTGGTCAGCAGCGCTGCCGCGCGCTCGTGAAACTCGCGCAGCGTTTTTTCCAGTCTGTCGCTCACTTCCGGGTCGTCAATGTCGACCGCCTGCCATGACCCTTCTTTATTGAACAGACCAAACTGGTAGCTATAGGTGAAACGTGACTCTTGTGCTTCCATTTCCATCCACCAGCCCCAGAATTCACGCTTCTCCGGCGCGGGCTTAACATTGACGCAAACTGCCAGGCAATCGAAAAAGAAACGGTTGTCATGGCACTGCTCTTCGCGAATGTAAGGCCCTAGCGCCGTGAATTTCTTGATCAACTTACTTTTCAGGTGTCCACTCGGTAACGTCATTGCGATCTCCTTTAGTGATGCAACTGTTTTACCAAACCAATAGAATTTAGCAATAAATTAACCAAATCTATGATTGATCCAGCGGGCGATCTGTCGCAATGCGTGATCAAAATTGCGATACACCGGGTTAAACGGGATCTCCAGCAGTTTGCCATCGGCAGATGACGAGGTGATTAACCGCGACTCCTCTTCAGGGCTGAACGGATCATCCTTCCAGAAGCCGGAGAGCATCGGCGTCGGGCAACGGCGCCCCAGCAGTCCCTGGGTTTTGAGCGAATAGCGATTGAGCTCCACGCGCAGCGCTTCATCGGATGCGTCATGCATGCCCAGCCGCGAGGCCAGCACGTCGAGGTACATCTCCGGCACGCGCCCCTGATGCAGGGGATCCACCAGCAGACCGTGGACCACCGGCCCCAGACAGGCTACGGCCTTCAGCCGCTGCGGCTCCAGGTAACCGAGACGCACCGCGATATTGGCGCCAAAGCGGAAGCCGAAGGCGGCGACCCGGGTATGGTCAATCCACGGCACATTTTCCAGATGGCGCAGCGCGTGCTGATGCAGCAGGCTGGTGTCCTGATTCAGCGTCCATTTTGATGAGAAGCCGATGGAGGGCATATCAATGGTCAGCATGGCAATGCCGAGCGGTGAGAAGTAGTTTTCATACAGGTTGTAATAATCGGTCTGCAGCGAGTCCAGCCCCCCGCACATCAGCACCGTCGGAAACGGCCCCTCGCCTTTCGGCATATGCAAAAAGCCGGTTATCGGCGAGCCGCCAGGGATAGTAAACTCCAGCTCGCGCAGGGCGCCAGGCAGCCGCTGGGCGGCCTCTTCATACGCCCGGTTGGCTAAAGCCTGCGCCTGTTCCGCCAGCTCATCGCCTTTGATATGCGGATAAGCAGCAATGCTGTACAGGTTCGAAGCATGCAGCCAGTGGCGGCCGCTCAGCAAAGGATCGGCTTCCTGCCCGGCCTTTTGCTGCCACTGCATGGCTTCTTTCGCCCACTCAAAAATCCAGTTGCCGCCGCGATAGCCGATAACGGTATCGAACAGCTCGGGATCGGTTCGTTCGGCCTCGCTCATCACAATGCGCGCTTGGACATCGAGGATCTCCTGCGGGGTTACGCCGCGCCAGATCCACATTAAGCGATTGATCAGACGGTACCAGTGATCGACGTGATTGCCGCTCAGCGCTGACTGCATCGCCTGGGGTTTTCCGGCAGAAAACCGGCGCACCAGCGTAGAGGTTTCGGGATGTTTGAAGCGAGGTTTAAACAGCGTTTCGCTAAGGTTAGCCTGTGACATGTGCAGTCTCCGTCGTAGTGCCACTACGGATATTGTAACCTGCTAAAGGATAAAAAAAACCACGCCCGGCAAGCCGGGCGTGGTAAATAGCACTGTCCTGAAGAATTAACGACCTGCGATAGGCGGTACAAACACCACGCCCATATCCCACGGCTGTTCAATCCAGGTATCCTGCGGAATATCAACCACGTAATCATCCACCAGCGGACGGCCTGCCGGTTTGGCGAAAATGGTGACAAAGTGCGCTTTGGGATACATTTCGCGGATCGCCACAGCGGTCCCGCCGGTATCCACCAGATCGTCGATAACGATAAAGCCTTCACCATCGCCTTCCGCACGTTTCAGCACTTTCAGCTCGCGCTGGTTATCATGGTCGTAGCTGGAGATGCATACGGTATCAACATGACGAATGCCCAGTTCACGCGCCAGTAACGCTCCCGGTACCAGTCCGCCGCGGCTAACGGCAATAATGCCTTTCCATTGCTCAACCGGCAGCAGACGGCTGGCCAGTTTGCGGGCGTGAATCTGCAACATGTCCCAGGTGACGACGTATTTTTCGCTCATGTGAAGTGTCCCAGCCTGTGTAATACGGCTTAAATAATGTTCGAGGGGGAAAATGGTTGCGCGAGATTATAGAGATCTGACGCACTAAAAACCAGTGTTAAGCGGTTTGCGCAACGCTTTTTGCGTTGTTTACACTACCTGCGGCGGTGGAAAGTGGTATTCTCAACCCCATCGCGCAAGCCCGGGCTTGTTGTGTATTTTAACGCTAACCCTCGTCCTGCAACCGCTGTATGCAGGAGTCTGTAAGGAGACTTACCGTGTCTGAACTGTCTCAACTATCCCCGCAGCCGCTTTGGGATATTTTTGCCAAGATTTGCTCCATCCCGCACCCGTCCTATCACGAAGAACAGCTCGCCGAGCACATTATGGGTTGGGCAAAAGAAAAAGGCTTACACGCGGAACGCGACCAGGTTGGCAACATTCTGATTCGTAAAGGCGCGACTGCCGGTATGGAAAACCGTAAGCCGGTAGCGCTGCAGGCGCACCTCGATATGGTGCCGCAGAAAAATAACGACACCGTCCACGACTTCGCCAAAGATCCGATTCAGCCGTACATTGACGGCGAATGGGTGAAAGCGCGCGGCACCACGCTGGGCGCGGACAACGGTATCGGGATGGCGTCCGCACTGGCGGTACTGGCCGACGACAGCGTCGCTCACGGCCCGCTGGAAGTGCTGCTGACCATGACCGAAGAAGCCGGCATGGACGGTGCCTTCGGTCTGCAGGCCAACTGGCTGCAGGCCGATATCCTGATCAACACCGACTCCGAAGAAGAAGGCGAAATCTACATGGGTTGCGCCGGCGGGATCGATTTCACCTCTAACCTGGCGCTGACCCGCGAAGCGATTCCGGCCGGGTTCCAGAGCTTTAAAGTCACCTTAAAAGGGCTGAAAGGCGGCCACTCCGGCGGTGATATTCACCTTGGTCTGGGTAACGCCAACAAGCTGCTGTCGCGCTTCCTCGCCGGCCACGCCGATGAGCTGGATCTGCGTCTGGTCGATTTCAACGGCGGCACGTTGCGCAACGCCATCCCGCGTGAAGCTTACGCTACTGTCGCCGTCGCCGCGGATAAAGCCGATGCGCTGAAAGCGCTGGTGAATACTTACCAGGCGCTGCTGAAAAACGAGCTGGAGGCCAAAGAGAAGAACCTGGTGGTGCTCGTGGAAGCGGTCGATAACGACAAAGCGGCGCTGACTCAGGCTTCCCGCGACACTTTCATCCGTCTGCTGAACGCCACGCCGAACGGGGTTATCCGCAACTCTGACGTGGCGAAAGGCGTAGTGGAAACTTCGCTGAACGTCGGCGTCGTCACCATGACCGATGACAACGTACAGATCCACTGCCTGATCCGCTCGCTGATCGACAGCGGCAAAGACTACGTGGTCAGCATGCTGGATTCTCTGGGTAAGCTGGCGGGGGCGAAAACCGAAGCCAAAGGCGCTTACCCTGGCTGGCAACCGGACGCCAATTCGCCGGTGATGCACCTGGTGCGCGAGACCTATCAGCGTCTGTTCAACAAGACGCCGAACATCCAGATCATCCACGCCGGTCTGGAATGCGGCCTGTTCAAAAAACCGTATCCGGAAATGGACATGGTCTCCATCGGGCCGACCATTACCGGTCCGCACTCTCCGGATGAGCAGGTACATATCGAAAGCGTCGGCCAGTACTGGACGCTGCTGACCGAGCTGCTGAAAGCCATTCCGGCTAAATAAGCACCACCACCGGCGGCAGTCCGCCGCCGGTTTTTCACCCGCCTCACCTTAGCGACCCGCGCTTTCCATCCGGTAGTTAATAAACCACTCTCCGCGCGCCGCTACCCGCTGCTCAGCCACCACCTTAAAGCCATGGGCTGTAAAACAGGGTTTTGCCGTAATGCTGGCGTCCACCGTCAGGATTTGCGCAGGATACTGAGCGCAGAGCGCCTCGATAAGCGCGCCGCCGATACCCTGCCGGCCATGATCCGGCGAGACGAAGAGTAAATCGATATGCGTCCCGATGGCGGTGATAAAGCCAACCGGTTGATGCTCTACTTCCGCCACCAGCCCGATTGAATCAGCCAGCTTTTGCCGCCATCGCGTCTCATCCACCTGCGCCCAGGCCGCAATCTGCGCCGGGGTATAGTCCCGGCTGGCCGTTTCCCGCACCGCGCGCAGAAAGATCTGGCAGAGCAGTGGTAAATCGCTGTCGTGGTAAGGGCGAATGTGCATGGTTAAATCCCTAATAAAAGCTGCCTTTCCAGCTGCGGATCGAGCAGCGTTACGTGGAGCCCAACCAGACGCACGCCACGT
This sequence comes from Klebsiella sp. 1SOBk10mer, assembly GCF_046602535.1. Lineage (NCBI taxonomy): Bacteria > Pseudomonadati > Pseudomonadota > Gammaproteobacteria > Enterobacterales > Enterobacteriaceae > Klebsiella > Klebsiella sp. 1SOBk10mer. The sequence continues at coordinate 838,544 of NZ_JBKIUP010000002.1, forward strand.
CCGCCACGGCGCTCATCCCAGGCCTTGTGCGCGGTGGCAATCAGATCCGCTTTGTTCAGCCGCGGCCAGACGTGTTCCTGGGTGGTCAGCTGGAAGTCATTGAATTTCAGTTTAATCCCCTGACGGGCGATCAGCAGGTCCGGTTTAACCTTCGCCAGCCGGCGCTCCAGCTCCGGGTAGAGGTTTTCGATTATCGCTTCGCACTCCGGCCATTCGTGAATATCTTCCGCTAGGGTGCGCTCCACGCCCACCGACTTGCGCTGGCGGTCGTTATGGATTTCCCGCTCATCAATCCCGTGGCTGCGCTCCCACAAAATACGGCCAAATTTACCGAAGCGCTTAAGCAGCATGGCCAGATCGCTGTTCTGCACATCGCCACAGGTACGCAGGCCCATATTTTCCAGCTTCGCTGCCGATACCTTCCCGACGCCGGGTATTTTCGCCAGCGGCAGCGCCCGCACAAACTCAGCCACCTGATGGGGAGCGATAACGAACTGGCCGTTGGGTTTATTCATGTCAGAGGCGATTTTGGCAAGAAACTTTACCGGCGCGACCCCCGCCGAGGCGGTGAGGCGCAGCTCCCGTTCAATGGTTTCGCGGATCTCCTGGGCTATCAGGGTGGCCGACCCGTGACAATGCACGCTGTCGCTGACGTCAAGATAGGCTTCATCCAGCGACAGCGGCTCAATGCGCGAGGTGTAGCGGGAGAAAATTTCGCGGATATGGTTCGAGGCTTCTTTGTAGGCATCGAAGCGGCCGGGAAGCAGTGTGAGATGCGGGCACAGCTTGAGCGCTGTCGCCGTCGGCATAGCGCTGCGCACGCCAAACTTGCGCGCAGGATAGTTCGCGGTACTAATCACGCCACGCTGTACCCGACTGCCGCCTATTGCGAGGGGGATATCGCGCAACGCCGGGTTGTCGCGCATCTCCACCGCCGCAAAGAAACAGTCCATATCGACATGGATAATTTTACGCATCGTCAGACTCAACACTGTATACCCATACAGCATAGCAAAACTCGCTGCGAATTTGATGCTTTTTTTATTTCATCGGCTAAAAAAGCGGTCAAAACATAAAAATGCAATGAATTATGTTTATTTTCATAAAGTTAACCAATGAATCTGGAAGGTGTAATCATGAAGAAAATACTTACCGCACTTTGCCTGCTGGCCACCGCCGGCGCCTGGGCAGCCCCACAGCTGATTGCCCACCGCGGCGGCACCGGCGATGCGCCGGAAAATACCCTGCCAGCGATCAAGCTGGCGCTGGAGAATAACGCTGAGGCCATCTGGGTCACCGTGCAGTTAAGCCGCGACGGCGTGCCGGTGCTCTACCGGTCAAGCGATCTTTCCGCATTGACCAATAGCGAGGGCAAAGTTTCCAGTTTGACCGCCGCCGAGCTGGCGAAAGTCGATGCCGGCTGGAAATGGGGTGATGACAGCCACCCCTGGCGTGGCAAGCTGGCCACCATTCCCACGCTGCAAGCCGTTTTGCAGCAATGGCCGCACACATTCTTCTACATCGACATTAAATCTCCTGATGCCGACCCGACCGTGATGGGCGAGCGCCTGCTTGCGGTGTTAAAAGCCACGCACAGCCTCAATCGCGTACGGGTCTATTCCACCGAAGACCGCTATATCGCCGCGCTGCCGCCGGCTATTCCCCGCTTCGTCACCCGTAGCGAAACCCGCACCAGGCTCGCCAGTATTTCGCTCAGCCATCAGTGCCAACCTGCCAGCCAGCGCGAAGGCGAACAGTGGTATGGGCTGGAGCTGAAGCGCAAGGTAGAGGTGGTGGAGAAATTCACCTTTGGAGAAGGGATCTCCCCGGCGACGCTCACCTGGGATAAAGAGGCGATGGATTGCTTCCGCTCGCAGGGCAAAGCGCACATTATCTTCTTCGGCATCAACAGTGCGGAAGATTACCGCACGGCGAAGGCGCTGGGCGCTGACGGCGTGATGGTTGATTCCCCGGCGCAGGCGAAAAGCTGGCAGTAAGGGCGCAAAGGGAGAAAAAAGGCCGCGAAAGCGGCCTCACATTGCTGGCATGTTGTTGCCGGGTGGCGGCTGGCGCCTTACCCGGCCTACAAAACCGAAGCAGCAGACCCGGCAAGCGCAGCGCCACCGGGCACGGAGCCGCTTTATGCCGGGTGGCGGCTGCTCCTGACCCGGCCTACAAAACCGAAGCAGCAGGCCCGGTAAGCGCAGCGCCTCCGGGCCAAAATGGCCAAAGATTACAAAATACGCCGCTGCTGGCGCTGCGCCTCGCGGGCGAGACGTTTCTTACGCGCGTCGCAGGGCTCAGGACAGTCGCAGACTTTCTCCAGCCCCAGCGAGGAGATCCCCCCGCAGCTGCCCTGAATGCTCTTGCGCTTCACCAGGTAGCCCAGCGACATCCCGAGGATCACCAACGCAAAAATCACAAAGGTTGCGACAAACACCGTCAGCATCGTCAGCCTCCAAAGTCGTCGAGCAGAATATTCTCGTCCTCGACGCCCAGATCCTTCAGCATCTTAATCACCGCGGCATTCATTACCGGCGGCCCGCACATGTAGAACTCGCAGTCTTCCGGCGCCGGGTGATCGCGCAGATAGTTCTCGTACAGAACGTTATGGATAAAGCCGGTATGCCCCGTCCAATTATCTTCCGGCAGCGGATCGGAGAGCGCGACGTGGAAGGTAAAGTTCGGGTTATCCCGCGCCAGCTGTTCAAACTCATCATCGTAGAACATCTCGCGCAGCGAGCGCGCTCCGTACCAGAAGCTGATTTTGCGTGTGCTGTGCAGGCGCTTGAGCTGGTCGAAAATATGCGAACGCATCGGCGCCATCCCGGCGCCGCCGCCGATAAACACCATCTCAGCGTCGGTTTCTTTGGCAAAGAACTCGCCGAACGGCCCGGAAATCGTCACCTTATCGCCCGGCTTCAGCGACCAGATATAGGACGACATGATCCCCGGCGGGGCATCCGGCACCTTCGGCGGCGGCGTCGCAATGCGCACGTTGAGCATAATGATACCCTTCTCTTCCGGATAGTTAGCCATCGAGTAGGCGCGCAGGGTCGGCTCTTTCACCTCAGAGACGTAGCGGAACAGGTTGAACTTGTCCCAGTCCGAGCGGTATTCATCCGGAACATCGAAGTCAGCATAGGCCACTTTATGCGGCGGGCATTCGATCTGAATATAGCCCCCCGCGCGGAACGGCACCACCTCCCCCTCCGGGATCCGCAGCTTGAGCTCTTTAATGAAAGTGGCTTTGTTATCATTGGAGATAACTTCGCACTCCCATTTTTTCACACCGAAGATTTCCTCCGGTAGCTCAATCTTCATGTTCTGCTTCACCGCGACCTGGCAAGCCAGACGGCAGCCGGCTTTTGCTTCACGTTTGGTAATATGCGAAAGCTCGGTCGGCAGGATATCGCCGCCGCCCTCTTTGATAGTCACCCGACACTGGCCGCAGGAGCCGCCGCCGCCGCAGGCGGAGGAGACAAAAATCCCGTTGCTCGACAGCGTGTTCAGCAGCTTATCCCCCGCCGGGGTGCGGATCTGCTTATCCGCTTCGTTATTGATCTCAATAACCACGTCGCCTGCGTTCACCAGCTTTGAGCGCGCTGCCAGGATAAGCCCCGATAGCACCAGCACAATCAGCGTGAACATCACGACGCCAAGAATAATTTCCATACTTATTCGCCCTTATAGCTGCACGCCGGAGAAGGACATAAAGCCCAGCGCCATCAACCCGGTGGTGATAAAGGTGATCCCTAACCCGCGCAAGCCGGCAGGCACATTGGCGTACTTCATCTTTTCGCGGATCCCCGCCATCGCCACGATCGCCAGCATCCAGCCGATACCGGAGCCGAAGCCGTAGACGATGGATTCCGGGAAGTTGTAATCACGCTGCACCATGAACGACACACCGCCAAAAATCGCGCAGTTAACTGCAATCAGCGGCAGGAAGATCCCCAGCGCGTTGTATAGCGCCGGGAAGTACTTATCGAGGATCATCTCGAGGATCTGCACCAGCGCGGCGATCACCCCGATAAAGGTGATGAAGTTCAGGAAGCTGAGGTCCACCCCTTCCACCAGCGCGCCGTCGCGCAGCACCAGGTTATACACCAGGTTGTTGATCGGTACGGCAAGACCCAGCACCACCGTCACCGCAACGCCGAGGCCGAAGGCGGTGGAGACCTTTTTCGACACCGCGAGGAAGGTACACATCCCGAGGAAGAAGGCCAGCGCCATGTTTTCAACGAACACCGCGCGGACAAACAGGCTAATGTAATGAGCCATCATCGATTACTCCTTTTCCTGCTGTTCAGGCTTCCAGCTACGCAGGGCCCAAATCAGTAAACCGATAATGAAGAACGCGCTCGGCGCCAGCAGGAACAGGCCGTTCGGCTGATACCAGCCGCCGTTCTGCACCGTCTCCAGCACCGTGATCCCGAACAGCTTGCCGCTGCCGATAAGCTCGCGCAGGAAGCCGACGATAATCAGGATCGCGCCGTAGCCGAGACCGTTGCCGATACCGTCCATAAAGCTGGCCAGCGGCGGCGACTTCATGGCGTAAGCTTCGGCGCGGCCCATCACGATGCAGTTGGTGATGATAAGCCCGACGAATACCGACAGCTGCTTGGAAGTCTCATAGGCGAAAGCCCGCAGTAGCTGATCCACCACGATAACCAGCGAGGCGATGATCGCCATCTGCACGATGATGCGCACGCTGTTGGGAATGTGGTGGCGGATCATCGAGATAAACATGCTGGAGAACGCCGTCACCAGGGTTACCGCAATGGTCATCACGAAGGCGGTTTCCAGTTTAGTGGTGACCGCCAGCGCGGAACAGACGCCCAGCACCTGCAGGGCGATGGGGTTATTGGCAATGAGCGGGCCCACCAGCACGCGCTTCACCTCTTTCATATCGCTCTGTTCAGCCATTGTTCAGCCCTCCTTCACGCACCTTTTTCAGGAACGGACCAAAGCCCAGTTCACCCATCCAGAAATCGAAGCTGTGCTGTACGCCATTTGACGTCAGCGTGGCGCCCGATAAGCCATCAACCGCATGCAGGTCACCAGCGCGCGCGCCGCCTTTGACCACTCTCAGCGCCGGCATGCCGTTGTCATCCAGCACCTGCTTGCCGACAAACTGCTGGCGCCAGTTCGGGTTCTCCACTTCGCCGCCCAGCCCCGGAGTCTCCCCCTGGTCATAGTAGGTAATGCCTTTCACCGTGCGGCCATCGACATCCAGCGCTACGAAGGCGTACATCATCGACCACAGGCCGTTGCCATAAATGGGCAACACCACCTGCTCAATCTTCTGCTGCGCGTCACGCACCAGGTAGATTTCCGCCAGGTTGCTGCGGCGTTTTATCCCGGTCGGATCCTGGCTGGCGTCCAGCGCCATACTCTGTTGCGGATCCTTCAGCGCCTGGGCCTGATTGAATTTTGACGGGTCTTTCTCCAGCAGCTCACCGGTCGCCAGATTCACCAGTCGCGGCGAAATGCGCGCCGCGAAGGTGTCGGCGACCGCATCAGCATCCATGCCGGGCTGCATCAGGCCGGACACCGCCAGGATATTACGCTGCTTATCCAGCGCCCGCTGCGCCTGCTGGCGGGATTTCAGCCCCACGGCCGAGCCCGCTACCACAATGGAGCAGACCAGACAAAGCACCAGCACCACCAGCAGCGTTTTGCCGATGCTATCGTTACTTTTCTTCTCAGCCACGCGACTTCCTCCGCTTAATATTGGCCTGCACCACCAGGTAATCGAACAGCGGTGCGAAGAGATTGGCGAAGAGGATCGCCAGCATCATCCCTTCCGGATAAACCGGGTTCACCACGCGGATCAGCACGCACATCACGCCGATCAGCACGCCGTAACTCCATTTCCCTTTATCAGTAAATGAGGCGGATACCGGGTCCGTCGCCATAAACATCATGCCGAAAGCGAAGCCGCCGAGTACCAGATGCCAGTACCATGGCATAGCGAACATCGGGTTAGTGTCGGAGCCGATAACGTTAAACAGGGTGGCGGTGGCGATCATGCCGATCATTACCCCGGCGACGATGCGCCAGGACGCGACGCGGCTAAAGAGGATGATCGCGCCGCCAATCAGGATCATCAGCGTTGAAACTTCGCCAATCGAGCCCGGAATATTGCCGAGGAAGGCGTCCATCCAGCTCACCGGGATGCCGGTAGCGACGTTAACCAGCGCTTCACCGCCGCCGCTGGCCCACTGGGAGAGCGGCGTCGCGCCGGAGAAACCGTCCGCCGCCGTCCACACCAGGTCGCCGGAGATCTGCGCCGGATAGGCGAAGAACAGGAACGCGCGCCCCGCCAGCGCCGGGTTGAGGAAGTTGCGCCCGGTGCCGCCGAAAATCTCCTTAGCGATCACCACCCCGAAGGAGATCCCCAGCGCCGCCTGCCATAGCGGCAGCGTGGGCGGGACGATCAGCGCAAACAGAATCGAGGTGACAAAGAAGCCTTCGTTGATCTCATGTTTGCGCACGATAGCGAACAGCACTTCCCAGAAGCCGCCGACGATAAAGACGGTGATATAGATAGGCAGGAAGAAGACCGCGCCTAAGGTCATCATGCTCAGCCAGCCGGCGTCGGCGCTGAAGCTCACCCCTAACCACTGGGCGACGCTGTAGTGCCAGTTGTTGGCGATCGCCTGCTGCAGCTGTTCGGCGCCGTAAAGCTTATGCAGCGCCGGAATGGTCTGCAGCCCAACGTTGTACATGCCCCAGAACATTGCCGGGAATACGGCAAACCACACGAGGATCATCATCCGCTTGAGGTCGATGGCGTCGCGCACGTGCGCCGCGCCGCGGGTGACCTGGCCTGGAGTGTAGAAGATGGTCGCCGCCGCCTCATACAGCGGGTAATATTTTTCCAGCTTGCCGCCGTGCGTGAAATGCGGCTCAAGTTTTTCAATCAGATGCTTTAAGCCCATCTCTTATCCTTCCTGCTCAATCCGGGTTAAAACGCTGCGCAGCGCCGGGCCATATTCATACTTCCCGGGGCAGACGTAGGTGCAGAGCGCCAGATCTTCTTCATCCAGCTCCAGACAGCCCAGCGCCTGAGCGCTGTCGGTGTCCCCGGCCAGCAGATCGCGCAGCAGTATGGTCGGCAGGATATCCAGCGGCATCACCCGTTCGTAGTTGCCGATCGGCACCATCGCCCGCTCGCCGCCGTGGGTATCGGTGGAGAAATGAAAGCGCTTGCGCTTGAAGAAATGGCCAAGCGTAGTGCGGGTAATCGAGAACTTCTCTTTGCCCGGCATCACCCAGCCAAACAGCTCTTTTTCCCGACCTTCGCGAACCACGCTCACCTGCAGATGGAAACGCCCGAGGAAGGCGTGGGGGCCGTGGGCGCGGGTACCGCTAAGTACCGAGCCGGAAATGACGCGGTTTTCCCCCTCCTGTAGCTCGCCAGCCAGCAGATCGTCCAGGCTGGCGCCGAGCGTCGTTTTAACCAGCCGCGGCGACTTCACCTGCGGGCCGCCGAGCGCAATCACCCGCTCGCAGTTCAACTCACCTTCAAGGAAAAGCTTACCAATGGCGATCGCGTCCTGATAATTGAGGTGCCAGACCTGCTTATTCAGGCTCACCGGCTCCAGAAAGTGAATATGCGTTCCCGGCAGCCCCGCCGGGTGCGGCCCGGTGAACTGGTTAAAACAGACCTGGCCGGCTGGATGACCGCCCAGCTTGCCGCCGCTGGGCTGGCTGACGTGGACTTTCCCGTCGGTCAGACGCGTCAGCACGGTAAGGCCGGCGTCGAAAGCGGCCCGTTCGGCCAGAATAATCGGCTGCGGCTCCGCCGCCAGCGGATTGGTATCCATGGCGTTAACAAAGATAGCAGCCGGCACGCTGCCCGGGCGCGGTGTTTTACTGAATGGCCGGGTGCGCAGCGCCGTCCACAGGCCCGACGCCAACAGCTGCTGCTGCACGGTGTCGCGCGGCAGTTCAGCCAGCGCGTCCGCGGCGTAACGGGTAAACGCCACCGCGTCATTGCCCTCGATATCAATCACCACCGACTGCAACACGCGCCGTTCACCGCGGTGGATCGCGCTGACGACCCCGCTCGCCGGGGCGGTAAAGCAGACGCCGGGGATCTTTTTATCTTCGAACAGGATCTGACCTTTTTTGACCCGATCGCCTTCTTTGACCGCCATGGCGGGACGCATGCCGACGTACTCTTCGCCGAGTAGCGCGACGCGCTTCACCGCTGGCGCGGAAGAAATCTGCTGTAATGGCATGCCAGCTATGGGCAAATCCAGCCCTTTCGTGATTTTAATCATATCGTTAGCAGGTATCCGTAACCTCAACCCCGACGCAGGCCGGGGCCAGCTTATTGACAGAATGGTAGAGAAGAAAGGGCAAAACGGCGCCAGTAGCGCTCAGGACGGAAGAGAAGCATCCTTTCTTACTCTGGTGATGAACCGGCGCAAGTGTAACATTTCGTGAGCGGCGGCTGTAGCGCAAGGGGCGATAAGTGCTTCTAAAATGCGAGCTATTGCGCAAAGTTCTCACTGTGTTTTCGTCGCCGTCAGGGTATAAAGTGAGGCTGAATTGTAAACGCCGCCACGTCGCCCTTGCGAAAAAATGCCGTGATGCTAATGTGAGCGCTCTAAATCCAGAAAACTCTGATTTCGGGTCTCTCTTGCCGTCCTGGCAATGTGGCTATTTTGTTTTATCAAGGAACAAGCAGTATGCGCAAAATCGCATTATTTATTGCGATGCTTCTGCTGCCGTGCGTGTCATTTGCCGGGCTGCTCAGCAGCAACAGCCCGACGACGCCGGTTAGCAAAGAATATAAGCAGCAATTAATGGGTTCACCGGTTTACATTGAGATCTTTAAAGAAGAGCGCATGCTCGACCTTTACGTCAAAATGGGTGAGACCTACCAGCTCCTCGACAGCTATCGGATCTGCAACTACTCCGGTGGCCTGGGCCCGAAACAGCGCCAGGGCGATTTCAAGAGCCCGGAAGGGTTCTATAACGTCACCCGCAGCCAGCTCAAACCCGACAGCCGCTTCTATAAAGCGATTAATATCGGCTTCCCGAACGCCTACGATCGCGCCCATGGTTATGAAGGGAAATACCTGATGATCCACGGCGACTGCGTCTCTATCGGCTGCTACGCCATGACCGACCGCGGGATCGATGAGATCTTCCAGTTCGTGACCGGCGCCTTAGTCTTCGGTCAGCCAAGCGTGCAGGTGAGTATCTATCCGTTCCGCATGACCAACGCCAATATGGAACGCCACAAATACTCCTACTATGCGGATTTCTGGAAACAGCTAAAGCCTGGCTATGATTATTTCCAGCAGACCCACAAACCGCCGATCGTATCAGTGACCGACGGCCGCTATGTGGTGAGCAAGCCGCTCAGCCACGAGGTTGTCCAGCCGCAGCTGGCCTCAAACTATACGCTCCCCGAGACAAAATAACGCCCACTCGCCTGGCATGATCTTATGCCAGGTCTCATTGGCCGTCAGCGGCTGCGTGGCGATAACCGTGACCACATCGTTGGGTGTGGTCTCGCGTTGAAAGTCGATCTCCACATCCTGGTCCAGCAGTTTTGCCACGCCGAACGGCGCCCGCCGGGTGATCCAGTGCAGGTTGGTCGAGCAGAACGCCATCACATAGCGTCCGTCCGACAGCAGCATGTTGAACACCCCTTTCTCACGCAGCTCCCCCGCCAGGGTGGCGATATACTTAAATACGCCCAGCATATTGCCCGGCGTACGCGGGTAGCGCTCGGTTAAGCGGTGCAGCAGCCAGCAGAAGGCCTTTTCACTGTCGGTTTCACCTACCGGGTGGAAATTGCCGGTTTTCAGCGATTTATAGCCTTTGAGCTGCCCGTTGTGCGCGTAGGTCCAGTTGCGCCCCCACAGCTCGCGGGTGAACGGATGCGTATTCTCCAGGGCCACCATCCCGCGGTTGGCCTGACGGATATGCGCGACGACGGAACAGGACTTAATCGGGTAATCCTGGACCAGTTTCGCGATCGGCGACTGAAAGCTCGGCTGCGGATCTTTGAATGTGCGACAGCCTTTGCCTTCATAGAAGGTGATGCCCCAGCCGTCTTTATGCGGCCCCGTCCCGCCTCCGCGCTGTACCAGCCCGGTAAAGCTAAAACAGATATCTGTTGGCACATTGGCGCTCATCCCGAGCAGTTCGCACATAGATCACCTCACCATCACAAATCACGACGGCGCCAAAGCGAGGCCGCCGTCAACAGTACACACTCACCTGCCTGTTAGCCTTTCGCCATCTCTTTTTCGATCAGCATAATCAGGATATGGATCACTTTGATGTGGATCTCCTGAATGCGGTCGGCGTAGCCAAAGTGCGGCACGCGAATTTCAACATCGGCGCTACCGGCCATTTTACCGCCGTCTTTACCGGTCAGGGTGATCACTTTCATCCCCTGCGCCCGGGCGGCTTCAATGGCCTTGATAACGTTGCCGGAGTTGCCGGAGGTGGAGATGCCAAGCAGCACATCGCCCGCGCGGCCGACGGATTCAACGTAGCGGGAGAATACATACTCATAGCCAAAATCATTGCTCACGCAGGAGAGATGGCTGACGTCGGAGATCGCAATGGCCGGATAACCCGGGCGGTTTTCGCGATAACGTCCGGTCAGCTCTTCCGCAAAATGCATCGCATCGCAATGGGAACCGCCGTTACCGCAGGACAGCACTTTACCACCCGCCTTAAAGCTATCCGCCAGCAGGACAGCGGCACGCTGGATAGCATGGATATTGGCTTCGTCCTGCAGAAAGTTAGCCAGCGTTTCCGCGGCTTCGTTCAGTTCGTTACGAATAAGATCCTGGTACATGAGGATAATCCTTCAGTATGAGTGGAATAACCCTGGCAGTGTACCGGATAGCCGCCGAAGCGAGAAGCAGCAGGCAGCGTTATCCCCCGCCCTTTTGATTTTATGTGCCGCTTTTGCATACAACAATGTGAGCAAGGTTGTAATTATTTTGTAAACACATTGCTAAATAAAAAAGCATGCACTACAACCAATACATCACAAGTGGTCAGACCTCCTACAAGCGCAGGGAGCATTTCTCTATGATGATTTTGAGTATTGTTGCAACCGTTGTTTTACTCGGTGCGCTCTTCTATCACCGGGTCAGCCTGCTGCTCAGCAGCGTGATCTTGCTCGCCTGGACCGCAGCGCTCGGCGCGGCCGGTCTGTGGAATATCTGGCTGCTGCTGCCGCTGGCGATCATTCTGTTGCCGTTTAACTTTGCGCCTATGCGTAAATCCATGATTTCCGCACCGGCGTTTCGCGCTTTCCGCAAGGTGATGCCGCCGATGTCGCGTACTGAAAAAGAAGCCATCGACGCCGGGACCACCTGGTGGGAAGGGGATCTGTTTCGCGGCAACCCTGACTGGCACAAGCTGCATAACTATCCGCAGCCGCGTCTGACCGCCGAAGAGCAAGCCTTCCTCGACGGCCCGGTGGAAGAAGCCTGCCGGATGGCCAACGACTTCGCCATCACCCACGAAATGGCCGATCTGCCGCCGGAGCTGTGGGCGTATCTGAAAGAGCATCGCTTCTTCGCGATGATCATTAAGAAAGAGTATGGCGGGCTTGAGTTCTCCGCTTATGCCCAGTCGCGGGTGCTGCAGAAGCTCTCTGGCGTCTCCGGCATTCTGGCGATCACCGTCGGCGTCCCGAACTCACTGGGGCCGGGCGAGCTGCTGCAGCATTACGGTACCGAAGAGCAGAAAAACCATTATCTGCCGCGTCTGGCGCGCGGGCAGGAGATCCCCTGCTTCGCTCTCACTAGCCCGGAAGCGGGCTCTGACGCCGGCGCCATCCCGGATACCGGCGTGGTCTGCATGGGTGACTGGCAGGGCCAGCAGGTGCTGGGTATGCGCCTGACATGGAACAAACGCTACATTACGCTGGCGCCTATCGCCACCGTGCTGGGACTGGCGTTTAAACTTTCTGACCCGGATCGTCTGCTGGGGGGAGAAGAAGAGCTGGGCATCACCTGCGCGCTGATCCCGACCTCCACCCCGGGCGTGGAAATTGGCCGTCGTCACTTCCCGCTTAACGTCCCGTTCCAGAACGGCCCAACCCGCGGCAAAGATATCTTCGTGCCGATCGATTACATCATTGGTGGGCCGGGGATGGCCGGTCAGGGCTGGCGCATGCTGGTTGAATGTCTGTCGGTGGGACGCGGTATTACTCTGCCGTCCAACTCCACCGGCGGCCTGAAATCGGTGGCTATGGCTACCGGGGCTTACGCCCATATTCGCCGCCAGTTCAAAATCTCGATCGGTAAAATGGAAGGGATTGAAGAGGCGCTGGCGCGCATTGCCGGTAATGCTTATGTAATGGACGCTGCGGCGTCGCTTATCACCTACGGCATTATGCTCGGCGAGAAACCGGCGGTGCTCTCCGCGATCGTGAAATATCACTGCACCCACCGCGGCCAGCGCTCCATTATCGACGCAATGGATATTACCGGCGGGAAAGGCATTATGCTGGGCGAAGGCAACTTCCTCGCCCGGGCCTATCAGGGCGCGCCTATCGCCATCACCGTGGAAGGGGCGAACATTCTGACCCGCAGCATGATGATCTTCGGTCAGGGTGCGATCCGCTGCCATCCATACGTGCTGGAGGAGATGGCTGCCGCGCAGAACAACGACCTGAACGCCTATGACAAGCTGCTGTTCAAACATATCGGCCACGTCGGTAGTAACAAAGTACGGAGTTTCTGGTTGGGCCTGACCGGCGGACGCACCAGCAGCGCGCCTACCCGCGACGTCACTCGCCGCTACTATCAGCAAATGAACCGCCTGAGCGCTAACCTGGCGCTGCTGTCAGACGTCTCGATGGCGGTGCTGGGGGGCAGTCTCAAGCGTCGCGAACGTATCTCCGCGCGTCTGGGGGATGTGTTAAGCCAACTGTACCTGGCCTCGGCGGTGCTGAAACGCTATGACGATGAAGGACGCAACGAAGCCGATCTGCCGCTGGTTCACTGGGGGGTGCAGGATGCGCTGCATCAGGCCGAGCAGGCCATTGACGATCTGCTGAAAAACTTCCCCAACCGTCTGGTGGCTGGCGCAATGCGGCTGGTCATCTTCCCGACCGGTCGTCATCATCATGCGCCGTCGGATAAGCTGGACCATAAAGTCGCTAAAATTCTGCAGGTGCCCAGCGCCACCCGCTCCCGCATCGGTCGCGGTCAGTACCTGACGCCGAGCGAGCATAACCCGGTCGGCCTGCTGGAAGAGGCGCTGCTGGAAGTGATGGCGGCCGATCCTATCCACCAGCGTATCTGTAAAGAGTTGGGTAAAAATCTGCCGTTCACCCGTCTCGACGAACTGGCCACCCATGCCCTGGCGAAAGGCTTAATTAATCAGGATGAAGCCGCCATTCTGACCCGAGCAGAGCACAGTCGCTTGCGCAGCATTAACGTCGACGACTTTGCGCCAGAGGAGCTGGCAACCCAGCCGGTAAAGCTGCCGGAAAAAGTTCGCAACGTTGAAGCCGCATAATAAAACAACAACCACATCACAGGCCGGGCGGGGAATTTTCCCCGCCTTTTTTTCGTCTCGCCTTCACCCGTGGTTCCTGTTAGTAGCATTTTTTTAACAAAATATTCCGCGGACCGCCGCGAGGCTGATAAGGTGTTACAGTTAACCTAACCCCCTCATGAGAATGGAGTTGACCATTGTGCCTGGCCTGAAAATTACGCTGTTGCAACAACCGCTGGTCTGGATGGACGGCCCTGCTAACCTGCGCCATTTTGATCGCCAACTGGAAGGGATTGTCGGGCGCGATATCATTGTTTTACCTGAGATGTTTACCACCGGCTTTGCGATGGAAGCGGCAAAACAGTCTTTACCCGAGGCCGAGGTGGTGGCGTGGATGCATGCCCGGGCGGCGCAAACCCAGGCGTTGATCGCCGGTAGCGCCGCGCTGCAAACTGAGCGCGGGGCCGTTAACCGCTTCCTGCTGGTCGAGCCTGACGGCACAGTTCATCATTATGATAAACGGCACCTGTTTCGTATGGCGGATGAACACCATCACTATGAGGCCGGGGACAAGCGCGTGGTCTTTGAATGGCGCGGATGGCGGATCCTGCCGCTGGTCTGTTACGACCTGCGCTTCCCGGTATGGTCGCGTAACCTTAACGATTATGATCTGGCGCTGTATGTGGCGAACTGGCCGGCGCCGCGCTCGCTGCACTGGCAGTCGCTGTTGGTCGCCCGCGCGATTGAGAACCAGGCCTACGTCGCCGGCTGTAACCGGGTCGGCACCGACGGCAACGGTCATCATTACCGCGGTGATAGCCGGGTTATCAGTCCCCAGGGGGAGATTGTCGCCACCGCCGATCCGCATCAGGCCACTCGTCTTGACGCCGAACTGTCGCTGAGCGCCCTCCAGGAATATCGTGAAAAATTCCCCGCCTGGCGCGATGCCGATCCTTTTACTCTGGATTAATCCCCCTCCGCTTTCTTCCCCCCTTCTGCGGGAAAAGAAAGCGGAATTTCCTCTTGCAGCGCCCAACAGAATATTTACAGGGCGCCTTTCATTTCTGTTCTACACTCATTAAAAGACCCCACAACCAAACGGGCGGAGATCATTTTCAATTCACTTCTGCTTTGTAAATCATGAGTTTTCTATTGCCAGCTTGTTTTGTTGAACCCGGCTGAGCGTTGGCGTATGAATATTTAATGAGCGTAATGGAAAATGGATAATAATAATCTTCAGTTAATAGAAAAACGGCTGGTCACCCGCTTTCTCGATATGTTTATTCGGTTCGGTCTTATTCTGGCGCTGGCCTCATTCTGTTTTACCGTCTTTTCTCCCTTCGTCAATATGATGCTCTGGGCGTTGATTCTGGCCGTGGCGCTCTATCCTTTACATCAGTATTTTGCCAGACTGTTAGCGGGCAAACAGGGACTGGCGTCGGTGGTGCTGGTGCTGTTAGGTATTTTACTGATTGTTATCCCCACGGTGCTAATGATCACCTCGCTGGCGGAAAGCGCCAGCGCCATGATTGACAAGATGGGTAGCCAGAGCTTTACCATTCCCCCGCCCTCTTCACGAATTGCCTCTTTACCGATCGTTGGCGAGCGGCTTAGCGCCCTGTGGATGCGGGCTTCCGTGGATCTCCCGGGACTGCTCAGCAATTACCGTTCGCAAATCGGCGATATTGCCAAACAGTTCCTCAGCATATTAGCCAGCATGGGCGGCGGACTGATTGGCTTTATTATTTCGTTTATCGTCTCGGGCATTATGATGGCCTGGGGCGCCGCGGGCGCCATCAGCGCCCAGCGTATTGCCATCCGTATTACCGATGAAAATAAAGGCGTGACCCTCACCCGCCTGTGTACCAGCACCATCCGCGCGGTCGCCCAGGGCGTCATCGGGGTGGCATTGATCCAGGCGCTGCTGGTGGGTGTGATCATGCTGATGGCCAGCATTCCCGCCGTCGGGATCTTCTTTATACTTGCCCTGATCCTCGGCATTGCACAGGTGCCGGTGATCCTGGTGACGGCCCCGGCCATCGCACTGATGTGGAGTCTCGGCACCCACAGTACCGGAATGGATATCTTCTACACCATCCTGCTGATCGTCGCCGGTATGGCCGATAACGTCCTCAAACCTCTGCTGCTGGGGCGCGGAGTCGATGCGCCAATGCCGGTGGTGCTGCTGGGCGCCCTCGGTGGAATGGCCTCTAACGGCATTCTCGGTATGTTCCTCGGCGCCACCCTGCTGGCCATCGGTTATCGGATCTTCATGACCTGGGTAAATGAAGGGCAACCCGCCCTGCCGCAGGATAAATAACCGCAGGGGAGCGTTACGCTCCCTTAATTCATTCCATAAACATTCGTACCGCGCACCAGACCAGCAGCAGCGCCAGCAGCAGATTTAACCCTCTTCCATGGCGTTCGAACACCGGCTGAAACAGATGACCGGCCAGCGCCCAGCAAAGATTGCCGGCAACGCCTATTACTGATAGCAACAGGCTTATCATCACCAGCCAGAATGGCTCGCGAGTCACCGGCAGAACAAAGGTCGACAGGGCCGTGATGCCGTACAGGATAATTTTTACATTCACAAACTGCAGCCCCAGGCTGGCCCAGAAGCTGACAGGCCGCTCCTCCTGCCCACCGCTGGCCGGGTCGCTGCGCGCAATGTGCCAGGCCAGCCACAGGATATACCCCGCGCCGACCCAGCGTAGCAGGGAGGTTATCCCCTCATCCAGGGTAACGAGAGTGAACGTCAGCCCGGCACAAATCAGCATGATGATCACAAACCCCAGGCTCATGCCGGCCAGAACCCGCATGCTCCGTCGAAAGCCGTGCGCGGTGACGCTGCTCAGCGCCAGAATATTATTCGGCCCGGGCGTCAGGGCGGTGATCAGGGTGTAAGTTAAAAAGGCGCTAATCAGGGTAGGTGTCACGTGTTTTCTCCTCTTGACTGGCAGACAGTACCCGAAGCTGATAATTTAAAAAAATGAATGTTTTTTCATTCTGGATTCGAGAATGTCGATATAAAGAGGAAATATGGATCTGCGACGCTTTATCACCTTCAAAACGGTTGTCGAAGAAGGATCCTTTCTGCGCGCCTCGCAGAAACTGTGCTGCACCCAGTCCACCGTAACCTTTCATATCCAGCAGCTTGAGCAGGAGCTTGCTATCCCGCTGTTTGAGAAAATTGGCCGGCGGATGTGTCTCACCGCCGCGGGTAAGAATGTCCTGCCGCACGTCTACGATCTGACCAAAGTGATGGCGTCGATTCGCCAGGCGGCGCGCCAGGACGATGAACCCGGCGGCGAACTTCGCGTCGCCACTGGTGAAACCCTGCTGGCGTACAAAATGCCGCCGGTGCTGCAGCGTTTTAAGCAACGCGCCCCGAAGGTCCGCCTGTCACTGCAGTCGCTCAATTGCTACAGCATCCGTGATGCGCTGCTCGCTGACGAAGTCGACCTGGGGGTGTTTTACCGGGTTGGCAACGATGATGCACTCACCATGATGGAACTTGGCCCGCAGCCGCTGGCGCTGGTCGCGTCAGTCGATCAGGCGCCGGTCGACTTCCTGCGCCCGCGGCAGCATATCCCATTGAGCTTTATCATCAACGAGCCCCAGTGCGTGTTCCGGCAGATTTTTGAAAGTACCCTGCGCCAGCGCGGCATTACCATGGAGAACACCATCGAACTGTGGAGCATTGAAAGCATCAAACAGTGCGTGGCGGGCAATCTTGGGGTGAGCTTCCTGCCGCGCTTTGCGGTAGAGGAGGAACTCAAACGCGGGACGCTGGTCGAGCTGCCGTTCAGCGAGACGCCGCTGACGATCCATGCGCTCTGCGCCCATCACGCCGGGAAAGCAATCAGTCCTGCGATGCGGGTATTCATGCAGTGTATGCAGGAGGAACAAGAGGCGCGCTGAAATTCGGCGACGAAAACGACGAAAGCCTGAATCATTGCTGATTCAGGCTTTCTGAATAGTGGCGGAACGGACGGGACTCGAACCCGCGACCCCCTGCGTGACAGGCAGGTATTCTAACCGACTGAACTACCGCTCCGCGTTGTTGTTCCGTTGGGAACGAGGCGAATATTACGGATTCCCCTCTACCCCGTCAACGCTTTTTCTACCGTTTTGAATCGTTTGCTGCAAAAATCGCCCAACCGCCTACTTTTAATCCATTTTAGTGGTTATCAGGCACGCCACAGGCAGCTTCCGCCTTTCTTTTGTACCAGATCGAGGCGGGATTCATGGTTCACCAGTTCTTCATCAGAGGCATAAACTACCCGTAACTGGCTGGCGGCGCGGACGACGCGCTGAATGCCCATCTCTCCCGCCTGCTGCTGGCTTTCGCCTTCCATAGAGAACGCCATCGACGTCTGGCCGCCGGTCATCATCAAATAGACATCGGCAAGGATCTGGGCATCGAGTAATGCCCCGTGCAGCGTGCGCTTGCTGTTATCTATTTCGTAACGCGAACATAACGCATCCAAACTGTTGCGCTTGCCGGGGAACATTTTCCGCGCCAGCGCCAGACTGTCGGTGATTTTACAAAAGGTCTCGGTTTTTCCGATGCCGCGGTTCAGCTTACCGAACTCATAATCCATAAAGCCGATATCGAACGAGGCGTTATGGATCACCAGCTCCGCGCCGCGGATGTAATCCATAAACTCATCAGCCACATCGGCAAAGGTGGGTTTATCCAGCAGGAATTCATCGGCGATCCCGTGCACGCCGAACGCCTCCGGATCCACCAGCCGATCGGGCTTCAGATAGACGTGGAAATTGTTACCGGTCAGGCGGCGGTTGATCACCTCCACCGCGCCGATCTCAATGATCTTGTGTCCTTCGTAGTGCGCCCCGATCTGGTTCATACCGGTGGTTTCGGTATCGAGAACAATCTGGCGCGTAATTGCAGTGCTCATAGCGGTCATTTATGTCAGACTTATCGTTTACAAATCGATTTCAATTACAGGAAGTCTACCAGAGATGCTCAAACAGGTAGAAATTTTCACCGACGGCTCTTGCCTGGGAAATCCAGGACCCGGCGGTTACGGCGCCATCATGCGCTACCGCCAGCACGAAAAAACCTTTAGCGCCGGCTACCGTCTGACCACCAATAACCGCATGGAACTGATGGCGGCAATCGTCGCTCTCGAGGCGTTAAAAGAGCATTGCGAAGTGGTGCTCAGCACCGACAGCCAATATGTCCGCCAGGGGATCACCCAGTGGATCCACAACTGGAAAAAGCGCGGCTGGAAAACGGCAGAGAAAAAACCGGTAAAGAATGTCGACCTCTGGCAGCGGCTGGACGCCGCGCTTGGCCAGCATAAGATCAAATGGGAGTGGGTGAAGGGCCACGCCGGCCATCCAGAAAACGAACGCTGCGACGAGCTGGCCCGCGCGGCGGCCTCCCATCCCACTCAGGACGACATCGGCTACCAGCCGGAGAGCTAATTCTGCCCCTTGCGCCACTGCCGGGTGGCGCCGACTGCCGGCCGCAGCTGGGTTTTCGCTTTACCGGATTTCATCGGATTGAGCGTCAGCGGAATGGTCCGTTTGCGGGCGACAATCAATTGCAAACAGCCCAGCGCTGGCAGATGGGTGCTCAGCAGTTTGCCGCCATGCCGCGACCAGGGTAAAACCTGATAACGCCCATAATGCAGCACTTCAAAGTTGAGCAGCGACAGCCAGTCCAGCTGGCGCATCAGCGTAAACATACGGCTGTTGTACGGCGTGCCTTTGCGCAGGACCGGCACCAGTTTACGCAACCCCATCAGGCTCACCGGATTAAACCCGGTCAGGATCATCCAGCCATCATCGATCAGGACGCGATCGGCCTCCCGCAGCAGGCGATGCGGATCGCTGCACCACGGCAGGGTATGCGCCAGCAGGCAGGCGTCGACGGACTTTTCGGCAAAGGGCAAATGCAGCGGGTCGGCCCGGACCTGCATTGGGTTTCCCGCCAGCGAGACATTCACCTGGTGCGAGATGGCGCAAGCTTCGGTATTGATTTCCGCGCTCAGATTGCCAATCTTAAGCAGATGAAAGCCATATAATTTAGCCAGCCATGGCTTCATCTGCTGTTCAAGCGTTTCGCGATAGTATTCGCCCCACGGCATACTGGACCAATGCTCAGGCGCTGTCACTGTATGAGGTATCCTTGCCGGCTTCATTGCCACCTTCCGCTACGCTTTAGAGGTAATTTATGAATCTTATCAGTATTCCCGCGTTTCAGGACAACTACATCTGGGTTCTCATTGAGAATCACGGCCGCTGCATCATCGTTGACCCGGGCGAGGCCGCGCCGGTCATGGCGGCAATCGAGGAAAACCAGTGGCAGCCCGAGGCCATTTTACTGACCCATCACCATCAGGATCACGTCGGCGGCGTAAAACAATTACGTGAAAAATTCCCCTCTGTGGTGGTTTACGGGCCGGCAGAAACCCAGGATAAGGGGGTTACTCAGGTAGTAGACGATGGCGATCGGTTGTCAATTCTGGGTCACGATTTTTCCATTTTCTCCACGCCAGGTCACACATTAGGACATATCTGTTACTACAGCGAACCTTATCTGTTTTGCGGCGACACAATGTTCTCCGGCGGCTGCGGAAGGCTGTTCGAAGGCACCGCAGAGCAAATGTATCAATCATTTATGAAAATTAACGCCCTTCCTGCAGAAACCATTATATGTTGCGCACATGAATATACGTTAGCGAATATGAAGTTTGCGTTAAGTATCCTGCCTGATGATAGGGACATAAACGATTACTATCATAAAGTTAATGAGTTACGTGCAAAAAAACAAAAGACACTACCCGTAATTCTGAAAAACGAGCGGCGTATAAATTTATTTTTACGCGTAAATGATGTTGATTTAATTGATAAAATTAACAAAGAAACAAAATTGCAACACTCTGTGGCGCGATTTGCGTGGTTAAGGTCAAAGAAAGACGAATTCTGACATTTAATTCTTGTCATCGGCTAACTTCGCCGTTATCCTTGGTCGTCTTTTAAGCAACTATTGACACACACATGAAGGCACGAGCGATATTATTCGCCTCTGTCCTGCTGGTGGGGTGCCAGGCGTCTAAGCACGATGGCACCGTCGAACAGCGAGCACAGAGCCTTTCTGCGGCTGGTCAAGGGGAAGCAGGCAAGTTCACAAGTCAAGCGCGCTGGTTAGATGATGGAACCTTCTACGCGCAAGACCAGGATCTGTGGACTTCCATAGGCGACGAGCTAAAGATGGGAATACCGGATAACCCCCGGATTCGCGAGCAAAAACAGAAGTACTTGAGAAATAAGAGCTATCTCCACGATGTAACTTTACGGGCAGAGCCGTATATGTACTGGATAGCCGGGCAGGTTAAGAAACGTAACATGCCAATGGAACTGGTATTACTACCCATAGTGGAGAGCGCTTTTGACCCACACGCGACGTCTGGCGCCAATGCCGCAGGCATCTGGCAGATCATTCCGAGCACAGGGCGCAATTATGGTTTAAAACAGACCCGCAGTTACGATGCGCGTCGTGACGTTGTCGCATCGACAACCGCGGCGCTGGACATGATGCAACGTCTGAACAAAATGTTCGACGGCGACTGGTTGTTAACGGTCGCGGCATATAACAGCGGCGAAGGTCGGGTCATGAAGGCAGTGAAAGCGAACCGTTCGCGTGGCAAACCCACCGATTTCTGGTCGCTGTCTCTGCCGCATGAAACGAAAGTCTACGTACCGAAAATGCTGGCATTGAGCGACATCCTCAAAAACAGCAAACGTTACGGCGTAAAGTTGCCTACGGCTGATGAAAGCCGTGCGCTGGCGCGCGTTCGCCTCGACAGTCCGGTTGAGATTTCTCAGCTCGCGGATATGGCCGGTATGCCGGTCAGCAAGCTGAAGACCTTCAACGCCGGCGTAAAGGGGTCAACGCTGGGCGCTAGCGGGCCAAAGTACGTCATGGTGCCGCAGAAGCACGCAGCCCAACTGCGTGAATCGCTGGCCTCTGGCGACATTGCCGCCGTACAGCCGACGCAGCTCGCGGACAATACGCCGCTGACCAGCCGAAGCTATAAGGTGCGTTCCGGCGACACCATTTCCGGGATTGCTTCCCGTCTCGGTGTGACGACCCGCGATCTGCAGCAGTGGAATAACCTGCGCGGCTCTGGGTTGAAGGTTGGACAGAACCTGGTTATCGGCGCCGGCAGCAGCGCGCAGCGTCTGGCGAATAACAGCGATAGCATCACCTATCGCGTTCGCAAAGGTGACTCGCTGTCGAGCATCGCCAAACGTCATGGCGTTAATATTCGCGACGTCATGCGCTGGAACAGCGATACCGACAATCTGCGGCCTGGCGATCAGCTAACCCTGTTTGTGAAAAACAGCGATCGACCAGAGTCCTGATACGTCAGGGTTCGATAAAAAGGCACCGACTTCCCCCGGTGCCTTTTTTGTTGTCCGTATTAAACCGCTTTATGCGCTTCAAACATGATGGTATCGCTGGTAAAGGAACCATCCTGCTGTAACTCAAAGTAGGCTTTCACCTCCGCCGAGGCGCTCTGCTGGTATAAACGAATCGCCTCCACCAGCGGCTCAGGGGTACGCATCCGCGCCACCCACGAACTGAATTCCAGCGGCAGGCGATCGGTCAACAGCCGATTAATCACCAGCCCCGCCTCCGTCGCCAGCGTCAGCCACTCGCCGCTGGAATAATTACGCACGTGCGAGGTATCGCGCAGGGCTTCCACGGTCTGCAACCAGACATCACGCACCGGATGACCCGGCGACATCACGTCCATCACGATCATCACCCCGCCCGGCTTGAGAACACGCTTCACCTCGCGCAGCGCCTGGCCGACATCATGCCAGTGGTGCGCGGAATAGCGGCTGATAACGATATCAAAGCTGGCATCAGCGAACGGCAGCGTTTCGGCATACCCCTGCTGGGTCACGATATTGCTAAAACCTTTTTCCTGTGCCGCGGCGGCAACGACCTCCAGCATCTGGCTCGATAAATCATAGGCGGTCACCTCGGCAACCTGTCCCGCCGCGGTAAAGCTGGCGTGCCCTGCCCCGCAGCCCATATCCAGCACTTTCGCCTGCGGAAAATCAGCCAGACGTTCCGCCAGCCGCTGCAGATCGCGACCAGAGGCGTGTACGGCGCTGGTCAGATAGGCGCTGGCCTGGGAGCTGAACTGCTTTTCAACGTTGTCATGGTGAGAGCGTGTTGTCATGTTGTCTTGTCCTTACGGTTTTTTGAGTAATAAAAGGCAGCACCATGCATGCGCAGGCCTGCCCCATGGCAGGCCTGACCAACCTTAAATTAATCAGGCTTGCCGGGACTGAATTCGACTAGTAGCGGGTTGTGGTCCGAGGCGCGGGTTACCAGCACGGAAGCATCGTGCACGCTTAACCCACGGTAGAACACAAAATCGAGCGGGCGACCAAACGCGCGGCGGCGCTGGTCGTCAGAGAAACGAACTTCACGCAGCGACATCTCGCGTGCAAAGCGGTACAGGGCGTTCATCCGCGGGCGGCTCCAGGCATTGAAGTCGCCGGCCATGATCACCGGCCCGCTGTGATGGGCAATCTGATCGCCAATCGGCAGCAGCTGTTTGCTGTAGACGTCGACGCCAAGGCTGAAATTGACGGCATGGATATTGACCACCATTAACAACCGCGCATCGGGCAGCGGATAGACAGTCACTAAGGCCGATTTCGGCAATCGCAAAATAGGCTCGCGCTCGCGCAGCGGACAGCAATAGATGGGGTGAGCGGAGGCCAGCGTCATCACGCCGGAAGGATGCTGCGGCAATACCAGCGCCGGCACCTGATCGGCGGCCAGATAGTTTGAAGTCGCGAACCTGACCAGTTCTGGGGTGGTTTGCGCCTCCTGCAACAGGACCAAATGCGCATCTTTGCCGAAATTTTTGAGGACCGACTGCCACTCTGCACGCTGCTGCTTGAAGATATTCCACACCAGCACGCGGATCTTCTCATCGCTGCTTAACGGCGTGCCGGCGGGATAAACCGGACTCACGCCCGCAAACGCCCCCGGAGGCAATATTCTCTCCGCAGGTTGTCCGGCGACATAGCGCATGGCGTAGGTGTTCTTTCGCAATTTGGGCATTAATCCTCGATAACAGAAACCAGCCCGACGACGACTGGTTCTTCTGTTATAGGGATTTTCCCATACACTTTCAATGCAATTTGCGAGAAACCCTTAGCCTTCGGGAGAAAGCGCTGCCGAACGGCGCGGCAATTTATCTAAACGCCCGCTCAGAACCACCAACAGCAAAGCGACCAGCACAATCACCGCGCCAATCCACGGCGTCTGCGCCAGACCGTACCGCTCGACCGTCTGTCCGCCGACGATCGATCCCAGCGCGATGCCGACGTTGAAGGCGGCGATATTCAGACCGGAAGCGATGTCGACAGCCCCCGGGGTATACTGCTCTGCTTTTTGCACCACATAGACCTGCAGACCCGGCACGTTGCCGAAGGCGAAAACGCCCATCACCAGCACCGTTGCCAGCGCGGCATAGTGAACGCTGGCGGTCAGCTGGAACACCAGCAGCAGCACAACCAGCGCGGCGAAGATAAACTTCAGCGCGGAGACGGCGCCATGCTTATCGGCCAGTTTGCCGCCCCATACGTTGCCGATAGCCACCGAGACGCCATAGCCCAGCAGGATCCAGCTCACCGCTGAGGGGCTGAAGCCGGCCAGCTCCTGCATCATCGGCGCAAGGAAGGTAAAAGCGGTAAACACGCCGCCATAGCCCAGCGCGGTAATGGCATAGATCATCAGCAGGCGCGGATGGGTTAAGACTTTAAGCTGATCGCGCAGGCTGGCGCTGGCGCGGCCCGGAATATTATTCGGCACCAGAATCAGACTGCTGATTAGCGCAATCACCCCGAGAATCGATACCGCGAGGAAGGTTTCCCGCCAGCCGAAATGCTGGCCAATAAAGGTGCCAAAGGGAACGCCGGTCACCAGCGCGACCGTCAGGCCGCCGAACATAATGGCGATGGCCGAGGCTGCTTTCTCTTTTGCCACCAGGCTGGTGGCGATTGTCGAGCCAATAGAGAAGAACACGCCGTGCGCCAGGCCGGTCAGCAGGCGCGCCAGGATCAGCGTTTCATAGCCTGGAGCCTGCCAGGCCAGCACATTACCCGCCGTAAACAGGACCATCAACGCCAGCAGCAGCTGTTTACGCGGCATACGCCCGGTTAATGCCGTCAGCACCGGGGCGCCGATCGCCACGCCCAGCGCGTAGATAGAGACCAGCAGTCCCGCAGAAGGTAGAGAGATAGAGAGTTGTTGGGCAATCGTCGGGACCAGGCCGACAATCACGAATTCAGTGGTGCCAATTGCAAAGGCACCGATGGTTAAGGCAAATAGCGCTAGTGGCATAATTTACTCCGTAGCATCAGGATTAAGATGACACGTAGTATGAAGGGTTGTATAAATAACAAAAACTATCAAAGTATCAATAGAATTTTGCTACAGGTGCAATAATGAGAGCCACATCCGAGGAGATCGCCATCTTTGTGGCGGTAGTGGAAAGCGGGAGTTTCAGCCGGGCAGCCGAACAGCTGGGTCAGGCCAACTCTGCCGTCAGCCGGGCAGTCAAAAAGCTCGAATCAAAGCTTGGTGTCAGCCTGCTTAATCGGACCACCCGCCAGCTCAGTCTGACAGAGGAAGGCGAGCGCTATTTTCGGCGGATGCAGGTGGTATTGCAGGAGATGGCGGCGGCAGAAAATGACTTGCTGGAAACGCGCACGACGCCGCGGGGCTTGCTGCGGGTGGATGCCGCGACGCCGGTGATGCTGCATTTTCTCATGCCGCTGGTGAAGCCGTTTCGCGAGCGTTACCCGGAAATGACGCTGTCGCTCGTCTCTTCAGAGACGTTTATTAACCTGATTGAACGGAAAGTGGATGTAGCGATACGGGCCGGAACCTTAACGGATTCCAGCCTGCGCGCCCGACCGCTGTTCACCAGCTATCGTAAGATCGTCGCCTCGCCAGCGTATGTCTCGCGCTACGGTGTGCCGCAGCATCCGTCAGATCTGAAACAACATCAGTGTCTGGGCTTCACTGAACCCGTCTCTCTGAACACCTGGCCAGTCTCCTGTTGCGATGGTCAGTTGTTAGAGATTGAGGCGGCGGTGTCATCAAACAGTGGGGAAACCCTCAAACAACTGTGTCTGACCGGCAACGGTATTGCCTGTCTGTCGGATTATATGGTGGATAAAGAGATAGCCAGCGGGGAGTTTGTTGAACTACTGGCCGACAAACGCTTGCCGGTGGAGATGCCCTTCAGTGCGGTGTACTACAGCGACAGAGCCGTCAGTACACGTATCAGGGCGTTTATTGATTTTCTAAGCGAACACGTAAAACAGCTCCCGAAGGAGCTGTCGTAGTACCCTCTTATGGGCATGCCGGAAGCGGGAGATTAATCCCACTGCGGCGCCAGACCTTCCGGGCTCACCAGCCGATCGTTGCAATCCAGCGCAGCGATCGCCTGGCGATCTTCATCATCCAGCTGCAGATCCAACGCCTTCAGGTTGCTGGCCAGGTTCTCACGCTTCGTCGAGGACGGGATTACCGCGTACCCCTCGCCCATCGCCCATGCCAGGATAACCTGCGCCGAAGTCGCATTATGTTTCGCCGCGATACGGGCAATCACCTCATCTTTCAGTGCCTTACCGTAGGCCAGGGTCATATAAGAGGTGATATGGATACCGTGCTCACGCGCCCAATCGACGACTTTACGGTTTTGCAGATACGGCGAGAGTTCAATCTGATTGGTAGCAATGTTTTCAGCGCCAACGGCGGCAATCGCGCGCTCCATCAGTGGAATAGTGAAGTTGGAGATACCGATCTGACGGGTCAGGCCGAGCGTCTTCGCTTCCATCAGAGCGGCCATAAACTCTTCAACAGCCACCGCATCGTTCGGTGACGGCCAGTGGATCAGCGTGAGATCAACATAGTCAGTACGCAGCTTCTGCAGGCTCTCTTTCAGGCTGGCGATGAGTTTGTCTTTGCTCAGGTTCTCGATCCAGATTTTGGTCGTGATGAACAACTCATCACGCGGCACGCCGCTTTCGGCGATGGCCTGACCCACCGCGGCTTCGTTGTCATAGATTTGCGCGGTGTCGATAGTACGATAGCCCAGCTCCAGCGCGGTTTTTACGGATGCGATAACAACATCATCTTTCAGACGGAAGGTGCCAAGACCAAATGCAGGGATTGCCATGTTTTTCCTCGTTATTTGTTCATTTCGGTTAACGGATGAAATTATGGCGGATGGTGTGGAGGGGAAAAAGAGCGATTAATGCAGAGGATTTTTGCTGATTTAGCAATAATCGGGAACAGATGAAACAAAAAAGCCCTGAGCAAATGCTCAGGGCTCTTATTAGGTGGCGGAACGGACGGGACTCGAACCCGCGACCCCCTGCGTGACAGGCAGGTATTCTAACCGACTGAACTACCGCTCCACCGAATTTTTTCGCTTTATGACCACCGGTTGTCACCCCGGCTTACTGCAATTTGATGCCTGGCAGTTCCCTACTCTCACATGGGGAGACCCCACACTACCATCGGCGCTACGGCGTTTCACTTCTGAGTTCGGCATGGGGTCAGGTGGGACCACCGCGCTAGTGCCGCCAGGCAAATTCTGTTTTATCAACACGTCCTGCGGACGCATCGACTAATCTGTATCAGCTGAAAATCTTCTCAAACCGCCAAAACATCTTCGGCGTTGTAAGGTTAAGCCTCACGGTTCATTAGTACCGGTTAGCTCAACGCATCGCTGCGCTTACACACCCGGCCTATCAACGTCATCGTCTTTAACGTTCCTTCAGGAGACTTAAAGTCTCAGGGAGAACTCATCTCGGGGCAAGTTTCGTGCTTAGATGCTTTCAGCACTTATCTCTTCCGCATTTAGCTACCGGGCAGTGCC